>CAZUMS010000007.1:0-131774 GCA_964621525.1 uncultured bacterium
CTAATAGTCGCAGGTGAAATCTCGTCCATACTCCAGTAGAGAGTTCCGCAGGCCAGACGAATATCTCCACCTTCAATCAGGAACGCGCCGACAACGCCCGACTGACCGTCAGGGCCAGAAACTTCCCCATTCAGCGTCCCGTCGTCATTCAGTGTTCCCTCGAATTCGTAGTCCCCGGCGGTAAAGCTGAAGGTGCCGTCGGCGTTCGCGGTGCCAGTCAGATCATAATCGCCCGGGCCATCGGAACCCGTCAGAAGTTCATCGATTTCCAGCGTTCCGCTGATCGAATTGTCCTCACCGACCTCAATTTCGATCGTGCCGTAGAGCGAAGGGGCCTCCTCGAACGGGGTTTCTGCCGCCGATACCGAATCAGTGGATTCATATCCCTCGATCAGCACGCCACCCGTGTAGGTCCCCGGCGTAAAGGCCGGGTTCGATCCGTCGCTGCTGCAGGCGGCAATCCCGCCTGCGAGAATAACCGAGGAAAGCCCGCGCAAAATCATCTTGCTGGAAAGCATGAGTGTCATCCCTTCAATTCAATGGCTCTAAAGCCCTGTATCAGTAAAATATGAAACTGCCCGCCCCGCAAAAGCAACCGCAGGGGGTGGTTATCATGGAGCCTGGTGGTCGACGGGGAGGCCCTCGAACTTACCCCGCTTCGGCCATCGGCTGCTGGGCACGACGAACCTGCACCGCGATACCGTTCAGGTGAGCCATCCCGGCGAACCGCTCGAGCGAGTCCGGTCCGTCGGCGGCCAGCAGGTTCGCGTTTGCGCCGGTGGTGTCCTTCGCAATGGACAGGCCTTCGGCCTTCCCATGCCCCCAGCCGTGCGGAAGCGCCACGACTCTCGGCATCATCTCGTCGGTGATCTTGACCGGGGCGGACACCGTCGCCGTCGCCGAACTGATTTCGGCAATATCGCCGTCCTCAAGTTCCGCACGGCGGGCATCCTCGGGATGCATGTACAGGTAATTCGTCTTGCGCTCGCCCTTCACGAACTCGCCGATGTTGTGCATCCAGGAGTTATGGGTGAACCGCTCGCGCTTGGAGATCAGCTTGAGCTTGTCGCGGCCCGCCAGTTCGTCGGCATAATCGCGGACGAGCTTCCTCGAATCCTCAACAAAGTCCGGCGGTGCGAGATCGACCTTGCCGTCGTCCGTGAGTACCCCCTTACCCAGAAACACGTTCTCGGGATTGGGCTTCAGCAGGACGCCGTGAGGTTTCCGCCTGAGGTCTCCCGGCGTCACCTGACGGGAAGCCAGCACGAGCGCGTTCATCGACAATTCTGGCTTGAAGCCGATCCGGTCTCCCACGAACGGGATTTTCGAGACGAGCCGGTTCAGGTTGAAATACCCCTGCGCCGGTTTCACGCCGAAAATGTCGATGCCGCAGGCGCGGGCCAGCTCCGTATAGATCCACCATTCATCCCGCTGCTCGCCGTCCGGCTTTACAACGGCATCGGTCCACTGGAGGTACGGAATCGGCTGGAACCCGTTCGCGGGCATGGGCAGGTCAGGCCGCTCGAAGAACGAGAGCCCCGGCAGGATGTAGTGGGCGAGGTTGCCGGTCTCGTTCCGGAACATGTCGACCGAGACGATCAGTTCAAGCTTCTTCAGGGCTTCTTCCATGCGGGCGCCGTTCGGACACGACAGCAGCGGATTGCCGGCCGAAACGAACAGGGCCCGGATCTGCCCCTTCCCGGGCGTCAGGATCTCATCAGGCAGGATTCCCGCCGGGTAACTGTCCATGACCGGCTCGAAGCCGCCGATGCGCGAACGCCGCCGGCTGGGCTTTCCGACCCCGGCCATCTTGCCGAGCTTCGGCAGGTCCACGAGACCCTTAGAGACCAGCATGCCGCCCCGCTTGTCGAGGTTCCCCGACACGGCGTTAATCGTATTGAGGACCCAGTAGGCGAGCGTGGAGTTCGCCGCCATATTGAGCCCCGTGGAGCAATAGAGCGCCGCGCCTTTCGCCGTGCGGTAGGCACGGACGACCTCCCGGAGTTTTTCCGCCGGGATCCCGGTGATCTTCTCCGTCTGCTCGGCCGGCCACTGCTTCGCGATCCGCTCGGCGGCCTCGTAGTTCTTCATATATTTGCGGACCTTGGCCTGGTCCACGCCACCGGTGGCGATCAGTTCGTTCAGGAACGACAGCAGGAAAAAGACATCCGTATCGGGCCGGATGAACACCTGCTCGCCGAGGTTCCGGGCCGACTCGGTCTTGCGCGGATTGATCCAGAATACCCTGCCACCCCGTTGCTCCACCGCCTTGATGCGTTCGATGGCCCTCGGCATGCTCACGAAACTCATCTGCGAAATGGCCGGATTGGAGCCGACGATGATCGTGCATTCCGAGGCGTCTACGTCCGGGATCGGCTGAATGGCCGGGGAACCGTACATCCGGGTCGTCACGGCGAACTTGTTGTTGCAGTCCTGCGAACCGGCGGAAAAAAAGTTCTTGCTCCCGATCCCGGCAAGGAACCCCTGTGAAAAGACGGGGTGTGTACCACTGAAGGCGGCCGGATTACCCATGTACATGGCGATGGACGACGGCCCATGCGTCTTGCGGAGCGCCTTCACTTTCTCACCGATCTCGGCAAACGCACGGTCCCAGGTGATGCGGACCCACTGGTTGCCCACGCGCTTCATGGGGTGACGGATCCGGTCGGGAGAGTGGTGAACCTCGCCGAACTTGATCCCCTTGATGCAGACGTAACCCTGCGTGACCACATGATCGCGGTCTGGCTCCACCTTTACGATACGGTTGTCCTCGACGGTGACTTCAAGACCGCAGGCGGCTTCACAGATGCGGCAGAAGGTAGTTTTGGTTTCAGCCATAACAGTGCTCCCCGGAACAAGAATCTGATCACTTCATAAATGACGCGCGCGTCAGTCTACAGAGATGCCTGCCCCGGCACAAGCGAAAACAGGCGCCTCAAGGGGCATCCCGCCGGATGAGTCAGATCGAGGGAAATGTCTCTAAATTGGCGGGCCGCTCAGGCCACGTTCAAAAGGGTTTCGCGCGGCGCGACGAGCCGGATCAGGGTAATCTCGCTCGGGCAGTCACGGCGCCAGGGGACCGCCGTGTAGCCGAGGCCGCGGTTCACGTAGAGCTTCGAATGGTGCGGCTTTACCGGTGTGGGGCGAGTGAAACGGCCCCGGTCATAGGGTCCCAGCACATTGGCGATGTGCAACCGGCGGCCGGTCGGGAGCTCGAGCGAGAGCTGGCCGCCGTGGGTGTGGCCCGAAAGCTGAAGGTCGAACCCAAGTTTCGCCGCCACCGGGAAAGCATCCGGCCGGTGCGACAGAAGGACATGATACCGGGCAGGATCAAGCCCGCCCCGGGCGAACTCCGTAAGTTTCGGGTAGTCGTGAACGTCAGACAGCGCGGTCATCGGGTCGTCGATACCCCACACCGTGAGACCCGGCAGCGCATCCGACTCCCACTTCTCGCCGCGCAGAACGACCGCATGGGTTTTCTGCCGGTAAAGTTTTGTCAGCCGGTTAGGACCGAAATAGAAATCATGATTGCCGAGAATCGCAATCGTCGCCACGCGGGGGTTCAGGTTGTCGAACGGTTCGATATAGTCCGGCTCGTAAATCCGGTTCCAGTCCATGGCGTCGCCGGTAATGACGACAAGATCCGGCCGCAGGGCATTGATACGCTCGATGTTCTCCGCCCACTGCTCCGCCCGGTGGTAACGGCCGATGTGCAGGTCGGAAATCTGGACGATCTTCGTACCGTGAAGCCGGGTGAGATGGGCCGGCAGATCCTCGTAGACTTCGTCGATATGGGCCGGATCGGTATGGCGCTGCCAGAGGCTCATTCGGACTCCAGTGTAGGCCGCACGGCGGACCGTTCAAAAACGGGTTGTCCCCATGCCCGGCAAAGGGGTGCCCCCGCTCCGTTTCCGGAGCGGGGGCGTTCAGGGGGAGGGAACAATTCTGCCGTCAAGGCCTGCGTTAGTTCGCCTTGATGTCAATACGCTTCGGCTTGTCGGCCTCGCGCTTGGGGAGCGTCAGGGTGAGTACGCCGTCCTTCACCTTGGCTTCGACCTTCCCGTTGTCGATCTGGTACGGAAGCGTCACCGTACGGCTGAACTTGCCCAGGCTCCGCTCGCGGCGCACGTAATTATCCTTCTTCTCCTCGGATTCGGCCTTGCGCTCGCCGGCGACGTACACCGTGTCGCCTTCCACCGAAATCTCGAGATCCCCGGCCGGAACCCCCGGCACATCCATCTTCAGCACGTAGCCGTCAGCGGTCTCCACGGCGTCGATCGCCGGAACCGCCGTCGAAACGGCCGATGATGCGAAATCGCCGAAAAAGCGGTCGAAATCCTGCCACGGGTTGCGGGCCTCGTAAGGCACCAGTCCTGAACGAAACAGCATATGAATACTCCTTTAATCCTGTCTGACCGGCGGCCCTCCGCCGGGTTTCTGCCGCCAGTCCGCGGCGCACCGCTCATCTGTGTCCGCCCGGAAAGTTGTCAAGGGGCCGGATGCCGCTTCGGACAAAGATGAACGGAGTTTCACCGCCAGGATTGACGGCATGGGAGGCGTGGTTAGTTTCCGGGAAGCCCGGAAAAGAAACGGGCGGCCCTGAAGGCCGCCCGCTCCAGCTGTTTTCGGCGAATCTTATTTCAGGGTCTTTGCCGCGGCTTCGATGCGGTCCAGGCCCTTCGTGATCGCTTCCATCGAGGTCGCATACGACAGCCGCATGAATCCTTCGGCGCCGAACGGCCCGCCCGGAACCACCGCGACATTGTGCTCCTCGATCAGCCAGCCGGCGACGTCGATCGAGTTCGCCAGCGTCTTGCCGGCAGGGGTCTTCTTGCCGAGCAGTCCCTTGATGTTGGGGAATGCGTAGAAGGCCCCCTTCGGCGTAAAGCAGGAGATGCCGGGGATCGAGTTCAGGCGGCCGACGATATATTTGCGCCGCTTGTCGAACTCCGCCACCCAGCCGGTCAGGAACGAGTGGTCGCCGTTCAGCGCCGCGACGGAAGCCGCCTGCGCGATCGACGTCGGGTTCGAGGTCGACTGTCCCTGGATCGTGTCCATGGCGGCGGTGAGCGCCTTCGGGGCGGCCGTAAATCCAATGCGCCAGCCGGTCATCGAGTAGGCCTTGCTCATGCCGTTGCAGATCACCGTGCGCTCGCGCCAGGCGGGCGAGATCGTGGCGATCGAGAAGAACGCCATGCCGTCGTAGGTCAGTTTCTCGTAGATGTCGTCAGAAACCACCCAGATATCCGAGTGCTTTTCCAGCACGGCGGCGAGGGCGCGGATCTGGGCTTCCGTGTACATGCCGCCCGTCGGGTTGGACGGCGAGTTCAGCACGAATATCTTCGTCTTCGGCGTGATCGCCTTTTCGAGTTCCTGCGGCGTCATGCAGAAGCCGTTCGACTCCTGCGTCTCGACGCATACCGGGGTGCCGCCGCAGAAGGCCACCATTTCGGGGTAGCTCACCCAGTAGGGAGCCGGGATGATGACCTCCTCGCCCTCCTCGATCAGCGCCATGAAGATGTTGAACAGGCTGTGTTTGCCGCCCACGGATACAAGGATTTCCCCCGGCGTGAACTCCAGCCTGTAGTCGCGCTTGAACTTGGCGACGATGGCTTCCTTCAGCTCTTTCGTGCCGCCCACGGGCGTGTATTTCGTCTGGCCCTTGTCGAGCGCCGTCTTGGCCGCGTTCTTGATGTGGTCGGGCGTGTCGAAGTCCGGTTCACCGGCGCCGAAGCCGACGACATCGATCCCCTTGGCCTTCAGCTCATTCGCTTTCGCCGTAATGGCGAGGGTAGCCGAGGGCTGGATCTTGTGGTTGCGGGAAGCGAGCTTGAGCTTCATGGGGACTCCGTTGCCACCGGCCCGTCGGGGCCCGGTTGGGAGCCCTTCCCTAGCCGGTAGGGAAGTTCCGCTCAAGAAGGGAGAATGGTCAGTTTTTCCGCAATTTTGCCCGGAGCTGTTTCTCGACACTTTCGGGGATCATGCCGTGGGTCTCTCCGCCGAGCTTGACGATCTCCTTGATGAGCGTGCTGGAGAGGTGGGAGTAGCGGCTATCGGTCACCATGAACAGGGTTTCGGTCTCAGGGCGCATCTGCTTGTTGGAGAGCGCCATCTGGAACTCGTACTCGAAGTCGGAGAACGACCGGACGCCACGGATGATGATGGTCGCTCCGCGTTTGGCCATGAAGTCCACGAGCAGGCCGTCAAAGAGTTCGACCGAGACGTTGCCCAGTGGCTTCACAAGCTCGCCGACCATCGTCACCCGCTCCTGCGGCGTGAAGACCGCATTTTTCGAGGTGTTGTTCGCGATCGTGATAATGAGCTTTTCGGCGACCCGGGAGGCCCGCTCGATGACGTTCAGGTGTCCGTTGGTCGGCGGATCAAAGGATCCCGCGTAGACGGCGGTTTTCAAGGCGTTATGCCCTCCCCCGGCTTCACCTCGTACACTGTCACGCCGGTATCGCCCCAGGCGTGCGTGGATACGGGCACAAGCCTTCCGGCCGCTGCGCCGGCATCCGGAGGGTGTTTCTGCGGATGCTCGATCACAACGACCGAACCGGGCGGAATGCTAACTGACGAACTCGTCAAGGCAAGGAGTTCGCTGTAATCGGTGCCCGTATAGGGGGGATCGGCGAACACAAGGAGACTACCGCCGGACGGCGCCTTCCGGAGGTATTGAACGACCCTCAGCGGTTCCAGGACTGCCCGGTCATCCACGCCGAGGGACCGGATGTTCCCGAGAATCGTCCGCTGGGCATCCCGGTCGGATTCCACAAATATCGCCCGCGGAACGCCCCGGGATAAGGCCTCAAGACCGAGTGCTCCGCTTCCCGCATAAAGGTCCAGAGCAGCGGAGAAGCTCTCCCAGCTACGGCCGGTCTTCGCAAACAGGCTGGTCAGTACGTTGAACACCGCCCCCCGGACCTTGTCCGAAGTCGGCCGTGTGCGCCCGGACGCGGGGGCACTCAGGGGCCGGGAGCGGAATTCGCCGGCGACAATACGCATGAGAAGGGTCCCCGCAGGGGGCCTCCGCCCCGCCAGAGCGGGACGGAGGCCATGATAGCGGTTAGTCCTTCAGGTGCGCGTTGCGGCGCAGGAACGTCGGGACTTCCAGGTTCCCGAGTTCCGTCGAGGGGTTCGAGAACCGGCGCCGTCCCGTCACCGAACCGCCCGGCGGGCTGGACTGTGCCGGGGACGCCACGCGGGTCTGGGTCGAATCCAGATCCTTCGAGGTGTCCTCGAACAGGTTCGCCGCTTCTCGGGGGTTCGGGGTCATGCGGGTCATCTCGCCATTCGGCATCGTCACGCGGATCGAGGCCGGGGGGGGCGGCGTCGTCATCACCGTGGCGGCCGGGTTTGCGCCGGTCCAGGCGGGCCCCTGCGCCGGGTACACCCGCTGGCCGCGATCCACGGCCGGAATCGGTGCCGTGAGGCGCTGGCCCGGCTGGACCTGGGGCTGCACGGCGGCAGCCGTCTGGAAGCCGGTCGCCACGACCGTCACCCGGACATGTTCGCCCATCGATTCGTCGATCACCGCACCAACGATGATGTTGGCGTCCTCGTGAGCGGCCTTCTGGATCAGCGAGGTCGCCTCGTCCAGTTCGGCGAGCGCGAAGTCCGACGAACCCGTCACGTTGATCAGTACGCCCATGGCACCGTGAATCGACACTTCGTCGAGCAGCGGCGAGTTCACCGCCATCCGGGCGGCCTCGACCGCACGGTTCTCGCCCTTGGCCATGCCCGTGCCCATGAGCGCGAGGCCAGCTCCACTCATGATCGTCCGCACGTCGGCGAAGTCCACGTTCACGAGGCCGCTTTCGGTCACGATGTCGGCGATACCTTTCACGGCCTGGCCGAGCACCTCGTCCGCCTTCATGAAGGCCGCCTTCATTGTCATCTTGTTCCCTGCCAGCGCGAGGAGCCGGGAGTTCGGGATTGTCACGAGCGCGTCGACGGCCTGCCGGAGCTCGGCGATGCCGGCCTCGGCGTTCCTGGCACGCGGACGGCCCTCGAACGGGAATGGGCGGGTCACGACGCCCACGGTGAGAGCCCCGCACTCACGCGCGATCTGGGCGATCACCGGAGCGGCCCCCGTACCTGTACCGCCGCCCATCCCGGCGGTGACGAACACCATGTCGGCTCCCTGGAGCGCCTCGCGGATCCGCTCGCGGTCCTCGAGGGCCGCCTGGCGGCCCATGTCGGGCCGCGCACCCGCACCCAGGCCCCGCGTGCAGTCCCGGCCGATTTGCACCTTGACCTTCGGCATCGAACGTTCGAGCGCCTGGAGGTCCGTATTGGCGCTAATGAAATCGACGCTGTGGACCATCTCCGCGGCGATCATGGAGTTCACGGCGTTGCAGCCGGCTCCGCCCACACCGATCACCTTGATGCTGACCTGGTGCGAGGTCTGCGGTATTTCATCGAACTGGAACGAGCGGGCGGGCGCGACGGAAGCGACCGTCACCGGCTCCTCCGGCGCGTGCATCCCGTCCATGAGGGCTTCCGGACTCTGGATGCCGTCGTCGATCACCTCAACCTCGTCGTATTCCTCGCCCTCGGGGCGCGGAAAATCGAGGCTCAGGTTCCCCGGTGATCCTTCTTCGTCCTCAAACTTGAATTTCTCCTTCATGACTTCTCGCTTATCTCCCTGCGTCCGGCTTGGCTGTATGGGCGCCGGACAGGCCCGCCCTCGGATATCTCCCCCGCCCGTCCGCGAACCCCCCGGTCCGCCTTCGGGCGATAAAGAACGTTTTAGAAAAACTCTGCGAACGTCTCCCGGACTCCGCGCCCGAGACGCGAGAACAGGCCGTCGCCCGCCCCCCGCCGGCCGCCCGCACGGGCACCGGCTCCGAACATCCGGTACTTGCTGCCGTACTGAACCAGGCCGATCGGCGTCGCGAAGCGCGGGTCATGGACCATGTCCACAAGCCCGCCGATGCCGGAGGGCTCGCCCACCCGCGCCGGCAGGTCGAGCACGCGCTCGGCCACATCCGCGATACCTGCAAGCGAGGCCGTTCCGCCGGTGATGACACAGCCGGCGGCCAGCAGGTTCTTGAATCCCGAACGGATCAGTTCGCTGTCAATCAGCGTGAAAATCTCGTCCACGCGCGGTTCGACGATCTGGGCGAGCGTCTTGCGCTCCACGCGGCGCGGCGGGCGGCCGCCCACGCCCGAAACCTCGATCATCTCTTCGTCGGCGACCATCGACAGGCTCGCGCAGCCGTGCTGGATCTTGACCTTTTCGGCCTCCTGACTCGGCGTACGGAGCCCCTGCGCGACGTCCTTGGTAATATGCTGGCCCGCCACCGGAACCACCGCGGTATGCCGGATCGCTCCGTTGATGTAGATGGCGATGTCGCAGGTGCCGCCACCGATGTCGAACAGGGCGACGCCGAGTTCCTTCTCATCGGGCGTAAGCACCGCCTCCCCGGAAGCGATCTGGGTAAGCACGATATCGGAGACGTGCAGCCCCGAACGGTGGCAGCTTTTCATGATGTTCTGCACGCTGGAGGCGAGTCCGGTGACGATGTGGACCCGGGCCTCAAGCCGGACGGCACTCATGCCCAGCGGATCGCGCACGTTGTCCTGGTCGTCAACGATGAAATCCTGCGGCAGGATGTGGACGATCTCCCGGTCGGCCGGCAGCGGAACGGCGCGGGCGGCTTCGACGACGCGCTGGATATCCACGTCGCGGATCTCGTTGTTCTTCACCGCGATAAGGCCGGTAGAATTGAACCCCTTGATGTGCGAGCCCGCGATACCGGCGTATACCGACTCGACCTTCACCCCCGACATCGTCTCGACTTCGTAGAGGGCGTGCTTGATCGCTTCGACCGTGTGCTCGATGTTGACGACCACGCCCCGGGAAAGCCCCCGGGACGGTGCCGTTCCGACGCCCACCACTTCGAGCTCGTTGTCGCGTATCTCGGCAACGACCGCACAGACCTTTGTCGTTCCGATATCGAGCCCCGCGAGAATCTCCTCACGCTTTGCCATGGCTATCTCCCTGATTTTCCTGCGCCGTCCGGTGCTCCTTTAGCCCTCTGTGCCTTTTCTCAAATCTCTAGACTTTTCTTCTGTCCGGCCGCTCCCGGCGCGCTGCCCGCACCCGGAAGCTGGACCGGTATCTCGCGCGGGCCGGCCGGCTGGATCCCCGCCCCGCCGCCCGGACCAGCCGGGTCCGCCGCCGGAGGCGTGCGCAGCTTGAGCACGGCCATCCGCTGCGATCGGAAGTCGATGGAGCCGACATCGAGGCCCCGGTCCTCCAGGTCGAGAAAAATCGCCTGAAGCTGTTTCCACTTGACGTCCCACGGCACCAGGCCGAGGTGTACCACCGGCACCGCCTCCGACGAATAGAGCGACATGCCCCGGCCCGCCTCCCAGCGGATCTCCTCGAGCGAGTCGAGATCGGGGCGGCCGCCCCTTCCGATCAGCGCCAGCAACGCGACCGCATCCGAGACGGCTTCAAGCGAAGCGGCGTCCTTGCGCCGGATCTGGGCGATGTCGATACCCGTGAGGATGGGGAAGTCGGTATTGTCGGAATCCCGGACCGTCTTGAAGACCTTGCCGGCAGACGACACGTAGTAGAGACCGCCGCTCTGGAGGATCGCCACCGGAACGTGCTCGGTGACATCGACGACCAGCGTCGAGGGAAGACGGCGGTATACCCGGGCCGAGGCCACCCAGGGGTGCTTTTCCACGTCTTCCTTGAGGCGCCCCAGTTCCAGCTTGAACAGGTTCTGGTCCGGACCGAGCGCCAGCAGTCCGGCGATGTCGCCCGCCGCCGCCCGTTCGTTATGCAGCACGATCACCTGCTTCACGTTGAAATGCGGGCTCTCGCTCACCGCCCGCCAGAGGGCGTAGCCGCCGCCCACGAACACCCCGGCCGCAAGCAGCGCCACCAGAAGCCCCGCTCCGGCACGGAGCAGCGGGCTCCGGCCCTCCCGGGGCTTCTTCCGGCGATTGGCCGGACGGCGCAGGGTGATCGTGCGGTTCATCTCAGCGCTTCTTTCCCTTTCCGCCGAGCTTGAGCGATGCGGTGTCCAGTATCCGTTCGCAGAGCTGCGGGAACGGGATTCCGGCCCGCGCCGCAATCTTGGGGACGAGGGACAGCTCGGTCATTCCGGGCAGTGTGTTCACCTCGAGGACGTAGTTCTCGAACGTGTCGGTCACGATGAAATCGATCCGCGAGAGGCCGTCGCAGCCTGTCACCTTGTGAGCGAGGATCGCGTCGGCCGAAAGCCGGTGCTCGATCACCGTATCGAGCGGGGCCGGAACCAGATACTCGGTCTCGCCCTTCGTATATTTCGCCTTGTAGTCGTAGAACTCGCGACGGGTACGGATCTCGACCGTTCCGAGGGCACGGTCCCCGAGGACGGCAACGGCGATTTCGCGGCCCTTCACGTACCGCTCGACGATGACCTTCTGGCTGTAACCGAATGCGTCGCGCAGTGCATCGGCGAGCTTCGCCCGGGTCTTCACGATGGAAACGCCGACGGACGAGCCCTCGTCATTGGGTTTGACCACGACCGGGTAGCCGAACGGCGAATTATAGGCCTTCGCGGCTGCCGGGGTCCCGTACTGACGGACATCCAGTTCCACGAACGGCGCTTCGGTCAGGCCAGCCGCGCGGAAAATCTTCTTTGCCGCCGCTTTGTCCATGCTGATGGCCGCCGAGGTGACACCGGGGCCTGTGTACGGAATACCGGCGATCTCGAGGAGCCCCTGGACGCAGCCGTCCTCGCCGTACTTGCCGTGGAGGGCATTGAACACGACGTCCACCTTCTTCTGAATCAGGACCTGGGCGAGATCGCGGCCTGCATCGATATCGACGACGCTATAGCCGAGACTCTTCAGTGCGCCGGAAATGGCCTTACCCGAGCGGAGCGAGACGTCACGCTCGCTCGAGAGTCCGCCCATGAGGACTCCGACCTTTTTCTGCTTCCAGGGATGTTCCGCTGCCATGTGACTCATAATCCTTTCAGCGAGCCACGCCCGGCTCGCCAATCACCTGTATTTCCATTTCCAGTTCCATGCCGGATTTCTCCGCTACCATGCGACGGACATGCTGAATCACCGCTTCTACGTCTCTCGCCATCGCCCCCGGCGACCCGACGATGAAATTCGCGTGCAACTCGCTCACACGGGCTCCGCCCACGGCGTAACCCTTGAGTCCCGCGGCCTCGATGAGCCGCCCCGCATGGTCTCCCGGAGGGTTCTTGAAGATAGATCCCGCGTTGGGTTCCGAGAGCGGCTGGGTCGCCGTCCGGTGGGACGAAAACGAACGGAGCCGGTCCTTCGCTTCCGCCACATCGCCCGAGGGCACGGCCAGTTCCGCCCATGCGACGGCATCTCCGGCCGCAAGACCGCTCCGCCGGTAGGCAAGACGGAGCGCTTCCAGCGGGCGCGTCTCGATATCGCCTCCGCCGGTCACAATGCAGGCCCTGGTCAGGAACTCCCGGATTTCCCCTCCGTGCGCACCGGCATTCATCCGCACTGCGCCCCCGACAGTGCCCGGAATCAGCCCCAGGAACTCGAGCCCAACGAGTCCCCGGCCGTGGCAGAACTTCACAATCTGTGCATTTAGCGCACCACCCCCCGCCCGTACAAGGGTCCGCCCGTCGTTCGTACCGATTTCCTCGATCCGTTCGAACCCGCCGCCAAGCACCACGATCACACCGGGGAAACCCCCATCCCTTACAAGAAGATTCGTCCCGCGACCCAGCAGGAACCGCTCTACGCCTTCCTGGGCACAAAGCCTCACCAGCGCCGCGAGTTCCTCCGCTGTGTGAACCTCGGCGAACAGCGCCGCCGGGCCACCCAGACGGAAGGCCGTATGGCGGGCAAGTGGTTCGTCCCGGCGCAGACGGGCACCGAGCAGCGCCTGGAGTTCTTCTCCCACGCGCTCCACGCCGCCCGATATTCTCTGTGCCGCCGCCATGATCACCCTGCGGAACCTCCCGCTGCCCGGCGCTCCAGGGCTGCGAGGACTTCCTCGCCCACCTGATAGACATTGCCCGCGCCGAGCGTGATGAACAGGTCGCCGTCCAGCAGCTCGGAGGGGAGAGCTGCAGCGGCTTCCTTCACGGAGCCTGCCGCCTGAACCTTACGGACGCCCCGGGCCTGAAGCCCTTTCACGAGCGCCTCGGCCGAGATCCCCGCGATGGGCGCCTCCCCGGCCGGATAGATGTCGCAGATCCAAAGCGCATCGGCGTCGTTAAAGCAGGTCATGAATTCGTCGAACAGCGACTGGGTTCGCGAAAACCTGTGCGGCTGGAAGCAGACGACGATCCGCCGTCCGGGACAGGCGCGCCGGGCGGTTTCGAGGGTCGCCCGGATCTCCGCCGGATGATGGCCATAGTCGTCCACCACGAGGATGCCGCCCGCCTCGCCACGTATCTCGAACCGGCGGTGGACGCCCGTGAACCGCTCAAGTCCGGCAAGGATCTT
This sequence comes from uncultured bacterium, assembly GCA_964621525.1. Lineage (GTDB taxonomy): Bacteria > JAGRBM01 > JAGRBM01 > JAGRBM01 > JAHCIT01 > CAZMGV01. The sequence continues at coordinate 13,450 of CAZUMS010000007.1, forward strand.
CGGCAGCGGAATCCCCAGTTCAAGCCCTACGGCAACAGCGGCCAGCGAGTTCTGGACGTTGTGGCGGCCGGGAACGCTCAGACGGACCTCGGCGCCCTCGCGGCCGTCGACGACGAGCCGGTAAACGCTTCCGAAGCCTTCGGTGCGGATGTCCACAGCCTGGATATCGGCTGCGGCGGCAAAGCCGTACGTGCGGATTCGCCGCGTTACCTGCGGAAGAATCGACTGGACCTCGGGATGGTCAATGCAGGCGACCACAAGGCCGAAGAACGGTACCTTGTTGGCAAAGTCGATGAATGCCTGCCTGTAGTTGGCGAAACTGCCCCAGTAGTCGAGATGTTCGGCGTCGATATTTGTGATGACGTTGATGGAGCTGGCCAACCGGAGGAACGTGCCGTCGGACTCGTCCGCCTCGGCGACGAAGAATTCGCCTGCACCGGGCCGGGCATGCGAGCCGAATACCCGGAGCCGGCCGCCGACAATCACCGTCGGATCCAGGGCGCCCGTCTCCAGCACGAGGCCCACCATGGAGGTCGTCGTGGTCTTGCCGTGGGTGCCCGCAATGGCGACGCCGTATTTCATCCGCATCAGCTCGGCGAGCATCTCGGCGCGTGGGATCACCATAATGCCGCGTTCCCGGGCGGCGGCAGCCTCGGGGTTCGAGACTGGAATCGCCGTCGAAAGGACAACCACGTCCGCACCCTCGATGTTCTCCGCCCGGTGGCCCTCGAAGACCTTCGCCCCAAGCGCCTCGAGCCGGCGGGTCGTTTCCGACGGCTTCAGGTCGGAACCCGATACCGGATACCCGCGGTTCAGAAGAATCTCCGCAATTCCGCTCATGCCGGAACCGCCGATGCCCACGAGGTGGATTTTTTTCAGTCTGCCGTACATTGCACTCTACTCCTCACCGGCGCGGCCTCCCCTCACCTTCCGGTGCGGCCATCGCCAACCCTTTTGCCTGACATCCCGCCTGCCGTGCCCGCTCCCCGGGGCCCCGGCCGGCGGCCATTTACCTATGCCGCCTTCCGGCCCTCCGTATGCGGCTGCCCGCCGTTTCTCCCCAGATCCGACAGGCAGATATCCACGATTTCCTTTGCCGCGTCCGGATGTCCGAACCGGCGCATCGCCTCGCTCATTACCAAAAGCCGCTGGCGGTCCCCGAGCAGCGAAACTATTTCCTTCGACAGCTTTTCCTCCGTCGCTTCGCCCTGCGGAACAAGCAGGGCGCCGCCGCCGGCCACGCAGTCCCTGGCATTCATCGTCTGGTGATCGTCGGTCGCGAACGGGAACGGAATGAACAGCGCGGGACGCCCAAAGGCGGCGATCTCCGCCACCGTGGAGGCGCCCGAGCGGCTCACCACCAGCGTGGCGCTTTCGATCAGCGATGCCATGTCGTCCACAAACTCCACTGCCTTCGCGCCGGCGGGTTCACCCGCATACAGCTTTTCCGTTGCGGCGAGGTTCCCCCGGCCGCACTGATGCACCCAGCCGGTGAGCCCTGCCGGAAGGCGCTTCCAGACCGGAGGCATCCGCTCGTTCAGGAATTTCGCTCCCTGCGAACCGCCGAGCACGACGACGGAGTTCTGCTCCGGCAGGGCTTTCGACGAGGATGCACGGCGGCGGATATCCGACCGGATGGGATTGCCCGTAATTACTGCCTTTCGGACCGGGAACTGCGCGCGTGCCCCTTCGAACCCGAGGAATACCCGGCGGACGATCCGGCCGAGAATCCGGTTCGTGAATCCTGCCCGGGAGTTCTGCTCCTGCACGGCAGTGAATCTGCCCAGAAGTCTCGCCGCCAGCACGACTGGCCCCGATGCATAGCCGCCGACCCCGAGTACGATGTCCGGCTGGAACCGGCGGACGATCTGGAGCGAGCCCGCGAACGCCAGCGGCAGCTTCATGAGGTTTTTCAGCTTGGACACGAAACCGAGACCTTTAAGCCCCGCCACTTCGATAAACTCATGCGGGAGTTTCCGTTCCGGCAGCACTCTCGCTTCGATGCCGTTCCGTGTGCCCACGAACAGAACCTCGTTCTCCGGACTGCGGGCGAGGAACTCCTCCGCCACCGCAATTCCGGGGAACAGGTGCCCGCCGGTGCCGCCGCCTGCCACAAGCAGTTTCATGCGGAGGTCCTCCGGGCGACGGCCAGCAGCATGCCGATCAGCCAGAAATGGACGATCAGGCTCGATGCGCCGACCGAGAAAAACGGCAACGGGAGCCCCTTGGTGGGGGCAAGGCCCATGACCACTGCAAGGTTAAAGAACGCCTCGGCGGCGATGAGGATCGAAACCCCCGCCGCGATCAGCATTTCGAACCGGTTGTCCGCCCGGTTCGCCACCCGGATCCCCGACAGGATCAGCCACAGGAACAGGACGACCACGAGAATGACGCCGATAAATCCGGCTTCTTCTGCCAGCACGCTGAAGATAAAATCCGTGTGTGCCTCCGGCAGGAAATGCAGCTTCTGACGGGAATCACCGAGGCCGACCCCCGTGACTCCACCCTTGGCGAAGGCGATAAGCGATTGCACGAGCTGGAAACCCGAATCCTTCGAATTTTCCCAGGGCCGCAGGAATGCCGTTACGCGCTGCATGCGCCATGGGGTGAAAACGATCATCGCAGCCACCCCGGCCATACCCGCAAGACCGAGCGAAGCGAGGTGCAGCAGACGGGCGCCAGCCACAAAGAGCATCCCGAAAACCACAAGACCGACCACAACCGTGGTGCCAAGATCCGGCTGAATCAGAATTAGCGCCAGCGCCGGTGCCGGGACGAGCAGAGCAGGCAGGAAACCTCCCGTCCATGACTCGAGGCGCTCGTCCTGCGCCATGGACGAGAGACCCCGGGCCATGACGAGAATGACAGCGAGTTTGGCGAACTCGGAAGGCTGAAACGACAGCCCGGCGATCCGGAACCAGCGGCGGGCACCGTTCGCTTCGGTGCCGATTCCCGGAATCAGCACGGCGATCAGCATCAGAATGGCCAGCGCATAAAAAGGCGTGCCGAATTTCGCCCATTTGGAGGGATCGGTCTTCAGGGTAATGAAAGCCAGCACCATGCCGATACCGGCACCGATTCCCTGACGGATCAGATAATGGAACTCGTCACCGTAGAGTTCCTTCGCCCGGAGGCCGCTGGCGCTGAACACCATCACGAGCCCGATCACGAGCAGGAACCCCACGGGCAGCACGATGCCGGCCGCTGACGGATGCGTTTTGGCTTCCATCGACCGGCGGACGAGGCGGCGGGCGGCTTCTTTCACAGCCTGGCCACCTCCTGCTCGAACACTTCACCCCGGTGGGCATAGTTCCTGAACTGGTCGAAGCTGGAGCAGGCCGGTGCCAGCAGCACAGTGTCGCCCGAAACCGCAGCCTTCCGGGCAAGTTTCACGGCGTCCGGAAGAAATTCGGCTGTCTCTACCGGAACCGGGCCGCGAAGTTCTCCGGCCAGACGGTCGCGGGATGAACCGAACGCGATAACGTGTTTCACGTTCCGGCCAAGTTTCTCGCGGATCGGACCGTAGCTTCCACCCTTTTCGATACCGCCCACGAGCAGGACAACGCCGGAAGGGAACCCCTCGAGGGCCCGAACGACCGCACCGACGTTGGTTGCCTTGGAATCGTTGAAATAGGAGACGCCGTCCAGAACCCGGACCAGCTCGCACCGGTGACGCAGGCCCCTGAACTCGCGGACCGTTTTTTCGATCGCCTCCCAGGACGCGCCCATGAGCCGAGCACCCAGGATCGAGGCGGCGAGATTCTCCCGGTTATGGAGTCCCTTGAGCGGCGACACCGCGAGATCGATGCTCCGGCTTTCGCCGTTCAGCCGGATTTCAGCCAAAGCGCCCTTTACCGAAACCCCTTCGCCCGGAAGCACGGCACCGTTGGCGGAGAACCAGACCTTCCGGCAGGAGAGCCCACCGGCCCGGTTCACGATGGCGGGGTCATCCGCCGAGAGTACCGCCCAGTCACCGGGACCCATGGCACGAAATACCCGGAACTTGGCCGCCGCATAGGCATCGAACGACGGGTAACGGTCCAGGTGATCTTCCGTGATGTTCAGGAGGATCGATACCACGGGCCGGAACTTTTCGACCGTCTCGCACTGGTAGGACGACACCTCGAACACGATCGAATCGAAAGGACGTCCGGCTGCTTCGAATACCGGGGTTCCAAGGTTCCCGCCCACGAACAAGGTCCAACCTGAAGCCTTGAGGAACTCGCCTACGAGCGTCGTCGTCGTGGACTTTCCGTTGGTTCCCCCGATCACGATGACTGGGCCCTGGAGATCGGGCCAGACCGTTTCGAGATCGCCGGTGAGGCGGATACCCCGGGCAGCAGCCTCGGCGAGCGGCGGACTTGCCAGAGGTACACCGGGACTCACCATCACGAAAGCCACCCCGGCGAAGAACGCCTCAGGATGGCCGCCAAGGAAGGTCTCGGCTTTCAGGGAATCCACAACGGCCTTCGTCTCGGCATCCAGCTCCGTACGGGTGTCGGAGACGCGGAGCCGCGCCCCGCCGGCCGCAAGGTAGCGGCAGGCCGAGAGGCCGGTCTTGCCCAGCCCCACAACCCCTACCGTCTGTCCTTCGTACCGGCCGCTCACGTCACTACCTCAGTTTCAGGGTCGAGAAACTCACCAGCGCGAGAATTATGGAGATGATCCAGAACCGGACCGTAACCCGGGTCTCCGGCCAGCCCACCTCCTCGAAATGGTGATGAAGCGGCGCCATGCGAAAGATCCGCTTGCCGCCGCTCAGCTTGAAATAACCCACCTGCAGCATCACCGAGACCGTCTCGATGACGAACACACCGCCCACGATGACGAGCAGGAATTCGTGCTTGGCCAGCACGGCGATCGTGCCGAGCAACGCACCGAGGGCGAGCGCGCCCACGTCGCCCATGAAGACCAGTGCGGGATGGCAGTTAAACCAGAGAAACGCGAGGCCCGCACCTGCTGCGGCCGACCCCACGACGCTGAGCTCTCCGGCTCCGGGGATAAAAGGGAGCTGCAGATAATCGGCGATCTTCTGGTTGCCGGTCAGATACGCCAGAACCGCATAGGTACCGCAGCAGATAATCGCAGGCCCGATGGCAAGCCCGTCGAGTCCGTCTGTAAGATTCACGGCATTGGCCGCACCCACGATCACAACCATCGCGACGGCGATGTAGAAAATCCCGATATCGGGGCGCAGTTCCTTCATAAAGGGGAAGGACAGCTCCGTCGAAATGCCATTGTTCCAGACCCAGAAACCCACCGCTCCGGCGATGGCGAATTCACCTGCCAGACGGATCTTCCCCGGAAGCCCCTTGGTGTTCTTCTTCGTGATCTTGAGCCAGTCGTCGTAGAAGCCGATAAAACCGAAGCCGGTGGTCGTGAAGATCACGAGCCAGATCTTTTCCGAATCGAGCCGGGCCCACAGGAGCACGGAAATGAAGATCGCGCCGAGCACGAGGATTCCGCCCATGGTCGGTGTCCCCTGCTTGGTGAGATGCGTCTGCGGGCCATCTGTTCGGACCTGCTGGCCATATTTGAGCGCCCGGAGCCGCTCGATCACCTTCGGCCCCGCGAGCACGCCGATCAGGAAGGCCGTCACGGCGGCACCCAGTGACCGGAACGTGATGTACCGGAACACGTTGAACGCGAAAAACTCGTCCGCGAGCGGATACAGGAGCCAGTACAGCATCAGTGCGCGCCTCCCATGCCGGGGCCGCCCAGCCGTTCAAGAAGGGGATCGGCGACCTTTTCCATGGCCGAAGTCCTCGAACCCTTAATCACGATCCGCTCGCCGCCCTTGAGTCCCGCGACAAGCGCCTCAAGCAACGAAACGTGGCTCTCAAACGCCTCCGCAAGTTTCACACCCGCCTCGCGGGCACCGCTTGCGATCAGTTTCCCGCCAGCGCCCCAGGCATAGATTGCGGACATCCCGAAACGGCCTGCCGCCCTTCCGACCTCGCGATGCAGGCTGTCGGAGTCCGCACCCAGCTCCCCCATCTGGCCGAGCACGGCGATCTTGGGTCCGTTGCCGCTCAGGGTATCGAGCGAAGCCATCGCCACTTCCATCGATGCGGGATTCGCGTTGTAGCAGTCCACGAATACCTGCGTACCGCCGGGGGTGCGCACAAGGCGGCCCCTCAGCGAACCCGGTTCGGCGGCCTCAAGAGCTTCGCGGACGGCATCCGCCGGAATCCGGAGTCCCATAGCAAGTGCGGCCGCCGCCATGGCATTCATCACATTGTGGCGGCCCACGAGCGGCAACCGGACCGGGATTTTCTCCATGCCGTAAACCAGCGTAAACCGTTGCGCACCGTCGTCCTCTGTCCGGTGATCCAGAGCGGCGACATCGGCGTCCTGACCGGATCCGTAGCGGATTTTCATGCCGCCGAAACCTTCAGCAATCTTCAGGCACCATTCATCATCGGTGTTCACCGCCAGGAAACCGTCCGGCGGCAGATGGCGGATCACTTCGGCTTCGGCTCTGGCGACACCTTCGATGCTGCCCAGCCCCTCAAGGTGCTCAGGTCCGATGTTCGTGATGACGGCACCCTGGGGCCGTGCAAGACCAGCCAGCCGGTCGATCTCGCCGGGGTGATTCATGCCCAGCTCGAGTACGGCGAACCGGTGATAAGGCTCGAATCGCAGGATCGTGAGCGGAACGCCGAGATCGTTATTGAACGATCCGTGGGTAAAGAGCGACGGAGCAAAGGCCCGGCAGATCGCACCGGCGAGGTTTTTCGTGGTGGTTTTTCCGTTTGAGCCGCAGACGGCCACGACGGTTCCCTCGAATTCGGCCCGGCGGGCTTCGGCGAGCTTCCAGAGCGCCAGCCTGGGATCGGCGACGACGATCGCGCCCACGCGGCCCATCCGTTCGAGCGGTTCCAGTTCCGGCAATCCGCCGGTGCTGCCATCCAGCACGACAGCCGATGCCCCAAGACTGGCGGCCTTTGTGACAAAGGAATGGCCGTGCACTTTCTCGCCTTTCAGGGCGAAGAAGATCTCTCCCGGCACGAGCGAGCGGGTGTCGATGGACGCACCGGAACCGGCCCGGTCGGTGGCAATAAGCACTTCGCCGCCGGTCACTTTTACAAGCCGGTCAAAATCGACGAATGGGGTCACAGCCGGCCCTCCTGCTTCAGCTTCATGGCCTCGCCTGCTTCCAGCCGGTCGTCGAACGGGAACTTCTCCGTGCCGACAATCTGGTAGGTTTCGTGCCCCTTGCCGCAAATGGCGACGATGTCTCCCGGGCGGGCCATACGGATCGCCTCGCGGATCGCATCCCGGCGTTCCGGGATCCGGAGATAACCCCGGCCGCTGCCGAGTACCGGGAAACTGGCCTCGCGAAAGCCCGCCTCACAGTCATCCAGAATCCTGGCCGGGCTTTCGGTCCGGGGGTTATCGGACGTGAGAATGACCGCATCACTGAACCGGGCAGCAGCCGCGGCCATCTTCGGACGTTTCGTGGCATCACGGTCGCCGCCGCAGCCGAATACCGTAATCAGCTTCCCGGCAGTGAGCGGACGGAGCGTCGAGAGAACATTCTCCACCGCATCGGGTGTGTGCGCGTAATCCACGAACAGTTCAAAACCGCCCGGCCCGTCCACCCGCTCCAGCCGGCCCGGCGGAGGCAGAGCCAGTTCGAGTCCGCGGGCGACCGTCTCCAGAGGGAAGCCCATTCCCGCACCCGCCGCGAAGGCACCCAGCAGGTTCGACAGATTGAATGCGCCTGTCAGGCGGGACCGGAGTGTTATCGCTCCCTGCGGCGAGCGAATCACGGACGAGATGCCCCCGGCAGAGATTGTGGCGGTCTCGGGATAAACATCGGCGCCAGCCGATGCCTCCCGCGAAAACGTAAGCGTGCGGATGCCGGCAGGAACCCGGCGGACCAGTTCCGCGCCGAGTGGATCATCCAGGTTGATGACAGCTACCTTACGTTCTTTAGACGAAGCCGGAAGCAGGGCCGTGAACAGTCTGGCCTTCGATTCGAAGTAGTGTTCGAGTGTCCGGTGGTAGTCGAGGTGATCCCGGGTCAGGTTCGTAAAGACGGCACAGTCGAGTTCGAGCCCGTCGGTACGCCGCTGATCGAGAGCATGCGACGAGATCTCGATGGCGAGCGACCGGGCTCCGGCCTTTACGGCGCGGGCAAGCCAGCTCTGGAGGGTCACCGCGCCGGGCGTCGTCTGGGCCGCTTCTTCCACATGGCCCGGCCACCGGACTTCCACCGTGCCGATCAGGGCCGTCGGAAGATCCGCGGTACGAAAAACCGATTCAAGCAGGAAAGCGGTCGTTGTCTTGCCGTTTGTCCCCGTCACGGCCGCTGCCCTGAGCCTGCGTGACGGATGCCCGTAAATGGCGGCAGCCACAGGGCCGAGCGCCTTTCGGGTATCCTGAGTGAGCAGAACGGCTTGGGAAGGAAAGCGCCTGGCCAGATCGCGTGCGAGAACAGGATTGTCGAGCAGAACTCCCGAGGCCCCGCGCTCCAGCGCTTCGGCCGCCCACTGATGGCCGTCGTGCCTGGCGCCGCGAAGGGCGGCAAAAAGGGATCCGGCGCCGGACGAGCGGTGGTCGTCGGCGCAGGCCGTGAAGTCCACCGCCGTCCCGGAAGCGGGACGGCCGACGGCTTCGATCTCCCTGATCTCTTCGAGCAGCACTTCGAGCCTCACTTCAGTCCTCGTTGCGGCCATCTTTCCGGACCGTTCCAGACTCCCCCGGAGTCCTGAAGGCCGGCTGCCGTTCCCTCCACGTCCGCTCCCCATGCGGCGCGGAGGGCTCATCTCACGGCGGTGGGCGCAAATCAACAACCACCTTTCCGATATTTCCGAGCAGGGTTCCCGCACGCGGGGACTGGTCCACCACGACACCGGAACCCCGGAATTCAAACACCACGTTATGCTCACGTCCCCACGCGAGCAGGCGGCGGGTCATCAGGCCGGTAAAATCAGGCAGCCGGTCCGGCGTGCTGCCGTCGGCGTCCTCGAGCACCGGCACGGTGTCCCGGACGGCCGGGAGCCCCACCTTGCCGTGGTATGCTGCCGGAACCACGGCGGAAGTACCGGCGAGGAGCTGCGGAAGCTCCCCCACCGTCGGCGAGACCGCCAGAATGGACAACGTCTGCTCGGCGACGGCCCGGAATACGGGTCCCGCCGTGAGACCGCCATAGACGATGCCCTGTGGTTCATCGATCGAAACCGCGATCACGAACTTCGGGTCCTGGCTCGGCACGAAGCCGACGAAAGAACCAATACGCGCCTTGGCAGAGTATCCGCGCTTGTTCGTCTCGTGCTTCTGCGCAGTCCCGGTTTTCCCGGCAATCGAGTAACCCATGACGCTCGCCTGAGCGCCGGTGCCGTCGGGCTCAACGACGGTTTCCAGAATCTGCGTCAGCGTACGTGCCGTCTTCTCGCTGATGACGCGCTCAAGCTGCGGTTGCTGACTGTCCAGCACCGGAGCGCCGGATGCGTTCCGCACGCGGGCAAGGAGCCGGGGACGCGGGAGACGGCCGCCGTTGGCGATGGCCGACATGGCCCGGGCTACCTGGAGGGGCGTCACCGAAATACCCTGTCCGAAAGCTACCGTCGCCCACTGGACATCGCCCATTTTCGCTGTCGGGCCGAGAATTCCCTTTTCTTCGCCGGGAAGATCGATCTCCGAACGGGAACCGAAGCCAAAGCGGCGCATGTAGTCGAGGTGCGTTTTCTTCCCCAGCTTCTGGGCAATCTTGATGGAGCCGATGTTCGAGCTGAACTTGAGGACTTCTGCCGCGCTGATAACCTTATGCGGGTGATCGTCGCGGAAGACATTTTTTGCGAATTCCCACTTGCCATTTTCACAGTCGATCTTCGTCGATGTCGAAATTACGCCTTCTTCGAGGGCGCCAGCGAACAGGAACGTCTTGAGTGTCGAACCGGGCTCCCAGACGCTGCCGATTGCATCGTTGCGCCAGCGGTCCGAGGGGTAACTCCGGTACCGGTTCGGATCGAAATCGGGATAATTCGCCATGGCGAGCACGTCGCCGGTCCAGGGGTCCATGACGATGGCCGTTCCGCCCTTGGCTTTCGTACGCTCGATGCCCGCCTGCAGTTCACGCTCGGCGATCTCCTGGATTCTCGCATCCAGCGTAATGTGGACCGAGTCACCGTCAGTGGACTTCTCCGGTGCTTCCTGCCCGATCTGGAAAAAGCGGCCGCGCGCATCGCGCTCGCCGACGATCTGCCGGTCCCTGCCCCGTAAAATGGCATCGAAAGCGTATTCAAGACCGGCGAGGCCATTGGAATCGATTCCTGTAAACCCAAGCACCGGCCCGGCGAGCGAACCGTGCGGATAGATGCGCTTGCTGTCCTCGATGAAATCGATGCCCCGGATTTCAAGGGCCCGAACCTGTTCGACAACGTCGCGGTCCACCTGCCGGGCAATCCAGACAAAGCTCTTCGGACTGCCCAGTTTCTGGAGCAGGTCGTTCTCCTTCACCTTGAGAATTTTCGCCAGCTTCTTCGCCACGGCCGCCGGCTTTTCAATCATGCCGGGGTGGGCCCAGATGCTTTCGGCCGGAACGCTGACGGCCAGTTCGGTTCCGTTCCGGTCAATGATGCTTCCCCGGGCGGCAGGGATCGTGATGGAGATCTGGTTCTGGGTACGGGCCCATTTCGGCAGCCCGTCCATGGCCTTCAGTTGAACCGACGCGGCACGCACGACGAGCGCCAGCGACATGAGCACGGCCACCGTGCCCACCCAGACCAGCCGGGTACGGGAGGAGTCCGTTGTGAAGCTCACGAATCCTCCTTCACCGGTTCACCGAACACACGACGCATGATCTCGGGCTTCACCTGCAGAACCTGCGCCGGGCTCCTCGGCATGAGTCCAAGCCGCTTGCGGGAGTCCCGCTCGATGCGGGCCGGGTTCTTGAGGGCCGAAATTTCGGTCAGCAGTTCCTTCTCGCGCATTTCAAGGCTGCGCTCCTCGCGGCGAAGCTCGCCTGTCCTCATGGCGGCATGCACGAGCTCCGTGCGTGACCAGGCGAACCCGACCCCGAAAGCGAGTGCGAGCGCGAAGGTGCCCGCGATCACGAGAACGCTGGGGCCGCGGCCGGTGCCCTGCTGGAGCCGGACCGAGCGGCTGGAGGCGAGGGAAACTGTCGTCATGCCGCCGCCCTCCGCTCGAGAATCCGGAGCCGTGCGCTGCGGGCCCGCGGATTTGCTTCCAGTTCGGACTCAGACGGCGCGATATCCTTGAGCGCCCGGTAGGCAGGCACCTCAAGCGGCTGTCCGGTTACAGGGTCTTTTGCGGCGGACGAGAGCGCCCTGAACGCCTGTTTCACCATCCGGTCCTCGAGGGAGTGGAAGGTGATCACGGCAAACCGTCCTCCGGCCTTCAGCCGCGGCGGGATGGCCGTGAGCGCATGCTCAAGATTCCCAAGCTCGTCATTCACACGGATGCGGAGCGCCTGAAAGGTCTTCGTGGCGGGGTGAATCTTCCGTCCCCGGCGGCCGCCCACGGCCTTTTCGACAACCGACGCCAGTTCGGCCGTCGTCTTTACCGGACGGGCGGCAATGATCGCCCGGGCAATCCGGCGGCTCTCGGTCTCGCCACCCAGATGGAACAGCGTATCGGCAAGCTGCTTTTCGGAAAGCCCGTTCACGAGGTCGGAAGCCGTCACCCGGAGCTCCGGGTCGAGGCGCATGTCGAGAGGTTCGTCCTTCTGGAAGGAAAGCCCTTTGCCTTCCAGCTGGAGCGACGACCAGCCGAGATCGAGCAGGACGCCATCCACCGCAGGAGTCCCTAGTTCGTCCAGGATTTCCGGCAGACGGGCGAAATTCGCGCGCCGGAGGACGACTCGGGTGGCGAGAGGCCCCAGCCGCCCGCCACCCGTCTCCAGCGCCCGGGGGTCGACGTCCAGCGCGATCACGCGTCCCCCTTCCGGCAGGCGGCGCAGCAGTTCCCTTGTGTGCCCGCCTGCCCCGAACGTACCGTCGGCATAAAGCCCACCCCGTTCGGGCATGAGCGCACCGGCCGCCTCTTCGAGGAGGACGCTCCGGTGCTCGTCTTCGCGCTGCTCATGCTCTTCCACCACTCATCCCGAAACTTTCTCATTGCCCGCGAACCGGCCGGATCTGCTCGAGATCGGCGGGGTTCCAGAGCTCGAATCCCTTGACGATCGAAACCGCAACGAGGGAACTGCCAAGTTCCAGCTCCTTGCGAAGGCGCGGCGGCAGAACAAGGCGCCACTGTTCGTCAAACATGCTGTCCGTCGCATCCATCATCAGCTTGCGGATCTCGTCTTCCTGCGATTCGCTGCCGATCACGTCCAGGCTCTCGGAAAGCTTCTCGAGCCGCGGGGCGAAATAGGCGAACGGAAAGATCTGGCAGCAGGGTTTTTCGCGGTTGCGCGTGATGAACACACGCCGGTGCGGATCCATCGACTGGAACTCGTCGCGCCACTTTGTCGGCAAGGCGATTCGCCCCTTGCCGTCCATCGTGATGTCGTGACGTCCAATGAACACCGGTTTTCCCCAACAGCTTCCCGAAAAACCCCAAGACCTTTCGGGTAGTTACGAGCCAAATGGAGAGGAGATTCATATCTCCACTTTATTCCACTTTGCGCCATTCTCTGCCATCTATGAACCACTGTCAAGAATTCCTTATCAATTTCAGTAGGTTAGCTTCATTTTCAATGAGCCGTAAGTGCTACGTATGATACTAAATAGCTGCATTTGTCGCCATCAAAGGCACAATAAGTTGTGGTGAAAAGATGGTGAATCCGGCCGATTTCAGCCGCGTTTTTCCACTGGAGGGGGAATCAGCACCTCGTTGAAGTGCTCAGGAGCGGGATTTCAACCGTTCATAGACCACGAGTGGCGCAACCATGACAAGTGTGGCGATCTGCTGCACCAGTACGAGGGTCGAGAGAGCGATCAGTTTGGGCTCGGCGATCTCCCAGGAAGGGGGTAGAAAGTAGAGCAATGCCGCCTCGCGGGAGCCGGTCCCGAGAAAGCCCGCCGGAATGATCGTCGCGATGCCGAGCACGGCCCAGATCACGAGCACTTGTACCGGCTCAATGACGATCGTTACTGCCCGGCAGAACAGGAACAGGGCGATGCCAATAGGCACGAAGGCGGCGAGTGTCGTCAGGACGATCCACACTCGGCCAATGCGCGTCCGTCCCCGGAGCCACACGCCGATCTGGAACAGCATGCCGCGAATGCCGCCATGATGCGACGTCTCCGCCCCTTCTGGCGCCAACAGGTACCGGGGCACGAGCAGGAAGCCGATGAAGATGAACGCCGCCCCCAGTAGCGGAAAGATGCCAAAGACATTAACTGGAACGTCCGCGTAACCGAGCTTCGAAAACGGCAGGACGACCGAGTCGGGTATCGCGCTGCACCCCAGGCCGAGGACGATCAGCACGGCCGCACCGTCCAGAACTCGCTCCGTAATGCCGGCCGCCAGCGCCGCACTCCAGGAGTAACCTTCTTCCTTCAGGTCCATACATTTGAAGAAATCGCCAACACGCCCCGGCGTCACCACGCCCCAGAACGCCGCCTTGAGAAAACTGTAGACATGCCTCCAGAACCGCCCCGGCTCCGGAGGAGCGCCCTCGCCCGGATGGGCGAACATCGTCCACCGCCAGGCGCGAAAGCCCTGATAGAAAGGTGTCATCCCCATGCCGAGCAGAACGAGGCCGAGATGGGCGTTCTCGAGTTCGGCCTTTACCTTGCGGATGTCGAACTTGAGAACGAACAGGACGAAAATGCCCACACCGGCAATCTGGATGGCGCGCTGGACGAGCGGATGGTTCAGGATGCCCGTTTTCCGGGGCAGACCGGGTTCGACTTCGACGGAAACGGGCGGAATGCCCGGCGATTCGTTCACGGATTCGCCTAGATGTCCTCGCCGAACCGGTTGGCGAACAGTTCGCGGGTTTTCTCAAGGAGCACGGCGGCATCCTCGCCCTCGGCAGTCACATCGACTTCCTCGCCCTGCGAGGCGGCGAGCGTCAGCACTCCCAGAATGGACCGGCCGTTAACCGTCTGGCCATCCTTGGACAGCCAGACCTCCGACTTGTACTTCTGGAAGAGTTGCACGAGAACGGCCGACGCCCGGGCGTGAAGGCCGAGCCGGTTCACGATCTTGAGCCTGACGGTCGGCATGGAGTTCAACCCACCTGCGACTTCTCGGCCTTGCGGGGCGAGAGGATTTCACTGGCCAGCGAGATGTTCTGGCGGCCGGCAGCCTTGAGTTCCTGGGCCAGCTCGCCCACGGAAACCCGGTTCTGGCGGCTTGTCACCATTTTCAACAGCATCGGGAGATTGACGCCCGAGAGGACTTCGACCCGCTCTGGTTCGAGGAACGACAGGCTCACGTTCGACGGCGTGCCGCCGAACATGTCGGTCAGGATCAGCACGCCTTCGCCTGTGTCCACCTTTTTCATCGCAGCCTTGATCTGCTCGGCAGAAACCTGCGGAGCGTCGGTGGCGCCCTGCCCCACGACTTCGACCTGCTCCTGGCGGCCGGCGATGAATTCGGCGGCTTCGCGCAGGGCCTGGCCCAGGGAGGCGTGGGTAACGATCACAATTCCTATCAAACCGGTTCCCCTTCCGTCGGGCAGAACAACCGCGCGGGGTGGGTAACTCCCATGCCCCCCGAGGTCAACCCGCCCCTGCGTCTCCCGGCAGCTCGCGATGACGCACCCGGACCTGATACCCCTGTTCTCTCAAAAAACCGGCCAGCCAGAGGGCAAGGACAACGCTGCGGTGCTGGCCACCTGTGCAGCCAAAGGCGATGGTGAGCTGGCTCCTGCCCTCCCGAGCGAACCCCGGCAGGGCAGCCGAAATCAGAGCGCCCACATCGGAAGTAAACCCCTTCGCCTCGGGCCGAGCCATGACGTAGTCGTATACTGCCCGGTCGCTGCCGGTGAGGTCCCGGAGTTTTTCATCCCAGTAGGGGTTCGGCAGAAACCGGACATCGAAAATGAAATTTGCCTCAGGCGGGATGCCCTGACGGTAGGCGAACGAGAGTATGTTCACTGCCAGCAGGGATTTCTGATCCACATCGGCTCCGCCGTACTGCCGGACCAGCAGGGAGCGGAGGTCATGGACCGACAGACCGGTGGTATCAACCACGCGGTTCGCCCGGCTCCTGACGGGCTCGAGCAGCGCCCGTTCCTTCCTGAGCCCCTCTTCGATCGAATCGTTCCCTTGGGCGAGCGGCGGACGCCTGCGGGTCGCTGTGAACCGGCGCAGCAGTGCCTCGTCGGAAGCTTCCAGGAAGATGATCTCGGACGTACGGCCGGCTTCTTTCAGCTTGCGGAGCGCGGGGTCGAGGTCGGCGAGAAATGCCCCTTCGCGGACATCGACCCCCGCAACAACCATTCCTTCGGCTCCCGGACGGCGACCGACCAGTTCCGCGAGATCGGGCAACAGACCCGCGGGGATATTGTCCACACAGTAAAAACCAAGATCTTCGAAAGTCTTAAGCGCCGTCGTCCGTCCGGCTCCAGACATGCCTGTGACAAGGATAAGCCGCATCTATTCGATATCCTCGTCCGCAGTCCCGGCCCCCGGCTTGCGGTCGGCGATCCGGCGGATCAGCCGTTCCTCAAATTCCCGGGCGGAATAAATACCCCGTTGCTTGAGCATCTGGTTGCGGGCGGCGACTTCAAGAATAGCCGTCATGTTACGGCCCGGTGTCACGGGAATAATGAGCAACGGGATCTTCACGCCCATCAGTTCGTGGAACTTCTCCTCGACGCCCAGCCGGTCGTAGTCCTGTTCCGCCTTCCACTCGACAAGCTGGACGACGAGCTCGATCTTCTTGCGCTCGCGGATCGATGAGATGCCGAACAGCTCCCGCATGTTCAGGATGCCGAGACCGCGGATCTCCATGTGGTGCTGGAGCACTGCGCTGCCCATGCCGATCAGGTTCGCCGGCGGACGTTTCATGATCTCGACGACGTCGTCGGCGATGAACCTGTGCCCGTTCAGAACGAGATCGAGGGCACATTCGCTCTTTCCGATGCCGCTTTTCCCGATCAGCAGGATGCCGATACCGAAAACGTCCACCAGGACGCCGTGTACTGTCGTCCGTTCGGACAGGGCCTCCTCGAGTTTCCGGGAAACGCGTTGCACGAATACCGTCGTGTCGTGGGCTGTCCGGAGCAGCGGGACGTCCATTTTTTCGCAGACCCGGCGCAGGATCTCCGGCACCGGCAGCCGGGACGTGATGACGAACCCGAGCACGCCCGAACGGAGCAGCCGTTCAAGATCGGCCTCATGGCCGGAACCGGCACTCTCCAGGTAACTGATCTCGGCCTTGCCAAGGAGCTGAAGCCGTTCGGGATGGTGGTGATCCAGGAAACCGGTGAGGTGAAGGCCCGTTTTCTGGACTTTTTCGGACGTGACGGTACGTGCGAAAGCGTCATCGCTGCCCGCGATACGTTCGATTTCGAGCGAAAACTCGTCAGGTTCAAGCAGGTTCGCGAGCCTGATCGTGGTCATCCGGCCTCCCGGGGTGGGAACGACGGAGAGTCTACGCTACGCGGTCGTCCGCGTCTAAGAGGGCGGCCGAGATTCCTTCCCCGTCCCGGCTGGCCATGAGCCGGCTGCGGCAGGCAGGATCCTTGAGAAGCCGCGCGAGCCGGGCCAGCACCTTGAGATGATGGGCCGGATCGTTGTCGGGTGCGAGGAGCCCCACAAACAGGCGGGTCGGTTCACCGTCTGCCGATCCAAACGGAATCCCCTGTGGATGAAGCCCCACGACGACCACTACTTCTGGCAGGCCCCGGATCTTTCCGTGAGGAATCGCAACGCCTTCGGTGAGCGCTGTCGAACCCAGCCGCTCCCGCTCGGTAAGCGCATGCCGGATGACTGAAGCCTCGCAGCCGCCGCAACCGGCGGCGAGCACCGACAGCTCGGCAACCACCTCGTCGGCGTTCGTCCCCCTTAGGGCGGGCTCGAAACGGGCCCTCGTTGTGAGTATCGGCCTGATCTTCATCGTCACTCGCGCTGAGGGTCCGCGGGAAATGCAGACCGCATGCCCCGGTTAGCCGACACCGCCCGCACGGGCAACCCTCCGGAGCCGTTTTCCGCGAGGTCAGAAAGGAAAACGGGCAGCCCCTCCGGGGCCGCCCGCCATCCTGCTCGAAGGCCTTCGCTCAGTCTTCGGGAACGATGAGCCCCAGCGCCCCGTCCTTGCGCTTGTAGACCACATTGATCTCGTCGCTCTGGACGTTCCGGAACACGAGGAACTTGTTCTTCATATAGTCGAGCTGGAGCGCTGCCTCGTCCACGCTCATGGGCTTGCCGGCGACCGGCTCGATCCGGATGATCTGCGGCCCGGTCCCGCCCCTCGTATCCGCCCGGGAAGCCTTCTTCACGGTCTCCTTCGCCGCTTCCTTGTAGGAACCCGCGTGTGTCGAACCGTGATGCTGCTTCGCCTTGTCCTTGTGGCGGCGGAGCTGCTTCTCGATCTTGTCGATGGCGAAATCGAGCGTCGCGTACATGTCGGAGGTCGAATGCTCCGCTTTCACCAGCGTCCCATGCGCCTCGATCTGGATTGCCGCCCGGTGGCGATCCTTCTCCGCGGTCAAGGTGACATGGGCCTCGATCGGTTCGTCGAGGTATTTCTTGACCTTCTGGAGCTTCGTATCCACGTATCCCCGGAGGGCATCGCTGGACGGCATGTGCCGGAAGGTGACGTTGGTCTGCATGATGTGTTGGTCGGTTCCTTTCGATTGGGTTGGGGCTGGCGGCTCTGCTCCCTTGCGGGGCCTGTCCGGCCTGGATACTAGTAGAATTTCCGCCGCTTGGAAGAGGATGGGATTCCGAGCTGTTCGCGATATTTGGTGAGCGCCCGGCGGGAGATACTGATTCCCTCTTCCTTCAGCCGGTTCACGATCTCCATGTCAGTCAGCGGTTCGCCAGTCTCTTCGCCGACCATCTTCTTCAGCCGTTCCTTCACCGACTCGCTGGCGACTGAACCGCCATAGGTCGTTGAGATGCCGGAGTTGAAAAAATACTTGAGCTCGAAGATCCCCCGCGGCGTATGAACATACTTGTTGCTCGTGACGCGGGAGACGGTTGATTCGTGCATCCCGATGTCCTCGGCGACGTCGCGGAGGATCAGCGGTTTCAGGTGTGTGATGCCGTGGTCCAGGAATTCGCGCTGGAACTTCACGATCGATTCGACGACCCGGTAAATCGTCCGCTTGCGCTGGTGAACGCTCTTGATGAGCCATTCGGCATTGCGGAGCTTGTCCCGGACGTAATCCCGCGTCGCTTTGGAGCCGCTCCCCGCCTGGTTACGGAGCAGCTTAAGGTAGTGGGGGCTCACGCGAATAGCCGGCAGATCGTCGTCGTTCAGCACGATCCGGTAACCCCCCGCCGGATCCTTTTCGATATACACGTCCGGGACGATGTACTGGTTATCGGAGGTATCCTGCCAGCTTCGCGCGGGCTCGGGCTCGAGAGTCTTCAGATAGTTAAGTGCCTCGATGATTTTCTCGGGCGTCTCCTTGAGCCGGCGGGCCAGGGGTTTCACGTTCCGTCCGTCCACGAGATCAAGATGCTTGTCGACGATTTCCCAGGACAGGGAACCATCAAACCCCAGCACCTCGAGCTGCGCCAGCATGCATTCGCGGAGGCTCCGCGAACAGATACCCGGAGGATCGAGGAGCCTGAGCTTGCCGATGACCGATTCTACCTCGGCTGCAACGGCCCCAGTTGCTTCGGCAATCTCCTCGCTGGTGATGGGCCTCGACTCCAGCCGGCTGCCATCCACGCTCGTGGTTTCGGCAAGGTAGCCCCGCTCATCCAGGTTCTCGATGCAGTAGGCGGCGATCAGCCGTTCCTTCTCGTCAAAGTCCCCCATCTTGATCTGCCAGAGGAGGTGCTCCGAGAGGGTTTCCGGCCGGGAGATCGATGACTGGATAAACTCCCGGGTCTCGTCGTCCATGCCATCGGAGGAAACGTTCGGGTGGGAACGTTCAAGATTGTAGGATTCGAGGTAGCTGTCCCAGTCGAACTCGCCGACCCCCTCCCCCTCCTGACCGGTAAGCTCTTTGCCAGGGGTTTCTGGAACGTCCACAACGGCAGGAGCCTCGACAGCGTCCTCCGGAAGAGGCCGCTCCTCCATCTGCTCAAGCATCGGGTTTTCGAGGAGTTGTTCCTGGATGTGCTCGGCCAGCTCAAGCCGGTTCAGCTGCAGAAGCTTGATCGCCATCTGCAACTGGGGCGTCATCGTGAGTGTCTGGCGCTGCTGAAGGCCAACACTCATCTGCTGTCGGGGGCCGATCGACATTTCCCAAGTAATTCCAGCTACTTGAGACACTTAAGCAGCCGGATGATCCTTCTCTTGCGAAAATTATACCAATCGCAACGAGAACGGTCTAGAGAGTCATATGCAAAAACCGGGGATAACCGGATAACCCTCTGGGATTACTGGGCTATTTTATTTATGCACCAACGGCTTTAAGGAGACGCGACTTCTGACGCTCCACCGAGGCCCGGATGAAGTCCCGGAACAGAGGATGCGGAGCCGTCGGACGGCTCTTGAACTCCGGGTGGAACTGACAGCCCAGGAACCAGGGATGCCCGGCCGCCTCGCAGATTTCGACGAGCGAGCCGTCCGGCGAAAGCCCCGAAAGTACGAGCCCCTTGGAGGTCAGCGCCTCCCGGTACTGGTTATTGAACTCGAACCGGTGCCGGTGGCGTTCGCTGATCTCGAAGGCATCGTAGATCCTTGCCGCCAGCGTCCCCCGCTGCAACATGCACTCATAGGCGCCAAGCCGCATCGTGCCGCCAAGTCGCGTGATCTTGAGCTGGCTCTCCATGAGGTCGATAACGCAGTTCTTGGCCTCCGGGTCGAACTCCCGTGAAGTCGCATCTGGGATTCCGGCGACGTTTCGCGCGAATTCGATGGTCATAAGCTGCATGCCGAGGCAGATGCCGAAGAACGGGATACCGCGTTCACGGGCGAACCGGATGGCCCGGATCTTCCCTTCGGTCCCGCGTTTTCCGAAACCGCCGGGCACGAGTACGCCGTCATAGGCTTCCAGTTCCGGCGAAAGGACATTTTCCGGCAGCTCCTCGGCATCGACGAAATGGAGGTTTACCTTCACGCCGTTGGCGATGCCGCCGTGAATCAGCGCCTCGTTCAGCGACTTGTAGCTTTCCGTCAGGTCCACGTACTTGCCCACAATGGCGATATCGACAGTGGACTTGGGATGCCGGATATTCTTGACGATGTTCTCCCAGGGGGAGAGATCGGGCTTGCGCGTCCAGATATTGAGCTTCTCGACAATCCGCTCGTCCACACCCTGCTGATGCAGCATGACCGGAACTTCGTAGATCGATTTCGCGTCCTCGGCGGCGAGGACGCAGTTGCGATCCACGTTGCAGAAAAGCGCGATCTTCTCCTTCATGTCGTCCGGTAAGGGACGGTCGACGCGGCAGAGGAGAATGTCCGGATCGATACCGATCTCCCTGAGTGTCTTCACGGAATGCTGGGTCGGCTTCGACTTCAGCTCGCCCGAGCTCGACAGGTAGGGGATCAGCGTCAGGTGGATGTATAACGTGTTTTCGCGCCCGTGATCGAACTTGAACTGGCGGATCGCCTCGAGGAACGGAAGGCTCTCGATATCGCCGACGGTGCCGCCCACCTCGACGATGGCAATCTGCCTGCCTTCGGCGGCCAGCATGACCCGGCGCTTGATCTCGTCGGTGATGTGCGGGATCACCTGAACGGTCTTGCCCAGGTAGTCGCCCCGGCGTTCCTTATTGATGACCTCGAGATATACCTGCCCTGAGGTGAAATTGTTGTTCCGGGTCATGAGCGCATGCGTGTACCGCTCGTAGTGACCGAGATCGAGATCCGTTTCGGTACCGTCGTCGGTAACGAACACCTCGCCGTGCTGGAACGGGCTCATCGTTCCCGGGTCGACGTTGATGTAGGGATCGAGTTTGATGAGTGTGACTTCGAGCCCGCGCGACTCGAGGATGGCGCCGATGCTCGCGGCGGCGAGGCCCTTGCCCAGGGAACTCGTCACACCGCCCGTCACGAAGATAAATTTTGATTTCATTCCGTAGCCTTTGCAGCCCGGAATTTGAGTATAGACCCCCGCCCCCCCCTGTCAACCAGAACGGGGGCAAGAATTCACCGGAACGGAAAACCGGTCAGGGAGGTGGCAGGGTTGTGAACTCGAAGTCGCGGATTTCACCGTTATCCGCGCCAACCGAGTACTGGTGCACCGATCCGGCCGGGATCGACGGCGGAGTCGTCCGGCTCCAGACCGGGGTCTGGAGATTGATGAGCGTCAGGTTATTGCCCGAGCTGTCCCGCTCGCTGCTCGGCACTACCAGCCAGCCGGGACCGACGATGGTAGCCCGGGGCGACGATGCCGGCGCATCAATGGTCGCCACTTTGACCGGGCTGCTGAAGGTAACGTCAGTTCCGCCCACGGGGGCCACCGTGTACTGGGACGTATCCAGCACATAGATCCGCTTGAACGGAGTGACTGTCCGGTTCACCAGAACGAAGGCAGCGGAACCGTGCGTCCGTATTTCGATAACAGTACCGCCGCCGCCCGTCTCCAGATTGAGCGGGAACGTCTTGGGCGTAAGCACGGAGGCATCCTTGGGCCGGCAGACCGATTCGGCACATCCGCCACCAGAGCGCCAGCGCCAGAACTGGGTCAGGTCGATGGTCGATACCTTCAGTGTGGCGCCAGTCGTACCGGCTGCGAACGCCCGGTCGCCTTCGATCCTGAGTGCTTCAACGGAACGCGGATAGGCGTCATTGCCCGACCCGCGTTCGACTGTGCGGCTGTTGCCCGCCTGGAAGTTCACCTGGCAGTTGGCATTAAAATCCGCTGCGCTCAGATTGTCGAGATTCAGCCAGAACAGGCGCGCGGCATCCACGCTGCCGGCCGAGTAACCAACCAGCAGCAGATTGTCTCGGATCGCAAACGACTGCGGCAGTGCGCCTGTGATCGGATCAGTAACGATTTCAATCTGCTTTACGTTAACACAATGGCTGCCGTCGGCGATTGGAGTAACCAGGTTCACTTCTGCCCCGGTGTTCAAGTCATGCGCGACGATCCGGTACTGGGACAGCTGGATCTGGGCAATCGAATAGACCCGTTCTCTGCCCTCATCGACTATCACCGAATGGATACCGTAACCATCGGCATCCGCCGACGTATCGGTGCTTAGGCCGTTCACGCCCGGGAGGTCCGCATTCTGGTCCAGCTCTGCATCCACCTGCGGATCAATCACATTGAGATCGTGACGGCCGGTGACGCCAGGATCCTCGCTCACGAACAGCACGCTCTCGCCAACGGAGGTCCCGTAGTAGAACGACTTCTCGATTCGGTCGAGGCGCTGGATGGCTCCTGTCGGCGAATACCCGGTGTTGATCCGGACACTCTGTTCGCCCGTCACGTTGTCGGTATCCACAGCCCTTGCGACGTAGAGGGGCGGCGCAATCTCAGTGAAATCACGCTGCTCGGCAACCGCAATGGCATTCGCGGCCGGCATCGTGACGAAAATCCGCTGCCGTGCGTCGGTCTCCGCCAGATCATACGCGATGCGGGTCCAGACGCCACGGGCATCGCCCGCGAACAGGTTCGGGTAGGCTTCGGTCGCCTCGAATGGAATTTCGTTATAGGTGAGCGGCGGATACGGCGAAGCCTGGAGCCAGGGTTTATTGGCGTGTCCGGCATCCGGAGCCTGCCGTTCGTGACGGAACTGGAGGAGCTGGCTCGTGGTCGAATTGAACAGGAAGCCCAGCTTGTCAGTGGCCGCAATAACCGTGGCGCCGCCATTCTGGTTGGCCGGCGGACCGCCGAGGTTAAAGACATTCTCCGCCTCGGCGAGAACATTCTGTCCCTGCATTTCGGCGCAGAGCGTCTCCTGGCTCACAGAAGGCGGGCCGCTGTCGGCGATACCGTCGTAGACCCGCAAGCAGCCGAGGTCGTCCGTCTGCAGCGTGTTGTTGTTTCCGGGGTCGAACAGATTCAGCATCGCCACCGTCGTCGGCGTCGTATCGGTACCGGCGTTCTTGAAGCCGTTGGAAATCGAGATCATCAGCGTAAACCGGTCGTCGCGGTCGTTGATATCGGAGCCCGTTGTGTCCCGGTCGTCACGCACCGAGACCGCGTGAGCGAGGGCGCGGACAATGCCTCCGCCCAGGGTTGCGGTGCGGGCCGACTGCGTACGGGTGAGCGTGATGCCGGCGGGGAGTCCCGAAGCGTTGAAACTGCCGTTCATGTCCACGACGTTCATGCTGTCCATGATGCGGAACTGGGTAATCGTGCCCGGCGGAAGCCCGTCACATCCGTCTGCCCGGATCGTGAACCGGATGGGGTCGCTGGCATGCAGGCCGACCACGGTATACCGGTATACGCGGGAACCGCCGCCCGAGGTCTTGAGCAGCAGGACGTCCTGCGGCTGAATACGGTCATCGGCGGTCGCCCGGATACCGTCGGTACCGTACAGCCCGCCCCCGGGGAGTCCTGCGACGGCCACATCGACGTCCACCGGAACCGTGACGATATCGTCTTCCTCGCGCTGGTCCGGGGTCGTATTTGGCGAACCTGTCACGCGGCCGTTCGGATCCAGCACACACTGGTGGTTGCTGTAGCCCTGACCTGACCCCGTACCCGTCAGGATACCGTCGAATGAAATCGTAAGGCCCAGCCCCGGCCGGCTGGAAGGCAGGGGAAGTCCCGAGCGGGACAGGTCGGGCCGGACATCAACCGGGTAGACGCTCTGCGGCCGGTCATTGAGGGCATCGGCACTGGGATCGTTCGTCGTCGCCCGCACCGTCAGAAAGCCGATATCCCGCCGCACCCGGCCTTCGAGCGAATAAGGTACCTGGGGCTTCTCGAACCGGAACGGTTGCCAGAACCGGAGAGGCCGGTTCGAGTAGCGGTAAACATTTTCGTATGCACCGCCCGGCTGGAACTCGGCATACGTCAGCGTGAACTGATCGGACAGGAAATCTCCCGGAAGGTTCGTCTGCCGGCCCAGGATCATCGTGATACCGGTGTTCCGGTTCGGGTCCGGGACTGGAACACTGACGGAATCCGCGCCTGGAGCTCCGGCACAGCTGCCGGACTGGGCGGCGATGTAATTATCCGGAATCGTGTCCCCATTGGTATCGAAACAGACGCTCGACTGGAGCGCCGAATAGGAGCTCGTATAGGGATCAAAATCCGTGTCGATTTCACAGAGCACCCATTCCCGGCTTCCGGGCACCTCGGGCTCCTGACAGAGCGCCGTCGTGTACCCGTAACAGGGACTCCCGCCGCAGGCCGTGTTCCCCTGGAACGGGAATCGGATCTCCTCATCGTCGGTCCACTCGTCACCGTCCGTTTCATCGGATTCAGGATCGGGAGTCAGGGAAAACACGGAGAGTCCGCCGTGGGTAGGACCGCCAGTATTGGGGTCCGATTCCACCACCGCGTAAAGATAGGCCTCGTCGTCCATGTCCCGGTCGCCATCACCGTCGCTGTCCTGATGGTCTACGACGAGCTGTGTGGCACCTGCAAAGGAGAGCGTCGCCGAATAATCCGTTTCCCGCAGGGCCAGCAGCGGAATCACGCCCGAGGGCTGAGGAGTGCCGGTTGTCGCGACACTCGTGTCCGGACGGTCGAAATGGAGCTGGTTGTCGAAGTCGAGGCTGAGGTTGAAGACGTACAGGACGTTGTAGATCGGGTCCGAAACGAACACCCGTCCCATCGTGACACCGTCGATACCGCCGTCCGGAGCGAAGACCGCGGCATAACGCGGCGACACCGGAATCGTGACACCCGAAGACTGGCGGCCCTGGCACGGCGCGGTGAACACCGGCGGCGCGTTCGGATCAAGGGCGCTTTCACAGGACGGACCACGGTCGGGATAAGGTACACGGATCCGGGTGATGCCGGGCTCGGCCCGGAGACTGGTCGTAAATTGGTCGTTATCCCCATCGATTTCCCGGTACCGGGATACGATCCGGAACTCGACCCCCGGCACCGATACCTGCACTGGATTCAAGGTACCGTTCAGTACCAGCCGGTTCGAAGCGCCGGGGACACCCTCCACCGCCGTGATGACCCGCCGGGTTTCGAGCGGAGATCCGGGACGTACGATCAGCACGTCGCCGGCCGATACCGAGCAGTCGTTGCTCGCATCCGCCGTGAAATCCCCGAGGTCGATGCCGCGATTGCAGTCGTAATTGCGCTCGACGAGGAAATCGGAGGAGAGCGACTCCACAACGTTGTTGGTCGTGCCGCCCACAAGGTTCAGGTCGTTGCCCTGCACAAGCACTTCCTCGGCGATCCGGATAACGGAGAGATCGCCGCTGCCCGAGTTCACGACGACGGCGCGGTCCATGAGCGGCTGCCCGTCCTCTCCGAATGCTCCCGGATCGGAACTGAAGAAGGCGATTCCGAGCGGCTTCAGGCCGCTGGATCGGATGGTCTGAAGACCGAAAGTCTGGTCCGTATCCACGCTGGCGACTTCCGGCGTCGCAGTGCTGTAATCGATACCGATCCGGTCAAGCTGCGAAAGCGTCCGGTTCGAGACGTAGCCGACATCAAAACGGCTCGTGTAACTCACCAGTTTCGAAACGGAAGCTTCCCCGGTGCAACCAACGTCATCATAGACCGTCAGTGCGATCTGTCCGGTTTCCGGGGGCGGCGTGAGCGTCAGTTCGAAGCGGCCCTGATTCACGTCGCCGGTATTCGTGAGTCCGACGCCACCGGTAATCCCGTTCGAGATATTCACGCAATTCGTAATGCCCGCCCCGTCGTCGGCCTTGACCGAATAGCGCGTGTTGCTGACGCCGCTTCCGAAGGGCGACGGGTCATCCGGAGATTTCACCACCGAGCCCAGGGCGCCCCGGACAATAAAGCTGCTGACAATGGTGCCGTCAGAACCGGCGGAAAGGTTGTTCTCGATCGGGTGGAAGATCTCGACCCGGGCGATATTCACCGGCGGGGGCGGACGGTTCAGGAGACCCAGGGCGAACCGGAAATCAACGAAGGTCGAAGGCCGCGCCGTGATAGCCGCCCGCACGGTAAGGACTCCCGCCGAGGCGCTTCCGGTGAATAGTAAATCCTGTGATGCCGCACCCGACGCGGTCGTTATCGCCCGCTGGTTCGGAGGAACTTGCTGATCGACCGGACACAGGCTCGGATCTCCGCCCGAAAGGTCGACAGACGGGAGCGTCGCAAACCCGCTGGACTGCACCGCATAGGTGACGCAAACCGGTGCTTCGGCCGAATCCGGGGCCGGACGTCCCCACTGGTCGCGGACCATGACGCCCATGGCGTACGGGCCGAGATCGTTCGTGAGATCGGCCTCGCGGTCAGCCTGCGTGACTTCGCTCGTGTACTCGATCGTCGTTCCGGCAGGACGCTCGGCCCGGACCCGGAACGTCACACCCGTTTCCGGAACCACCGGGACGGCATTGGTGAATGTCCCAGGCACCGGATTGGTCGTCGAAGTCGCGCGGACCACGTACTCGCCGCTGACGACGGAAGCACTGGCCGACCCGCCCGTAGTGATGTTCGCCCGGACCGCGGGACTGCCAGTGCACAGCAGCGTCGTGCCGGGGCTTCCGCACGAGGAACCCGAACCCTGCGACAGTTGGGGCAGCGTGAGGCCGCCGACCGCTTCCCCCGGCGAGTTCTGGTACTGAATGCTGATGGTCGATGATACCGGCACGCCATAACGGTCGATGATGTTCACGGTGAGCGGTGCAGCTTCCGGCGTCTCGGCCGCGAAGTTGCTCGCACAGGTCGTGTTGAACGGACAGATCTGCCCCGAACCGGAAACGATCTGAATGACGCCCTGGTCCGCATCGGCCACCGGCAGCACGAACTGGGTGGCGGTCGTCGGGATGAACTCGGCCCCGAAGACGTTCGTCACGATCGCCTCGACGACCACCTCGCCGGAAGCACAAGTATCCAGCGGTGTGACCCGCACCTGCGTACGCCCGGCTCCGTCAATCGGCAGCGTCAGATCAAAGTCGGTATCGTTCAGCAGCGCAGGACAGTTGCCCACGATATCCACCCGGAAAGTGACGTAAGGCGCCGTCAGGGGATCGGCGGTGTACGACGTCGCCGGTTGCTGCGCCACAAGGTCGTAGACGAAGGTTTCGAGCGGAACGCCGAGTTCGATGAGCGGGAATCCCGCCTGCCCGTTTCCGCCGAGCGCCGTGATATCCAGCGAACCGCGGGCGAACGTGTACGAGTTCTGAGCCGTCAGCTCCTCCGGAGTCGCCTGCAGCACCGTACCAGCGTCCGGCCCATCGTTATCGACGATAAGCACCTGGACGGCCGCAGTGACCTGGAACTCGCCGGGCGGCAGTTCCCCGTTTGCATTCGGAGTCAGGATCTGGATCTGGGTATCGCTAATCGAGATGAATCCCATGCCGTCGGGAGCGCAGTCGACCGAGGCCGGCGTCATCCCGAACGGAACGTCGCATTCCAGCCGCACTGCCGGACCGGAAGGCTGCGGGAAGATAAAGGCAACACGCAGGATCTGGCCCGCCTCAACCTCGAAACCGCCGCCAGCGATCGTCACCGGGTCGGCTCCGAAGGTATCTCCGCTCGACGGATTGATTGCTCCCGCCGACAGCAGCGCAAGTCCCTCCCCGAGGTTGATCTCCCCAAGGATCGCCTTTTCGATAATCAGCACGTCGCCGAGGGTGATATCACCCGCGTCGTTTGCGGCATTGTCATCGCCGCCCAGGAATCTCGTGGCAAGATCCGGGTAACGCACTTCCCCCGGCAAACAGGTAATGCAGGGAGCAAGCGGGAACACGTTCGCGGAGTTCAGCTCCGCCACCGTCGGTTCCACTCCCCGTAACGCGAAGGAGCGGATTAGCAGCAGGTCGCCGAGGGTAATCAGCCCGTCGGGGTTGCCTCGTGGATAGATGTCGCCGAACCGGCCTGCGGCACGGGCGTCGCCTGCTACCAAGGTCACGGCAAACAGCGCCGCCGCGAGCCACGCTCGCGGCCGGGACCGCCCTGGTGCCGTCAGAAAGCTTTTCATCGCTCTGATCTCCTAACGGCCTTCTCAGGGTTGTCCGTAGTTCTTGTTGGAATGAACCGCCGTCGGCGGGTCGAACTTCAGCGGGGCATCTTGGATATCGGCTGCGGTAACGTATCGCTGGATTGACGAGTTCGCCGCCCCAGGAACAACCTGTGTAATTTCTCCGATACCAGGATCATAAGGGAGCCGGGTCGCCAGCGTATCACAGGGCCCTTCCGAGCAACGCTCCTTAATCGTAAAGCGCGTGCGGATCACTTCACGTGAACCCGGGCTTCCCGCCGGGAATATATAGGCATTGGAACCCGTCGACTGAAGGATTCGCACTCGATCACTACCGGACTGCACAATCAAGTTATCCAAGAGTACGCCGAGTGGAGCCAGAAAGTCCTGGCCCGTGGGCGAAGCCGGATCGGTGGCGCTGTAAATTAGATGGCCGTCGTTGAATTCAAAGACCAGCGTGAAACCGGCGAAATCCACCTGGCTCGAACCGGAAGTCCGGGTCATGGGGAACTGGTAGTTCACCTCGCGGCGCACGCTCTTCACGTTCACCGAGCCGCTCGTCTGACAAAGCGGCTGCTTGGCCACCGGGCAACCGTTCAGGGATGCAGTGACTGTGGTCGTCGCCGAGGACGACGGCGCCAGCGCAGGATTACCGTCCGAGACGACGCAGGCCCGTCCCTGGAAGGTTGAGCCCACAAGGTCGGTGGCAACCGGCCCGCTCACCAGCGTGGTCTGGCAGGCGAACAGGGGATTGGCGCTCGGATTACCGCCGTTGTGACGATAGAGACTGCCGGTCGCACCCGAAAGGCTGAAATCGATGGGTGAGGTGGAACCGGTATTGATATTGCCGCCGTTCAGCTTCTGGACCTTCACCACCGCCACCCGCGAGAAGAAACCGAGGTTACGGTAATCGGTATTCGCGCCGGCCGAAGTAATGCCGTATTCGGTGGCGAATGCCGCATTCGTTGCCGCGTGACGGGTGTAGATCGGGTCCGATGTCGGCACGCCGGAATTCAGGACTTCCGGATTCACAAACTCGATTGTCACCCGGCCGGGCAGTTCGCCGTCCGGGGCAAGGTTAAATGTCACTTCGGACTGGACCAGCGTCACAGGATCGAGCTGCGGGCTTCCGGAGGTGGTCTCCTGCAGGCGCACGATCATCGCACCGGTCTGCGAAGCCGCACGGCTCGAGCTCCGGGCACGGACGTAAACAGCGGCAATACCGTCGACGATGGGTTCGGTCACGTTGGCAATCGAGAAGTTGGTCGTTGCCAGACTGGGCGGACTACCCGTCGAATTGAAGATCGGGTTCATTCCCGACGTGACCACCGACCCCTTGCCGAACTGAAGTTCGACGCCGTTGGATTCGCCGGAATCGCCATCGGCATCCGTTTCAACACCGTCCGCCGAACCGGCCGGATCGTCCACCGTTCCCGAAGAACGTCCCTTATCGATGAACCGGAGTGTGTAACCGGCATCGTTCGGCACCTGATAGGTAATCTCCGGATTCCCGCCGCCCGGGCACATGATCTGCCCGTCGACTGCCTGGCCGAAGTAAAGCTGACCGAAGGTCCGGACGCTGCACTCGTAATACATGCAGTCGCCGCCGTTCGGGAACGAACCCGATGCCCGGTTGTTGTTCGCCTCGATGGTCCGGCTGCTGCTGTTCTGGAGGCAGGCGGCAGGACTCGCAAAGGCCGGGACCTTGCGAGTGCAGGTCACTGCCACCGGCGACAAACAGCTGGGATTTACAACGACCGACTGGCTGTCCGACGGCAGGCCCACTGTCGAGGCGGACACCGGCGTTACCGACATGTTGATCCGGTAGGGATTCGCCGGCGACGTGGCAACGAGCGGCGGCATCAGGAAGGCAAAACCGGTTTCGTTGTCGTCGAGATCGAGCGGCATCCAGCCTGCGGCGACCTCGTTCGTAATCGATAGATTGTCCTGACCGGCCGTCTGGACCGATGAGTTGTGATAAGCGCCCGAACCCCGGACTACATAGGGAGGCTGCGTCTGTTGCCCGGTATACGTCATGCTGACGGCAACCTGTGTATCCTGGAACGTCGCATCTTCCTTGAGCTGGAAACAGTCGTCGTACGCGCCGAGATCGTTGACCGACCGGCAGGTGGACGGAAGGAGCTGAAGACGGAGCGGGATACGTGGAATATTGGTAATCCCTTCGCCGATCCGGTTGGAACAGATGTCTGCGGGAGTGCCGCGGAAAATGCCGAAGTCTCCACAGCGGGTATTCACCTCCGTCGAACAGGCCGACGAGTTGAATGCTCCACCCTCTGCAAAGCACTGGGGGGCATAGAGAATCGGCTTTTCCGGACACTGGGCGATCTTGAGCCCGGCGGTGTTCACGCCCGGCGTCACCGTACAACCACCAAGCGGCGTACTCGCGGCGGTCGGGTCCACCCACTTCACAATGAAGGGGAGTGCCGGGTCCGGTCGCAGACGCAGACGGTTTTCCTCGCCGGCAACGCTCTTGCCGATGAAGTTCCGGGTTCCCCAGCCGCCCGCGTCCACCGGCGCGAGAGCGGCCTGGCTGCCATAACGGCGGGTGGCCGGCGGCGTCGCCACCACGGGGCCGGCGGTGCTGAACTTGAGCTGCGGGAAGATCTTGGTAAAGCCCGCGCCGGAACGTACCTTGACCGAATTCCGCGTGACGCGGAGGAATACCGAGTTCACGCACGAATCGGCTGTACCAGAATCGCCGCAGGAAACCAGAATGCTGGGCGTCTTGGCGCCGTTGGCCGTCGAGCTGAAACCGCAATCGCTGGCGTTCAGAACGATCGAACTGTCGTTCGGATCAAGCGCGTTTTCGCAACTCACCTGGATCTGTGTGCCTTCCCGGAGGCAAACGACATTGCCGACACCGGGTGCATAAGCGTTGCAAGGCGCGTTCTGGGCATCTTCGTCGGCCGAGATGATGCGGATGTCGATGCGGAACTCGTCGGCCCGGCTCTGGCTGAGACCCACCCAGCCGTCAAGACCGCCGCCCGCGGGCGTTTCCGTCGGCAGGTTCGACAGTTCGGGGATATTCACCGGATTCGGCAGGAGGGCGTTCAGACGGGAAACAACACCCCAGTCCACACGGACCGGCGCGCCGACGTCCTCGAACACCGTCACCTCTTCATCGTCGAAAATCGCTCCGTTCCCCGAGAGTGCCGCCCGGACGGTAAGGGTTCCCCCGTCGGGATAGAGAGTCGTCGTGGTAAATGTGACGCTTGCCGTGCCGTCAGCATCCAGCGTGACCGGAGTGGACGGAGTGAAGATGCCGAGCGGATCGGTCGAGGTGAAAATCAGCTGATAGGCTGCCGCCGGAGTCCCGGTAATCACATCGCCGTCCTGATTACGGAGCTGCGCCTTCACGGTTGTAGATCCGCCCGTCACGGTCAGCAGAAAGTCGTTGGCTTCGAAAATCTCGACCTCAGTGGGAATCGTCGGGTCGGGCTCGAAGACCACGTTGTTGATGTTCTGGATCAGCGTGGTGAGGTTCGGATTCCCCGAATCGATGTGCGATACAGATACGCTGTAGTTACCGCTTTCAGTGGCGCGCACATAGAACGTCAGCGCCGCGCCGTCCGGAACTGCCGAGACCGTCACGGACTGGTAATGAACCGAGTCTGCCGCCGAATCGAGATGAATCCGGGCGCCCTCGGGCGCCGTCACGACCAGCCCGACCGGGGCCAGCGTCCCGGCCGCCTCGCCGGTGGCAGTGATCGATGCCTGGATACGGTACTGCTCGACACCGTTGGCGATGCAGACCGTCGCGCCCGTCCCGGTGCAGCCAATTGCCGTCCGGGTTACGGACATGGAATATTCGACGTCGGTGGGAACCTCGACCGTGCGTGTTCCGCCACCACCACCGCCGCCGCCGCTACTGCCGCCGCCGCCACAACCCGCGCCGACGAGAACAACCGTCATGAGCAGAACCCCCCAGCGCCAG
Organism: uncultured bacterium; assembly: GCA_964621525.1. GTDB lineage: Bacteria > JAGRBM01 > JAGRBM01 > JAGRBM01 > JAHCIT01 > CAZMGV01. The sequence goes on from CAZUMS010000007.1 coordinate 45,439, forward strand.
CCGGAGAAAAACCGCTCTACAGAATTCCATTCAGTCATTGTTTTCCGAAAATACATCGCACTCTCCACGGGAAACTGTCCTGCCCTGTGCCATCACCGGCAGCCATGCGTTCCGAATGGCTCCAGACAGCCAATCCCCTGATTTCGGGACCGGTCTGCCGCCCACGCCCGGCGCGGCCGGGCGTCTTTAGCGCTGACAGAGTTCCGTCAATAAGAGCATTATGGCGCTCCGGGTTCAAGCAAGGAACTGGCTTACGAATGATTACATCCAGAATCCGCAAGGAATTAAAGGATCTAGATCACGGAATTCACAGCGCGGCGCGTCAGCGGATCGTAACGCTTCGTTGCGGTCCGGTACGGGATTTTTCATAATGCCGGAACGGTGAGTGCTTCATTCCGCCTCGCGCGGAGGCAGGTCCCGGATAACCGGCGATTTGCCCTTTCCACCTCGGAGAAAACCGGAACCCCGTGTCAGAAGAATCCAAAAGCGATCCTGGCAGTGGCCAGCTTCTACAGCTTCTGGCCGAACGGGAAGAACTGCTCGCCCGGCTGGCGCGTGAGACAGCCCGCGAACGGGCCGAATCGCTTGAGTTCGTCAACCGGTTCCGCGACACGATCGCCGAAAAGGACCGGGCTCTGGAAAAACTGGCTGCCGGGGCCTCGGCCTCGGACGCGCAACTCCGGTCGGCGCAGGAAAGCATCAGGGAACTGACCGGCAGGCTCGATACTGCTGAAACCCGCCTCCTGGAAGAACAGCAGAAATCGGATGGCATCCGGGCATCCTTCGATTCCGAACTGAAGAACCGGGACTCGGAGATTCTGCGGCTCAGCCGTGAACTCGCCGGCGAAGCCGCCGCGAGGCAGCAGATCGAGAAGGAGTTCTCTGCTGCCCGCGACGACTGGCGCTCCAGTGAACAGCGCCTGCATCAGGAAACCGTCAATGCCCAGAGCGAACTGCGGCTTTTGCGAGAGCGCAGCGCCGCACTCACGGCTGAACGGGACGGCTTCGCCGCCCGGCTCGAAGCCGGTCAGGAACGGACCGGAGCTCTCGGCCGTGAACTCGATGAACTCCGGGAGAAGGCCCGCAGCCTCGAAAACTCGCTTGCCGGTTCCCATGCCGCCGCCGAAACGGAACGCACCCGGCTGAACGGGCAGATCGACACGCTGCACCGTGAGCGGGAGACACTCGGACAAAATGTCCAGCGGCTGGAACGCGAGACGGCACGGCTCGAGGCTCTGCTCCGTGAGGCTCACGAACGCCTTGCCGAACGCGAGCGGGGGCTCGCACAGCTTGCCCGCTCGGCAGCAGCCGAGCGTATGGAAGCGACAAGGCGGCTCGACGCCGCAGCCGCTTCGGCCCTCGAATCCGCACAGCGGATCACCTCGCTAGAGAGCCGCCTCGAAGCGGCAGTCCAGGAGGCGAGAGTCCAGATGGCGCGGGCCGAGCGGACGGCCCTCGACCTCAAATCCGAACAGGAGGCCCGTGCCTCCGATGCAGCCCGGTTCCACGAAGAACTGAGAACGCTGGACCGCCAGATCGCCGATCTCCGCGAACACCGGGCCCGTGAACAGGAACGGCTCGTTTCGGCCGAAGCGCTCGCCGCACAGTTTCGCGAGGAGGCCGGGCGCGCCCGGAGCGAAGCCTCCCTCGAGGCCGCCCGTCAGCAGGAAACCTTGCTCGCCGAACAGGGCGAACATGCCCGCCGGATGGCCGCACTCGATTCACGTCTCGTGTCGCTGGAGGCGGAGCGCATGTCAGTCGCCTCGCGTGCAGCCGCCGCCGAAACGGAGGCCGAAGGGCTCCGCCGGCAGCTCGCCGGACTTCAGGACGTGTTCCAGCAGATCCGGAGCGACAGCGCAGCCGCGTCCGGCCAGAACCAGCAGACGATCCAGCAGGCAATCCAGAACTGGGAAAGCGTCTCCGCCGCAGCGGGCGCCCAGAGCGGCAAGCTGGCTCAAACCGTTTCCGAGCTGGAAAGCCGCCTTTCGGAAATCGCACGCCGGCACGACGAACGGCGGGATGAGATCCTCAAGCTTGAGAACCTGCTCGCCGAACGGGAAAAAATCCTGGCCGATATTGTCGGCGGGCAGAGCGAGGAGGTCCGCCGCTACGAAAGCCAGCTTGAGGAGGCCCGTTCGCGAATTCGCAGCCTCGAAGCGGCCGTCACAGCATCTGGCGGCAGTCTGCCGGCAGCGCTGGCGGCATCAGACAGCGCGGGCTCGATCCAGGATGAGCTCGCCCGCCTCCGGGCGGAAACGCACGGTCTCTCCAAATCGCTCGATGCCGCCGTCCGCAAGGCAATCGCCGAAAGCGGGCGTTCGCCGGAACTCGCCGGGCAACTGGCACGGATCGAAACGAAACTCTCGGCTTTGAACGCCGAGGACCGGGACCGGCGGTTCGCCGAACTTCTTCAGGCCGCACAGGCCGACGCCAGGCAGGTTCAGGAGCAGGTGCGAACGGAGCTGCGCAACCTGCTCCAGAAGATTTCCGGAAGCCCTCAGGGCCCGAAGGACCCGCTCCGCCTCGATCCGGCGGATCTGAAACGTATCCAGACGGATATCGATCAGCGCCTGACCCGCAGCGAACGGCAGGTAAACGATCTTGCCGCAGCTTTCGAGAACTTCATCCGGCAGCCGCAGACGACGCCGAATTCCGGCGCGCTGGCAAAAACCATCGAGGCGGTCCGGACGGAAACCCGTGCTTCGACGGAACTCCTCCGGCGCGAAATCGCGGCCATCGCCGCCCAGACGCCGGGGACGGCAGCGGCCAAAACCGCCGATCTCAAGCTCGCCACCCAGCTCGCCGCCCTCGAAAAGCGGTTACCGCTGCCGGGCACGCGGATGGCCGGAACGGACCGGGCGATAGCCGCCACCATCGCCGCCGCCGGGTTCCTGCTGATCGTCTTCGGTCTTGCGGGCGTCGCCTGGCGGCAGTGGAGGCTCGAAAACCGTCTTCTTACCTCTTATCAACCAGAACTCTTCTCGGGCAGGTCCGCCGCTTCGGCGCTGGAAGCGCCGGAACTCGATACTCCCCTGCCCTACGAAACGGATGGAGATCAGGCAGAAATTTCGGGGCGGGCCTCACAGGCCCAGGGAGTCGTCATGCACATCGATGGCGTGTTTTTCGCAGCCGTCCCTGTGCGGGGAGGAAAATTCCTCGTGGACCGGATCCCGCTCGAACCCGGCAGCCACCGGGTCGAACTCTGGGCGTTTACGCCCGGGCAGGGGTTCTCGCCGCCCGTATCCGGAGATTTCGTCCGCAGGCAGTCGGCCGAAGCCGCACGGATTACCGAGCCGCCCCGGACAGTCCTGACCGGCCTGAACGTGGAACGCGGCCCCACCGACCGCCGCGAGATCGGCCTTACGTTCGATGGCGACGGCGCGGCCGGTGCCGAAGTCGTCATGGACACCCTTAGGCAGAAGCGAATCCAGACGACAGTGTTCCTCACCGGTAAATTTATCGACGAGAACCCAGCGCTCGTACGCCGCATCGTCCAGGACGGCCATGAGGTCGGCAACCACACGGACACGCACCCGCACCTCACCACCTTCAATGAGAACAACCGCCACGACACCCGGCCTGAAGTGAACAAGGCGTGGTTTCAGGACGAACTGGTGCGGACATCGGCGAAATTCGAAGAGGTGACGGGGAAACCCATGTCGCACATCTGGCGGGCGCCCTACGGCGAGGTGAACGCCGAAATCCTCCGCTGGGCGCACGAACTGGGCTACCGGCACGTTGGCTGGACGCGGGACTATACGCGGAGCCTCACGCTCGACTCGCTGGACTGGGTCATCAACCACAGGGACAAGAACTACCAGCCCGGCGGAAAGATCGTGGACCGGCTTCTCAGCTTCGAGCGGAACTCCCGTGACGGCGTCAACGGGGGGATCGTGCTGATGCACCTCGGCACCCAGCGCCAGCTGGACGACTCCGTTGCCCTGCACCTGCCCCGGCTCATCGATGAATGGCGGGACCGCGGCTACCGGTTCGTGAAAGTCTCGACGTGGCTTCCCGAAGAATCCTGAAGCGCCCGGCCTCCTCGTGGTTTGTCTATATGGTCCGCTGTTCGGACGGCACGCTCTACACAGGCGCCACCACCGACATCGGGAAGCGGCTTACGGCCCACAATACGGGCCGGGGCGCCCGGTACACCCGCAGCCGCCATCCCGTTACCCTCGCCTACCTTGAAGAAGTCCAGGACCGGTCCAGCGCATTGCGACGCGAAGCAGCGATTAAACGTTTTGACAAGCCCGCCAAGGAAGACCTTGCAAGCAAATTTATCTCGAACCAACGAATCTTTCTGAAGCGTTTTTAAGCAACCCCCGCGAAAAACAGCAAAATTCCGGCTCCCCGCCTTCGGCGCGGGCGGCGAATCGTCTATACTCACCGCATTCCTCCGGAGGGAGAAAGAGGCGAAAGCCCGTCATGGTTAACAGCTACCAGCTTCAGCAGAGCTACTCTCAGATGAAAGAACTGGGCCGGTTCAGCATGCCCGAAGCCCGGCTTCAGGATGTGTTCCAGACCCTGTCCCGGATTGCACCGACCTGCATGATCGACCCGGCTATCGCCAAGGGATTCGTCAACTGGCTTACCCACAACGACGAAGTGCTGAGCCCTGCCGTCATCACCGAGCTTGCCCGTGCCGAACTGGCGTTGCGCGACCTCAAGACGCTGCCCGTTCAGGTACAGGAAGGCCTCACCCTGCCCGAGCAGCTCGACCTGACCGAAAAGGAACTGATCAAGCGCGCACTCGCACTGCACCGCCGCAAGGGCGACGCCGCCCAGGCGCTCGGCATTCCGCAGAGCACGCTGTCCACAAAGCTCCGCAAGTTCGGCCTGTCTGACGACTGAGCCGCAAGCAGAGCCCCGCCCGGCCGGGAATGCCGGAAGTGTCCGGAACTATTTTCTTCGGGGGAGGAAAACAGGATGAACGGCAGCAACGGGATCCATGAGCGGCTCCGGGAACTCAGGGAGCTTCTCGGCCTTACGGCAGGCGAGTTCGCCCGCAAGGCGGGTGTGAAGGCACGGACGATCGCCCTCTGGGAAGAGGAAATGGAAAGGCCGGGAGCCGACGACCTCGGACGGCTTCAGAAAGCCTTCAACGTGGACCTGAACTGGCTTCTCGCCGCCGACTACCGGCCCGGGTACGCCGGTCAGGTCACGGTACGCGGCGGACGGATCGAGGATCCGCTCCTGTTCCACAATGGCAGAGAACCCCGGGAAGCGGTCCGTGTCGTCAGCCAGTATCGCTCCATGAGCAGCGATGACCGGAGCTTCGTGCACAAGGTCTTCGAAAGTATCGCCGAGATGCCGCCGGTCCTTGAAGCACCCTCGGTAAATCCAGGCGCCATGAAACGCCGGAACTGAAAACTGCCTGCCGGATCAGACCGGCAGATCGACACCTTTTGCGAGAAGCGCGCGGCGCTCCAGCATGGATCGCAGTGCTTCAAACCGGCCACGCCAGTCCTGCTGGCAGAGCCGCGTCCGTTCTTCCGGGGAGAGTGAAACCCGGATACCATACAGATGTTCCAGCTCAAGAAGCATTTCGTCGATCAGGATCGAGACACTGTCGGATCTGAGCGGCACGCCGGACAGCCGGACCACCGGAATCTGGACACCGCCGAACTGGTCGGAGCCGAACAGGCCGCCAGGACCGAACCGCTCCTTGGGCAGCGGACTCCAGACCACAACTTTGGCGCCATCCTGAAGCAATGCCCCGAGCGCGAATTCGAACTTGGGCCGCGCAACCGGCGAGGAAGCGTCGATCCAGAGCAGTGCACGCTCGGGCTCCGTCACGGCTCCGAGCAGCGCTCTCGCCGCCCGCTGCTCGTCCTCCTCGCGCGCGGGATAGACGGCCTCATGGAGTTTCGTCCGGCCAGATGCCGCCAGCAGCGCATGGGCGACAAAACCAGGATGCTCACCTTCCAGCAGAATGACCCCGGCTCCGTTCCGGATCGCTCCGAAGACGGCCTGTGAGACCGTGAGCACCTCGGGGGCAGCCGAAGGCCAGAGCAGTTCGGGCGAACCGGAAATGCGGCTCTCGTTGCTCCAGCCGGTGAGCCGGATTCGGCTCTCCGGGTTGAGGACCGCCTGTCCCGGCCGGAGCCGGCGCAGCAGGCCGTCCAGCCGAACCATGTCCTTTCGGCCGTACAGCTTCGATCTCGCCTCGGGCGCCAGCCGGATCGCCGGCACGCCCCCGCCTGGTCCTTCGAACACGAGGCCCACCGGACTCTCCATCATGCCGGACAGCCGCTCAACGAGTGCCTCCACCGACGGAAGTTCGGCCACCATTTTTTCCAGCCGGGCAAGTTCCCCGAGGAACCGCGACCGTTCGTTCGGCCACAGATTGCCTATCGAGCCGAAGAGGTCGGGGAGCGCATCCGAAATCACGATCCGCGTGTAGACCGTGACCGGCACCATCATCAGCCCCGGACCGACGAAATAAAGATGATTGTCATCGAACAGGACCGGCAGCACCTGATTGGTCATCATGACCACCGCAAAGGTTCCGAAGAACGTCGCCGCCGCGATCAGGATGCGGTTGCGGTTGTTCCAGCGGATCCGAAGCCAGTTGCGGTGGATCCACCAGATCTCGAACCCGAACAGTCCGAAATGGAAAAGCGAGGGGAGCATCATCAACGGGCCATAGTGCCAGACCGGCTGCCCGTGCTCGATCGTCACCGATTCGATCGTGAGCGGCGTCAGAACCGCCGGCAGGTGTGTGGCGATCCCGAGCACGAGCACCGGCACAGCCAGTCTGGGGGACGGAGGCTCGAGTGTGGCGAAAGCCAGGAGGAGAAAGAACCCCGCAGGATGACCGACGGCCGGGCCCACGAAAGCGAGGCGTCCGGCGATGAGCAGTGCCTCCTCCGAACCGGCCAGCCAAATGCCTGCATAGGCGAATATCCAGGCGGCAATACTGAGACTCAGTACAAATGCCCAGTACCCTGACGAAGGAATCAGGCTCCGCTTCCAGGCCACGCAGCCCGCCGTGATCGCATAGATACCGAACAGAGCCAGAAGCATGATGCTAACCAGTACAGTAGCCTTCCCGGAAGAAATAGCTTCCGTGCTTCGAAAATACCTGACTCCAGTATACAATCACTACGGAAGGTATAAACAGCTTTACCCACTAAAGTCGATCCAGCTGGTAACCACCGGCTGAATTTGCATCAAGCTACCCTCCAAATGAGGTTTTTCCGGATACACTATTCAGAAGTCCGGGAAAGGTGACCGGTTTCATTGTCCGAGCCTCTCTACATTGTCGGACAGAATGATTCGCTGATCCTGACGATCAGCGAGTGGGCATGCCGCCATGGGCTCGATGCCACCCGCAAGGAATCCGGGCGGATCCAGCCGCCGGGACGCCTGGTCTGGATCGCGGAGCGTTACGCCTCAGAGATTCCCCGGGAGTTGCTGCCCCTGATTGCCAGCTTCCCGAGCCTCGCCTGCCTGCCTCACGATGCCGAAGCCCTTGCCCGTAAGTGCATCGATACCGGTTTCGCTGAGCAGGTGTTCATCCCGACCTCCGAACGCGTTCTTTGCTCTAAACTGGAATTGCTTATCGATAATACGAAATCCACGGACGCCGGCGGATACACCGGCCACGGCACCATGATGCTTGCTTCCCTTGCGGCTTCGCTGGCAGGACGCCGCACGCTGGAACTCGCCCGTCAGTCGGCCCTGCTCCCTGCTCCTGTCCTGCTTGCCGGTGAAGAGGGCGTGGAGTTCGAACCACTCGCACGGGCCGTCCATGCTGCCGGGCTGCGTTCGGTTGGACCGTTTGTGAGAGTCGATGCCTCCACGACTGGCGACCGGATGATGTCCGAACGGATCCCCGAAGCCTGTGGCCAGGCAGCCGGAGGGACACTATTCATTCACCGTGTGGATATGCTCGATCCCGACGCACAGAAAATCCTTTCCTTCAGGCTCTCCATGCGAAATCCCGGAGGACGGGAACCCAGCGGCTGGAAGCTGATCGCATCGTCGGTTTCCAGTCTCGATGCACTCGCGCGGAGCGGGAACTACCTTCGCACGCTTGCCGACCAGCTCTCTGTTTTCGTGCTTCAGATTCCGCCCGTGAGGGAGCGCCTGGACGGTTTTGCGGTACTCTGCAGCGAACTGCTCCGGGAACTTGCCGCGCAGCTCAAGGTTCCCGAAAAGCGGCTTAGTCCCGAGGTGACGAAGCAGCTTGCCACCTGCCGATGGCCATTCAATGTCGCTGAACTGCGGGCCGTTCTGGAGAACGGAATGAGCCGTTCCCTCGGCGACGAAATCGGTGTTGAAGAGATCAGCCTGCCGGGCGAGACCAGCCCGCTGGAGCGGAAGCTGTGGCTCACACCTGACGGACAGGGCGGCAAGCCAAACTGATGGAACGCATCCTGCTTGTTACGTCCGAAAATGCTGCGGTTGCCCCGTCAGCAGACGCTCTTCGCCGATGCATTGCATTAAAATGGACAAATATGCTTCTACTGGCCCGCTATCTATGATACGAGGCAAACAGCCGTTTGGGACGGAATGCAAAAAACAAATCGAAGGAGCCCACTCCCAGTGCTGAATTTCAAACTCCCCGCTATCACCCTCTCTGCAATGCTCGTGTTCGCGGCTGGATGCGCCGACAAGGAACCGCCGAAAGAACAGGCAGGCGAAAAGGGCTCACAGGCCCCTGCCGGTGACGCCAAAGCGGAAGGCGACAAGGCCGGTGCCAAGACCGGCGACGGAGTGAAAGAATCCGACATCCCCGCCGGCAACAAGTCCGGCACCCTGAATGAAAAGGGCCAGGTGAACGAGAAGGCCGGCAAGGACAGCGCGTCCAAAGGCTCTGCCGCCTCGGCCGACTCCGAAATCGATCCCTCTTCCATTGAGGACATCTATTTCGACTACGACCAGTCCGATCTTCGTGCGGAATCGCGCGACACCCTGAAGAAGGTTGCCGCCGTACTCAAGAAGTCAAAGGACGCGACGCTCACGATCGAAGGCCACTGCGACGCCCGCGGCACCGAAGAGTACAATCAGGCTCTCGGCCAGCGCCGTGCTGATGCCGCCCGTAGTTACCTCGTGAACCTCGGTGTCGCCCGCAAGCGGATCAGCACCGTCTCTTTCGGCGAGTCCCAGGCGAACCAGAATGCCGACGGCGAAGCCGCCTGGCAGAAGGACCGCCGCGGCGCATTCGTATTCAAGACCGGTAACTGACCGGTTTCGGATCGCTGCACGAAGGGCGTGGCCTCGATGGCCGCGCCCTTCGCACTTTTTCCCTGCGGCCCCGCTCCGGTTCGGCTATCCTCCCGCGCGAGATGCAGGAATACCGCTCACTGCTCGAAGACGTCCGGATCCGGGCCGCGCTGGCTGCCAGGAAATCCCTGCTCCCGGTGACCGCCGGCGCGCTCCCGGCGGCCCTGCTTTTCGCGGCCCTTCTCTCCGTCGCGAGCCGTGGTTCCGTGGGCTTCTTCCCAGCGGCAGCGACCGCCGTACCGGTCATCTGGAGTCTTGGCTTCTGGCTGTTCCGCCGGCAGCAGGACCGGTGGCTGCTGGCGCAGTCCGGACAGCCTTGCCGCTACGACGGCCGCTATCTGACCTTCGAACGTCCTGACGAAGAGACCCAGCCACTAGAGGGAAGCACCGCTCCTTCCTCATTCACGATTGCCGACTGGGCAAAAAGGCTGAATCAGGGCACGCTGGATCCTTCAGAACTGCCGCCCCCCGGCTACGTGAACGCTTCGGAACGGCGGAAAGCTGCCCGCGTACCGGCAATCATGATCCTGCTCCGGGGTTACAACGCTCTGCGGGATGCCTATCTGAGCGGGGAACTGGCCGCCGACGGCACGCCGGTCTGGGACTTAAGGACCCGCCTCATCAAGGACATCGAAGAGGCCGCCTGGAAACAGGGTACCGTCACCGATCCGGGCTGGCACACGAGACCCCGGCTTTAACCTCGCACCTCTTGGATGTAATCAGATGTAAATATCCCCAGCTTCTCCCCAAGCCTCTCCAGAGACATTTGCCGAGAATTCCCGAATGATATCAGTGTGCTAGGCGAGAAGCCTGCATGCCTGTGCCGCCCGATGATTCCGCGCTAAACTTGCGAGCAGTGATGGGCATGGGGCTGAAACCGTACACGCAGCTTCCGGGTGAATATGCCCGGTGGATGCGACGTCTGATCTTCCGGCGTAACGATGCGCTCCTGCGCAGGCTGCTGGTCGACCCCTCGGGCCGCATCGAAAGCTACTACCAGAACTACCGATCCTCGTTCGCTGGATCACGTCCCGTACCGGTCCACCGGTTCGATGCCGTCCGCGAGTTCCGCGACCGTGAGATCGTCGTCCTCGGCGACTTTCACACCTATGACCGGGTACCACTCGCCGCGCTGGACCTGGCCGAAGAACTGAACCGCCGGAATGAGCGCCTTGCCCTGGCGCTCGAGATATTCAGTATCCGGCAACAGCCGGAACTGGACGCCTACCTCGGCGGACGCCTCACGCTGAACGAACTGCGTGCCGTCTCCCGCTTCGACCGGATCTGGGGCGAAGAACTCTGGAACCACTATGTCCCCCTGCTCGCATGGGCACGGCGGAGAAAAATCCCCATTGCCGGCATCAATGTACCCGGCGAGTCCCTCGAGACCCGTGACCGGGCCGCCGCCGATGCCATCGCCCGGCTGCGCCGCCTGCATCCCGGACGTCAGACCGCCGTCCTGATCGGCGAGCTGCACACGGCGCCGGAGCACCTGCCGCGGGCGATCTGCGAAACGACCGGCATCGCCCCGGCGATCCTCCACCAGTCTGCCGAGCCCATCGCCTGGAGGCTCGAACGGCGCGGCATTGCCGGCGAATGGGTCCGTCTCTCCCGGGACCGTTACGCACGCCTCATTGCACACCCGGTCGTTCACCAGTCCACGTTCACGTACCGGGTGATGTCCGGCGACCACGCGGAATCTGTGGAAAACTGGGAACGGGCATTCCGTTACGTAACGAAGCGTATCGGCGATATTGCCGGCATCGACTTCCGGCCTTTGCTCTCGTTGATGCACGTTCACGCCTTGCCGGAGCAAAACACCCTGGCGATTTCAGACGCGGAGGGGCTTGTGCCGCCGCTCGAGGCCGAAGACCGTCCCGATATCGACCGGCTGGCGGCACTGGCAGGCCGTGCCGTGGTACGGTTCTCACGGTATCTCGCTTCCGGGAAACGCATGCCCCCCGATACGGAAGCCCTTGGAATCCGCGAAGAAGCCGCAGCCCATCTGGCCGAACTCTGGGTGAATCCTCTGTCGGCCCGCGATCTCGTCCTCACGCGGCCCGCCGACCTCGCCTTCAGCATCGACCGATCGCTGGCAGCCGGGGAACTTTCCCCCCTCCTGCTCCGGAACCTGTTCCTCGGAACCGGCTACCCGCTCGAAACGGACCGGGATCTTCTCGAACGGATCGAGCGCGCCGCCCTCGAAGCCCCGCAGAAGTCTGCCGCCGGGTGAGGCGTAAACATCGTTCCTAACCTGCGGGAACAACTCGATTTATTTCCTTGAGCCTTGGCCCCGGGTGCGATATCTTGGGTTCCGGGTTTGAGGGCGGTCAGGAATTTTTCTGTCATGGCCGGCGCCACTTCCCGTTTCGCACGCACCCTCCGCAAGCTGATCCAGCCCGAACAGGGCCCCCGCCCTTCCGTCAACCGGTTCGGGGGGCGCATCGTCGCCTTCACCGCACAGAAGGGCGGCGTCGGGAAGACAACGACCGCCGTGCAGCTCGCAGCCTCCCTCGCCCGCTATCACGGCAAGAAAGTTCTCCTTCTCGACCTCGATCCGCAGGGGCACGTCGCTTCGTCGATGAAGCGCCAGGTGTCGGACGGCGAAGGGTCGCTCTCGGAGTTTTTCATCAGCCGCGGCACGACGGCGGACCTCCTGCGCCTGCGGCGTTCCACCAGCATCGGCGGGCTCGACGTGATCCCCGCCGACAGGAAACTCGCCGATGTGGAGAACGCAATCGCCGGGAAGTTCGGCAAGGAGTTTCTCCTCAAGAACGCGCTGCGCGGAATCCCGGACCCCTACGACTACATTCTCATCGACTGCCCGCCGCACATCGGCACGCTGACCGTGAATGCGCTTACGGCTGCCCACGGCCTGATCGTCCCCACCGACCTCTCGATCCTGTCTATGGAAGGCGTCCACGATCTGCTCGACACCGTGGGGCACATCTGCGAACACCTCAATCCCGACCTCGAGGTTTACGGCGTGCTGCTCACGAAGGTGGACAAGCGGAACAAGTCGCTGAACGAAACCTTAAGGAAGAACGTGGAGCAGGCGTTCGCCGAACTGCTCTTCGACGCCGAGATCTCCACCAATACCGCCATCCAGAAGGCCCAGATGCAGGGCAAGGTGATCTTCGATCACGACCCCGCCTCCACCAGCGCCCACAACTACCGCGCTCTCGCCGCCGAATTCCTCGCCCGTGTACGGGAAGGAGAGCGGAACTGAGACTGTAAAGATTCGCTAACAGTCCAAGAATTATCCCCGTTTAATTCACCTCTGCGATATTCATTTATTATCGACTGAAGGTGATCTGGGAAATGAACCGACGGGATTTTCTTCGCCGCAGCACATTGGCCTTTCCGCTGGCAGCTGCGGGTTGTGCCGGCACTTTCATACAATCCGGTGGGATCGTGCTTAACGATGTTCACTCGATGCTGAATGCCACCCGCGTCCGGGATGTCACCCGGCCCGATACGCTGGAAAAGCTCATTGATGCCGTCATAAAGGCCCGCAGGCAGAAGGCCTGTGTCTCCATCTCCGGCGGACGGCACGCGATGGGAGCCCAGCAGTTTGGTACCGATAGCCTTCATGTCGATATCCGAGGTTTGAACCGTATCCTTTCCCTGGATGCCGAGCGGGGCATAATGGAGATGGAAGGCGGGATTCAGTGGCCGAAGCTGGTCGAAGACTACCTCAGGCTCCAGCAGGGCTCGTCCAGACAATGGGGGTTCAATCAGAAACAGACCGGCGCTGATGCACTCGGAGTCGGAGGGGCCATCAGCGCCAATGCCCATGGGCGCGGCCTGACGCTTAAACCAGTTGCCGGTTCCGTCATCTCGATGAAAGTCGTCTCCCCTTCAGGAGAACTGCTCGACGTCAGCCGGGAAAAGAATCCGGATCTGTTCCGGCTGATATGCGGCGGCTACGGTCTCTTCGGTCCCATCTACTCGGCAACCCTGCAGATGACACAACGCCGGAAGATGAAACGGGTGGTCGAACTGATCGACGCCGGTGAGATACCTGCAGCCGTGAAGCAGAGGATCCTCGATGGATATCTCTACGGGGATTTCCAGTTCGCCATCGATCCGGGCTCGGAAGACTTCCTGCGCAAGGGCGTCTTCGCCTGCTACGCACCCGTGCCGGACGACACACCGATACCTGACACGCAAAGGGAATTGACAAACACCGACTGGATCGAACTCCTCCGCCTCGCACACACAGACAAGGCCAAGGCGTTCGACAAATACTCCCGCTATTATCTCTCGACGAACGGCCAGATTTACTGGTCTGATACACACCAGATGAGCTTTTATCCTGAAGGCTATCATCTGGATCTGGATCGTGTGCTGGGCCGCCAGACACCGGGCTCTGAAATGATCACCGAAATCTATGTCCAGCGCGACGATCTGCCCGAACTGCTCGAAGCCGTGGCAAAGCATCTGCGTGGATCTTCTTCCGAACTGATCTACGGGACTTGCCGTTTCATCGAAAAGGATACGGACAGCTTCATGCCCTGGGCCAGGGAAAGTTATGCCTGCACCGTCATGAACCTGCATGTGGACCACAGTCCCAGCGGCATGGAGAAGGCCAAGGCCGCCTTCCGGGGGCTGATCGATATCGCACGCAGGCGGGGTGGTAGCTACTTCCTCACCTATCACAAATGGGCGACCCGGGAGCAGGTACTCGACTGCTATCCTCAGTTTCCCGACTTCCTTCGCCTCAAGAAGGAATACGATCCCGAGGAACGGTTCCAGAGCGATTGGTACCGTCACCATGTGAATCTGCTGGGCTGACGCAAGTGGAGCCGCCTCCGGAATACGACGCCCGGCGTACGGGGATCATTCTCTCGGCCCTCCTTTTCCTGTTCAGCCTGAGAGTACTGGGGCAGATGCTCGTCGCCTTTCTGGATGTCACCTGGCTGCCACCGATGCATCAATGGTACTCGGGTCTCATGAGCTACGAGTACCTGATCCCCTCGCAGTTCGCGATCATTATCCTTTATGGAAAAATCTGCCGGGACATTCTCTCAGGAAGCGGTTATTTCGCTGTACACCGGAGCTGGTTTGCTGGTGGAGTCCGTCATTTCGGTTACGCATATCTGGCCGGAATGATCGCCCGCTACCCGGTTCAGATGGCACTCCGGCCTGAACTCCGCTGGTTCGGGCAGACCATTCCGATCTTCTTTCACTGGGTACTGGCCTCGTTTCTGATCGTTTTCGGGCATTTTCACAAACGATGGCGGCGACCCAGAGTTCAGGATGCCTCGGCATGAGCACCCGGTTCCTCGACTTATCCAACCCCGTTCATCGAAACGTCATGATCGTCGAGGCGAGTTGGACTCTAGCCGTTGTGCTGCTTTGCCTCTTGCGGCTCATGGATTCCGTACTGGCTTTCCATTCCCCCATGTACTCAGGAAATCGGATCTATGGAGACCCCGAGAACGTAATCTGGACGGCAACTTTTGGATGCGGCATTCTGGCGATCTCGTTCTGGGCCACCGGATATTCACTGATCAAACGTCAGGGACGGATACTGGCGTTCCTCAGCCTCCCTGTATTGCTGACCATATCCCTCTCAGCCATTTTTCTGTCAGCTCGCATCGGTGGAATTTATTCGCATAGAAATGTCACGCGGATAACCAGCGGCTTTTCCACAACGATCAACAGGATATCCCAGTATCAGCGAAGGCATGGCTTCCTTCCGGAATCGCAGTCCGAAGCTGTCAGCCAGGAGCTGCTTGTTCCCCCTGAGCACAGCCTGCCAGTATTTCGGAGTTTCCAGTATATCCCGCCGAATGATCAGAGCCCTGCATGGACATTACGGACCTTGTGTCCTTCCGGGATCACGCATTGCGATGTTCTGATTTACCAGTCCGACCAGGAATGTGAATACATGGCCGAAGGGGTTGAGGTCCGGCGCATCAACGGCTGGTGTTACTACGATTACTAAACACTCCTGAGCGCATTTCCTCAGGAATCAGTTTCAGCCCCAATAATTCCATGAAGAAGCCTCAAAAGTTGAACCCCGCGTCCGGTGGTAGGCCGGACACGGGGTTCGTTGCCTGGGGAGCAAACCCGGTCATTTGCCGGATCTTTTCAGTCAGTCGGGAAGGGGCGGCGGGACCGGACGGTAAATCACCGGGAGGTCCAGCTTCGGCACCCGAACGAGCGTGTAATGGAGTCCTTCGGCCGGGTTTCCGGGCGAGGGCTCGAAAGCGACGACGAGCGCCGCCGGTTCCACGATCGTGAACGCCCGGACCACGGAGATGCCTTCGCCGGGAGCGGTCAGAACGGCCAGCGTCTCGGTAGCGAAATCCACATCGACTTCAGCGGGAAGGAATGAATAGCCGGTACGGAGTTCGCCGTACTGGGCTTCGCTCCGGACCGTAATGAAAGGCCGGGGCGGCGCGATGCCGTCCCAGTCGCCCGCGCCGATGATATCGGCCGGGAGTTCGCTCTCGTCGATCTCCACCTTGCGATGCAGGCGGTAGACGGAAAGCGGGATTCCTTCGCACGGCGGCCCGGCGATCTCCGTCCCCTCCGGCGCATCTTCGGCAATTTCGATCGTGAGCCCTTCCGCAATAAAGGACGACGGATAGGTAAACGGACCGCCCACGAAGCCCGGATTGTGGGCATGGTACGGGTAGAGGAGCACATAAACGGCATCGCTGTCCGCGGCATCCAGGGTGAGGCATCCGTTCGGATGGCTGGTCAAGAGACCTTCCACCGTCATCACGTCCACCGGCAGGATACCGGGATCGGCCGGCAAACTGCCCGGCGCGGCGTCGCTCGAGACTACCGTGTCGCCTTCGCCCGCAGGCTCAGGTGGTTCGAACGGAGCGGCTTCCGAGACGAAGAACGGCCGTCCGGGACAAAAATCCACTTCGTCTGCGGCCGGTGTGCCGGTGATGATCGCCGGGAGACCCAGGTGCGATTCATCCGCCCACCAGGCGTCGGCAACCTCTCCGATCGGCCGGATAAAGCCCATGGGCGTATCGAGGACGTTGCAGCCCCCCTCGATGTCCAGATGCAGAGCGATGCCGACGATCTTGCGGTCGCCTTCGGGGGGCGGCGGCGGGGGAAGCTCCTCGTATTCCGAGATGTAGAACGGCAGCGAGAACCGGCACTGGCCCATGCGCCCGAACAGCGGGAAGCCGCGCACATGGAACGGATGACCGCGTTTCTCCACGTTCTTCAGCTCGCCCGCCAGGGGGCCCATCGGTTCCAGAACAGGAACAAGCGGCAGGACAGGCAGGATGACAGCCGGGAGCGGCATCGGTTCGGTCGCCGCATCGCCGCCGATGGAGATTTCCACCGGCCCGCCACCGATATCGACCGGCATTCCCGGCAGCGCACCCGGATACTGGGGCGGCTGGACCACAAATCCGTCCGGAAGATCGGCGCCTTCGTCAAAATCAGGCGTGCCTGGAGGCGGTAGCGGATCAATAAAGGGAGCCATTCCCGGCGGAACCAGCTGCCAGCAGCCCTCGTTCTCCCGGCTCTGACGGAGGATACCGCGCGCCTGTGCGGGTTTCGGTACCGGCGGCGGGCCCTCGAAGGTCTTGTAATCCATGATCCGGACCAGCATGCCGCAACGGCCGGGCTCGAGAACTGGGACGACCTCGCCGATCGCCGCCACCACAGTTCCGGCCGCGAGTTCTCCGATGCCCGCGGCCAGCGGGCCAACCGGTGCGATAAGCGCCCGGTCCATGTCGTTCGCGATGTCCGGCGCCGTGCTGAGCAGGCTCAGGCACTCGTCTGTCTTAACTACCTTGCCGATGAACTGGAGCGGAAGCGCTCCGGCAGGAAGCGTCTGGATCAGCGGCCGGAATTCCCGCCGCACCTCGAACACTTCGTCTGCCCCGCAACGGGGATCCAGGTCCGGACGCGGAGCGCCCTGCACGGTCACGGCATATCCGTCGGGCAGTTCCACTTCTCCGGCTTCCAGCGATTCGCCGTCGAACGGGAGGTTTTCCGGCGGAAGGTTCAGGACCAGCTCATACTGGTCTCCTTCGGAGGTTTCGAGCAGGACACAGGCGCCCTCCGGCCGGATCTCGATGGCTCCCGGCAGGGGCGGTGCGAAACCGCCGTCTCCATCAGGGGGTTCTCCGGCTCCGGGGAACCCCGGTTCAGCCGCCGCCGCCACGGACAGGGCGGTGACGGCAGAATCGCTGCTCAGCGACGCGATTCCAGAAAGTTCCTGTACCTGATAGTCCGGCTGGGGCCCGGACGGATTCCCGCCCGTCGTATTCTGGCCGCAGGCCGCGAGTGCCGCCGCTAGCAGCGATGCCGCGGCCAGCGAGTAAGCGGAGGACCGGCGTACGTTTTTCATGATGGTCATTCCTTTGCCGGGAAACCGCCCCTTGCGCATCCGGTGCGGTGCGGGGGTTTCCCTTGTCTGTGTTGTTTCCGTTCATGGCTACCATCCGGTGTCGAATCTGTTCCCCAGTGAAAGATCTCCGCGGTACGGACGGTCAGCTGCTATTCGAAGACATACCGCACCTCCGACTGTTCCCCCCTGGGTCCTCTCACCATCAGTTCCACTTCGGCCCGGTTCAGCGGCCCCGGCGACGTTCCGCAAGGCACCGGCCAGACAGCCGGCAGCGATATAGTCGCCTGGCTCTGGTCATCCGCGCTGGACACCTCAATGGGTGCGAGCTGACAGACATTCGGCCCGCTCATCACGCGCCCGATCAGCTGGACCGAGACGATCGGATAGCTTTTCGGGAGCACCCACTGGATCGTGAGCGGTCCGCCGAGATTGGCTGCGGCCAGCGTGTGGAGCGTGGGTGAAGTGATCGCTGCCGCTTCGGTCGTGTTCGCTCCGAGCTGACGGGACTGGATCGCCGGATCGGCCGTCTCCGGCGCCGCCGACGTCACCGTGATTTCAAACGTCTCACCGACGGCGGGCGGTGTCGGGCCCAGTGGCTGAAGGATCGAATAGACATCCCGCTGGAGCGTCAGGTTATCCGCCGGATTGGGCGTCGGCTTCACGATTTCGGTCCGCGGTTGTGGCAGCAGGAATAGCGATGTCGCCGACGGGAACACGCCCGTCCCCGACGGCAGGCTCCGGACGGATGCCGCCGAGACAAGTCCCTGCGGCGCGAGCGCCTCGACAAGCAGCACCCGCTCCACCGTAGTCCCAGTCCCGGTCATGATCGTCCGGTGAATCGAGATAAGACGGCGGCGAGCAAGGTTCCGGTCGCCCGAGAATAACCAGCCGGAGGTCCCCTTTATCATCGTGAACTCCACCGGAGGCCGCTTGAGAACCGCGAAGGGCGGCGGCACGTAATCCGGAAGCCCCGCTCCCGGCGGCAGCGGGGGAGGAGGCGCGTCCGGCGGTTCGAGGCTGCCCACGAACAACGGCCGGTCGACGATCTGGGGAATGGGACCCAGGGCAACACGAACCACCTTGTTGATCCGGTCGTAATGAACGAGCCGAACGGGTTCGGCCCCCACAACTTTCCCGCGCAGCATTCCGGCCAGCCGGGCGGCCGCGATATCCCGGTTCTCGCCCGCATTCAGATAGTCAGAAGCGAACAGCGGCAAGAGATCGGATGCGGTGAGCAGCGTGCCGCGGCTATTGGCGATATCCGCCGCCCTCTGGATTACCGACTGGGCGCCGCTCATCGCCTCCCGGAGTTCCGTATCCCCCGGAAGCAGAAGTAGCTGCTCTTCGCCGCTATCACCCGACGGACCGATCGCGGACATTTCAAACCGGAGCTGACGTCCGTCGCCGGGAGAACCCGGCACGGCGGCGATTCCGATCTCTACCTGTACGTCGCCGTTCACGATCATGAAGGACCGGCGGTCCGGCGCGACCGTGAGGGAGTCCAGCAGGGCGTCGAAACCGGTTCCATCGGGGCTGAAGGCGGCTTCAAGGGCCAGCCCGTCGCTTCCGTAGGCTACCGGATCGGCGAGGAATGCCAGGTCTCCACCCGGGAATGCCCGCACGAGTGCGTCCGAGATCGGGCCGATAATGCTTTCGATCTCCTCCCGCGACGGGTAGGGGCTGGAGGGCCCGAATTCGGGGAAAACGTCGTCAAGCTCCAGATCAAGCGCGAGATAGTACACCGCCACCAGCAGGTCGCTGAACGGATGCACATTGATGTAAACGTAAGACTGTCCGGGGCCGGTTGCTCCGCCAGCGGAGGATTCCGAGCCTTCACTTCCGGTCACTGGACTGTCCATGGCTTCGGCTGCCGCATCGTCACTCGCCCGGGCGAAGGCATAGAGCGTGTGTCCGCTTTCCAGATCCGCCCGGACAAAATATGGAGGAACGAGCCGGGTGACATCGGCCTCGTAGAAGCCGGAGACGTCGGCTTCGGCCTCCACTTCGGCGCCATTCGCCCCGCGCACTGTCACCGACGCATAGGAGCCGGCGGCTCCTTCGGCGACGGTGCCCTGCACTGTGATGGCATTGCCCGTATCGATGCCGCCGCTTTCCCCGCAGGCACCCGCGCCCGCCAAAAGGATGAAAGCGGCAGCGATCCGGAGCAGCAGCCTGTTCATGGCTTCTCCCTCCGGGTGAGCGGAACCACATGGATACCGACCGAGAATACATCCCTCGGCTGGCCGTCCTGCGGTTCCATGCTGTAACGGTCGAGCAGTTCGGCACGATAACGGGTGATCTCGGCAACGAACTCCTCGTACTGGGAACGGGACAGGTTAAGCGTCAGTGAGGTCACATTCCGTTCCTCTACCGGCAGTGCGTCCAGGCTCCGGGCCGCATTTTCGAGCATGGACCGGTGGAAGTTCCGGACGGCCAGCGAACGCACCGTCGGGGGAGTCGCCAGTTTGGGAGCAGTGGGTTTCAGAACACCGTCCGCGTTGCGCTCCACGAGCCCGGCCTTCTCAAGTGCCTCCAGCGCCTTCTTCACATCCGCCGGCGGGACCTGCGGAAACAGCCGCTTCGAGATCCAGACCGGGTCCTCCCGGAAATCCTCCTGAAGCATCATCTGGTGGATCGCGAGAGCCCACCACATGGAATAGACGTCGTACTGGGCCTGTTCGATCATCACCGGTTCGCTGGCCGAACGGCGCATCTGGCGGAACCGGGTGTAGTAGCGGTTACGTTCCGAATCCGATTCCGCCTGACAGTAGAGGACAAGCGCCTCGAACTGGTCGTGCTCGCGGTCCGAGAGACCCAGGCCCCGGGCGAACTTCACGATTCCGCTCGAATTGAGCCCCCGCTTCCCTTCCATCACCAGCGACAGGAAGTTCGTCGTCGAATAACCGGCACGAC
The DNA here is from genome assembly GCA_964621525.1 of uncultured bacterium. Lineage (GTDB taxonomy): Bacteria > JAGRBM01 > JAGRBM01 > JAGRBM01 > JAHCIT01 > CAZMGV01. The sequence continues at coordinate 65,921 of CAZUMS010000007.1, forward strand.
GTGCGAACTGCCGCTGCGAGAATCCGCCGGGGCGGGTCTTGAGGTGAGCGACCATGGCCTTCAGATAGGCCCGGTAGTCCTCGAAGTCCGCCGGAGACGGCCGATATGATGCGTTCTGAAACATTGCTATTACTTGATAAGTATCTTTTATTTTATCTAATAATGTCAATGAGTTAACTTATAATAGTGCATTCTACATGAATACACTATTATAACGTATTGATTCCATTGCTGTTTGCGCCGCGTCATTCGGTACACCCTCGGCATGGAACTCCAGCTCGGGGGAATCTCCGACTAGTGCCCTCGACATTGATGGGGCGAATCACTAATGTTGAAAACAGATTTCAAAATTGCGGACGGGAGATTCGGGGGGATCGACCGGCCGCTTCGGCAGGGACCGGTGCGCCTGATGGGGTCTGGCGCTTCTGCTACCCGTGCCGGTCAGGATGCGCATCGTGCCACGCAAGCGAAAGGCCGGAAGGCCCCGTAAAAAACCCGCGGAAACCGCCACCAGAGAGAAAATCCTCAAGGTCGCCCGCAAGTTTTTCGCGGAAAATGGATATCATCAGACATCGCTCGACAAAATCGCTGCATCGATAGATATCCGCGTCCCCTCCCTGCTCTACCATTTCCCCAGCAAGCAGAAACTTTACGAAAGTGTTCTGAAGGAACTGATGCTGGACATCGACAAGGTGCTGGATCAGGCCTTTGAAGCCCAAGGCACCGCCGGCGAAGGGTTTCAGAAAGCACTGAATCTTCTGGTCCAGTTCGAGAAGCGCGAGTCCGCAATCATCCGGATCGTGCTGGCCGACAGCTTTACCGTCGGCTCTCCGGCACAGAAGTTACTGGCGGAAGCCGTGGCGCCCCTCCTCGATCGGGCCGAGGATTACTTCCGGAAACAGCTCGGACCGTCGCTCAGCCCCAAGGCACCTTTCAGGGAGATGATGGTCATGACCCTGCTCGCGTATGCCTCCCGCATCGGACTTGGCGAGGCCGGAAAAAAGGTATGGGGCCCCGAGGATCACTCGGTCTCCATCGGTATCGCCATGTACCAGTCCCTTATGAAGTGGCCGGCTAAATAACCGGATTTGACGCGGCCCCCGGCCCGTTCATACTTGCCCCTTTCCGGACGCGGAGGGATGGGCTGCACATGGCGAAACGGTCTCAGGCAGTATCCAGCAAACCGGCGAAACCCCTCGCCGGAATCATCATGGGCTCCAAAAGCGATCTTGAGCATCTGGAACCCGCCCGCGAACTGCTCAAAGAGTTCGGCGTTCCGTTCGAAACCCGTATCGTCTCCGCCCATCGTACCCCCGACTGGCTGTTCGAGTACGCCTCGTCGGCCGAAACCCGCGGACTCGAGGTCATCATCGCCGGGGCTGGCGGCGCAGCCCACCTTCCCGGAATGACGGCGTCCAAAACCGTCGTCCCCGTGCTCGGCGTACCGATCCCCGCCACCGTACTGAACGGCATGGATGCGCTCATGTCGATCGTCCAGATGCCGAAGGGAATCCCCGTGGGCACGCTCGCCATCGGGAAGCCCGGTGCGGCCAACGCAGCGATCCTTGCGGCGGAAATTCTCGGCAACAAGTACCCTGAAATCCGGGACCGCCTGAAAAAGTGGCGTGCAGCCCGCACCAAGGAAGTCCTCGCCGCGCGCGAGATATGAAAGGCACGATTCCCCCCGGGTCGGTGATCGGCATGCTGGGCGGCGGCCAGCTTGGCCGCATGTCCGCCATGGCGGCACGCGCGCTCGGCTATCATATCCACGTCCTCGACCCCGACCCCCATTGCGCCGCCGGTCAGGTTTCGGACCTCTGCATCCCGGCGAACTTCAGCGACACGGCCGCAGCGGCATTCCTCGCAAGCCGCGCCCAGGTCGTGACCCTCGAAATCGAAAAAATCTCCGTTGATGCCCTGAAGGCCGCCGCCGAGCGTGCTCCTTTAAGGCCCGGAGCCGAAGTCCTGCACATCATCCAGGACCGTTCCCGCCAGAAGAACTGGATCTCCGGCAAGGGGTTCCCGGTGGGTCCCTACCGGTGTGCGAATTCCGCCGGTGAGCTGGAAAAGGCCGTGAAAGAACTCGGCGGCCCGTGCTTCGTGAAATCAAACACGGGCGGCTACGACGGACGCGGTCAGGCTGAAGTCAAAACCCCGGCGGAAGCGAAAGACGCCTGGGCGTACCTGGGCTCGGAACCCTGCGTCGCCGAGCTGGCTCTGGATCTCGAAGCCGAACTGTCGGTTCAGGTCGCACGCCGGCCGTCCGGCGAAGTGGCGGTCTATCCGCCCGCGCTGAACCACCACGAGAACCGGATCCTCGCCTGGTCGGTAATCCCGGGCCCCCTGCCGCCCGCCATCACGAAAGAGGCGGTCTCCATCGCGTCGGAACTCACCCGCCAGCTCGGTGTCGAGGGGCTGCTCGTGCTCGAACTGTTCCTGCTGAAAGACGGCCGCCTGCTCGTGAACGAACTGGCGCCCCGGCCCCACAATTCGTTCCATCAGACCGAACGGGCCTGCGTCACCAGCCAGTTCGAACAGCACATCCGCGCCGTCTGCAACCTGCCGCTGGGCAGTGTCGAAGTGATCCAGCCGGCCGCCATCGTGAACCTGCTCGGTGAGGTCTGGCTCCACGGCCATCCACCGGCCTTCGACGAGGCGCTCTCAATTCCCGGGGTGAAGCTCCATCTCTACGGCAAGAACAATCCCCGCAAGGGCCGCAAGATGGGCCACCTGTCGGCGACCGGTCCGACCCCCGAGGCTGCCGTCAAGGCGGTTCAGGAAGCCTTCAAACGGCTCAATCCTTCCTGAAAAGAATATATCCCCGGCCCTGAAACTTTCCGGCCTTCTCCAGCGTATAATGTTCCGGAAACCGACTTGTACCGAGCAGCAGTCCGGTCACTCCGGAAGGGGACGGCATGCGATATTTCGGAAAATACCTTGCGATTCCGGCCTTTTGCGGAGCACTCGCATTTCTGGCACCTGCTGCAGCCAAAGAGCCGGCGGCTAAGAGTAAAACCGCTGCCAAAACACCAGCGGCGAAGCCGGTCGCTGCACAGCCCGCTCCCGCCATGTCCACACCGGGATATGACACCTCCCGGATCATCCACGATACCCCGGGGCACGAACTGGGACAGGATCTCGGCCGCCAGATGGCGCCGGGTGCACCGCTCCGCGACAAGCTGATTGCCCCGGCCGCGAAGTCCGTCGCCGAGGCGAAGCTCATCGACCGGTTGTTCAGCCAGGCGGTGGTCGCCGCCGTGAATACCGTCGTGGAAGCCCTCCCCCCCGACCAGGCAGAGGCGCTTCTGGACGAACCGGTCGCGATCGCACGGGAGCTGCTGCAGGAAAAATATTCGGACGCTGCATTCACGGCCGCCGTCAACCTTCACCGGGACGACACACTGCTTCCGCTGAACGAGTTCATCGAAGCTTCGGGGGCACTCGACCTCGATACCCGCCAGAGGCTCGTGACGCCGCTGCTCCAGGACAGCTTCGAGCTGTCTGCCGACGCCCGTATCCGCAAGGCGGTTTCAAACATCCACGAGATCTCCCGCGCCGAACTCGACTTCGCCCCCAAGACATCACCTGATGTCGCATTGCTGTTCATGGGCATCGGAAAAACCGTCACCGATATCACGCCGGAACAGTACCAGAAATCGCTAGACCTGCTGGACGGGCTCTACAAGGGCGGTCTCGTCACGCATTTCACGAAATACGCACAGGCCAACTATCCGTTCGCCACCAGGCAGAACCCGATCATCAGGCTCGCCAAGCCGTTTGAATGCGTGTTCGACCCTGCGGGCCGCCGGGGCTTCTACCGGTCCGCCCGTACGACGGGTATCATCATCCAGAATTACCCCGCGCTGGACGACTTCACGGCGCTCTCGCTCGAGAACCTCGACCGGTTTACCGAACCGGCCGGGCTCCAGATGATCCACAACATCTTCAGGTACCCGCGCCTGCCCCAGCTCATCGAGGGGTTCCACATCGCCGTGGATATGGGGAAATTCGACAAGGTGATCGAGAACACGGCCCGCATGGTGGCCGGAGAAACCGCCGAAGCGCCCGGGGCTGAAAGTCCCGAGGCAGCCGCCGGGGTCAAAGGGGGCCTGTCATCCAAGTTCCAGCAGTACATGAAGGAAGGCAATCGCTCCCGGCTGATCCTTTTCCTTACCGGACAGACGCTCGCCCTCCTGGGCGACCTTGGCGATGTCCGCCTCAAGTCCGACCCGAAACGTACCATGCTGAACGAGTCCATCGACTTCGTGACCTATCTGCTCGTGGGTGACTCTTCCCGCGGGATACCTCCCGTCGTCGATCCCCTGCTCGAAACCCTCTACGACATTCTCGGCGATACCGAACGGGGGCAGCGCTTCATGCGTATCCTCGCCGAGGCATCGAAGATCATCCTCAATCCGCCGAACGGCCTCGACGTGAAAGATCTGGACAACCAGCTTTCGGATATCCTGAAGTGCGACCCTGAAGTAGAGTTCGCCGCGGTGCTCAGGGATCAGCTCGACGACGATCCCAAAAACGGCGACGTGCGCCCGGCCGTTCCGGTCCTCAAGCTGATCGCGAAGACCGACCCCAGGCTGGCGTCACTCTCCCTCAACCGGTACGGAGAACTCGTCCGCAAGCGTTACGAGGAGCAGTTCATCGTCTTCCTCAAGCGGATCTACGAGGCGGAGTCCCCCGACTGGTACCCGATCACTTCGTTATCGGAGGAAGTGTTCCAGCCCAGGCGGGGAGGCAAAGCGATCTTCGAGCGCGGCGGCCAGATTGTGGCGCTCTCGCTGCCTGAAGCGCGAGACAATCACGCGGTTCTCCAGCGCCTCACGTCGGAACAGCACAAGCCGGATCTCCTCGCCGCCTACGCCCTCTTCCAGCGCGTGCTCGAGGACCGGCCGGACCCGAAGGCGAAAACCCCCGGAGAGAAGCTCAGTGCCCTCGAAAGGCTGTCGCCCGGGGCCGTGAAGCTCGCCCGTGCCGAGAACCCGTTGACCCGGAGCCCGGCGCTTGACGACGTTGTGATCGCCCTCGATGCCGTCCACCACGCGGGGCTCGACGCCACGGCCATGGACCTCCTCGTCCTCCTTTCGGACCAGGGCTATTTCGACCGCAAACGCGATCCCAATATTTTCGGAGCGGCGGAATCGATCCTCTCCCAGATCGAGAAAACCCGTACCGCCCAGCGCGTGCTGCTCGAGCCGGGCGTCGTAAAATCCCCCGCCGCAGCGAAGGCGGGAAAACCGTGAGACTGAAACTCACCGGGATTCTTCTGCTCGGTACTCTGGGTCTGGCCCTGGCGGACAATTCTCCCCCGGTCGCACGGGCCGGCGCCACGCCCGCCTCGTTCAAACACACCGTAGATCTCGGTGCCGTCCTCTTCTTCGACGGCCGGTTCGGAAAAGACGGCCGCCGGTCATGCTCGGGATGCCATCTGCCGGAATTCGGCTGGACCGACCGGGAGCCTGTTTCCATCGGAGTTTACGGGCGGCGGGCAAGGCGCAACTCCCCGACCCTCCTCGACGCGAAAGAAGCCGAGAAATCAGGAACCCTGTTCCGCGACGGCCGTGCCCCGAATCTGATCGAATTCAATATCCATCCGATCACGGACCCCAATGAACTGGACATGACCCCGGACAAGGTCGTCGAACGCATACAGGCCGTAGAGGGCTACCGGCCCCTGTTCCGGAGGGCATTCGGCACCTCCGACGTGACCTTTGGACGCATCGAGACCGCCCTCGCCCTGTTCATGCGGACGCTGGAGTTCAAGCAGGGACGTTTTGCGAAATATCTTTCCGGCGACCGGGGCGCGCTGACCGCAGCAGAAGCCCGGGGCTATGCACTCTTTAGCGGCAAGCTGGGCTGCACCGCCTGCCATGCGGGCTCCCGGCTCACCGACGAACAGTTCCATGCGACCGGGACTGGCAGGTCCAGGGAGACGGGAGGTTCCGGAGACGAAGGGCGGTTCGCCGTGACGAAGCAGGACGGCGACCTCGGAGCCTTCCGCACGCCGCCGCTGCTGAACGCCGCCATTACTCCGCCGTACTTTCACGACGGCAGCGCCCACACGCTGGAAGACGTCGTGGCATTTTACGAAACCCGGATGCCGGAGGGGACGAACGTCGATCCAAAACGGCCTGTGCTCAAGGTGACAGCCGCCGAACGGGCTGATCTGCTGGAGTTCCTCAAGGCACTCGACGCGACAGACGGGGGCTTCGTTGTCCCGGTGGTGCCCGCCCAATGAAACGCCGCCATCCGCCGCTCCGCTCTGTGCCCAGCGATGCCGGGGCTGCGTCCGAATACAGCAGCACTCCCGAAAGCCGCCTGATCCGGCAGGCTCAGGAAGGCGACCGGACGGCGCTCCGCGAACTCCTGGCTCCATACGAAGCCCCGCTCCTCCGGTTCGCCGGGCGGATGCTGGGCCCCCGGCGCCGGGCCGACGTTCACGACCTCTGTCAGGAAGTATTCGTACGGATCATCGAAACGATCGACCGGGCCGACCCCGCAAGGCCGTTCAAACCGTATTTCTACCGGATCGCCTCGAACCTGCTGATCGATTCGCTCCGGAGCGAAATGCGCCGCGGCCCCTCCGTTCATGCACCGGAAGAACTCCCCTCCGCCAGCGGCGACCCCGGCCTGCGAATCGACCTCGAGCGGGCGGTACTGGGACTTCCGGTGAACTACCGGACCGTGCTCATGCTCCGTTACGCCGAAGAACTGGACTACGAGGAAATCGCCGCGACGCTGCAGATTCCGCTGAATACCGTGAAAACCTACCTGTTCCGCGCCCGCCGGGCGCTCAAGACCCGCCTGGGAGAACAATCATGAAGAAGAAACTGGACAGCCTGGAGCGCGAACGGCTCCTGCAGGAGATGGCCGCCTTCGACATCACGCCGGACCGCCGCCGTCTCGTGGACGAGATCAGGGGCGGCGCTCCGGCTTCATGGGACCGGGAAGTCGAAGCTTACCGGAACGTCGAGAACGGCCTGCGCCGGCTGTCGGAGAAACCGCATCAGCCGGCCCGCCGGAGCCCGCTGCGGTCGGCGTTCGAGTCCGTCGAGGCCCGTGAGCGCCGCCGGGCGAAGCTCCGCCGCGAATGGGAAGACCGGATCGTCGTGGGCGGCGCGGCCGCAGCTGCCGCACGCGCCGCGCAGGCAGTCACGCAGGGCATGGTGGGTCTCACCCTCGCTGCCCGCGGAGCCGCGCAGATCGCCGGTACGCTCCGCGAGGGCGTGAATCATGCACTCCTCGACGGAATGCTGGCCCAGTTTCCCGAAGTCGCCACCATCGCTCGGGCCCGTATCGTGAATACGACGGCCGCGCCGGAAGAGGAACCCGCCTGATGCTCTGGTGGGAGGAAATCCTGCGCTGGATCGAGTCGCCCTCCCGGCGGCTCCTCGTCGTCGCCTACGTCTCCCTCGGATTTGGGTTTCTGGGCAGCCTGGTCGCCGTCTGGTGGCTGGCCGTCTATCAGCGGGCCGTATTCTCCGTCATCGCCCGCGACACGGACTACGCATGGCAGCTCGCGGTATTTTTCGGCCGGGGGCGCAATCTTGGATTTGCCATGAGGGGAACCCCGGCCGGACGGGGTTACAAGATCATCATCTTCGGCAAGTCCCGGCTGGAGTGGAAATCGGCGAACCGCCGTGAACCCGATCCCCGGCGTTTCCGCGCACGGATGATCCTGCTGGTGAAAGAGGGCCCGGAAGCGAACGTCCACGCTTCGCTGTTCGTCCGCCGGGTGGCCAGACGCATCGATATCGCCCGGCTGTTCGTCAGGGCGGGTATCGGCTTCCCCGATCCCGCGATGACCGGGCAGGCGGCAGCTGTGCTGTATCCACTCACGCTGGCCCTTCCGCGAAACGAACGCATCGATGCCGCCGTACTGCCCATGTTCGACCGGGCGGGGGTCGATCTCGACGCCGAAATCGCCGCAGGCTTCCGGGCCTTCAGGGTGCTCATTCCGTGGTTCCGGTTCTCGCTGCACCCTGCAGTCATCCGTTTCAACTGGCGGTGGATGTTCCCCCGCATCAACGAACCTGAAAACCAGAACAAGGAGACGACCCATGGAAGGCAAGTTCTTCGGAATCGAATCGCTGCTTGAGTCGATCATCGAACGGATCAAGTCGATCGCGGAAGGTTCCCACACCGTCGGGGAGCCGATCCGTCAGAACGGGAAAACCGTTATCCCCATCAACACCATCAGCTTCGGTCTCGGCGGCGCCGGCGGCGACAGCTGGGGCAAGGGCTCCAGCGAGCTGTCCCAAACCGTCGGCGAGGGGAACATGGGGTTTGGCGGCGTGGGCGGCGGGGTCCGCGTGGAAACCCGCGGTTTCCTCGTCATGAACGAAAACGGCGTTGAAGTGCTCCCGATGCCCACCCGGTCCATGTTCGACGGTCTTTACGACAAACTGCCGCAGATGATCGAGCAGGTCACGGCCAAGCTGCCGGACGGCGGTTCGGCACGGGTCCGGGAGCTGGAAGCGAAGCTCGAAACCCAGCAGGCCGAACTGCTCAGGCTGACCGGCAAGGTGAAACCCGGATCGTGACGCGGCCGGGCCCGCTGCTCCTCCTGTTACTGACGATTCTGGGTGCGGCTCCAGCCTTCGCTCAGGACCGCTACCGCTCGCTTGCCCGTGATCTTGACGACGCCGCGCTGCTGGAACCCCTCGCCGCACGCTCACTCGCAACACTCTGGTCCGGTATCCGGGTGCTGGTTCCGGAAACGCAACACCCGGCGTTGATCGACCCGGCCGTTGCCGCCGCAAGGCGCATGCTCTCGCGCCCCGAGTCCGCCGCCGCGCTGTCCGATCTCCTGACCCTTCACGAGGGCAGCGAAGTGGTTCCCCTGCTCGACGCTTTCGTCCGGGCCGCAGAAAATCCCGGCTCCGCCGCCTCGAATCTGGAACGGTTGTCACTCGTCCCCTCAGCCGCCGAACGGGCCGGGATCCCGCAGCTCGGTGCGCTTTTCAGTGACGTTATGGCCGCAGGAGAACCTGCCGTAGCCGCCAAAGGCGCACGGCGTCTCGCCGGGCTGCCGCCGGAGACGTGGGCCTCCATCGACCGGATCGCTCTTGGGGCCGTAGAACGCGGACTCTTTCCCCGCGCCGCCCGGTTCGTCACCACCGGAAGCGGCCCGGCGCTCGGTCTTGAAGAACCCCGCAAGGCAATTCCTCCTATGCTGTGTTTCCTCTCCGGCGAAAACCGCCCGGTCCTCGCCGAGGCCGCGGCCTGGCTTGAGAACTACTCCGCCCATGCGGCCCAGCCGGAACTCGCCGTGGCGTCACTCCAGTGGGCAGCGCAGCAGCTTGATGAGCCCGCCACGCAGGATTTCCTCTCGAAATCTCTTGCCTACGGGCGGCTCCCCCAGATCCAGAGAGCCCTCGTCGCCGGAATCGGGACGGGTGCCGTGCGCGAAACCGTGCTCGACTATGCGGATTTCTTTGCGGGGACCGACCGTCGGGTCCGCGTCGATCCGGATACCTGGAAGACCGCGACGGCCGGCGATGGTGACGAAAGCCACGCACCGGGCCTCTCGGGCCTCGATTTCCTCAAGCTCTCGGCGCTCACCCTGTTCACGGTCAACCGGCTCGATGATGTGCCCTCCGAACCGCGTCCGAACGGCCTCAAACAGTCGCTCGCCGACGAACTGCTCGATTATTTCGACTACCAGCTCACTATCACCGGCACGAAGGCGACAATCTCGCCATTGTTTGATGTGGTCCGCGAGTTTCTGTCGCCGCGGGAGGACCGTGCGATTCTCGTTGCCCAGGTCCGGGACTTTGCCCGGCATATGACCGCCAATGATCCGGAGCCTCTGCTAAGGGCAGCGAAAATCTGGCTCGCCTGTGACACCGGAGCCCCGTCGGTGAAGGCCCTTTCCGCACTGATGGACAGCCGGACGCAGAATGGCGATCTCCGCATCCTCACACCTGTGCTGAGGGCCTTCAGTGCCGAACCGGCGAAACCGCTCGTCCCTCTCGTCGCGGGCGGCGGAGGGATCCTCCGCGACGCGCTCGATTCCGCCCCCATTGCCGTGGCGGCTCTTGAGCACGAGCAAAAAATTCGCGTGCTGTCGAAACTCGCCGTCGAACTGTCCGCCGGCAAGGGGCCGCTGCTTGCCGGGTTAGAACCGCTCGCCCGCGGCCTGCTCCGGGAAGCCTCCGTATTCCGCAAGGCGCTTTCATGGCAGACTGAGCAGCGGATCGTCATCCAGCGGGAATTTTTCCTCGCCGTCCTGAAACCGGATGCCTCAGGTGCATCTGACTTCACGCGGGCGGCGGTGGTGCTCGCCCGCTGGGGCGCCTACCGGAATCCTGTGTCGGGCCGACCGCTCACGGCCGACGCCGGACTTGTTTCGATGGAAGGCATACGGAACGGACTGGCCGGAACCCTTCTGGATGCGGGCGTGGCGATCCGGAAGAAACGGGGAGACCAAGGCGTGCAGCGGCTGCTCGACCTGCTTAAAGAATCGCTCGGCAGCACGGGAAGCAGCTCGCCGAAAAATCCCCGCCGGGAGAGTGCCCGTTGAGCCGCCTGTCCGCATTGTTTCTCTGCGCCGCACTTTCCGCCTGCGCATCAGCCGCACCGGTGCCGCCGCCGGAGTCAGCCACCGCAGTCCCGGATACGGCGGCAGCTCTCCCGAAGGAACTCCCCCTCCAGGTCGTTGTACCCACTGGCGAGGGTTCGCTCGACGTCGCCGTTCTCACCGTGGCGGGAACCGCCGGAAACGCGGCGGCCGTCAGGCTCGAACTGGCCGGGATTTCCACCGAAGCTGCCCTCTTTCCGGACGGCCAGTTCGTGGGGACGATCGCCTGCCCGCCGGGCAGTTCGGAACTGATCGTCAAGGTCGCTGCTCCTGACGGACGGACGGCCACCCGGAAGATCCCTCTGCGGAACGTGCCCCCCGACCGGGCTATTCTCGGGGATTTTCCCGAAGGTCCAAAGCTGGTCACGGAGCCGTCGGTAAACCTCGAAGGAACGGTGGCTGGAGCCGTGAAGACCCTCACGGTGAATGGCGAGCCAGTACCGCTCGATCAGTTCCGTTTCCGCTATACGGCCCTGCTCACGCCGGACCTCCCCAATGTGCTGAGGTTCGAGGCCGTGACCGGTTCCGGGATCGTGTACGAAAAGACGGCAGTGCTCCTGCTCGACCGTACGCCTCCGGCCATCGAGATCGAAGGTCTGGCGGAGTTCAACCGAGACGCGGTTCTTTCTCTCAGAGTCCGTTCTTCGGAACCGCTGGAGAGCCTGGAGCTTTCCGGGGCGGCAGTTCCGCTGGGCCCGGACCGCCGCTCGGCCGAACTTCAGCTGACGCTCCTACAGGGACTTAATGAGGTCTCACTGACTGCCACCGATCCTGCCGGTCAGTCGACGGCCCTGACCCGGACCGTCACATTCGATACGAAGCCTCCGGAAATTTCCTGCACTGGCAGTGCAACCGGAAAGCCTTCCATCCGGTGCGAAGCTGACGAACCGCTCATGCGTCTTGCCGGAAACGGTGCGGAAGGGACCATCAATGGTTCTTCAGGAACTGTGGAATTGCCGAATCTCCCGGAAGGCACGCACACAGTGGCCGCCCGTGCTTGGGACCGGGCGGGCAACGAAAGCGCCGCCGCCGTTCAGGTTGTCATCGACCGCACGGCCCCCGTCATCCATCTCCACGCCCCCGCCGGCCTGGAGACACTACTCCCCACGTTCGCCGTCGCGGGGACGACTGAGCCCGGTGCTGCCGTAATCGTAAACGGTGTGCCTGCCAGGCAGGTTGCCGGACTTTTTTCCCGGACACTCACGCTGACGCCGGGCAAACATGATCTGACGGTGACGGCCACTGATGGAGCCGGAAATACCTCGACGAGCACCGTCACCGCGAAAGTGGAGAGCGATCCGAAACTGTTTCTTCGTGTCACCGGCTTCGAGGCGAAAAGCCGGCCGGCCCCGCTGCTGGACCTTCGGCAACCTGCCGATAACGCGATCTATGGCGGCCGGGTGCCCTTCCTGCTGCCCCGCATGGAAGGCGAAGCCCTCACGGTCGTCCTGAACGGCCTTCCGCTCCTCGATGCCGCTCCGCTCCCCCAGGAAAACCAAGCGGGTCTCGACGGCGAGCTTCCCCCTGCCGCACTTCAGGATGGAGTAAACCGCCTGACGGTCACGGCAAGTGCCGCAAGCGGCGACCGGTTCACCCTGGAGCGCCAGTTTACCGTCGACCGGACTCCGCCCGAGGTCAGGATCGAGAACCTCTCGGACGGAGATACCCTTGCGGCCTACTCACCGAAGGTTTCCGTAAAGGACTCTACGCCGGTAAATACGAGCTGGACGCTTAACGGCAGGCCTTTTGACCCGGCGAACCCCCTGAAGGCCGGTCCGGACACTCTGAAGACGCAGGTGATCTGCGCTGAAGCCGCGGACGCCGCCCGGAACCGCGCCACCGACTGCCGCCGGTTCACGCTCACGGCGAAGCCATTTGCATTCCGGCGAGGGGAAGACCCGCGTGTGGCGGCGCAAGCTCCGCTCCGGCGCGATCTCCTCCAGCCGATGCTCTCCGAACTCGTGGAATCGGGCGTCCTGGCCGATCTCACCATTGGCAATCTGATGCTTCTCGCTGACGCAGCGGAGGCGTTCTATCCGTCGCTCGGTCCTGACTTTTCGGAGCTGAAAACCGTCGCCGCCGAGCAGGCACGCTCTGGGGAACTCGCCGGTCTGTTGCGAGCGGTGCTCGGCTTCCACAGGCAGGGGCACTGGGACGAGGTGGAGCAGTTGATGATCCCGCTGCTCGCCGCGGGTAACGGCCGCCGCGCTCCCGTGGCCGAGTTCACGCTGGCGCTGGACGGCCTGCTGCCCCGCACGAGCCGCGAAGTTACGGCACTGGACCGGCTGCTGGCCGCAGATATCGGCAAGGGACGCACGGTGCTCGATCTTCTCCCCGCCGTAATCGCCAGCGTCACGGGCAACGGAGACGGCGTGTGGCAGGAATTCTGGAGCCGGAGCGCTGCCGCGTCCCGGGGCCGGTTCGCCGTCGAGCTGGACCAGACCGGCCGGGCGCTCGCAAAACCCGGTTCGGATGGCCGGAGTGCCTTCGAGCGGCTGGAGCCGGTCTACCGGCGGCTGCTGGGGACCGACACCGGTGCGCCGGTACCGCTCCTTGTCGCCACCTATCTCGAAGCGGTCGGCAAACTCCCCGATGCCAGGGACCGGGAAGCCTTCCGCGAGCTGGCCGGGGAAATTATCGGCCTCGCTTTCGACCCGGACCTGCTCCGGGCCCTGGGACGTGCGCTCGATACCCCGCACCTCGAAGCTAATAACGAATGGATTCGCCGGAGCATCGAGCGGGGGGATTTCTACCAGCTGATGAAAACCCTTTCGGATGTCTCCCTGGAGCCAGACCCCCGCGATTCCGGAAGCCCGGTACTTGCAAGCTCTGTGAAAGCACTCTCCCGGCTCTGGGCCGCGGACCGCCGCAGCCCCGGCCGCACCTATGCGGGTTCGGTCCTCGAGGCGGCCGGGGAACTGTTCCAGCCGGGCGAGGATGGCATTTCCTCCGTCCAGGATTTCCTGACTTTCTTTGCCGGCATCAATCCGAACGACCGCCGGATGCTGGGCCGTGTGTTCTGGCAGAGCTCCCGAAAGGAAGGCCGCCCGGCCGACCCGTTCCGGGAGAACGTCTCGACGGACGCCGAACGGCTCATGCGCCTGTTTACCATCGCCAACTCGCCCCTGAACTGCGGAGCCCCGGTTCCGTTTACCACTAAGGTCGTGCCGCTGAACGTGCCGGGACTCCCGCAGCTATTCCCGACGGACAACCTCGTGACCGAGATGTTCGAGGCCAGCACCCATTTCGAGCCCGAGACCGTGATCCAGCTCGCGCGGCTCATGCCGAAGGTCATCCAGATCCTGCGCATGGGGGACATGTTCTGCGAGCCCGAGATTGTTAAGGATCTGCTCTCGGACGCCGACGTGCTGGAAGCGAACCTGAATCATCCATTGCTTCCGGACCTGCTCAAGCTGGGCCGCCGCATGGTGCTGAGGAAGCAGCACAACGGCGCCGTTCGGATGCTCACGGCGATCTCGGACTCGGGCGTTCTTCAGCCCGCGATCCCGTTTCTCGCGACGCTCTACAAGACCGATCGGGCGGAGGATCTCTACGAGTTCATGGTCCGGCAGAAATCGTGGAAGCTCGTGAGCGGAAACGGGGACACGGCCTTCGATCACTCCCTGAAATCCGGTGCCGTATTCCTGGCCCGGCGTCCGGACGGCCATGTCGCCGGGGCCGACCTCGCCGACCGGTTCCAGCCCCTGTTCGGTTCCTCACGAATCCCGCAGACGGCCAGAGCCATGGGACACATCGCCCGGCGCATCGCCGGAGGAGAAAGCCGTGCAGGCCTCGGACGGCCGGACCTCATCTTCGCCCGGTGGCTCGCCGCCGATCCGGAAGCCACCGGAACCCGGCAGCTCGCGGCCCTCCTCGACGGCAACCGGGACAACGGCGACTTCGTTGCACTCGTCGAGGCGTTCCCGGTGCGGACGGAGAAGAACTCCCCCGTGCTCGATAACCTTCCGGAACTTGCCTCGCGGTTCGAGAGATCGGGCCTGTTCGACAACGCCTTCGAAACCGGCCGGAAGTATCTCGCCATCAACTCGGCCAGCGGGCGCTCCCTCGACTGGATCCTGCGGAATGCCTTCAGGGCTCCGGCCCCCGAATCCCCCACGCCGTTCCTCCGGGCATTCCGGTCAGCGGGTCCGCTGCTGGATCACATCGGCCGCAAGGAAAAGGTGTGGCGGCAGTGGGCCGTCACTTCGGAACTGATGAAACCGTTGCTTGCCTCGGCACGAAGCTGGACCCGTCCCCGCAGCGAACCCGGCTCTCCGGCCGGCCGGCCGCATCTCCTCAGGGTCCGGGGGCTGCTCTCGAAAGCCGTGGTCCTTCCTGCCCCCGACGGCGAGGGCCTTCTGATCGACCGGGCCGTCCGGGTCGCCGCCCGCGCCCAGGAGAAAGGGATGGGCCGGTCGCTTATTGAGGCCCTCGACCTGCTGGAGCTGAACGGATACCTGGACCGCCGCAGTCCTTCCATCAGCGGATGGATATCCACGACGGCTGACTGACGCCTCTTCATGCCGCAAAGCGTCTGGCCACCGGGGCCCGAACGGCGTAAGCTCCAAAGGTCCGTAAGACCGGGCATCCATACCTCCTTCGGGGGGCCGGGAGCGCGGCGGAATCTGCAACAGGGGGGAGCGGCTTCGGGAGGCCGCAGGGGCAGTGCAGACGGTCAACAGCCAGGATTTTTTCGCCTCCGTTATCGGTGTGCTGCCGGAGCCGGTCGTCGTGACGACGCCCGAAGGCCGCATACTCACCTGCAATGGAGCCTGGACCGAACTGGCGCGCCAGCTCGAGGCGGCCAAATCCTCCGACAGTTACCCCGAACGGGTCATACCCTGCATCACGGGTGAGAATTACCGGAATTCCTTCGCCCGGCAGCTCGAGAAAGTCGCATCCGGCACGGATCATGTCGCCACGGCGGAATACCGGATCCGGGTGGCTGGGGCTATACGCTGGCACCAGATCCGCACGATCCGGTTCGACGACACCGGGCGGCCTGTCCTGTTCATCACCCACGAAGACATCACCGCTCGCCGCGAGGCAGACCAGGCCTACCGGGATTCGCAGGCACGCCTGTCGCTGTTTATCCAGAAATCGCCGCTCGCCGTCATCGGCTGGAATGACCGGTTTGAGGTTACCGAGTGGAACGAGGCGGCCGAGCGTATTTTTGGCTGGAAAGCCTCCGAAATGATGGGGAAAAGCTCGGCGAGAATTATTCCACCGTCCGCGCAACAGGCTGTCGCCACTGTGTGGGAAGGTCTCCTGAAAGGAACGAGCGGGTTCCGGAGCACCAATGAGAACCTGACCAGTGACGGGCGGACGATTCTTTGCGACTGGTACAACACGCCGCTGGTGAGCCCGGACGGACGAATCCTCGGGGTCACATCGCTCTGCATGGACGTCACCGACCGGGTGAAGAGCGAGGATTCGCTCCGGCGGCGGGACGCCCTGCTGGAAGCGGCCGCCGGTGCGGCCAACTGCTTTCTCACGATGAGGGACCCTGACGAAGCGACTCGCGAGGCACTGGCACGTCTGGGCCGCGCCACGGATGTGGACCGGGCCTATATTTACGAGTTTTACGCCGGCACCGGAAACGAAATACTGCTTCGCGAAAAATACGAATGGTGCCGGGAAGGAATCGCGTCACAAATCAGCCAGCCAGGATTCGACCGGTTTTCGCTGGACCGGGCCGGTTATGGTGACTGGATAGAGCGTTTCCGGCTGGGCCAACCGGTTGCGCACCATCTGCGGGAGCTGAAAGACAGCCCCATCAGGCGGTTCGTCCAGGCCAGCGGCAACCGTTCATTCATTCTGGTGCCGGTGTTTTCCGACGATGCCCTCTATGGGTTGATCGGTTTCGATTCCTGTTCAAGGGAGCGGGAATGGACCCGGAACGAGAAGGCCGTCCTTTTTACCGTCGCGGCTACGGTGGGCGGCGCCTTCAGCCGCATCCGCCGCGAGCAGCGGGCGCGCCAGCGCGAGGAACGGCTCCGCCGGCAGCAGAACACCCTCGTCCGGCTGGCCAGCCGTTCGGCCATTGAGGACGATATCCAGAAAACCTATGAGCGCGTGGCCATCGCCGCAGCGGAGACCATGCAGGTGGACCGGGTCAGCGTCTGGCTGAAGGACCCTTCCGGCCAGCAGATCGACTGCGCCTGCATGTACTGGAGCCAGGACGGCCGGATGGAGACTGGCGGAAGCCTCCGGATCGCCGATATTCCCGCCTATGCCCGTGCCCTCGAGGGCAACCGGGCCATCGCCGCCGGCGACGCTGCGGCCGACCCCAGAAGCCGCGAGCTTCTCGGCAGTTACCTGAAACCGGCGAATGTAAAATCAATCCTGGACGCTCCGATCCGGCTTCACGGCAAAGTCATCGGCGTCCTGTGCCACGATCACATGGGGCCAACCCGTCACTGGGAGCTGGACGAGGAGAACTACGCCGGTTCGCTCGCGGACCTGCTCTCGCTCGCCATCGAGACCAGCGATCTCAAGCAGACCGAGCAGAAGCTTTCCGCCCTTGTACGTGCCCTTCCCGGCCAGTCGTATGTCGTTTCGGCCGAAGGCCGGTTCGAGCTGGTGTCGGGCGAGATCTCCCCGGAAGGCCCCGACCCCGGGCAGTTCATCGGGAAGCATGTGAACGATCTTCTCGGCGGCACGGCGGCCTCGACCGTCATGGACGGCATCCGCCGGACCGTGGTGCTGCGCCAGCCCCAGCGGTTCGAATACGCCCTGAAACGGGACCGGGCCGACCAGTGGTTCGAATGCCACACCTCTCCGCTCATCGGCGCCGGAGGAGCCGTCGACCGGGTGGTGCTCGTCACCTACGACGTCACCGACCGAAAGCGGATCGGCGAACAGCTGGCCGAAGCCCAGCGCATGGAAGCCATGGGCCAGCTCGTGGGCGGCGTTGCCCACGACTTCAACAACCTGTTGAACGTGATCCTGGGGCACGGAGAAATCCTCCGCATGGAGGTCGCGCCATCGAACCCCCTGTATCCCGATATCGACGGAATCCTGAAAGCGGGAGCCCGCGGAGCGAAACTGACTCAGCAGCTTCTGGCCTTCGCCCGCCGGGAAGTCATCGAGACCCGCGTCGTCGACCCTGCAGAACTGCTCAGCCGCCTCGTCCCCATGCTGGAACGGCTCGTGGGGGAGCGCGTCCGGCTCGTGACCCGGATCGATTCCGGCCTGCCCGCGATCCGGGTGTCGGTCAGCCAGATGGAACAAGCCATCGTGAACCTGATGGTGAACGCGGTGGACGCCATGCCGTCCGGCGGAACGCTGACAGTTTATGCGCAGCTTTCAGGACCCGATGCACGAATTCTCGGCCGCGGGCAGCGGCTGTCCGGTTATCACGTAAGAGTCTCCGTCTCGGACACCGGTACCGGAATTCACCCTGACGTCCTGCCCAGAATTTTCGAGCCGTTTTTCACGACCAAGGGCGTCGGCAAGGGAACCGGGCTCGGCCTCGCCTCGGTCCTCGGTATCGTTCAGCAGAACGGCGGCGTGATCGACGTCCAGACCCAATGGGGAACCGGAACACGGTTCGACCTTTATTTCCCGGCAGTGGCGGAGCGGCCGGTACCGATCGAGCTTTCTCAGACGAAAGAACCCGAGCTCCCCAGGGCACGCCCGGGCGAGCAGATCCTTCTGGTCGAGGACGAGGATTCGCTCCGGATGGTCAACGGCCGGACCCTTGCCATGCTGGGCTACGGAGTTCTCTCCGCTGCTTCCGGGGAAGAAGCTCTCGCGCTGGCCGCCGGGCACAAGAGCCGTATCGACCTCCTGCTCACGGATGTGGTCATGCCGGGGATCACTGGCCCCCAGCTCGCCGAAAAGCTGCGAGAAACACGGCCTGGAACGGACGTATTGTTCGTTTCGGGCTACACGAACAGCATCGTGCTCCAGCACGGCGTCGCCCACGGCGAAACCCACTTCCTCCAGAAACCGGTATCGAATGACATCCTCGCCCGGAAGATCCGAGAAATCCTGGATGCAAGGGCCGAGTCAGGATTTTCCCCTTCCCTTCGGGCTAAATAACCGCTTGCGGAAATTTCCCGCCGCCGCTTTCCTGCCGGACTTCAGCGGCTAGACTTCAACCATGCTGAGATGGTCAGGAATCGCCGCCGGTGTGTCGCTGCTCTTCCTGTCGTTTCTCGGCTTCTGGTTCACCGCCTATGCCTTCGTACCGCCCGCAGCCATCGTGGGCGGCGTGGTTCCGGAAAGCCCCGCTGAAAAGGCGGGACTCCTGCCCGGCGACGCCATCGCCGCCGTGAACGGCAACGAAATCGGGAGCTTTGAGGATCTGGTTGCCGCCGCGGAAGAAACCTCCGTCGGAGAGGCGATCTACCTGACCACTTACCGCGAGGGGAATCCCATGGGCCGGGCGACCCTCACGCGCCCGGCACGCGTGCCCGGCACCGAAGATACAGGCGGTTACTGGACCGGCATCGATCCACCCCACCGGCCCGTGATCGGAGCTCTCGCGCCGCGGAACCCGGCGGAACTCGCGGGCCTCCAGCCGGGCGACGAGATCCTTTCAGTCAACGGTCAGGAAGTGCAGTTTTTCTCTGTCCTCTCCCAGGCAACGGCAAAAGCCGAAGGGCCGGTGGAACTCCGGGTGCTCCGGGCCGGCCGCGAGTTCACCGTCACGGTAACACCGGTTGAAGTCGAACTTCGCGGCCCCGGCGGCCAGCCGTTTCTGGGACCGGACGGGCAACCGCTCAAGAAGAAGATTATCGGCGTCGCCCTGGACCCATCCCGTTATCTCTCGGTACCGGTAACAAGAGCGGGGGCGATGGTGGATGCCATCGGCTCCGTGTTCACGGCGCCTCTGGATATCGTTCGGGCGTTCGGCGGCCTCTCCGGCTCCGCAGGTTCCGACCCGACCCGAGACCGTGCCGCCGTCATCCTGAAGAGTGCGGACACCCTGATCGCCACCACTGGCTGGCTCGCCCTGATTGCCGGCATCGCCATGGCGGTTATCCTCGGAAAGCGTTCTGAAAGCGCCTCCGGCGATTAATTTCCGCTCATCCACAGCCATTAACCTGCTGATATTGCAGATGTTCCTGCCCTTTCGGTCCGCAATTCTCCTTGGACACGACCGGGGCCATGGCTAGACTGCCCCCATGACGATTCAGTCCATATTGATCGGCGTTCTCGCCATCGGGTTCCTGATATTCATCCACGAGCTGGGACATTTCCTCGCGGCCAAGTGGTGCAATGTGAAAGTCGAGCGATTCGCTATTGGCTTCGGCCCGAGGCTGCTCGGCTTTACCTGGGGTGAAACCGAGTACGCCCTGTGTGTCGTACCACTCGGCGGCTATGTGAAAATGCACGGAGACGCCTACGAAGAGTTCGAGGGCGGCGAGGCCAAAAGTCTCGAATCCGCCGGCTTCCAGAAGAAGGATGAAAAGGCGGAAGGAGACGTTCCTCCGGCCGAACCGCCCGATCCAGCCCGAAGCTTCCTCAAGAAGCCCATCCCGCAGCGCATCCTGATCGCTGTCGCGGGCCCCGCTTTCAACCTCGGCTTCGCTGTCATCCTGTTCCTCTTCTACCACATGAGCGTGAGCCTCCCGGTCCCCGTTGCCGGGGGTATTGCCACAGATTCACCCGCCCAGTCCGCCGGGATCCAGACCGGTGACCGGGTGCTGCAGATCGGCAGCGTGGAGCCGAAGAATTTCGAGGAGCTTCTTCTCGGAGCCGAGAAAGCGTCCGCCGGCCCGGTGCCCATCGTGATCGAACGCGATGGACAGAGGATGGAGTTCACCGTCAGAAAACCGGAAATCCCGCCTGCCGACGATGCCGGCCAGTTCGGCTGGCTGGGTATCTACCAGCCGTTCGAAGCCCGTGTGGGCCGCGTGATGCCGGGGTCGGCTGCCGAAACCGCCGGGTTCCGGGCGGGCGATACGGTCACCGCTGTCGACGGCAAACCGGTCCGGTATTTCTTCGAGATGGCCACCATCGTCCGGACCTCCGGAGGGCGTGAACTCCGGTTTACCGTCAGCCGTGGAACGGACTCGCTCAACCTCACCGCCACGCCCCGTCAGCCTGAAGGGATGAAGGAAACCACGGGGCCGGACGGCAAACCCGTGCCGGTGCCTTATCTGATCGGCGTCGAACCCGACCCCTCGAAGTTCGAACAGGGTCCGCCCATGTCTTTCGGACCCGCCCTCGAAAGCTCGATCCACCAGGTGGGTTACCTCTCCGCGTTTATCCCGCGAGTGTTCTACCAGATGATCACCGCCCAGCGTTCGGCGAAAGAAATGGGCGGACCGATCGAGATCGTGAAGCAGATCGGCCATCAGGCCGAACAGAGCCTCGGTCAGGTAGTCCGGCTCGTGGGGCTCATCAGCGTGAATCTCGGCATCGTGAACCTGTTCCCGATCCCGGTGCTGGACGGCGGCCATATCCTGATGTTCCTCGTGGAGGCCGTGAACCGGAAGCCCGTGAGCCTCCGCGTCCGGGAAGTGATGCAGGGTTTCGGCCTCGTGTTTATCCTCGGCATGATGGTGATCGCCCTCTACAACGACATCGTGCGGAACTTCATCAACTGAAAACACTGCTGTTCGACACTTCGGGCCGGAACTTCTCTGTCGGTCTCGCCGATGGAGAACGGATCGTAGGCCGCTATCAGGATACGGGTACGGGCCGCACCTCGGAGCAATTGCTGGCCAGGACCGGCGATCTTCTGGCCGGAGCCGGCTGGACTCCGCGGAGCCTCGGATGCGTCGGCTACGTCGACGGGCCCGGCAGTTTCACCGGCCTTCGGATTGGGCTCTCCACTGCCCTGGGACTGGAAGCGGCGCTGGGGATCAAGCTCATCGGAGTCGGGACATTCGATGCTCTTTCCGAATCCCTGCGCGGGAGAAACCGGCCGGTGCTCTGCCTCGAGGACGCCCGGATCAGTTACTTCTATGCCGCCCTGTGGAACGAAGACGGATCGGCAGGACTCGCCGAAGGCGTTTATCCGGTGGAGCATCTGAAAACGCTGCTGGACCGGCCCGGGCTCCTCTACGCTGGACGGGCCTGGGGCTCCCGCAATGGGGAAGTCTTCGGCCCCCGGACTGCCGACCTCGAAGCCCCCCAACTGGAAGCCCTCTCCACGCTGGTTTACCGTCGCACCCAGGAGGGCCGGTTCACGGAACGGGGCGACGTCCGGCCGAGATACCTCGGCGTCGCCCCGGTGCAGGCATGAAGAAGATCAGGACCAGAGCGCGCGACGTCGTGCTGTTCGGCGGCAGCTTCGATCCGCCCCACTTCGCCCATGTCCTTGCCGTGGCCCAGCTTGCCTCGGGCCCCTGGGACGAGGTGTGGGTGATCCCCTGCCCCGAGCACGCCTTCGGCAAAGACATGGCTCCGTTCGCCGACCGGGTGGCCCTGTGCCGGGCAGCGTTCGGTTTCATGCGCAAGGTGCGGGTGCTGACGATCGAGAACCGGCTTCCCAGGCCCGCACGCACCCTGAACACGCTGATCGCCTTGAAGAAAAGACACCCCGGCACCCGCTTCACCCTCGCCTTCGGGGCGGATGTATACGATGAGCGCAGCCGGTGGTACCGGTTCTCCGAGATCGAACGGCTGGCCGAGGTGGTCTATTTCCGCCGGCCGGGCTACAGGAACCGCGGCCCCCGCTGGGTCAGTGAAGTGGAATTTGGCGATATCTCCTCGACCGCCATCCGCGCCGCGCTGAGATCGGGGAAACCGGCCGGCACATGGCTCCCGGCGGCCGTCATCCGGGAGATCCGGCGCCGGGGGCTTTACCGCCCGGATGTTCGCCAGAAGACGAAGAAACGGTCACACTGAAGGTTTATGGCGTTCCGGCTTTCCATCAAAACGACCAGGGCTCCGTCGCCAGCGGGGCCCGCCCCCGACCCGTGGCCTGTCCGCAGGCGGCTTCACGAGGCGCGGTGGCGGCTCCGTGGCGCCGGGCTCGTTCGTACGCTGATCGCCATGATCTACGGCGCGGGCGCGGCTGGAACGGGGCTCCTGATTTTCTATCCGTTCGCACGGGATACCCGGCTGGGACTCCCCGTGCTTGTGCTCTCCACCTGGCTGGTCGCGGGACTTTCCGTCCTGTTGGCCCTGTGGTTTTTCCTCTTCCGGTTCATCTCCGACCGTGAAGCCGCCCGCGAGATCGAGGCGCGCCACCCGGAACTGAACGGGGCGTTCAGCAACTTCGTCGAGTTTCACGAGTGGCTCACAGGCGATCTCCAGCCGCCGCCAGGCACGGCCATTGAACTCGCCCGGGCCGAGGCCGAACGGGCGGTGGCGGCATCCCTTTCGCTGCGCATCGGGCGCCTGAACCGGTGGCGGCCCGTGGGCAGATTCGCCCTCGGCATGCTCCTCCCGCTTGCAGTCCTCGGACTCCTCGCCGGGATCAACAGCTTTCAGGCGAAGCGCGCCCTGACGGCCATCCTGACGCCCCAGCAGGCGTGGGCCGAGATCAGGATCGCTTTCCAGGAGTCCGGCAAGAACTATGACAAGGCCAGAATCGCCGGCGTCAGTGTCGAACTGCACTATCCGGACTACCTGAAGCTGCCCCCTGCCACGATCGAAGCCACCGACGGCACCATCGAGGCGATCCGTGGGACCAAAGCCATTCTCAGCATCCGGACACTTGAAAAGGTCGGGAAAGCCCGGTTCGAATTCGCGGAGGGCGGTTCGAGCCTCGCCTCGAAAGGCGCGCCGCAGCTGACCGTGACGGGTGACAAGGAGATGAAGGCCGAGTTCACTCTCGGCACGTCGGGGCTCCTATACGTCTATTACAAGCGGCCCTGGAGGTTCGGCGAAAGCCGCACGCAGCCGTTCCGCCTCACGGTGACGGACGACCTCGCTCCAAGGGCCGAGCTGAACGAACCCGCCGGAGAACGGAAAACGAAACCCGGCGACCTGATTGCCGTGAGGTATCACGCGTCCGACGACCACGCCCTGACGAAGCTGGTCCTCCGGATCACGGGCCGGATCGTTGACGACACGATCGAACTGAAGGCACTGGAGCCGGACGCCTCGTCCGCGTCAGGCGACTATCAGCTGAACCTCGGCAGTTACGACCTTGCCGGAGAGGACGAGATCGAGATTTTCGTCGAAGCGACAGACGACGACACCATATCCGGCCCGAAGACCGGCACCTCGGCGAAAACCCGCCTGCTGCTGAGAGCCGACGAGCGGGAACTGCTGGCCCTGCTGGACAATCAGGAGCGGATCCTCGCCGGAATGATCGACTGGCTGGGCACCAATCTCGAAACCTATCCCAAACCGGGCGATACCACCGCCGACTCGGTCGTGAAGGATTTCCTCGCCCTGTTCAAGCGCGGGGAGGAAGTCGTCTCCGCCCTCGACGAAACCGTCACGGCCATGCGGGCCAACCCGCTGGCCGACGAGAACGCCACCGAGGCCCTATCGAACATTCACAAGGATCTGGCGAAACAGGCGAAGCGGTTTGAAACCGCCGGGCGCAGCTACGGGCTTCCCGGCACGAAATTCACCCAGCCTGATACGGTACATACGGCCCTCACCGGCACGGCCACCGGCCAGGTGCCCCCTCTCGAAAAGCACATTTTGTTCCTCGACATGCTGGTGTCCAAGCAGCGCCTGGACGAAGCCCTCCGGCCGCGCGAGGAAATCGACGCTCTCAAGAACCGGATCCGGGAGCTGATGGAGGAATACAAGAAGACCGGCGACAAGAAGCTGCTGGAACAGATCCGAAAGCTCACGAACCGGCTGAAAGACCTCGTGAACCGGACCCTGAACGACGCCGCCCGCCGCCTCGACGAACTTCCCGACGAATTTGTGAACAAGACCGAGCCGCGCAAGGACATGGACGAGATGCAGAAGCTCGCCGACCAGCTGGCAGGCGAGGATTTCGACCAGTCGATGGAAGCGCTCGAGAACTATCTGAACGGACTCGACGAAACCTTTGACAACATGGACCTCGCCCGCTCGTCGTTTGCCGGAGAGGCGTTCTTCAAGGAACTCGGCAAGGTCGCCGAGCTGGAACAGAAGGTTTCCGCTCTCGAGAAGGAACAGAAGGAAATCCTGAAGGAGATAGAGAAGCAGCGTGGTGACGACACGAAGCCCCCGCTTTCGGCCGCCGAGCAGGCGAAGCTGAAGGCAGGGCTCGAACAGGCCTCCAAACTGCTCGACGAGGCCAGCCGCAAACAACAGGCAGCCGAGCGTGTCCAGTTCCAGGAACTCCAGCAGGCGCGCATGGCCGGGGACTTCCAGAAGATGCAGCAGATCCAGCAGGAGATCCAGGCCGGGCAGATGCAGCGGCTTCCCGGCCGCATGTCGGGGGCCGCACGGCAGGCTGACGGCGCCCGGCGGGAGATCGACAACGACAACCTGGGCGCGGCGCTCTCGGACCTGAAAGCGCTCGAACGCGAAACCACGGGCCTCTCCCAAAAGGCGAAGGAACGGAGCGGTACGCCGGGCGAGAGCGGGCCGCGTTCCGACGTCCAAAAGGCTTCGCAGCAGATCAGCGAAGCGGCGAAAATGCTGGAGAAGAAACTGGCCGAAGCCGGCCAGAACATGCGCCGCCAGCCGGGCGCCACCGGCCAGAACCAACGGCTCGCCGAACGGCAGGGCCGCGCCCAGAAGGAAGCGGACAAGCTCGGGAAAGAACTTCAGCAGCTTGCCGAGGGCTCCCCGATGATCCCCGGCGAAAGCGGGCCGGAGATGCAGGCCGCCGCCGGCGAGATGGGCGAAAGCGGCCAGCAGCTCGGTCAGGGACGCCCGCAGTCGGCCCTAAGCCCTGGCGCTTCTGCCGGCAGCCGTCTCCAGTCGATCCGTCAGGGACTTTCCGAGGCCCGCCAGCGGATGGAAGAAGGCATGCGGCAGGCCCGCTCCGGCGGGCAGGGTTCCGGCATGGGCATGGGCGGACAGCGCCCCGGCGGTCGCGGCAATGGCCGTGACCGGGACGGTGCCGAATCGCCCTTCGACACGGAAGTCGAGATTCCCAAGGCCGACGAGAACCGCTCGCGCAACAAGGACGAGATCATCAACGCCATGAAGGAACCGGCGCCCAAGTCCTACAATCCCCAGAACCGGGATTACTACAAGAATCTCATGCAGAACTGAGGAAGACCGTGTTCCACTCGCGTCCTGCCGCCGCTCTACTGCTCCTGTGCATTGCCACCGCCTGCGGACCGGGTACGGGCGGAGCAGACCCCGAGGATCTGCTGCCGCCCGCCTTCTCCCTGACGACCCAATGCAAACCTCCGGATCTGCTGGCGGCAGGGACGGCGGTGGAATTCGAAGACGCCTACCCTGAACTGCCTCCGCTCAGCCGCCCGGTACAAGCGATTTGGAGGACAGGCACGCCTGCCCATTGGTACGTTATCGAACATGAAGGCCGCATACGCCGGTTTGACGACGATGCGGAGGCAGGGACGCTGGCCACCGTCGTCGATCTTACGGACCGGGTCCTGTTCAACAATGCCGAAATGGGTCTCGTCGGCATGGCGTTCCACCCCGATTTCGACACCAACGGGTATGTCTACTTGTCCTATAACCGGACCGGTATCACAACTCCTTATTCGATCCGTATCGCCCGGTTCACAAGCACGGACGGCGGACTCACCCTCAATCCGGCGTCGGAACAGGTCATTCTCGATATCGACAAGCTTTTCACCAATCACCATGGCGGCAAACTGGGTTTCGGTGCCGACGGCTATCTCTATGCGGGCATCGGTGATGGAGGTGACGGGGGGGACCCGGATGACAACGCCCAGAACCCGGAGGTTCTGCTCGGCAAGTTCCTGAGAATCGATGTGGACGGCGGCACCCCCTACACCATCCCGGACGACAACCCGTTCGCGGATGAAGGAACAAATCCCGGCGATGGCGCACCCGAGATTTATGCCATGGGCTTTCGCAACCCCTGGCAGTGGAGCTTCGACCCGGAAACCGGCGATCTCTGGGCAGGCGATGTGGGACAAAGCACCCGGGAAGAAATCGATCGCGTCGTCATGGGCGGTAACTACGGATGGAGACGGCTCGAAGGCACCCGCTGTTATCCTGCGGATGCATCCTGCAGTCCCGGAGAATTCGTTCCCCCGGTCATCGACTACGGGCGAGAGCGCGGGAACTCGGTATCCGGAGGCTATGTCTATCGCGGCAGTGCCGTCCCCGATCTCTACGGCCAGTTCGTCTTTGCCGACCTGTCCGGCTCGCTGTTTGCGATCCGGGACGCGGACGAGCACCCGATCCTGGCCGTTCTCCGGCCCAGCACCGGTCATTTCATTCCATCGCTCGCCGAGGGAGCGGACCGGGAGCTCTACTCACTTTCGATCAGTGACGGAAAACTCTACCGGATCGTTCCCGGCAGCGATGCACCGGCTCCCGGGCCCGTTTCGATTCGCACGTCCCGGTGCATCGACACAGCGCCGCCCTATGCGGCCGGCAACGGGCTCTTCCCCTACGATATCAATGCGCCCCTCTGGTCCGACGGTGCACAGAAGCAGCGGGCCCTGTTCGTCCCAGCTGGAAAAGCCATCAGTATTGGCGAGGACGGCGACTGGCAGTTCCCTGCGGGTTCCATTTTCCTCAAGACGTTCCTCTTCGATTCCCTGCCCGTGGAGACCCGGATTCTCTACCGGAACCCCGCCGGAACCTGGCAGAGTTACAGCTACGAGTGGAATGCCGAAGGTGACGACGCATTTCTCCTGACCGACGGGAAAACCATAGAAATATCCGGAGACCGGACCTGGACGTTCCCATCACCCGGCCAGTGCTTCCGGTGCCACACGAACGAAGCCGGTATCTCGCTGGGACTCGAGACCGCCCAGCTCGAGAGAGACGTCCCCTACTTCGAGGACCTCACCGAAGACCAGCTTGAGCTGCTCGAACTCCGGTTCGGGGCTGACCTGCCTGAGCTTCCGTCCGGCCCTGCAAACTATGCGGCGATCGGCTCATCGAGGCCCAACGAGGAAAAGGCCCGGAGCTATCTCCATGCCAACTGCTCCCACTGCCACCGTCCGGGGACCGGTATCGCCTCCATGGACCTCCGGTACGAAACGCCCTTCGATCTCACAGGGCTCTGCAATGTGGAGCCCGAAGCCGGTGATCTCGGCGTCGAAGATGCGAAGCTCATCGCCCCCGGCGAACCGGAGAAGTCCGTTCTGCTGCTCCGGATGCGGGCCACTGACGGCGACCGGATGCCGCCGCTCGGCATCCACGTGGAAGATACCGCCGCCACGGCGGTAATCGAAAGCTGGATCGAGGCTCTTTCAGGCTGCGGAGACTAACTCGCCCGGACCGTGCGGCCCGTCGCCCAGGAGCGAAGTGCCTGAACTTTTTCCGCCATGACCACTGACAGTGGTTTGGTTGCGGCCAGTTCATCGGAAATATGGCCGCCCGTAAGCCTGCGGTCGGGCGTATCAAACGCCCGGTACAGGGCCCCCACGACCGCCTGTTCGATCTCGGCGCCGGAGAAACCTTCGGATGCCTGCACCAGGCTGTCGAGATCAAACTCCTCGGGCTTGCGCCTTCGGGCCTCCAGGTGAGTGACGAAAATCTCCTTCCGCTCGGATGCCTCAGGCAGATCGATGAAGAAGATCTCGTCGAACCGGCCCTTCCGGAGCAGTTCAGGCGGGAGCCCCTCGATGTCGTTCGAGGTCGCCACGAGAAACACCCGTGATTCACGCTCCTGCATCCAGGTGAGCAGCTGACCGAGCAGCCGCTTCGAGAGGCCGCCGTCCATCTCGTCGGACTGGATTCCCTTCTCGATCTCGTCCATCCAGAGAACGCAGGGAGCGGAATTCTCGGCAATCTCGATGGCCCGGCTCAGGTTTTTCTCCGTCTCGCCGACGTACTTGTCCCGGATCCTCCCCATGTCGAGCTTGAGGAGCGGCAGGCCCCATTCCTGCGCGATCACCTTGGCTGCCAGCGACTTTCCGCACCCCTGGACGCCCGTGAGCAGGATCCCCTTGGGCGGCGGCAGGCCAAACGCCTCCGCCTCGTGGGAGGTGAGTGCCGCCCGGCGACGGCCCAGCCAGTTTTTCAGGTTCTGCATCCCGCCGATTTTCAGCGCGGTTCCCGAAAGGGTGTCGACAAATTCGACGACGCCATCCTCCTCGAACAGCTTGCGTTTTTCGACGAGGAGCTGCTTGAGATCGCTCTGGTCCAGCTTCGCATCCTCGATCACCAGCTTCGTCAGGATCCGCTCGACCTCGGGCAGCGTCAGCCCCTGGAACCGGCGGGCCAGTTCCGCATATTGAGCCTTCGACAGCTTGAACTCGAACGGATGCTGCTTTTTCAGCTCGAGCAGGGTCGACTGGACCGTCTCCTGGATTTCCTTGAGCGACGGCGCCTTGACCTCGATCTGGGCAACCTCGGCCGACAGGGCGGGGGGGATTTTCACCGAAGGCCCGATCATCGTGATCGTGCTGCCCGACTTGTGGAACTGGCGTGCCACCCGCTGAAGAAGTTCGATCACCTTGGGGTCTTCGAGGTAATGATCGAGCTGGCGGAAGTCGTACACCGTCCGCATCGTGATCGTTTCGATGAACTTGAGCGCCTCGACAACGTCCTGCTTGTTTTCGTAGACGTAATCGCCGCCCGCGCCCTTGAGACCATCCACCGGATCCCAGGTGAGCAGCCTGAGGTCCGCCTTGCGGGCGGCACGGATCAGGAGCTGCTCGCCGCGATCACGGCTCCGGCTCCCCAGCACGAGCACCGGGTAGCGGGAAAGCAGAAGCGTCTTGATCTCGCTGATCTGGTCGAGGGGCATCCTTAACAGGCTTTCGGACCGGATGTTCTCCTGCGGACAAATCCGTCAGGTTTCAGGAGGTTAGCTTAGGTGAAACCGCCCCGGAATTCACCGCCCTTGCCCGTTTCAGGATCGTCCTTAAATGAAGCCGTCCGTCCGGAAGGAACCTCCCATGCCTGAATCCGCCGCAACCCCGAATCCTGAGGCCCCCCTCCCCGGCGCCGAGGCGCTGGATGCCTACAGCCATGCCGTCATGCGGGTAGCGGAGAAAGTCTCCCCTGCCGTCGTGAAGATCGAAGTCTCGAAGCAGCTCGTGGCACGGCCGAAAATGTTCAGGCCCCGCGTCTGGCCCGAAGCCCGGGGATCGGGCTCCGGGGTGATCTTCACGCCGGACGGCTATATCCTCACGAATCACCATGTGGTCGGCGGCGCAGGGAAGATCCGGGTCGTCATGAACGACGGCAGCCGCCACGACGTCCAGAAGATCGGCGAAGACCCCCACTCGGACCTTGCCGTCCTCAAGCTCTACGGCTGGAAGTTCCCTTATGCCGAACTGGGCGACTCGAACGACCTCCGGGTCGGACAGGCGGTCGTGGCGGTTGGCAATCCCTACGGGTTCGAATGCACGGTCACGGCCGGTGTCGTATCGGCACTGGGCCGCACGCTCCGGGCGAAATCGGGCCGCCCCATCGAGAATGTCATCCAGACGGACGCCGCCCTCAACCCCGGAAATTCCGGCGGTCCCCTTGTAGATACCCATGGCCGGGTCGTCGGGATCAACACGGCAATCATCTGGATGGCGCAGGGGATCTGCTTCGCCGTCCCCTCCGACACGGCAAAACGGACGGCGGGGGCTCTCATGACCAAAGGTTATGTGAAACGCGGCTGGCTGGGACTGGGCGGCTCCCGCGTACGGCTCGAGGACGCTCTCCGCAGGCGGCTCGCCCTCGTTCAGGACAAGGCCATGATGGTGAAATCGCTCGTCCAGGGTGGCCCCGCCGACCGGGCCGGCCTCCAGCAGGGCGACCGCATCGTCGCCATCGGTTCCAAGAAGGTCGAAAGCGCCGACGACGTGATGGCGTTCCTGGATGAAGACAGCATCGGCCGCAGGGCCGCGGTGAAAATCATCCGGGAGGGCGGAACCAAAGAACTGGAAGTCATCCCCGAGGAACTGAAGGACTGAACCGGTTCGCGCCGGTGTCAGACGTGCTCGGCGAAGAACGCGAGCATCCGTTTCCAGCTGTCTTCGGATTCCTCACGGCAGTAGCCGCCCTTCAGAGGGCCGATCTTCCCCAGCTTGAAGGCCAGTCCCGGCTGATCCTCCGTGAAGAACGAGTGTCCGGCTTTGGGGTAAACCTTGACGTCATGGGGGACTGCCGACCGCTGAAGGGCCTTCTCAAGCCTCGGCCACTGCGGCCGCATCAGGCGGTCACGGCCCCCGTAGCTGGCGATGACCGGACAGCTTTCTTCCACCCGGTCCAGATAGACCGGACTCATTCCGTAGTAGGGTGCACTCGCTTTCATTCCCGGCGTCAGCGCCAGCAGCAGCGCGAAACCGCCGCCCATGCAAAAACCCGCGACGCAGATCCGTCCGGGAGCCATCCCCGGCTGAGCCTGAAGAAACGACCGGGCCGCATCGAGGTCGTCCAGCGCCTCGCCCTCGCCGGACAACATGGCCATCATCGTCCGGGCGACACAGACGGGCTTTGGCCCCGGCTTGTCGAAGAGATCCGGCGCCAGGGCGAAATAGCCGTTCGCGGCGAACCTCTGGATCACCGGACGGATATTGTCCACGAGTCCCGTTGCCTCGTGAATAACGAGGACACCCGGCGCATTTTCGGGGCTTCCGGCCGGAACCGCCAGCCAGCCCCGCATCGGCCGTCCGGATTTCGTCGGAAAGCGGACCTTCTGAATACTCATTGGAAGCCTGCTGCTGCCCGTTATCCCTGAATCCCGAGCTGGTCCATGGCGGTTTTCTTGGCCCAGCGGTAATCGGCCTTGCCGGCGGGACTGCGGACCATCGAGTCCACGTAGATGACCGCCTTGGGAAGCTTGTATTTGGAAAGACTCGACGCGCAGTGGGTATTCAGCTCATCCACGGTCGGGCGTTCGGGACCCCGGGGCTGCACGACCGCCGTCACCTGCTCCACCCACTTGGGATGGGGCGTTCCCACGACCACCACGTCGTAGATCGCGGGGTGCCCCTTGAGCGCCTTCTCGACTTCTTCGGGATAGATCTTCTCACCGCCAGAGTTGATCGACACCGACCCACGGCCGAACACCCGGATCGTCTTGTCCTTCTCCCAGCGGGCGTGGTCGCCGGGGACCGAGTAGCGTTCGCCGCCGATCGTCACGAAGGTCTTGTTCGTCTTGGCCTCGTCGCCGAGGTAGCCGAGCGGAATCAGTCCCTTGCGGACGAGCCAGCCGGTCTCGGGATCGCCGGGGGAAAGCAGTCTCGTGAGGTCCTCGCTCGCCACTGCCGACAGCTTGTCCATCTGGAACCGGTTGCCGTCGTTCGGATCGCGGGATTCCACCACCTGCCCCTGCGCGCCGCTTTCGGAGGAACCGATGGCATCACGAATCATCGTGCCGGGGAACTTTTCCTTGAGCTGGGCCTTGTACTTGGGCGAGAGAATCGCCCCGCCGGAGCCGATCGCCTTCAGGCTCTTCAGGTTATAGGTCTTCTTCTCCATCTGCTCGAGCAGCGGTACCGCGAAGGCGTCACCGATGAGCAGAATCAGGGCGACCTGGTGCTTCTCGACGGTCGAGAGCAGCTCGTCCGCGTCGAAACGGTCCGGGTTGTCCTGGATGACGACGGTTCCGCCGCCGAGCAGCGCCGTGAAAGCGACCCAGTGCGAGGCGCCGTGCATGAACGGCGGGTAAGGCAGTACCTTCAGGAACAGGCCGAGACCCTTGGCGAGCTGGACCATCTGCTGGACGGATTCGATCCGCTGGCCGGTCGGAAGCGTCCCGCCCATGGCGGCGAAGAAAATATCCTCCTGCCGCCAGAGGACGCCCTTCGGCATGCCGGTCGTGCCGCCGGTGTAGAGGATGTATAGGTCTTCGGAGGACGGCGTGCAGTCCGGCTTCGCATCGGAACCGGTCGCCATGATCTCGTCATAGTCGATGGCGCCGGGCAGCAGATGGTTTCCGCTGTCGTCCCGGACCTGGATGAGAAGCTTGAGGGACGGCACCTTCGGCAGCACCTGGGCGAGCGTCGGCGCGAACCGGGCATGAAAAACGATCGCCTTCGCCTTCGAGTCTTTCAGGAGATACTCCAGCTCGTCGGCGACGTAACGGTAGTTCACGTTGAACGGGGCGCAGCGGCCCATGTAGGAGCCCAGCATCCCCTCGAGGTACTCGTTCCCGTTGAACAGATAGAGCCCCACATGGTCCTGGCCCGACTCCCAGGCCTTGAGCCCGGTCCGGTCCTTCACGGTGCCGAGGCCCCTGGAGCGCAGGAAGTTCGCCAGCTTGCGCGACCGGCTCCGGACGTCCTCGTAGGAAAGCGCCTTCTCCCGGAACAGGATGGCCGTCCGTTCCGGAAACGCATCCGCCATCGCCTCGAACATCCCTGCAAAGTTGAACTCGGACATGGCCTTGAGACTCCTTTTCATCCGTCCGCAGGGGGTTCTGGCGCTCCCCTGCCCCCCGCCGGGGCGCTTTTATTTGCGGCTTTACAAATCCCGCCCGCCGGGGTAATTGTTTGTCGCCGATTGACTCGCCAGTCAACACTCAGTGTTCCAATGGCGGGCGGTCAGGCCTGATCATTAAAGGGAGTGACGCTCATGCCGATTGATGCAGCCAAAGTAATAGGCGCGAAGACGAAGCCGACGGAATTTTCCTGGGGCCCGGACCAGATCATCCTCTACGCACTGGGGATCGGCGTCGGGTACCAGCAGGACCCGGTCGACAAGAAGAAGGTGCTTCAGTACACCTACGAAAACGGCCTCAAGGTCATCCCGACCTACGGCGTGATCCCCGCGTTCCCGGCCATGGGCGGCCTCATGGGCATGCCCGGCCTCTCCTTCAACCCGATGATGCTCCTCCACGGCGAGCAGTACACCGAGATCCTGAAGGCCCCCCTCCCCGTGAAGGCCAAGACCTCCACCGTGGGCACCGTCACGGCCGTCTACGACAAGGGCAAGGGCGCCGTGCTCGTACTCGACGCGATCACCAAGGACGAGGCCGGCAACGACCTGATCAAGAACACGTTCTCTTCGTTCATCCGCGGCGAAGGCGGCTTCGGCGGCGAGAAGGGCCCGGAGCCGGGCAACGAGGCGCCCGCCCGCGCCCCTGATGTCGTGGTCGAGTACCCGACGATGGGCCACCAGGCGATCCTCTACCGCCTGTCGGGCGACAAGAACCCGCTGCACATCGACCCGATGATGGCGAAGATGGGCAAGTTCGACAAACCGATCCTCCACGGCCTCTGCACGTTCGGAAACGTGGGCCGCGCCGTGATCGAAGCCTGCGCCGACAACAATCCCGAGAAGTTCAAGTCGATCAAGGTCCGCTTCGCCTCGCCGGTCTATCCGGGCGAGACGATCAAGGTCGAGATGTGGAAAGAGTCGGCCACCGACATCATCTGCCAGGCCCGCGTCAAGGAGCGGAAGAACCCCGACGGCACCGAGCTGATCGTGGTCTCCAACGCCCGCGTCACGCTGTTCCCGTAATCCGCAAGACAGCCTGACGTTCAAGGCAAAACCCCCGCCCGAAACGGCGGGGGTTTTCGTTTCTACAGCAGCTTCCCCTGCCCTCCGGCCTCCGGGGAGTAACGCCGGATGTAGTCCTTCACACGGAATTTCCGGGCGGTGTTCTCGCTCGACATGTACCGGATGACGCCGAAGACGGGCCGCTCGGGGGCCCAGGGGCGGTCGTAGCGGCCAAGCGTCCAGAAGATGCCGCTGTAGGAGTTCGGGTCCCGCCCGTCGAGCGCATACCTGTTGTTCAGCTCAATCATGACGGAAAGCGCCGCCTCGGGGCTCTCCGACCATTCGAGGATCTTCTTGCCCCACAGCATCCGGAGGTAGTTGTGCATCCGGCCTTCAGTGACGAGCTGAATCTGGGCGGCGTTCCAGAGCGGGTCGTGAGTCTGCGCGCGCTCGAACTGCTCCAGCGAATAAACGAACGCCCGCCGGTCTTTCCGGTGCTTGTCCAGCGACTTCAGCGCCCACGGGGGAAGCGATTCGTACCGGCCGTAATCGTCCCGTTTCGAGCAGAAGTTGAACCCGAGCTCCCGCCAGGTGACGAGTTCGTCGAGGAACGATTCGTGCGGCGCCGGAAGCCCCCACCACCCCTCCTTCGATCCGTTCGCTTTTGGGGCGAGTCTCTGCGGCGACCACCCGCCATCCTCAAGGACGCGGCCGACAACCTCGTGAGCCGAGATGTGGCCGAAATGGAGATAGGGAGAGAGCCCCGAGCCGCCCTCCTTCTCAGGCTCGCTCCGGTCCTCGCTATAGCGGGTGAGGCGCCGGCCGATAAACGTATCCAGCACAGTCCCGGCTTCCCCGAAACCGCCTTCGAAGGGCGCGACCGGAACCCCGTGGTCGATGCGGAACGTCCGCAGGAATCCGGACGCGCCCTCCAGCATCTCCGGCGTCGCCGGTTTCCAGTTCTTCAGGATTTCCGCGGGCAGCGTATTCAGTACCGGGAGCTTCAGCCCCCGGAGCGGTTTCGCAGCCGGAGCTGTCAGCAAATGGTCCGGCAGGGTCTTCTGGAGGAACCTCCGGAACGCATAGGCCGTCGGGAACACCGGCTCCGCCGCCAGGAGCGGAAGTATGCCGTTCGAATCCACCTGCTCGAACCGGCAGGGTACCTGACGCGCCGCCGCCTCTGTCATGTGCGGAATCATGAAGGCGGGAAAATCGTCCGTGACGAGGGCGCAGGCCCGTGCCGCCAGCGCACGGATCAGCCCCTTGCCGCCGTCCGGCGACATCTCGACATAGGGAAAATAAGTGACCGGAGACTTCTCGAACGCCGTCCGGTTCGCCCGCATGCCGTCCAGGAGGAACCGGTGGAGCCGGTCGCTGGCCCACGGATACTGCGTCCGGACGCCTTCGAAAACGACGAGCGGTTTCTTCAGCTCGCGGCACAGTTCCAGCGCCCGGTCCAGCGCGAAGTTCCACGCGGGCCGCCGGTACATGAGCATCCAGTACAGGACGTAATCCCCTTCCGGATTCAGCGGAGCGCTGTTCCGGACCTGTATACGAATCAAAGGGACCGGCGGCTTCACCAGAGAATTGGAGCACTTTTGGGGCTCAATCCCAATCCGTGTTCAACTATCTATTTCCGGCAATGCACACCGCTTCAGGCCGAAACTGTTTCATTCAGAATCGACTTCTCTGTCCCAGGGAAGAAAGTCATGGACCCGGGGGTCCGGTTGGGGCATTTTATAAATGTAAACGGAGCGGCTCACCATCCCGGCCTCCCCGCGGGACGACGGATCGTATGGACCGGCAAACTTCACCGCCGCCATCGGCTTCCGGCGCGGAACAGGACGCGCCCGACTTCGATTACCCAGATTGGTTCGCCGACGCCCCGCCGCCGCCTTCAGGCGACAGCCTCGTCTCCGAGTTCAGCACGGACACAACTGATCCCGTAACCGGCGAGGACGGACTACCCGCTGGAACCGAGGCCGAAGCGGATGCAGCAGAAGCAGAAGAACCGCCGGACGGCCTCCAGCCGGAGGAACTAGCGCTCTCCTTCGACGATCCCGATCTGCCGCCACCGCCACCCGGCGACTCCAGTATCGAAGAAATTCCCGAAGAGGCGGTCATCATGCCGGAACACCGGCCAGCGGTTCTGGCGGCGGTGGAACTGCATCTTGATATCGAGGAAGAGCCGGAGCCCGAAGCCCCCGACCCAGCTCAGGCGGACGTCCCGCGGCCCACGGCAACGAGTAGGCCCGGTGCATCGGCAAAACAGGCCGAGGCACAGGCCCCTCGGCCTGCCGCCGCCATCCCTGCCGCTCTGGACACGCCCGCTGCCACAAGGCCCACGCCGGTCGAGCTGCCCGATCCGGGCTTGCTTGCCGGTAAACCCCGAAGGGCCCGCCCGGTGCTTCCTCTGGCGATAGCCGCCGGGATCATTCTGGCGGCCGCCCTCGGTGCCGCCATCTTGTTCAGGAAACGCACCGCACCCGTCGCCCTGCCGGGGCCGGCAGCCGTCCAGCCGGCGGCGCAAACGCCCGCTCAGGCGGTATCGCTACCGGAAGCCGCCGAACCGGCGCGAACCCAGCCCCTCCAGAAGAAAAAGTACCCGTTCGCCACCGCCGAACCCGTTACCCGTGACAAACCAGGCAAGACCCGGAAGGAAGCTGCCGCCGCCAAACCGGTACGGAAACCTGAAAAGCCGCTGGAAAAATCCGCCCCGGAACCGGCTCCCACCGCGATCCACCTCGATCCTGAACCGCCTCCGAAGGCTCCGGAGCCCGAAGAACCGGAAGAGGCCGAAGATGGCGGCAATCCCTTCGGATGGATGAAAAAGAATATCAGCGGAACACTCGGAAAGGTGAACGACGCTATCGAAGGCAGGCGAAAAGCAGGAGAGAAAAAGTAGACCTGTTAAACCGGACCGGCGGGGCTCATTCGTCTGTCCGGTCAGTCCCCCTCCGCCCCGCCCGTGTACAGGTTTCATTGCGGGCGGACGGTTTGCCCCCTGCCAGTGGAGCGGCCAGAATCCGAAAACTATTCGATTCCGGAGGCCCTCGTGAAGCGACCGGTCATCGCCGTCCTGCTCGCCGCTGCCGCCATCTCGTGCGGAAGCAGCGGAAATGGAATTGAACCCGGATCGTTCGAGTTTGCCTACACGTTGGAATACGGGGCTGATCGCCGCCTGTATGCCGCCGCGGGTTATGGAAGCAGTATCGACTGGAACTACGAGATCAACCCTGGCGGCAATGTCAGATTGGTCGATTTCAGCCCCGACGGTACGCAGGCGATTCTTTGGACCGAGACCGAGCTGGAGGGCTGGGGGCTCTATCTGGCCGATCTGACCAGCCGGACCGGAGGTACACTGCTGAAAGTTCAGCAGGAGTTCCCGTCAGGTGGAGGCTATCTGGAACCCGTCCGGTTTTCCCCCGACGGGAAATGGATCCTTTACATCGCCTGTCCGGAAGTCCTCGGATGGAATCACCTGTACGCAGTCAATGTCGAAACCGGCATACCTGGCCCTCCTGTAGACCTCTCGCCTGAACTCGCATCCGACGAGTATATCAGTTCATTCACCGTCAGCGTCCTTGGAGATGTGGCCATGGAAGTCAGAAGGAGTTCGGGATACTCCTCCAAAGGTCTCTATCTGGCCAGAACGGCTTTGTCCCCCAATCCGGTTCTGCTCTCCGAAACCGCACGCCCCATCGCGTTCACGCCTTCGGGTAACTCCCTTCTCTGTTACGATTCCACTCTGGGTAGAGTGGTCGCCCGTGCCATGCCGTTTAATCCATCTGGAGTCATGGTTCCCGCCCCGCCAAATTACGGGATACCGCCGCCCGGTTACGGCACCGTGAGGCCGGTCGCTTTCAGCCCCGATTCCTCCAGAATGTTCCTGGTCGGCCAGGATTATCTGACGGTTCAGTATCTGAACCCCGTCTCTGGCCTCCCCTTGCATCTGGATACGGTTGAGACGCCCGCATATATCAACGAATGGATTGTCTCCCGGGATGGGCAGATTTTTATTTTTTCGACCGGCACTGATGTCTACACCGTTTCCATCGGGGACATAGAGATCGGAGAACCCGTCAAGATAAGTTCACGGGAAAGCGATGGCTTTCCGCGGGATCTATCCTGTTCGGACGATGGCCGAACCATTCTCTACCGGTCCGATATCCTGCCGTATTTCGGGTCGGGCCCGGTCTACGTAGCCCGGACCGGGAAAAAACATTCCGCCAGGTCTCTCGACAGTTATTTCCTCGCGGAAACCGGAAAAACCCTGATATTGCAGGGTGCCGGTCTTTCTCCCGAAGGCGACCGGATCGTCGCCGGGACACACGTGAAAGGGGAGAGCCAGTCCGAATTATACTGGGTGAGCGTCGATGAAAATATCGAGATGTCCGGGCTTGAAGTACTTGGCGGCGCGGATGGATATCTCGTTCCCCTAAAGCTCTTCGAGGGGAGCAGTCCCCTGCTTTACCTGCTCTATAACGACAGAAGTCTTTATGCTGAGCTGGGAGTTGCGGACCTCAGTACCGGTCCTCCTCCCCAGAGCAACGTCCTTACGAATGCGCCGTTGAGTAGCGTGTTCACAGGTCTATGGGTTGAGCCCATCGCCCCTCGGTACGAGCAGCACCACTACGGCTGGTTTGATTTCTACTATTCCGGCAGTCTCAAACGGGACCGGCGGGGCCCTTACGGGCGCCCGCCGGCGGTGATGACAATGAATCCCTGACGGCGCGGTTCAGCTGCCGAACCACTTGCGGATTTCGTACTTGAGCGTCTCGCGGCCCATCTTGGCGATGGACTCGGTGAGCGGGATTTCCTTCGGGCACACCTGCACGCAGTTCTGGGCGTTGCCGCAGGCGGCGATGCCGCCGGGACCGAGCAGCGCGTCAAGACGCTCGTCCTGGTTGCGCTCGCCGGTCGGGTGCATATTGAAAAGCCGCGCCTGGCTGATGGCGGCCGCGCCGATAAATCCCGTCTTCTCGTTGTAGTTCGGGCAGGCTTCCACGCAGCACCCGCAGGTCATGCAGGTGGACAGCGTGTAGGCGAGGTGCTGGTCCTTCTCCGACTGGCGGGGACCCGGACCGAGATCGTAGCTGCCGTCGATCGGAATCCAGCCTTTCACGCGCTTCAGCGCCTCGAACATGGGCTGGCGGTTCACCTGCAGGTCCCGGATCACCGGGAACTTCGACATGGGCTCCAGCACGATCGGCTGCTCGAGGTGGTCCACGATGGCCGAGCAGCTCTGGCGCACCTTGCCGTTGATGACCATGGTGCAGGAACCGCATACCTCTTCAAGGCAGGCGCATTCCCAGTTCACCGGGGTCGTCTGCTCGCCGGCTGCTGTCTTGGGTGCCTTCTGGACCTCCATCAGCAGGGAGATGACGTTCATTCCCGCCTGATAGGGGACCTCGAACTCCTGCACGTAGGCGGCACTCGTGGCGTCCTCCTGGCGCTTGACCTTGAACCGGACGGTCTTCTGCCCGCTCCCGTGAGCGTGGCCGGCTTCGTGTTTGTGGGCGGCGTGATCCGACATGGTGACTCCTCAGGATTCCTTCAGAAGCGTTTCCGTCTGGACGGCGATCAGTCGTATTTCCGGGCGACCGGCTGCATGAGCGAGATATCCACGTCCTCGTAGGTGATCTCCGGGGTCTCGGTGAGGCCCGTGAACTTCGCCTTCGTGGTCTTCAGGAACTTTTCGTCGTTGCGGTCGGGGAACTCCGGCTTGAAGTGGGAGCCCCGCGACTCGTCGCGCTTCAGTGCGCCGAGCGTGATGACCCGGGCGAGCGAGAGCATGTATTTGAACTGGCGGGTAAAGAGGACCTCGCGGTTCATGTGGCTGCCCTTGTCGACGATACCCACGTTCTTGCAGCGGTCCTGCAGCTCCTGGAGCTTGACGTCCGTCTCCTTGAGCTTGTTGTTGTACCGGACGATGGTGACGTTTTCCGTCATGATGTCGCCCAGCTCGTCGAGCATGCGGAAGCAGTTTTCCTTGCCGCCCATGCCCTTGATCCGGTCGATGTCGTCCTGCTCGGCCTTCACGGCGCCCTTGAACACGGTCTCGGGCACCTTGTCGCCGGCCTTCTTCTGGTTCGCCAGGTAGTCCTGCATCTTTCCGGCGCAGTAGAAGCCGCCGAAGATGCACGAGACGAGCGAGTTCGCGCCGAGGCGGTTCGCGCCGTGGTACTGGTAATCGACCTCGCCAGCGGCGAAGAGCCCCGGCACGTTGGTCATGTGGTTGTTGTCGCACCACAGGCCGCCCATCGAATAGTGGACGCCCGGAAACACCTTCATCGGCACCTTGCGCGGATCGAAACCGGCGAACTTCTCGTAGATCTCGAGGACGGCTTTCAGCTTGGTGTCGAGGTAGTCCTTCGGGAGGTGCGTGACGTCGAGATAAACCTGCGGCTTGCCGTCGATACCGAGCCCCTTGTTATAGACGACGTCGTGGATCTCGCGGGAAGCCACATCGCGGGGCACGAGGTTGCCGAAGCGCGGATATTTCTCCTCGAGGAAGTACCAGGGCTTGCCGTCCTTGTAGACCCACACCCGGCCGCCTTCGCCGCGGACCGACTCGGAGATGAGCCGG
The DNA here is from genome assembly GCA_964621525.1 of uncultured bacterium. Lineage (GTDB taxonomy): Bacteria > JAGRBM01 > JAGRBM01 > JAGRBM01 > JAHCIT01 > CAZMGV01. The sequence continues at coordinate 106,471 of CAZUMS010000007.1, forward strand.
AGCTTGTCGGAGCCCGGAATCGCCGTCGGGTGGATCTGGATAAACTCGCCGTTGGCGTAGTGGACGCCCGCGGCGTAGGTCGAGGCGGCCGCGCCGCCCGTGTTGATGGCCGAATTCGTGGACTTGCCGAAGATAAGGCCCGGGCCGCCCGTCGCGATGCAGACGGCGTCGGCCTGGAAGAACCGGAGTTCCATCGTCGGCATGTAGACGGCGACGATGCCGCGGCAGGCGCCTTCCTCGTCGATGATCGGGCGCAGGTATTCCCAGCCCTCGAACTTCTCGACAAGGCCTTCGCTCTCGTAGCGGCGGACCTGCTCGTCCAGCGCATAGAGCAGCTGCTGCCCCGTGGACGCGCCGGCGAAGGCCGTCCGGTGGTGCAGCGTGCCGCCGAAGCGGCGGAAGTCGAGGAGCCCCTCGGCCGTACGGTTGAACGTCACGCCCATGCGGTCGAAGAGGTAGATGATCTTCGGCGCCTCGTCGCACATGAGCTTGGGCAGCTTCTGGTTGGCGAGGAAGTCGCCGCCCTTGATCGTGTCCTTGAAGTGCAGCTCGGGGTTGTCGCCCTGGCCCTTCGTGTTCACGGCGCCGTTGATGCCGCCCTGCGCGCAGACCGAGTGCGAGCGCTTCACAGGGACGATGGAGAAGAGCGACACCGTGCCGCCCGTCTCGCAGACCTTCATCGCCGCCGAGAGGCCGGCGAGGCCGCCGCCCACGATAATGACATGTTTGCCGGTTTTGCCTGACATGTGAGGGTTTCCTTCTGAAATTCCTGGAGTGGCCGGGCTCAGCGGGCCGCGCCGCGCATCTGGTCCGAGTCCATGGCGACGGCCGGACGATCCGTTTCGGCCTTCGTGTGGTGCCCGCCGGGGGCCTCGACCCGGGGTTTGCCCCAGCCGAAGACGATCGACGCGCCGACGCCCATTCCCGCGATGCCGAGGAACAGGCCGAAGCAGGCCACCGCCGCGAGCTTCTGCGCCCGGGCCGTGATCGCGATGCCCCACTTGCAAAGGATCGAGAACAGCCCGTTGGCGAAGTGGACCGCGGCGAAGACACAGAACACGACGTAGAAGACGTTCATCGGGATGCCGAACGTCGAACTGCCGCCGATGTATTCGTACATGTAAGCGGCGTCCGGCTCGACGCCGTTCACGACGTAGTTCCAGCGCGTGTGGTAGACGTGCAGGCCGATCATGAAGAACAGCGCGACGCCGCTCCAGCGCTGCAGGTCGAACATCCAGTTCCGGAGATACGGATACTGGCTCGCGTTCATCTTGGCCTCGTAGGTCAGGTAGAAGCCGTAGATCGCGTGGAACAGGAGCGCCCCCACGAGGCCGATCTCGATGAGCGGCAGAATGGGAATCGCCTGGATCGCCTCTCCGTGCTCGTTCCAGGCGTGGTCGCTCCAGAAGATGTTGGTGTGCGCGTACATGTGCTGGACCAGGAACACGCCGATAGGCGCGATTCCGGTCAGGGCATGCAGGCGGCGCAGCAGGAAATAGCGTTCGTTTTGGGCCGGTACGATGGATGCTTTGTGTGCGGACATAACTGCCTGAAATCGGTCGCAGTTCAGAAGCTTCCGGGCAGCCCGGAACCCCATCCCCGCGTTTTCGTGTTGATCTTCCCGTCTTCAGCCCCGGAGGGGACCTCCGGAACTGTATACAGTATACAGAACGCACCTTAATCCGGTTGATGCGGGAGTCAAGAATAGGGGCATCATCCACGCAAAATCGGTCTTGGCCGGGGGTTTGACACGCCGCTCCACCCCCCGGTAAACGCACTGCGAACAGGGTGAGTATTGCCGCGGGGCCTGTAAGAGCCGTGCGGCTGGCCACACAATCACATCTATAGGGGTGAATTCAGATGAAGCTTTCCGGGATGAAACAGCTATTCAGCAAGACGGGCCTGGTGCTCGGCGCGGCGGCGGCCTTCGGCCTCTCCGCCTGCGACGGTGACACGATCACGATTCCAATGGGCGACTACAAGGGCGCTGGGTACTATTACGAAGACCTCGGCGGCAATGCCGGGTTCGATTACGGCTTCCTTTACGCGGAAGTCACCATTGAAGGCGGCGAAGTCAGTGGCACCGTCGAGATCTATGCCGATCCCGACATTGAGTCGGTCCCCAGCGGCACCGATACGTTCGAACTGACGGGCTCCACCAGCGGCGGAAAGTTCTCGGCTGAAATCCCCGATATCGATGTGACCGTGACCGGCACGCTCGACGAAGCCGGATTCCTCTCGGCTGAGTTCGCCTCCAACAACCCGGAGTTCGACATGTTCGGGTCGGGCATCTTCATTCCCGTTCCGCTGGCGGATGACGGCTCCGAAATCCCCGTGGCGATCGGCTGCGGAAGCTATGGTTTCGGCGGCGAAGGCGGCTCCTCAAGCGGCTCCCTCGCGATTCTCGCCGACGGCGAAGGCTCGGTCTATGGCGTCTTGGGGGATACGTCCGGGAATTTCAGCGCCGTCCTGACGGGCACCTATTCAGGAGGAGACATCTGTCCCTCGGAGTCCACCTGCGGCAACGACATCGAGTTCGAGGCGAACGGCACCTTTGACGAAGACCCGATCTCGCTCACCGACAATACTGCGTCGCTCACATTCTATGACGAGGGTTATGACGGTGCACCCTTTGATCGTGTTTATGGCGGCGGTGGAATCGCCAACGACGATTTCTCCGGCGGCTTCGGGTTCGACACTCCGGGTTGCGACGACTGACCGTCCCGCAGGCTGATCACGAAAAGGGCCGCTTCCCCCGGGGGAAGCGGCCCTTTCGCTTTGCGGCCAGCGCAGTTTTCGTGCGTGGGGCCTAGATACCGGTCGCCTTCACGAGGTCGGCCACGTGGCCCTTCGAGCGGTCGAGGAGCGCCTGCTCGTCGGCCGTCAGCTTGAGCTGGATGACCCGCTCCACGCCGCCAGCGCCGATCACGGCCGGGACGCCAATAAAGTAGTCCTTGATGCCGTATTCGCCGGTCAGGTAGGCGGCGCAGGGGAGCACCCGCTTCTGGTCGCGGATGAAGCTCTCCGCCATCTTGATGGCGGACGCCGCCGGGGCGAAGTACGCGGAACCGGTTTTCAGCAGGTTCACGATCTCGCCGCCGCCGTCGGCCGTGCGCTTCACGATGGCGTCGATCCGCTCCTTCGTGAGGAGCTCCGTGATCGGGACGCCGCCCACGGTGGTGAAGCGGGGGAGCGGGACCATCGAATCGCCGTGGCCGCCCATGACCAGCGCCGTCACGTCCGCCACCGAGACGCCCATCTCCAGCGCAATGAACGCTTCCATGCGGGACGAGTCGAGCACGCCCGCCATGCCGCAGACCATCTTCGTGCTGAAGCCGGTGATCTTCTGGTAGACGTAGACCATCGCGTCGAGCGGGTTCGAGATGACGATGGTGAACGCCTTCGGGCAGAACTTCTTCGCGTTGTTCGCCACGTCCGTCATGATGCCGGTGTTGATCTTCACGAGATCGTCGCGGCTCATGCCGGGCTTGCGGGGGACGCCGGCCGTGATGATGAGGACGTCCGAACCCTCGAGGTCCTTCCAGTCCGTCGTGCCGGACAGCGCCGCCGACTCGCCGTAGACGGCGGTCGACTGGAGGATGTCGAGCGTCTTGCCGCTGGTCATCTTCTCCGTCTGCGGGATGTCGAACAGGACCACGTCGCCGAGCTGCTTCTGCGCGGCCAGCAGCGCGAGCTGCCCGCCGATGTTGCCGCCGCCGATCAGGCCGATTTTCTTGCGTGCCATAACTTGATGCTCCTTACGGGTATCCGGCCGGTCTCGTGCCGGTCAGCTCTTCGCCTTCACGGAGCCGATCACGGCGTCCATGTTCTTCGCGATCTCCCTGCCGAACTCCGAGCACTTCAGCAGTTTCGATCCCTGCATCTGGCGCTCGAAGTCGTAGGTCACGGTCTTGTTCGCGATCGTCTTTTCCATGGCGGCGGTGACGAGCTCCGCGGCCCGGTCCCAGCCCATGTACTCGAACATCATCACGCCCGAGAGGATCACCGAGCCGGGGTTCACCTTGTCCTGGCCGGCGTACTTGGGCGCCGTGCCGTGGGTCGCCTCGAACACGGCGGCCTTGTCGCCGATGTTCGCGCCCGGAGCGATGCCGAGGCCGCCCACCTGCGCGGCGGCCGCGTCGGAGAGATAGTCGCCGTTCAGGTTCGGGGTCGCCAGCACCGTGTATTCGGACGGGCGGAGCAGGAGCTGCTGGAACATGTTGTCGGCGATCACGTCCTGCACGAGAATCTTGCCGGCCGGCACCTTGCCGCCGTGCTGCTTCGCCACCTCGTCCCAGGTCACGATCTGGCTGCGGAACTCCTTCTTCGCCAGCTCGTAGCCCCAGTTCCGGAACGCGCCCTCGGTGTATTTCATGATGTTGCCCTTGTGGACGAGCGACACCGACGGCTTGCCCTTGGCGATGGCGTACTGGATCGCCTTGCGGACGAGGCGCTCCGTGCCCTTCTTCGTGATCGGCTTGATGCCGACTCCGGCGGTAATGTCCACCTTCTTGCCCGAGCCGCCTTTTTTGGCGTTTAGCTTGTTGATGAAGGTGATGAGCGCCTTCGTCTCCGGCTTGCCGGCGACGTATTCGACACCCGAGTAGACGTCCTCGGTGTTCTCCCGGAAGATCACCACGTCGAGCTGGCCGGGCTCCTTCACGGGGGCCGGAACACCCTCGAACCAGCGGACGGGGCGCACGCAGGCGTAGAGGTCCAGCACCTGGCGCAGGGTCACGTTGATCGAGCGGATGCCCTCGCCCACCGGGGTCGTGAGCGGACCCTTGATGGCGACGACGTATTCCTTGATCGCCTTGAGCGTGTCTTCGGGAAGCCAGGTATTGGGGCCGTAGACGTCGTTCGCCTTGTCGCCCGCATACACCTCGAACCAGGTGATCTTGCGCTTGCCGCCGTAGGCCTTCTGGACGGCCGCGTCGAACACGAGCTGCGAAGCCTTCCAGATGTCCGGGCCGGTGCCGTCGCCCTCGATGAACGGAATCACCGGATCGTTCGGGACGATGACGGACTTGTCCTTGCCGATCGTGATCCGGCTGCCGGTCTTCGGGGGAGTGAGTTTCTTGTATTTAGCCATGGCGTTTCAGGGTGATCCTTCCTGGAGTGATTGGAACGGCGGGAGGACTCCCGGGATCTCGGAGGGCCCGCCAAACGGGTGCTTTGAGTAGCCCATCCGGTACCGGAGGCCAAGAGGAGCAGAGTCCTTATTCCGGACCGGCTTCAGAGGTAGAACCGCACCCCGCCCATGAGAGTCCAGACCGACAGGTTCTGCCCCTCCAGTATGGTCCGGGGCTGGGCCGTCACCAGTTTCGTCTTGGCGAACTGGTTGGCCCGCATGCCCAGTTCTGCCAGCAGCGCTGCCCGCTCTGACAGGAGGATTTCCCCCCCGATAGCCGACCGGGCGCAGACCGTATGGGCGATATCCACAGCCGTCAGCAGCGTCCCGTCATCCAGACGGGGGGATTTCACTACGTCGGCGAGGTTCAGGTTCCCGCCGAAGCCCATGGTGAGATAGCCGCCGTACCGGGAGTTAACCTCCCGGAACCGCCATTCGAGCTGGGCGAGGATCGCCACGGTATTGACGGTGTAGTAGGGCCGCCCCGACCGCTCGACCTCCTGCCGGGACCATTCCGTCCGGAGCCCGCCCCACAGGGGCCCGGCGATGAAAAAATTGGCGGCTGCCGCAGTCGCGGGTGAACCGGTCGCTTCGACCCCGCCCGTCCCCACACTGCCGGAACTGAAGGCGTAGCCTCCCAGCAGATCGATGGACGGCTGCCCCGGCCGGCTCCCCGAATCCCGGAAGAACGGGTGGTCGTCCCCGGAACCCCAGTAGGGCGAAGCCGATGAAGGTGAAAAAGGGCCGGCCGCCCGGGCCGGGGCCGCGAGGACCCCCGCCAGCAGGGCGGCCGTGATCAAGAAAAGCCGGAAAATCAGCCGAGTTCCGCTCCGACGACGCTCATGAAGGCGACGCAGCGCCAGGGCTGGCCTCCCAGGTTGTGCGTGACGCCGAACTTCGGATTCGAGATCTGGCGCTTGCCCGCCTCGCCGCGGAACTGGAGCCAGCATTCATAGAGCATCCGGAGCCCCGACGCGCCGATCGGGTGGCCGAAGCTCTTCAGGCCCCCGTCCGGGTTCACCGGGAGGCGGCCCTTCAGTTCGAAGTCGCCGTTCAGGACGTCCTTCCAGGCCTGGCCGCGGGGCGAGAACCCGAGGTCCTCGTAGATCACCAGCTCGGTCGGCGTGAAGCAGTCGTGTACCTCGGCCATGGACACCTGCTTCGCCGGGTCGGTGATCCCTGCCTGCTTGTAGGCTTCCTGTGCGGCACGGACGTTCTCGTTGATCTGGGTGAAGTCGAACTCCGGGTTGACGGCACCCTCGCCCGTGCCGGCGGCGATCGTGAGCGCCTTCACGTACATCGGTTTCTTGTTGTACTTGTGGGCGTCTTCCGCGCGGCAGATGATCGCCGCGGCCGCGCCGTCGGCGACGCCGGAGCAGTCGTAGATCCCCAGCGGGCTCGCCACGATGGGGCTCTTCAGGCACTCCTCCATGGAGACTTCCTTCTGGAACTGGGCCTTGGGATTGAGCGCGCCGTTGGCGTGGTTCTTCATCGCGATGCGCGAGAGCACTTCCTTCATCTTGTCGGTCGGCACGCCGTACTTGGCGGCGTAGGCGGGCGCCAGAAGCGCGAAGCCGCTCGGCGCCGACATGTTCGGCTCGGTGCCGTCGGAATCGGGCATCGCCGAGGTCAGGCCCGAAAAGCCCGAGTCCTTCAGCTTCTCGACGCCGATGGCGAGCGCGATGTCGTAGGCGCCCGAGGCCACGGCGTAGCAGGCGTTCCGGAACGCCTCGGAGCCCGTGGCGCACATGTTCTCGACGCGGGTGATCGGGATGTAGTCCAGCTTGAGGGCCTGCGACACGGGCAGGGCCGCGCGTCCGGAGTTCATCGTGCCGAACCAGGCTGCCTGGACATCCTTCGGTTCGATTCCGGCAGAGGCGTAGGCCTCGTAGGCCGCTTCGACGAGCAGGTCTTCCACGCCCGCTTCCCAGCGTTCGCCGAACTTCGAACATCCCATTCCGATGACTGCCACACGATCCTTGATTCCGCCCATGATGAGTACTCCTTGAAACTGTCCCTTATTCTGCCAGAGCTGTCCCGCCTGCGCCAGCGGGGATGATCAGACGGTCACTTTCGCCTTCCAGGCGTAGTTAAAGATACCGCCGGCCTCGTAGAGCCGCCGGAAGGTCATCTCGACCGGTTCTCCCACCTTCACGCTTTTCAGGTCCACGTCCGCCATGTTGCACATCAGGCGTCCGCCGGCATCGAAATCGATGACGACCAGCATCTCCGGCGGAGCCGGACTGTAGGCGAGATGGTCGGCCGAGAAGGTCCGGATTTTCCCCTTCGCCGTGCGGAAGGAGTAGTCATCCAGCTTGTCCTTGGTCTTGCACTTCCAGCAGACGCGCTGCCGGGGGTAGGAGAGCGCGCCGCAGTTCGTGCAGCGGCTTCCCGTAAGCGTCAGGTTCTGCGCGTAATTGCGGAACATGGCCGTCGCCGCCGGACGCTTCGTTTCCGGACGGCGGGGCGGCTCGAAGTCGAGCAGGTTCCGCCACCGGAGATAATCCGTGTATTTGATGTCGTTGCGCTTTCTCTCGATGCAGTCCGAGAGGTGCCGCCGGGGCCGGTAGGCGTCGAGTTCCTGCGTCGCTTCCAGCAGGATCGCATCGGCGCCCTCGGCGTACGCGGCGAACAGGATCTTGTCGCCGGGCTTCGCCTTTTCGAGCGCGCCCGTCAGCATCATCGGGCCGTGCGCCGAGCCGGCCTGCCCCACCGTGGCATCGAGGGCGTCCTCGACCGCTTCGGGCCGGATTCCGCACATCTTGGCGATGCCCTCGGTGGCCTTCGCCGACGGCGAGGCGCAGACGAACCGGGCGATCTGGTCGCCCTTCACGCCTGCCTGCTCGAGCACCTGCTTCACGGCCTTCGGCACCGCCTTGTTCACGCCCTGCACGATGCCGAACCGTTCTTCCCAGTTCCGCACCATGACGTCTTCGTGCTTCCTGAACGTATCGACGATCTCGTTCGCCACGCTGGCCGTGGAGATCACCCGGGCGAGCACCTTGCCGGAGCCGAACAGGAACGCCGCCGCGCCGTCGCCGAACGCCGCTTCGTTACCGCCGCCCGCGCCGCCGATCCGGCAGTCGCCGGCCACCGCGAGGGCCGGCTTGCCCGACGAGACCGCCGCGTCCAGGGCGGCGAGCATCGCCGTCGAGCCCGAGCGCAGGGAGTCGCCGAAGTCGCCCGTGCGGACGGCCTGCTGGGTCTCGAGCGCCGTCGCGATCGTCGTGCTCGAGCTCTTTTCGGCGTAGGGGTTCGTCGTCGTCGCGAAATAGACCGTGCCGATCTGCTTGTTGTCGTGCTTCCAGAGGGCGTTCCAGGCCGCTTCCACGGCCATCGACACCGAATCCTCGTCGTAATTGGCTACCGACCGCTCGCCGCGGCCGCCGCCCTTGCCGTGGGCCTCGTTGAGCGCCTTGCGCTGCAGGCGGTGAAACGGGACATAGGCTCCGTATGCGGTGATGCCGACCATTCTCGATCCTTTCGATGCCGTGATTCCGTCCGTACCGGCGGGAACATTGAGGGTTCATTCAGCCGGCGGGCCGACAGTCGAGCCTGAAACGGACGGGGAGTCAATAAGGGACAGAAACCGGGGACGGAAGAACCCTCCCGCCGGACTCATTCCGGCGACGGAGGGATTTCCTGCGGGCTCGCGGGCCCCGAAGGCGGCTCGGAGGGCTCTTTGGTGAGCGTCATGTCCGGCGCATTGGGGTCAGCGGCCGGCTCGTCCGGAATCGGGTCGGGATTCACCCGGTCCTTGGACGGCTTGGCCTTCCTGTCCTTCTTCGATTCGGGCTTCGCCGGTTCCGGCTTCGGCTCCGGGGCGGGCTCGCCCGGCGCCGTGGATTCGGGCGCCGACGCCTGCACGTTGTCGCCCACCGGGCCGAGGGATGCCGGGAGCGGCATCACGGAGGGGGCAATGATCCTCAGGGTGGCGTTCTCGTCGTCCACCGACTTGCGGGCGTTTTCGCGCCGTTCGGTTTCGCGGCGCTCGGACTCAAGCTGCGCCTCGGTCTTGGCCACCGAAGGGAGCTGCGAAGCGAACCTGAAGGTGTAGACGATCCGCGTCGGCGGGCAGTCGCACTCGGAGAACTGGAGGTTTTTCACGAGGTGCATGAACTCGTCATCGAATTCCCGGAACAGGAAATCCCGGTCGATGAGTTTCACCGATTCGAGATCGCCGTCGGGATCGATCACGAGATCGACTTTGTAGGAGTTGATGAAGTGGGGATAGTCGGCCTGCACCCGGAAGTAGAGATCCCGGAAAGGCTGCGCCTGGGCCTGAATCTCCTTTTCGATGTTCCCGAAACTGCGGGGCCCCGTGATGTGCTTGGAATACGGGGTGACGATCTGGAGGTCGTGGCTGGCGCAACCGGCCGAAAGACCCAGGCAGGCCAGCACGCCGGCAAGCCAGCGGCGGCAACTAAAGTAAGTTACTTCATTCACCATCGCATGGTGTCCCCCAGGCCCGATTCCGTCAAGGCCGTATCCTCAGGATGAGAGGGATTTAATTAGCCCCGGCTTTTACTGCTTCGCTTCGGCGGGCTTCGCGTCAGCCGGCTTGGCCTCAGCCTTCTTTTCCGCGGCTTTCGCCCCGCCCTTGCCTTCGATCACCCGGATCTTGGTGATGATGACCGGTTCCAGCGGACGGTCGCCGGGAGCGGTGGCTTCACGGGAGATCTTCTCGGCCGTCGCCTGGCTCTTGGGATCGGTGCAGTCGCCGAAGATCGTGTGACGGCCGTTCAGCCACGGCGTCGCCTTGACGGTCACGAAGAACTGCGAGCCGTTTGTGTTCGGGCCCGAGTTCGCCATGGCGAGGAGGCCCGGCCGGTCGAACGTCAGTTCCGGCGTCACTTCGTCCTCGAAACGGTAGCCGGGACCGCCCGTGCCCATGCCCAGCGGATCGCCGCCCTGGATCATGAATTCAGGAATCACGCGGTGGAAGATCGTGCCTTCGTAGAGGGACTTGCCCTTCACCTTCTGGCCGCTGCGGGGATCGACCCATTCTTTCGTGCCCTTGGCGAGACCGGTGAAATTCTCGACGGTCTTGGGCGCCTGCTTGGGGAACAGGTGGCAGGTGATGGTGCCGAGGCGGGTTTCCATCTCGACCGTGGGGCCGCCCGAGGGAAGCGGCTTGCCCTGGGCCAGCACGGCGGCGGGCGAGGCAAGAATGGCGGCTGCGGCGGCGAGGGAACGGATACGGAAATTCATGGACGAAACACTCCTTGTTTCTCTCAGGTGACAGGAACGGGGATGCCCGGTTTATACGGCAGGGAGCAGCGAAGCCGCAACGGGAATTCGCCGGATTTCACATGAAAAAGCATTCAGGCCCCCGGCACCGCCGGAGGCCTGAACTTGTGAGGCATGGAACCGGGCCGGATCAGGGCACGAACGGAACGTTGATCCGGACCTTGGCGCGGCCGCGGCCGCCGCCGTTCGGCTCGAGATCGAGGCGCGGACGGTCACGCACGATCTTGATCGTCACGTTGAGCGGCTCGAAACCGGGGGCCTCGCCGGCACCCTCCACGTCGGTGTCGCTGGCTCCCGGCATGCTGTCGCCGGAGTTGCCGCCGTTGTTCGTCATGGAGGACGGATTGATCAGGTTTGCCAGATCCTCGGCCGAGAACCCGCGCGGAGGCGTCGGACGCCCGCCCTGGAAGAACGAGATCTCGCCGCTGTTCAGCGTCACTTCGTTGCCGGGGTTGCCGTAGGTGCAGGGGCCCTCGACGCAGGCCATGAAATCCTGCCCGCCGCCCGTGCCGACCACCTGGATCGAGCCGCGGACGCCGGCGACGGCCGTCGGGGTCTTCACCTTGAAGCTGTTCGTGTAGTTGCCCGAGTAGCGGGCGACGGCGGCGCGCAGGCGGCCTTCAAGAAGATCGAAGAACGACTCGCGCTTGGCCTCGGTGCGGCTGAAGGTCTGCTGGCGGACCTTGAGCTTCGTGCTCGGCGACAGCGTAATCACGCTGTCGTCCGTCAGGAGCACCTTCACCCGGCCATCGGCGCCAGTCTGGAGGGTGTCGCCCTCGAAGACCGGATCGTAGGCCTTGAGCTGGGACGGCTGGGTCTGCTTGTCGCGGATGATCTTCACATCGCCCGTGATCTGCGTCACCTTGCCAGCCTGGTTCGCGAACGCGGAACCGGCGGTCATCGCCAGCGCCACCAGCATCATTTTTGCGGTTTTCATCGTCTTCATTCGTCTCTCCCCGGCTCCCATTTTGCCCTTCAGGGTTCTTCCGAACCCCCTGGAGCCAGCTTGATCAACCCGTCCAAAAGCTGGATATCCTCGTGATTCCAGCCAGTTAAACCACTATTACTGCCACCGGACCCGGGCACCGGCGCCGAAGTTGTGGCGCTGGTACTCGAACGCCGCTATCGAGGCGCTGTTCCAGTCTAACGTATAGTTGAAGTACGCTTCAGTGCTTTTGGTCACTTTATAAGCAACTTCCGGCGACCATGTTAACTGGAACTCCCGGCGCTCGGAATCGATCGAATTGCCGAAGGTATCCACGCAGGGGTCCGCGTTCGGCAGGCCCCCGGCCAGTTCGCAATAGGCCTGGCTGGACGCACCGTGAACGGTATACGACAGGCCCGTCGCGTTCCGGAGCGCCACACGCTTGGCCACCAGCCATTCGGCATTCGTCGTCCAGTTGAACCCGTTGAACGAATATTCCGATCCCCTGGCATTCCGTGTCTTGAAGCCGATGTCGGTGCCCACCGACCATTCAGAAACGGCGTAGGCCGCCCCGCCCGAAATTCCGATTGCCCGGGAATCGCGGGAGTTGTTGTTCAGTCCAGGCGCAAGGTTCTTGTTGGGATACATGTCCCAGCTCATGCTGCCCTTCACGTTGAAGGTCAGCTCGTTCATCCGTTTGAACAGCTTCAGGCTGGCCGTATGGCTCTGGTTGAAGGTGCCGTACCGGATGCCGTACTTGTCGACCGGACCGGTTTCGCCCACATCGGCGAAATCGCCATCGTTATTGATATCGACGAGCAGCGGGCCGGGCTTCACGCTCGTATAGCGGCCGATCCGGAACCAGCCGTAGGTGTACTCGAAGGTTCCGCCGATTTCCTGGTTCTTCGCGCCCATCATGTAGGTCACGCCGGGCGTCACGAGCGTCGCGCCCTGGTTGTAATCGGTGTTGTTCAGGTAGGCGCCTTCGACATCCAGAAGGTCGAGGCCCAGCGAGAACTGGTCGCTGGCCTTGTAGGAAAGCCCGAGGCCCAGTTCGAGGTCGATGCGGTTGTCCGCCTTCTTCTTGAGGAAGGTGGGCAGGAGTTCTCCGTCGGGCGTCAGGCCGACGTTCGAATCGTAGGTCCAGCCGATGGCGGCGCTCGGAGCGACGGTGAACGCCTTCTCGGCGGCCGGGGCCTCGTCTGCAACACCCATCTTCTTCAGGTATTCTTTCGCTTCCTTGCCGTGAACCGAGTCGGGATCGCGGGCGACGAGCTTCTGGAACGCTTCCTTGGCGCCGTCGTTGTCCTTCTTCTGGTAGAGAGCGACGCCGCGGAAGAATTCCGAGGCGTTCTTGTTCGTGCCGAGGGCGGCCGACTGCTCGAAGAACGAGGCGGCGGAGTCATGGTCGCCCTTCTCGAGAGCGCAGATGCCCTGGCCGTACTTGGCGACGCCGTCGGTGGAGTCGGCCTGCTCGGCGCGCTTGAACGCCGGAACGGCAAGATCGCACTTCTTCTGGTTCAGGTAGGCGGTGCCCAGCGGCGAGTAGTGGGCCGTATAGTTCGGATCGTTCTTGCCGGCCTCGAGGAGCACGTTCACGGCTTCCTCGGACCGGTCCATCTCGTTCAGGGCCATGCCCTTGATCCGGAGAAGCTGCGGCTCGCCCGGCTTGTACTCGAGCGCTTCGTCAGCGAGGTTCAGCGCTTCCTGGGGGTTTTTCTCCCCAAGCGCGATGATCGCCTTCTCGACGACGATTTCGACCTTGGTGCCTTCGGCACCGATATAGCCTTCCGTCTTGTTTTCTTCGGCCGGAGCGGCGGGCGCAGGCTCTGCCGGAGCCGGTGCAGCGGCGTCAGCCGCGGGCGGCGGCGTGGCCGGTGCGGGTGCAGCCGGAGCAGTGCCGGTCTGGGCCGAAGCCGTACCTGCAAAAGAAAGCGAAAGCGCCAGGATCCCCAACCGGTACCAATGAACAAATTTCTGCATGTTTTCCGCTCCCTGCGGACCCCTCCGGAGGAATTACCCCGTTCGCTACCAGCTAGGCAGGACGGGTGCAAGCAACATCAGGGAATCGTCGAAATTGACCGGAATATCCCCCCGGATATCGAGACCCCCAAAAGGCCAGCAGGGGGTAGGTTATTCATTCCCTCTTTCGTAGGTCAATGCCGGAATTGAATGAAGTGACCCAGGGCACGGGCCGGAAGATTCAGGCCAAATTCCTGGTTTTCGGGCCCAGTACGGCCGTTTTCGGGCCCGTCAGTCCAGTTCGACTGGTACCAGTTCGTCAGCCCCGATCCCCTTGAGCGTGATCTTCGCCCGGACTGCATAGAGCTCAACCCCCTGCCCCGCGGCCTTTTTGAGGCCCTTCGCGTATGCCGGGTCGATCTCGATGGCGGGGCGGACCACTCTCCCGTCGCCCCGGTTCACCCAGTAGAGCATCGCGGCCCGCTGCCCCTTTTTCACGACGGCGGCCAGTTCCTCGAGGTGCTTGAGGCCCCGCTCGGTAACGGCGTCGGGAAAAAGAACCGCACCGCCCCTCCCCGGCATCGTCACGTTCTTCACCTCGACATAGACGGTCCCCTTCTTCGGGTCTTCCAGAAGGAGATCGACGCGCGAGTTCTTGCCGTATTTCACCTCACGCCGGATCGTCGAGAAACCGGCCAGTTCCTTGATGAACCCGGACGCGATCGTCTCTTCTGCAAGGCGGTTGGGGCGCATGGTGTTGACCCCGATCCAGTACCGGCCGGATTTTACCAGTTCGAGGGTGTACTTGAGCTTGCGGGCGGGATCGTCGTTAAAGGTCAGCGCCACGGGCCAGCCCGGCTCGGCACACCCCTTCATCGAGCCCGAGTTCGGCACATGGGCCATCACCTTCTCGCCGGACGCGAGTTCCACGTCCGAGAGGAACCGCTTGTACCGCCTGATCAGCGTCCCCACGACGAGGGGCTTCTCGAATTTCATGACAACGCACTCCCCCAACAAGAGAAACGGCGGCACGAGGCCGCCGCTTCACGGAAACCGGCGGATCTCACCCTCTCGCCGCGATCATGTCGTACCAGACCTTCTTCGCGCGGGTGCCGACAAGATCGATGTGCAGGTGCTTGGTTTCGAGGTAGGCCTCGAGCCCCTCGGCGCCGAACTCGCGGCCGATGCCCGACTGCTTGTAGCCGCCGAAGGGGGCCTTCACGTTCAGCATGTGCCACTCGTTGATCCAGACCGTGCCGGTACGGAGCCGCTTGGCGACGGCCACCGCCTTGTCGTTGGACTTCGACCAGACGCCGCCCCCCAGGCCGTAGATCGAATCGTTGGCGAGCGCCACAGCTTCGTCCACGTCCTTGTACTTGATGACCGACAGCACGGGCCCGAAGATCTCCTCCTGGGCGATTTTCATGTCGTTCTTCACGGACGCAAAGATCGTCGGCTCGACGAAGTAACCCTTCTGGAGCGGCTCGGCGGAGGGCTTTCCGCCGCCCACGACGACCTCGGCGCCCTGCTCGCGGCCGTTCTGGATGTAGCCCAGCACGCGCTTCTGCTGCTTCTCGCTCACCACCGGACCCATCTGGGTGGACGAGACCAGCGTGTCGCCGAGCCGGATCTTCTTCGTCTTCTCCACCATCTTCTCGAGGAAGCTGTCGTGGAGTTTCTCCGGCAGGAACAGCCGCGTACCGGACTCGCACGCCTGGCCGGCATGGAAGAACGTCGCCCACATGGAGCCGTCGATGGCCTGGTCCAGGTCCGCATCCTCAAGGACGATGTTCGCGCTCTTGCCGCCGCACTCCAGCGTCACGCGCTTCAGCGTAGCGGAGGCCAGTTCCATCACCCGGCGGCCGATCTGGGTCGAGCCCGTGAACGCCACCTTGTCGATGTTGGGGTGCGTGCAGATCCGCTCGCCCGCCTCGGCGCCGCCCGGAATGATGTTGATGGCTCCGGCCGGAACGCCCGCCTCCGTGCAGAGGGCCGCGAACTCCATGGCCGTGCAGGGGGTCTCGAGCGCCGGCTTGATGACGACCGTGCAGCCCGCGGCGATGGCGGGGCCGATCTTCCAGCAGAGCATGACAAGCGGGAAGTTCCACGGAATGATCTGCCCGACGACGCCCACCGGCTCCTTGAGCACGTAGTTCGACGACATCACCGGCTTCTCGAACAGCTCGAGCGGGCGCATGGGGTCCAGGCGGCGGGCGCACTCGGCGTAGTATTTCAGCGTCGCGATGCACTGGCCCACATCGCTCATGGCCTTGAGGATGATCGAGCCCGAATCGCGCGCCTCGAGGTTCGCGATCGCGCTCATGTTCTTCTGGAGGAGCCCCGCGAGCCGGTCGAGCATCGCGCCCCGGTCCGCGGCGGAAAGCTTCTGCCATTCTTTCGACTCGAACGTCTTGCGGGCGGCGATGACGGCACGGTCCACGTCCTGCGGCCCCGCAAGCGCGCAGGTGGCGACCGGTTCCTGATTGAACGGGTTGCGGGTCTCGAAGGTGGCGCCGTCCGCCGCATCCACGAACTCGCCGCCGATATACAGTTTGTACGCCTTCGTGTCCGCCATGATCGCTATTCTCCTGAAAGGGTTTTCGTCCGGCCGCCCGCTCCGCCTTTTGCAGGAAAGCGGAACCGGACGCCGCCGGACGCTAAATCACCGGTACGCCGCCGGACAACACCGGATGGCCGTCCAGAAAAACAATGTGCCCGGATGAACTCCGGGCACATGTTCGCTTCGGAAAGCGGCCGGACCGCCTTTACTTCGCGAACCGTTCCTCGACCCACGGGACGAGCAGGTCCATGAGCTTCTCCACGTCGGGGGCCGTCTTCTGGCCGAAGGGCGGCTCGAAGTAGTGGAGCGCGTCGGGGAAGTTCACATACTTGCGGTCCTTCGAGACGACGGACTCGAAGATCGGCTTCGCGTCGGTATTGGGGAAGATTTCGTTGTCCTTGCCCGCGTTCACGACGATGACGGGCTCCTCGATCTTCCGCAGGTTGGCGCACAGGTCGGCGTTCGATGAAATGCCCGACCAGGTGGAGAGCCACGCCCGCGGTGTCTCGATGCGGCCGAACCCCAGATACTGCATGTTCATGAGGTCGGGCCGTTCGCTGATCAGCGATCCGTAGGGCCGGTCCGACGGATCCAGGTGCTTATCCACGTAGTGCGGGTTCGCCATGGTCCGGTAGACGATCATGATGGGTTCGTAGGCTTCCTGCCGGAGGACCTTCAGGCGCTTCTCATAGGGCCATTTCTTGAACTCGGGATCGTTCTTGATCTCGAGCGCCCGCCGGGTGTCGTCGATGAGAGCCCGCGCGTTGGCGTCGATCCTGCGCACGCGCTCGTGCTGGGCGGCCCGGTAACGCTTCACGAACTCCGCGGAATATTCCGTCCACTCCGGCGGCTCCTTAAAGCCGTTCCGGGGATCGTACATGTCGAGCTCGGGGTCCGACACCAGCGGATTGTTCTCGTCCACCACCGAGCCGTCGATGCATTCGTTCATGATCTTGCCCTCGCCCTTGTGGGCGGAGCAGAGGATGATGCCGTCGGCGGGGACCATCTTCGCCGCCTTCAGCATGACGCTGACTCCGGCCGGGTCCTTCTCGATCCGCTTCGAAGGCTCGAGCCGCGCCTGCGCCTGGAAGAAGGCGAACAGGCTGCCGCCGCCCGAGTTGCCGAACAGGACGACCTTCTCGATCCCCTTCTGCTCCTTCAGGAACTTCACGCAGGCGTTCACGTCGAGGATGATCTCCTCGTGGATCGTGTTCGTGTCGTTGTTCGGATTGCGGGTGTTGGCGCCCAGCACCGCGAAGCCCGCCTTCGTGAAGCGCGGCACGATGTAGTGGTGGGTGAAGTCCGCCCGGGGGTGCATGGCGATGACGCCGATTTTCGGTTTCGGACGCGACTTGTCCGTCCAGTAGAGGCCGCGCAGCTCGCGGAAGTCGTCCGCCTTCAGCGTCACCGGTTCGCAGTTCGTGTGCTCCGGCCAGACCCGGAAGTTGAACGGCATGCCGAGCCAGTAGGTTTTGGAGACGAGGATAGCCATGACAGTATTGTGGTCCCTTCCGCGGCAGAGCTGCCGTCAGGGGCCCTTCAGCCAAGTTGAACCCGGCTCAAGTTCCCGCCGCCCGACTTTGCCGGTGCCCGCACGGGGAGTCAATCGGCTGGAGAGCATCGCCACCCTCTGCTCCGTGAAGGCATAGGGGAGATACCGGCGCCCGCCCCTTCCCTCGTTTGAGATCACAATTTGTGATCTCAAACGATCAAGATCATTACCGGTAAGCTGGAACATGAAATCCTGCGGAAATCGTTGAGGATTTCGCCGGACTGCCTGAATGAGTATCCGGGTTTCGACCCCGTACAGACGGGCCAGATCGGCGTCCAGGAGTACCCGCTGGCCGCGAATGAAGTGGATTGCCGAGGCGATGGTTTCGGCGGGAAGCGTGCTCATGCGGAGTGACGGAGCAACTTGAGGGCCAACTACGGCTTTCAATTATCCAAGTATTTTCAACGGGTTACTGCGAAATCCTGACACGCACGCCTTGCAGCGTACGGAATCCGTACGCCCTCCGCCTCCGAACTTGAGATCACAATCTGTAATCTCAAAGCTGCCTTACGCGTCTAAGGTCACAATTTTGACCTTAGAGAAATCCCCGTCTTGAGATGCCAAATTGGCATCTCAAGATTCACGCCCCGGACAAAAAGGAACCGGCGGCCAAAAGGGCCGCCGGTATACCGCACAAGATGAAAGTCAGAATGTAAGATTCGTACCGACAAGGAAACTCACCGTATCTACGTTCAGATCCTCTGCGTAAAATAGATTGGTATCTGCACTGAAGTCATTGACCTTGTACGCAACATCCAAAGCGATACCAACCTGATCACTGATGGCGTACTCCGCACCGCCCGATATGCGGATCGCGACGGCATGATTCGGCTTCAAAGTCAGGGGTGAACCCGCCGCATCGTTAAAAGCGTTAATATTTATACCCAGCCCGACCCCGCAGTTTAACAAGATATTTGTGCCATCAACCGGGAAACGGATGCCCGCTGTCGGCATGAGTGTAATGGTATGCAGATCGCCGATATCCATACGCGAAAAACTCCCAATAGGCAGAACCGCCGCTCTGATTTCCATTGACTGCATTTGATACTCGATCAGTCCTCCCGCATAAAAAAGACCAGAAATCACTCGATTAACACTGACATTTACGGCGAGACCAGGTTGGTCCTGTATTCCGCCAGAATTGACCTCCCCTGGAACCATTGAAACTCCGCCTCTGACTCCGAATAACCAGTAGTTCGACCGTTTCGCACTGCCATAAACGATCCCGTCGTCGCCGGTGGTCTCCGCCTTTGCTGCGAAGGGCACAAAGGCCACTGCCGCCATCATCATCATTCCCAGTGTCGTGCGTTTCATCTGTCTGTTTTCCTCCTGTCAGATGTGGTTCAGGACCTAAAAGGCCAACCGCCAGCCGGCCATGATCTGGATCTGGCTGGCATCGAAATCGAACTTCGTGCCGGAGATGTCCGCGTCGCCCTTGTTCAGCTTGTAGGCGACCTCGAGCCCGATGGCCGAGCGGCGGGACACTTCGTATTCACCGCCGAGTCCGGCCCGGAAGGAGAACGTGTGGTCAAGCTTCACGTTCTGGGCCAGGGACTTGTCCTCGGAAAAGCCGTTCAGGTTGATGCCCGCGCCGGCCGTCCCCGTCACGCGGAACTTGGTTCCGGGCAGCTTGTACCGGACATCCGCGTAGGGAAGGATCGAGAAGGTGGAACCCGTGCCGACCGAATCGTCGGTCGTGGGATCCGTGACTCCGGCGAAATCGAAATCGAACATCAGGCCGGCGCCAATGGTGTCGGCGAACACCCGCTCGATCGACAGGTTGCCCGCATAGCCGACGGGTGCATCCGTGGCCGGGAGATAATCGCCCGTCATCACACTGAGACCGAGCCTGTACCCCGTCAGCCAGTAGCTCTGCTGGCGGCCCCACTCGAAATCGGAGTTCATATAGTCGGTGCCGGAACCGGCGGCGGCCTGCGGAGCCGGTTCCGCCGGTTTGCCGGGCTCAACGGCTGTCGGCGTTCCGTCTTTGGGGGCTTCGGCCCCGGCGCCTGCGGCCGGAGTTTGAATGTTGTCGGCCGCGTAGGCCGCGCCCGCCGGCAGACAAGCGGCGGCGATCACCGCCATCAGCACTGAAAATATCCCGGACTGTTTACTAATTGACACGTTGTTCTCCCTTTGCGGTTTTTTCCCGGACCGCTCCGGACCGGCCTCACCGGTGCAGATTTTCCGTCACGCTAGGCGATAGGCCGCAGGAACGGTTGTGATCTGGAACACCCGCATCCCGAAAACTGTTCGCCATTCTGCACTTCCTTGGAGGCTACCCATAAAAATTAAGGAATTACAAGAGGTTATGCACCCGCTTTCGTTCTCTCAGGAAAACGGAATTCGGGAGTTGGAGTTTCACCGGCGCCCGCGGCAACGCCCCGTTCTGTCGCGGGCGGCCCTTCCCCTCCGGCGCGTGGCCGTCTAGTCTCCCGCGACTGACGCGCCCGTCAGTTTCTGCGCAAGGGGGAATTTCCAATGTCCGTGTTCGTGCCGGAGCAGTACAAACCCGAAGACGACACCACCCACGAGCCGGGGCCCGAGTCCAACTATAACGAGTCGATGTATTTCAACTTCTACGACCCGAAGCAGAAGATCGGCGGGTGGTTCCGGATCGGCAACCGCGTGAACGAGGGCTACGCCGAGATGACCTGCACGGTGTATCTCCCGAACGGGCACGTCCTGTTCAAGTTCGACCGCCCGAAGATCTCGACGAACCGCGAGTACAACGCCGGCGGCATGAAGTTCGAGATCCCCGTGCCGTGGAAGCACCAGAGGATCACCTACGAGGGCAAGCTCCACCGCCTCACGAAACCGCTCGAGATGGTCGACCCGAAGAAGGCGCTCACGGCGTCGGAGCGGATACCCGTGTCGCTGTCGCTGGACGTGAAGGGCTGGAGCCCGATCCAGCGCTCCGAGCGTGCCGACACCGCCGCCGACAAGATGGATTTCTACAAGGAGCACTACGAGCAGCACTGCGCCGTCACCGGCACCATCGAGTTCGACGGGCAGAAGATCGCCCTGGACGGCGCGGGCCTGCGCGACCACTCGTGGGGCCCCCGCTACTGGCAGGGCCCCAGGTGGTACCGCTGGTACACGATCGACTTCTCGAAGGAGTTCGGCGGCATGATCACGGTGATCTGCTACCCGGACGGATCGGTGAAGCAGTACGGCAAGTTCTTCCGGGGCAGCGAGGAATACACCGTCACGGGCTTCACCGCCGACGAAACCTGGTCGGACAGCTCGCCGGAGAAGATGATCAGGTCCTTCACGCTGAAGGTGCAGAGCACGAAAGGCCCCTTCACCGTCGAGGGCCGTGTCCTCAGCATGCTCCCGCTCCGCAACCGGCGCGAGGGCAAGGTCACGCGCATCACCGAAGGCATGACCGAGTACCGCATCGGAAGCGAAGTGGGCTACGGCCTCGCCGAATACCTGGACCAGATGGTGGAGTGATCCGCCGCCGGTACCACGCATAAGCCGCCAGACGAGCCCTTCACACGCAAAGACCTCCGGAGCCCCAGAGCCCAGAAGGAACCCGCCCATGAAATTCGGCCTGATCTACGAGATGAACATCCCGTTCCCGCACACCGCGCAGCGCGAACACGACATCTACTGGCAGGCGCTCGAGCAGATCGCCCTCGCCGACGAGATCGGGTTCGATTACGTCTGGGAGGTCGAGCACCACTTCCTCACGGAATACTCCCATTCGTCGGCGCCCGAGGTGTTCCTCGGCGCCGTCACCCAGCGCACGAAGAAGATCCGCATCGGGCAGGGGATCGCGCAGCTCCCCTACCGGTTCAACCACCCGGTGAAGGTCGCCGAGCGTGCCGCCGTGCTCGACATCATGTCGAACGGCCGGTTCGACCTCGGCACGGGCCGCTCGATCACGGAAGCGGAGCTGGGCGGCTTCGAGATCGACCCGGCGGACTCCAAGGCCCAGTGGGAGGAGTTCATCGAGATCATCCCGAAGATGTGGAAATCGACGCCCGAAAAGCCGTTCGAGTACAAGGGCCGGTTCATCAACATCCCGGCGCGCAACATCGTTCCGAAACCCATCCAGTCGCCGCACCCGCCGCTCTGGGTCGCCGCCAGCCAGCCGCTCACCTTCCAGCAGGCGGGCGAGCGCGGACTCGGCTCCCTGTGCTTCGGCTTCAACGCGCCGGTGGACCTCAAGTCCGCCTGCGACGTCTACTGGCAGCACATCCGCGAGCTGAAGAAGCCCGTCGGCGAC
Organism: uncultured bacterium; assembly: GCA_964621525.1. GTDB lineage: Bacteria > JAGRBM01 > JAGRBM01 > JAGRBM01 > JAHCIT01 > CAZMGV01. The sequence continues at coordinate 128,085 of CAZUMS010000007.1, forward strand.
TTCGTGAACGCCAACATCGGCGCGAGCGCCCCCATGTTCTGCCACGAGGACCGGCGCACGGCCCGGCTCGCCGGGTTCCCGGCGGCGGCGTTCTTCGCCGTGAAGGCCCTTGCACTGTTCTCGCCGTGGTACGGCAAGGACGTTCCCGGCTACGAGTTCTATACCGACATGGCCAAGAAGGGCATGACGAGCTTCGGCCAGGGCAAGGACGGCAAGCCCATGGACATGGACCGGATGGTGAGCGAGGGCTCCATGCTGATCGGCACGCCCGACGAGCTTATTCCCGCCATCGAGAAGTACGAGGCCGCCGGCGTCACGCAGATGGTGTTCCTCGTCCAGATCGGAAACCTCCCGCACCGGGACATCCTGCGCTCGCTGGAGCTGTTCGGCCGCGAGGTGATCCCCTACTTCCAGGCGAAGGGCCACAAGGTCCCGCACGGGTTCAGGGACTTCGAGACGAAGGTCCCCGTGAAAGACGCCGGCTGGGGCACCCTGGGACTCACCGAAGTCCGCGCCGAAGCCGGCATCGCCCCCGCCGCCGCGAAAAGCGCGTGAGCTGAGGGCGGCCGGGACCGGGCGTCCGTTCTTCCGGTTCCCCCTCCCCCCGAAACCGTCCACACTCGCCGTCGTCAGTGAATCTTCGTGGACCCATATTCGCCCTGCTGCTCCTCGCCGTCGCCTCGTGCCGGTCGGCCGCGCCGGTCCCGGACGGAGCACCGCCGCCGGACCCGCTTTCCGGCTTGTCCCCGGCCCAATCGTCCTTACTTAAGAAGACGATGCTGGAAGAGCAGATCATACGGCGGGGGGTGAAAGACCCCAGGGTCCTGAGGGCGCTCGAAACCGTGCCCCGGCACGAGTTCGTCCCGAGGGAGCACCAGACGCGCGCCTACGGCGACTACCCGCTCCCCATCGGCGAGGAGCAGACGATCAGCCAGCCCTACATCGTCGCGCTGATGTCGGAACTCGCCGGCGTGGGCCCCGGCTCGAAGGTGTTCGAGGTCGGCACGGGCTCGGGCTACCAGGCGGCCGTGCTCGCCGAGATGGGCGCGGAGGTTTACTCGGTCGAGATCGTCCCGAAGCTGGCCGGGCGCGCCGCCCAGACGCTGGAGCGGCTCGGCTACGCCGGGAAAGTTCACACGAAAACGGGAGACGGCTACGCGGGCTGGCCCGAAGCGGCCCCGTTCGACGCCATCATCCTTACCGCCGCGCCGCCGAAAATCCCGGAGCCCCTTCTCCTGCAGCTGAAAGTGGGCGGCCGCCTCGTCGCCCCCGTCGGGGACGAATACCAGGAACTGAAAACCGTCACCCGCACCGACACCAACGTCTGGGAGGAAAAACCGGTCATTCCCGTCCGCTTCGTCCCCATGACCGGCAAGGCCCAGACGCGCGAGTGAAGGCGCGGCATCCGCCGCGCACCCTTGCCCCCCGCCGCTCCATCGATACACTGGCGCTCAAGGAGCGCCGCATCGCACATGGAACTGGCCGAAAAGCTCGACCCCTCGATGGACCTGTTCGACGCCATCGCCCGTCTCAAGAAAGAGATGAACGCGGTGATCCTGGCGCACTACTACCAGGAGAACGACATCCAGGACATCGCCGACTTCATCGGCGACTCGCTGCAGCTCGCGCAGGCGGCGAAGTCCACCTCCGCCGACGTCATCGTCTTCTGCGGCGTCCACTTCATGGCCGAGACGGCGAAGATCCTGAACCCGAACCGCCTCGTCATCATCCCGGACCTCGACGCCGGATGCTCCCTTGCAGACGGCTGCCCCGGCCCCGAGTTCGCGAAGTTCAGGGCGCAGAACCCGGACCACTTCGTCGTGAGCTACATCAACTGCTCGGCGGAGGTGAAGGCCCTCTCGGACGTGATCTGCACGTCGTCGAATGCCGTGAAGATCGTGAATAAAATCCCGAAGGACCGGCCCGTGATCTTCGCGCCGGACAAGCACCTCGGCGCGTACGTGGAGAAGCAGACCGGCCGGCCGCTCCTCAAGTGGAACGGCACCTGCCAGGTCCACGAGACGTTCAGCGAGCGCAAGCTCATCGACCTCAAGACCCGCCACCCGAAGGCGAAGGTGATCGCGCACCCCGAGTGCACGGCCCCGGTGCTGGCGCTGGCCGACCACATCGGCTCCACGAAGGCGCTCCTCGAATTCACGAAGAAGTCGGACGCCCCGGAGTTTATCGTCGTCACCGAGCCCGGCATCATCCACCAGATGGAGAAGGCCGCCCCCGGTAGGGTGTTCATCCCCGCGCCGCCCGAGGACGAGAGCTGCTCGTGCAACGAGTGCCCCTACATGCGGCTCAACACCCTCGAGAAGATCTACGTCGCCATGCGCGACAAGAAGCCCGCGATCGAGATGGACGAGGGGCTCCGCCGGCGGGCGCTCAAACCCCTCGAACTCATGCTCGAGTGGAGCGCGTGAGGGTGGATCTGCCCTCTCCGCTTCCATGCCCACCGTTCTCACGCCCTACCGAATCCCCGGCCCAAGGCCGTCGCTGAAGTCGCGCCTCCTCGTGGCGGCGGGGGCGTTTTTCGCCATGCTGCTGCTTGTCACGGCGGCGGAGTTCTCGCTCCGGCTCCTCGGCTTCACCTGGATCTCGCAGTCGGAGCCCGTCGCCGGAAAGCCGGGCCTTATGTACGAGGGCAAGGGCCGGGGGCCGTTCCGCACCGGAGCCGTGCGCACGAACAACAGCCTGGGCCACCGGGCGCCGGAGCCCGCGCAGTTCGGCTGCGCGCACCCCGTCGTCGCCCTCGGCGACTCCTACACGAAGGGCTCCCAGCTTCCGGACGGCGCGTCGTGGCCGGAGCAGCTGGAAGCACGGCTGAAAGCGTCCGGCGTCTGCGTCTACAACGCCGGCGTGGGGGGCACGGGGCTTCCGGAGCAGCGGGCGGAGCTGGAAAAGCTCCTCGCCGCAGGGGTGAAACCGGAGGCGGTGGTTCACCTCTTCTTCTTCGACGACTTCTATCAGGGAACGGATTCGGGCTTCGAGCAGAAGGCCCGCAGCGCGCCGCTCCTTTTTATCCTTCAGGGGCTCACGCTCTCCACGATCCGGCTGCACCTCCACCTCGCGTGGGAACATCCGTGGGTGCGGGAGCACCTGCCGCCCGTGGATTTCCGCGCCGTCTGGACGGACGCCGAGCACGCGCGGCTTGAGCGCCGCTACACGGAACTGTGGCAGGAATGGGCCGCCTGGCTTTCGGAGCGCGGCATCCGGCAGGCGACGGGGATGCTCGGCTACTACAGCTCGATGCTGAAGGGCCGCGCCCCGGAACTGGCCGATCTCGAAGCCGCCCACAGGGCCCGCAGCGTGCCGTACCACGTCTTCACGCTCGAAGACCTGCCCCAAGACCCCATGCTCTGGAACGACGGCCACTTTGACGCCGCCGCCTACGGCCGCATCGCCGCCCGGATGGAACCCCTCGTCCGCGAACTGGTGATGGAAGTGAAGAAGGAGTGAGGGAGACTTCCTCCTCTCGCTCCCCCCACCCCGGGGTTCGCTCCGAACCCCGCCCCTCTCCCTGAAAAAGGAGAGGGGCTTGTCCCTCCCTGTTTCAGGGAGGGGCCGCGAGCGCAGCGAGCAGGGTGGGCAGACCAAAGGCCGGGTGATCGTTTGAAGCAGCGGGTGAGCCCCCCCGTCAACCCCGGTTTTCTGATCGTACGCCCATCATTTAACGTGTAAAGAACC
>CAZUMS010000008.1:0-129685 GCA_964621525.1 uncultured bacterium
CCCCCCCCCCCCCCTTTTTTTTTTTAATGATACGGCGACCACCGAGATCTACACGCTCGAATTCGTGTCCCTGTCGGACTTTGCCATCATGGACCAGACGGCGCTGGCCGCACTGCTTGAACTCAAGAATCTTCCGACCGATGCGCGCGTCACGCTCGACGGGCAGGTGCTCCAGCCGAAGGATGTCCATGAACTGAACGCCGGAGGCCACCGGCTCGTGATCGAGCGGCTCGGCTACGAGAAGCTGGATCTCCAGTTCTCCGTGGGGCCGGGCCAGCGGATGATTATTCCGGTGGCACTGGTGCCGCTCACTGAAACCGTGGCAATCGCGGCGGAGGTCCCGGTTCAGGAGGCCGCCGCGGACCCGGGGCTCCTGCCAAAGGTAGGACTGCTGCCCATGGGCGGCGCGGGCGATCCGGTGCTGATGAACCGGTCGTTCGAGGCGGCCCGTTACGCGATGGAGCTGTCGACGAAGATCCGGTACGTCTCGCCGGAAAACGTCGCCGGCGCGCTCGGCCTTTCCACCGACAAGCTCAGGGACGAGGTCCAGCGGTGCGTGACCTCGCTCTGCTCGGCCAAGGTGCTCGAGAAAGCGGGGCTCGCCCGCTATGTGGAACTCCGGCTCCGCCGGTCGGGCAGCGACTGGGTTGTGAAGGCCACGCTCTATTCCGGCAACCAGGGTTCACGGGTCGATGACGTGGAGGTCGTCTACGGCGGCTCGCGCGCCGATCTGCCGTGGATTTTCCACGACGCCGTCCGGCAGATCCTGGGCGAGGGCGATCCGCCGGGCATGACGCAGGTGATCCTGAAGGGCGCCCCGGAAGGCGCCACGGTCCGGGTGAACGGGCTGGAGGCACCGGTGACGGCCGGAGCCGACGGAGCGCTTCGAACAGGTGACGTGGCGTCGGGTGTCTGGATGGTCGCCGTCGCAAACCCGCAGGGAACCGTGATTCAGGAACGCAAGGCGTACCTGAGGCCGGGCCAGCCGTACGTTTTCGATGTTGGACTGGGCGATCCGGCGGCGGCAGAGCCCGCCGAAGTCCGTCCGCACCGCGATCCGGCGCCCGAAGTCCCGGCGAAGAAGCCGGCCGTGCGGAACAAGACGAAAAAGTAGTTTACGGTTTCCGGTATTTCCCGTAGAGAAGGTCGCGCCACTCGACGAGGTCGGCGTAATCCTTCGCCAGCCGGTCGTGTGTCCAGGCGCGCCGCGTGCTGGGACCGATTTTCAGGAACCGGTCCGCCACGGGAACGAGCATCTGCACGATGACCGTCATGGCGATGTCGGCGTAGGTGAAGCGGCCGCCCACGAGATGCGCGCCGCCCTTGAGTCCTGCCCGGACCGCATCGAGCTGTTCCCGGACCCGCGCCTCGTTGTCCTGCAGCGAGCGGGCATCCAGCGAATACTTGCGCACGAAATAGTTGACGCCTGAGCGCGCCACCGGGAGCATCGCGCCCTTGAGCGCGCCGGGGATGGCGGACGGCAGCGTTTCGAGGAGCGCGTCCGTATCCTGTGCGAGGCGGCTCGTGATAAGGGCCCGGCCCGCCTCACCCGCCATCTCGCTCCGTTCGTTCCAGTTCAGGATCTCGGGAAGATTCGGTTCGGGAAAAAGCCTCGGGCCGTGGCCGACGCTTTCCGCGTGGCGGGCGATGTCGAGGGAATCGGTGAAGATCGCGCCGCCATCGAAGAGCACCGGCACCGTCACCTTGCCCGTGAGCCGCCGGGTGCGGAGCCGGAGGGCCGGCACGCCGAGCATCGGCAGATAGGCTTCCTCCTCGTACCGGATCTTGTGGTGATCGAGCGCCCAGCGGGCCTTCTCCGACCAGGGCGAGTAGGGGAGAGCAAGCAGTTTCCGCATCCATCCTCCGCAGGTGTCGGCGCGCGGATTTTCGCGCCGCCTGACGGAAATGGGTTTGACCGGTCCCGCAGGGAAGGGGCAAGGCGCCCCTTCACCCTCCCTGCACGGTCTCGATGAGGACTTTCGCGTAGTCGACGAACTTGGGGAACTCCTTGGCCTTGAGGAACGCCTGTACCTGGGTGAGGGTCGCTTCCTCGACGGCGGCGGGGCGGTTCGAGAGCAGGACGAAGCGGCTGAGGTCGTCCTGCCGGGTTTTCGAGAGGAACTTCACGAGGGTGGACCACCCCTGGACGACCTTGCTCTGGAACAGCATGGAGTCGCTGGAGGCGATGACGGCGTACTTGCGCTGGCGGAGGTGGGCGGCGAACTCCTCGATGGAGACAACGGCGTCCACCGGTAGGCCGAGCGCGGTCTCGATCTTCCGGGCGTAGTCCAGCCGTTCTTCGAAGGTCGGGCTGTCGACGTAGATGATTCGGTAGCTCACGAAGCTGTCAGTTGACCCTGCCTGTTCCCCAAACCCCGGTCCTCATTCGACCACAGGGCAGCCCCGCCTGTCCGTGACGGATATCATCATACCCGGAAAATTGAGGAGTTGCGCGTTTTTCCGCGAGCGGTTAGAGGCAGCCACGCCCCGGCAGGCGGGGCGGCGGAGGATATGCGGAATGCTGAACGTGCGCCGGATCGACCAGACGGACCTCGGCGGAAAGCGCGTGCTCGTCAGGTGCGATTTCAACGTGCCCCTGAAAGACGGGCAGGTGGCCGAAGACACGAGGATCCGCGCCCACCTGAAAACCATTCAGTATCTTCTGGACCGGGGCTGCGCGGTCATCCTGATGAGCCATCTCGGCCGTCCCAAGGGCGGTCCCGAGCCGAAATATTCCCTCGCCCCCGTGGCCCCGGTGCTGTCGAAGCATCTCGGCCGTCCCGTGCACATGGCGCCGGACTGCATCGGCCCGGAGACGGCGAAGCTCGCCGCGGCGCTGAAGCCCGGCGAGGTGCTGCTGCTCGAGAATCTCCGCTTCCACAAGGAAGAGGAAAAAAACGGCGAATCCTTCGCCCGCGCTCTCGCGGAGCTGGCCCCGGCCTATGTGAACGACGCCTTCGCGGCGAGCCACCGGGCGCACGCCTCGGTCACCGGCATCGTCCCGTTCGTGAAGGCTTCCTGCGCGGGATTCCTGCTGCTCTCGGAAGTGGAAACCTTCAACCGGTCGTTCGCGAATCCTGCACGCCCCCTCGCCATGGTGCTCGGCGGCGCGAAAGTTTCCAGCAAGATCGGGCTGATCCGCAACCTCCTGCCCAAGGTGGATCTCCTCCTGATCGGCGGAGCGATGGCGAACACCTTCATCGCCGCCCGGGGGAATCCGGTCGGAAGGAGCCTCGAAGAACCGGAGTTCCACGGCGAAGCCCTGAATGTGCTCGCCGAGGCTGAAAAGGCCGGCAAGAAGATCCTGCTTCCCGTGGACGTCGTCTGCGCCACGTCGCCGGAGGCGGCGGCCTCGCGCAGGGCTTTCCCGGTGAACGCGATACCGGCCGACCAGATGGCGCTCGATATCGGCCCCGGGACGCTGGCGCTCTTCGGCGCCGAACTGGCGAAGGCGAAGACGATCGTCTGGAACGGTCCTGTCGGGCTTTTCGAAACCCCCGGCTTCGACGAGGGGACCAAGGGCATCGGCAAGGCCATCGTCAGCAACAGCGGCGCGTTCACGGTGGCGGGCGGCGGCGACACTGACGCCGCCCTCGAAGCCGCAGGCGTCAAGGCGAAATTCTCCCACGTCTCGACGGGCGGCGGGGCGTTCCTCGAACTGCTGGAAGGCCAGGAACTGCCGGCGATCAAGGCGCTGGGCTGACGGGCGTTCCGGCTGACGGTTCCGGCGGCCGAGGCAGAATCGCCCGGCCCGTGTCGGCGCCTTCGGCCCGGACTCTCACATCGGGCGGGATGTTCACCCCTTTGGCTTCGAGCCGTTTGAACAGTTCGCGGGCTTTCGATTTCCGGCCCATGCGGATCAGCGCGAGCGGATAGACCTGGAGGCAGTTCAGGTCTCCGGGATCGGCATCGAGGCACTGGGACAGGAACCGGTCCGCGTTGTCCAGCTCTCCGAGCAGGAGCGACCGGCCCCCCAGCGCCGCGAGCGCAAAGGTCTGGCGGGGATTTTTCTCCACCGCTTCGAGCAGCAGTTTTTCACCCATCCGGGAGGTTTCGAGATCCCCCTGCTGAAGCAGGTATTCGCCGAGGAATGCCAGTGCATCCGGCGAGCGGTCCGTGACGGCCAGAATTTCGTCGATAGCCATGAGGACTACCGGGGCGCCGTATGCTTTTGCTTGATCGCCAAGCAGAAGTGCGGCATCGGCGGGGGAGTAATGCTGCTCCTCGTACCAGCGCCGGAGCGCCGCCCGGGCGCGCACCGGATCGCCCATGTCGCGCATCGACCGGGCTTCGTCGAAATAGAGGCCGTCGATTTTCCCCTGGGGGCCTTTGACCGCCTCCATTTCCCGGCGTTTGGAACCGATGGCCTCCTTCCAGAGGCCGTCCGCTTCGTCGAACTGCCGTGAAGCGGTATAGATGCGGGCCGCCATCAGAAGGCCTGCCGGGTAGTCGGGGAGAATCCGGAGCGAGCGGTCGGCGAACTGGCGAGCGGCTTCAAGGTCGCCGTCTTCCGCCGCACAGCCCGCGAGATTCACGAGCACCATGATCGAGCGGGGCTGATGGCTGAGGTCGGCGGCAAACCGGCGGCACTGGTTCGCCCAGTCGGAGTTCCGCCTGAAAGTGAGCCAGCCGTAGGGGACGGCGACCATCACGGCGAGGGCGATGGGGAGCCACCGGCGGGCAGCGCCGTCGCGGATGCGGGCCGGAATCGTCTCCGCCAGCAGCCATCCGAGTCCCAGTGCAAGAAAAACGGCGGGCGCATACAGCAGCCGGTCACCGAAGATCGTCCCGATAGCGATCGGAAGGTTCGATACGGGAAAGAGCAGGGCGAGGGCTCCGGCCGGGGCGATCCAGAGGGGGTGGGGTTTTCGCCAGGCGAGAATGGCAAGAGGCAGGCAGGCGGCCAGCCCGGCAAGGCCGAGCAGGGCAGGGAGCGAGTTCACGGGGTGCATCGTGAAATCGCCGTAGCTGTAGAGAGAGACCAGCGGTACCGGCACGGCGAGCTTCCAGAGATAAAAGCCGAGGATCAGCGAGGCATTGGCCCAGCGGCCGACGGGCGGCAGATGGGCAAGCGGGTTCGCCGACAGGCTGGCGAGCCCGGCTGTCGCCACGAAACCGGTGCTGGCGGCTCGAAGCGCCAGAAAAAGCACGACAGCGCCGCACCAGGCGAGAGCGGCGAGCCGGGTCCGGGCTCTCGCTTCGCCGGACAGTCCCGGCATCAGATGACCCAGGGCGAGCACGGCACCGGCCGCACCGGCATACTGTTCCTTGGCCATGAGCGCACACAGCAGGCAGCCGGACGAGGTGAGCAGGGAGAGGCGGCGGTTTTCGCTCGCCCGCGGTGCGAGCATGCAGAACGCCATCAGCATGAACAGCGTCGCGATCAGCTCCGACTGGGCGACGGTCCAGTTGACAGGCTCGGTCGCCGCCGGATGTACGGCGAACACCCCGGCGGCAATACCTGCCGCCAGTGCGGGGAAACCCCACAAAAGGGCCGCTTCCAGCAGGACCAGTGCGTTTGCGGCGTGCAAGGCGGCGGAAACCCGCCGGTAACCGTTCGGCGATTCGCCGAAAAACGAATGCTGGACTGCAAGGGCACCGGTCGCCAGCGGTCTCCACTGGAGCGATCCGCTCATGTGGTCCCGGCTTACGGCGTCGGCCCAGGTTTCGGAGCTGCCGGGGATCGCCTTGAGTTCGTCGAAGTGGAGCTGTCCCCCCGTGCTGTTCGAATACAGCAGGAAAACGGCGGCGACGATCATCAGCCGGAGCGCGGCCAGCGGCAGGTAACTGGCCGAAGTCGCTGCTTCGCTGCTGTCCGGGGGCGCGGGTTCCATGGGTCCGATGACTTGAGGATAGTTGTCCTGTCGGCCGGAAAGAAACGGAAATCCGGCGGGTTCCGCTATTTGAATGTGAAATCCAGCCGACTAGAATCCACCGGCTCACTGGTACCGGTTCCCGTAGCGGAATACTGGCGCCGCCCGGCGGCCCTGATCCGTCGGGTCCGGTTTCCCGTCTCATGACAGAGAGGTTGAAAAGGGTCTATGCCGCCTCCTCCCGCAGGAAAACTCGGCGAACTACTGGTTCGTGAAAAGCTGATCTCGCCGCTGCAGCTCCAGCAGGCCATGAACGAGGCCAAGAAGACGGGCCAGCGGCTCGGCTCGGCGCTTATTGCCACCGGCGCGGTAAAGGAAGAGGATCTGACCGACTTCCTTTCCCGCCAGTACGGCGTCCCGACGATCAACCTCGCCGAGTTCGAGATCGACAAGGAAGTCATCGCCCTCATCCCCGAGAAACAGGCCCGCCAGCACAAGCTGATTCCGGTGAACCGGGCCGGTTCCACCCTGATCGTCGCCATGGTCGATCCGTCGAACATCCAGGCCGTGGACGATATCAAGTTCGTCACCGGGTACCAGCAGATCGAGGTTGTCGTTTCGACCGAGACCGCCATTCTGGGGGCGGTTGAAAAGTACTACGCACAGGCCCAGCAGATGCAGGAGACGAACCTCGAGGGCATGGACATGCCCGACCTTTCGGACATTGAAATGGGTTCCGACGAGGAAGACGTCAACCTGGACGAGCTGGCGAACAACTCGAACGACGCGCCGGTCGTGAAGCTGGTGAACTACATCCTGACCGAGGCGATCAAGCGCAAGTGTTCTGACATCCACATCGAGCCCTACGAGAAGGCCTACCGGGTCCGCTACCGGCAGGACGGCGATCTTCAGGAATTCATGAAGCCGCCGATGAAGCTGAAGAACGCCATCACCGCCCGAATCAAGGTCATGGCGAATCTCGACATCGCCGAACGCCGGCTCCCGCAGGACGGCCGCATCAAGATCAAGATGAAGGGCATCGGCGAGATGGACTACCGCGTGTCCATTCTTCCGACCCTGTTCGGCGAGAAGGTCTGCATGCGGCTTCTCGACAAGTCGAACCTTCAGCTTGACATGACGAAGCTCGGCTTCGACGAATACCAGCTCACCCAGTGGCGCGGAGGCATCGAGCGCCCGAACGGCATGTGTCTCGTGACCGGCCCGACCGGCTCCGGCAAGACGACGACGCTGTACTCCGCCCTCTCGGAACTGAACTCCGAAGACGTGAACATCTCCACGGCCGAAGACCCGGTCGAATTCAACTTCTACGGCATCAACCAGTGCCAGATGAAGGAAGACATCGGCCTGAACTTCGCCGCCGGCCTGCGGTCGTTCCTCCGGCAGGATCCGGACATCATTCTCGTCGGCGAGATCCGCGACTTCGAAACGGCCGAAATCGCCATCAAGGCGGCCCTCACCGGCCACCTCGTGCTCTCGACACTGCACACCAACGACGCGCCGGCGACGGTCAGCCGCCTGCTGAACATGGGCGTGGAGCCCTTCCTCGTGGCGAGCGCCGTCAACGTCATCCTGGCCCAGCGGCTCTGCAAGAAGGTCTGCCAGAACTGCAAGACCGAAGACACCGAAATCACGAAGAAGGCCCTCGTCGATTTCGGCGTTCCGGCGGACGAGGTGGACGCCTTCGTGCCGTTCAAGGGCGCGGGCTGCGAGAAGTGCAACAACGGCGGCTTCAAGGGCCGCATCGCGATCTACGAGGTCATGCCGATGTATCCGGACCTCAAGGAACTGATCCTGAACGGTGCCTCGGCGCTTGAGATCAAGAAGGAAGCGATCCGGCTCGGCATGTGGAGCATGCGCCATTCGGGCGTGGTCCAGATGCGAAAAGGGCTCACGACCATGGCCCAGGTGGCCCAGAACTCGAATCCGGACTGATCCGTCCGGGGTTTTCCGGGACCGTACAGGACAGGAGCGAGGGGAGAACAGGCATAAATGTCAGGACTGAACCTGCACCAGCTGCTCAAGGTAATGATCGACAAGGGAGGCTCGGACCTCCACGTCTCGACCAACTCGCCGCCTCAGATCCGTATCGACGGCGACCTGACGCCGCTCAAGACCCCGCCGCTCACTCCGGCGGACACCAAGCAGCTCGCCTACTCGATCCTCACCGAGGCGCAGAAGCATTCCTTCGAAGAGAATAACGAGCTGGACCTCTCCTTCGGCGTGAAGGGGCTCGCCCGTTTTCGCGCCAACGTGTTCATGCAGCGCGGCGCGGTCGCGGCGGTCTACCGGGCCATTCCGTTCAAGATCATGTCGTTCGAGGAGCTGGGTCTTCCGGCCGTGGTCGCGAGCATGGCGGAGAAACCCCGCGGCCTGATCCTCGTGACGGGACCGACGGGCTCCGGGAAGTCCACGACCCTCGCCACGATCATCGACAAGATCAACACCGAGCAGGCCGCGCACATCATGACGATTGAGGATCCCATCGAGTTCCTCCATCCGCACAAGCGCTCGCTCGTGAACCAGCGTGAGGTTCACGCCGACACCAAGAGCTTCAAGACGGCGCTCAAGTACATCCTCCGGCAGGACCCTGACTGCGTGCTGATCGGCGAAATGCGCGACCTCGAGACGGTCGAGGCCGCGCTCACGATCTCCGAGACGGGCCACCTGGCGTTCGGCACGTTGCACACGAACTCCTGCGCCCAGACGATCAACCGCATTCTCGACGTGTTCCCCGCCTATCAGCAGCCGCAGGTGCGCGCCCAGCTTTCGTTCGTGCTCGAAGGGGTCATGTCCCAGTCGCTGCTCCAGAAGGCGACGGGCAAGGGCCGTGTCATGTCCATGGAGATCATGGTCCCGAACAGTGCCATCCGGAACCTGATCCGTGAGGACAAGATCCACCAGATATACTCGCAGATGCAGGTCGGCCAGAAGAAATACGGCATGACGACGATGAACCAGTCGCTGTTCAACCTGTTCCAGAAGCGGCTTATCAACATCGAGGAGTGTTTCTCCCGTACGTCGGACCCGGAAGAACTCCGGACGATGTTCCAGCGCGCGAACCTCCTGCCGCCGCAGTACATGAACCTCGAGACCTGACGCGCCCTGCGGGCTGCTGCGGAGATTTGCCGGGTGCCCGGACCGGAACGCAAGCACTGGCTCCTCGCGGGAGCAGGGGCGGTTGTTCTCAACCTGCTGGTCTTTCTGCCGGTCTATGCGGGGCTCACGGCAGTCTATTTCCGGGACATTCTGGTCAATCACGCACCGGCCACCGGCTGGCTGGCCTCGCGTCTCGCCTCGGGGCAGGCACCGCTCTGGTGCGACCGGATCCTGGGCGGCATGCCGTTCTGGGGAGATCCGGTGCAGGGCGTTCTGTATCCGGGCAGGCTGCTGCTGATCCCGTTCTCCGGGCTCCATCCGCTGCAGCTCTACGGGATATTTGCCGGTATCCATTTCCTGGTGGCGCAGGCGGGGTACTTCCGGCTGGGGGCCAGACTGGGGCTGCGGCCCTGGGCGGCTTTCGCGGTGTCGGCGTCGATCGCCTACGGCGGCTGCGCCCTCACCATCCATTCGCTGATCCAGTTCCTGCTGGCCTTCTCGCTGCTCGGCTGGGCCGGGGTGGCGCTGCTGGATCACCTGCGGGCGCCTTCGGTGCGGAGCGCCCTCGCGGTTTCGTTCTGGACGGCGCTGATGGTGACGACCGGGGATCTTCAGTGCGTCTACCTGTTCAGCCTGTTCGCACTGGCGGTTTCTCTCTTTGGCGCCGATCGGGGCAGGCGGCAGCGGACGGTGCTGCTCACGGGCGGGGCGCTCGGGCTCGCGGCGCTGATCGCGGCGGCCGCGATTCTTCCCGGCCTCGAACTCTCCGCCGAATCGAGCCGCCGGGAAGTGAACACCGCGGACTACTCCTCGAGCTGGTCGTGGAACCCGGTCCGGATCGTCGAGTGGGCCGCCCCGGGCCTGTTCGATCCGCCGCCGCAGGCGGCCGTGACGACGGGACACCTGGAGCGCGGCGTCGCCGGGGAAAACGGCTTTTATTTCAACCGGGCGGCGCCGGGCATCCTCGTGCTGGCGATGCTCCCGGCCGTCCTGTGGAGCGCCCGCCGGGACCGGGGCATCCTCTGGCTGCTGGGCTGCTCGGTGCTGGCGCTGCTCGTGGCCATGGGGGAAAACCTGCCGCTCTGGGGGGCGGCGCGGGCGCTGCTGCCCGGATGGGACCAGTTCCGGTTCCCGGAGCGGCAGCTTCTGCAGGCGTTCATCGCCCTCGCGCTCGCCTCGGGGCTCGCGCTCGAGCACCTGCTTCGCGAAAACGAAGGAGCACCCCGGCGGCTGCTCTCCGGCGCGGCGGTCTTTCTCGGCCTCCTGCTGGCGCTCGCGCTCTCGGGAGTGACGCCGGACGGAGCGAGCGGCTGGCTGGAAGCCCTCGGCTTCCGGCCGTTTCCGGAGCTGACGCTCCATGCGGCGCTCGCGTTCCGGATCGGTGCCGTGCTGATTGCGGGGGGCGCAGCCGTCTGGATCCTGTTGCAGTGGCAGCCAAAGCTGGTCCCGTGGGTGCTGACCGGGCTCGTGATCGCCGAGCTTTCCGCGGCAGGTTTCCCCGTGCTCCGTCAGGTGCCGGCGGAAATCTTCCCGAGGCCGCTTGAACTGGAAAAGATGCTCCCGGCCTCCGCCCCCGGAGCTGCGCCCGTGCCGGCGCGGATCTTCGTCGATGTGGACCGCGAGGTCCGGGGGAAAGACGCCCGGCTCGTGCGTGCGGCCCTCGACTGGCAGCGGCTCGCGGGCGATCTCGTGATGCTGACCCCGTGGTCCGTGCCGGGGGGCTACAACTCGTCGCGCCCGATGGATCACGAGCTGGCCTCGAGGACGATCCCGGCGGCCACGGGTCTGAGGCTCCAGTCCCTCGACTATCTCGTAACGGAGGAAGGCCGCGAGCCCCAGGCGGGCTACGACTGCGGCGGCGAGGATATCCCGGTTCTCCACGGCCGGATCTGCCGCCACACGGCGGCGCTCCCTCCGGCCCGCGCGCCGAAGGCGTGGAAAGTGCTGACGTCGGCCGACCTTGAGGCGAAGCTCTCCGGTCCGGGCTGGGACCCGGCGGCCATCGAATACCTGGGGCCGCGCCTGTCGGGCCGTCCCGCGGCCGCGCCCCCGGGCGGCGGCGGCAAGGCCGGCAACGCCAGCGTGCAGGTGAAGGCCTGGACCCCCGAGCGGCGAACGCTCGCCGTGCTGCGCGGCGAGGCTGGCCCCGTCGTGTTGCGCGACAACTATTTCCCCGGCTGGAAGGTTTATGTGGACGGAAAACCGGCGGGTGACGCTCTTGTCGCCAACGGGTTCCAGCTCGCGGCGTGGACGCCCGCCGGAGAGTCGGTCGTGGAGTTCCGGTACGAGCCCTGGACCGTGCGTGCGGGGATGATCGTTTCAGTGCTGGCGCTGATCCTTGCGGCGGGGCTCTGGGTCTCCGGCGGGAAGGACGGGAAAGCTCCCGTCACTCCCGGATAAGGGCGGCGACGAGCTCGGCCACTTTGGGCGAGTGCTCCCGAACGTAGGCCGCCGCGTCGAACTCCTCCGTGGCGAACCGGACGTACTCCTGCTGCTCGAGCGGCTGGAGCCGCTCCAGCGCCCGCTGGGCCCGGGACCGGATGAGCGGCGCGGCGGCGAGGAAGATCTCCGTCACGAGCGCCTTGGCGAGGAACTCCCGCTGGGCCGGGTCGGGCGTGTTCTGGCGTTTCTCCCGGAAGACATACCGGAAGGCCGGGTGGAGCGAGAGCTCCTGACCGGACAGCGACGCCGTTTGGCGGCCCGTGGTCCCCCACACGTAGGCGAGCGAACCGGCGATCTCGAGCGCCGCCGGGACGATGAGTTTCGCCGAATGATGGGCGATCAGCACCCGGACCGCCTCCGCCCAGAGCGGGCTCATGGCCTCGGGCTCCACGGGCGGCACGTCCCGGTCGTTCACGGCGTATTTGAGGCCGTCCACGGCGACGAGATAGTGGTGCTCCACCGGCTCGCCCAGGATTACGAGCGACGCCTTCAGCCACCCGTCCTCGCCCCCGTGCAGCACGCGGGAGCCCTGGCGCAGGAACCCCGCCACCTGCGGCGTCGTGTAGCTCGTGCCGTCCACGAGGAACCGCTCCACGAGCCCGCCGCGCACCTGCACGGCGGCGTTCTCGCCCAGAAGCCGCCGGTCGTGCGGGGCCGGGCGGAACGCCAGCGGCGAGACGGCGAGCTCCCCGGCGAGGGCCTTTTCCTCAACGCCCTCGGTAAACCGCTTCACGAAATCGGAGAGCCGGGCGGGCGGTTTCCGGCCTTCGTCACCGCCGGTAGCGGCGTCACCCACTTCATCGCCCGCGTCCGCCGGGACGAACGACTCCAGCAGGGTTTCGAGGAGCGCCTCGGTGGGGTAGGGGCCCCGGTAGCGGGCCTCGGGGACGTTCTGATCCTGCATCAGCTCCGCAAAAAGGTTCATGAGCGCCGCGCCGCCCCCCGGCGGAACCGCCGCGGGTTCGTCCAGCGGCGGGATGAAGCGGAGATTCTCGAAGTCGCTCGCCGCCGCCCGGCACAGGGTCCGCACCGGGGCCGCGTTCGCGCCGAGCAGGACCACCGCGTCGCACGTCCCCCAGATCGAATGGTCCTCCACCCCGGCGACGACACCGAGGGCAATATCCCCCGGCAGCACGAGGCCGAGCCGCTTCAGCGGGCCGTCCGGGGACCAGCGGAGCCATTCGAGGAGCCGCCCCCCGGCGTCGAACGCGGCGAGGCGGCGGGGCGGGGTGAACCGCGGGTCGAGAAGGACGAGCGTGCCGTGCCCCTGGAACCGGGCGAGCGGGATCGAGCCGTCACCGCCCGCGGCGAAGAACACGTCCCCCTCCCGCCGCACGCCCCGGGCCGCCGCCTCGCGGAAGGCGCGCACGCCCTCCTGCACGGCCGAGCCGAGCTGCTCCAGAAACGGGCCGAAATCGGGCTCCTGCCCGGCATCGTCACTGCCGCCGCTGCCGCTCCCGCCGCCGGCCCTGTCGTCCATGCTCTCCACGCCCCGCGTGTTAGCCGCCCCCGGGGGAGGGGGACAAGGAGAGAGACTCTCCCCCCTTCGTCTACGGCAGGCTCAGGGCAGGCTTCTCACTACTGGCAGAGAAATGCTTCTCCGGCCCGCGAGTTTCCTTCTTGTTCAGGGAGGGGCTGCCCGTTACCATCGGGCGCTGACCGGAGCCGGGGTGCCCGCGGGGTATCCAGGGCCGGCAGGTCCGAAGGGGGAGTAAGCACATGTTTTCACTGAATCTGAAGAGGTCCCTGAAAAAACCGGGCGGGCTGCTGGTTGCGGGCGCGCTCGTGTTCACGGCCGCCGCCTGCGGCGACGACAAGGCAGCGCAGCCGGGGTTCCTGCCCGGCACCTATGCACTCGGTATCGTCATCGACGACGACTTGGAGATCACGGCCGCCGATTACGCGAACTACCCGGACCATTACGCCACCGGGTCCTTCGAAGTGACGGAGGACGGCGCGATCGAAGGATCGGTGTTCGTCAGTTACACCGTGAATCCCTACGATGCCGTGGGCGACAATACCGAAGCGGAAATCACCGGCACGGTCGACGCCGACGGCAATGCCGAGATATCCATCGGGGACCTGCTCACGCTCACCGGTACGTTTTATGCGGACGACGGCGGGGCGGCCGGCCTCAAAGGCGACGTCGGGAACGATGAAGGCGATTTCGGCGACGCCGTGGCTGTGCTCGTTCCGGGCACGGGCGATATCGATTTCATCTGCGGCCATGTCTACTGGAACGCGAATACCAGCCCCGCCTATGTCAATGACGACGACTACGCGCCCCTGTTCATCGCTGTACAGGATGACGCGGTCGCCGGTGCTGCCATCGGCGAGGATTTCTTCATGACCTTCGAGGGCGAGGTCGGGGAGAACCTGGAAGGCTCCCTTTACGAGTTCTCGTTCGACTTCGAGGCGCAGGTGGCGGCCGATCTATGGGAACCCGGCGACGCGGATGCCGAGGAGGGCGAAGATCTTGTGGAGTTCAGCGGACATTCGTCCGGGTTTCCGGACGCCTATCTCGTGTATTCCGGGGATAACGTCGTCAACATGAACGCGGGATTCACGAGCGACGATGACGATAGCGCGTTGACTGGTTCAATGAACGCCAATGAAGAAGGGTGCGATTACGACTGACCGTCCGGCGGACCGGTTCCACAGGAGAAGCGCCCCGTTTCCGGGGCGCTTCTGTTTTCGGAGCATCCGGGTTTGGGTCTTCCGCCGGCAGGAGGATTTATTACCCGCCTCTCCCTTCCCCTCGCCGGGGCCGTGCTTAGGTTGTGAGGGGCGGCGGGCGAGGGCGGCCGCCGGACTTCTGTTTCCCACCCTGCGCCTGAAGGCGCGGTCCCTCCCTGTAGAAGGGAGGGGCTTTATGCCCCTCTCCATTTTTCAGGTAGAGGGGCAGGGTCCGTAACGGACCCGGGGTGTGGGAAGAAAAATGCAGGGAACCGGCCGGAGGCCGGACGAGCCGAAAAAACGAGGGGGGGGAGGGGGGGGTAGCCATCCCGCACAGATCAGCACAGAAAAACACGCATGGACACGGAACGGGCGGCCCCAAAACGCCAGAAACGAGATGCAGGTGTCCCGTTTGCACGGTTCGGCACGCTTCAGCACGCTTCGACACACATCGACGCCCTTCAAAACTGACAAAACTCAGATTCTGCTTGCAGACAGCGGCGTTCTTATGGATACTTGGGCTACCGACCGATCGGTCGGACCCTGAGGCAAAAACGAGGGGGGGGAGGGGGTCACCCCGCCGCTCCCCGGCCAGCCCAGGGGTCCGCGCAAGCCCGCTTCTATCGGCACCTTCCGGTGAGAGTCCCGGAGGGGGTGAAGGAGACCCGCCATGTCCGCATTCAACCACCCGCAAACGATGGAGAAGCTCACGAGCCCGATGGAGATCGTCTGGCAGTGGCAGTACGAGATCGACATCGACAAGCTCCGCCGCCTCTACACGATGGCGAAGGAGGACCAGTGGAACGCCGACAAGGAGATCAACTGGGACCGCAAGATCGACCCTTCGGCCGACGTGCTGGATGCCGAGCGGATGCCGGTGAAGACGACGAAGTTCTGGAAGACCCTGTCGAAGTCGCAGCAGGAGTCGTTCGGCGCGCACAACGCCGCCTACATGCTGTCCCAGTTCCTGCACGGCGAGCAGGGGGCCCTCATGGTGGCCGCGGCGCTCGTCCACGCGGTGCCGGACTACGAGGCGAAGCTCTACGCCGCGACGCAGGCGATGGACGAGGCCCGCCACGTGGAAGTGTTCGACCGCTACATCAAGAAGCTCGACAAGATCTATCCCATCGAGCACTTCCTGAAAACGGTGCTGGACAAGACCCTCACGCAGCAGCACTGGGTGGGGATGCTCGCCGGGATGCAGATGATCGTGGAGGGGCTCGCGCTCGGGTCCTTCGTGAACATGCACGAGGCGACCAACGAGCCGCTCTTTAAGGACATGCTCGGCTACGTCATCAAGGACGAGGCCCGGCACGTGGCCTACGGCAACGTCTACGTGAAGGAGACGGTCTCGCAGATGCACCCGGACGACCTCGTGCCGGTCGAGGATTTCGCCTTCGAGGCGGTGACCACCATGCGCACGGCCCGTTATGGCGGCGGCGCGCAGAGCCGCGTCTACGACCAGGTGATGATCGACAGCGGCATCGAGCCGAAGGATTTCATGAACGCCATGATGAAGGAATACATGGAGGGCTGGCGCCCCAAGGCGCTGCCCGGTCAGGTCCACACCTTCAAGGATCTCATGATGCCGCAGCTCGTGCGCGCGGGGCTCGTTTCCTCGGACCGCATCCGCGACAAGTACGCCAAGGCGCAGGTGAAGATGTTCGACGACGTCTCGATCCTCAAGCAGATCGAGGTGAGCCTCGACATGGACCAGGTGACCGCCTGAGGGCACAGCCCTTCACGGGGCCGCGGACTGCGGGCTAGGATCACGGCTCCGGAGGATCCCGCCGTGACCGATGCCGCAAGGCCCGTCCTGATCGTCGACGACAGCGAGTTCGTCAAGCTCTTCTACGAGAAGGCGCTCAAGGGGTATCCGGTCAAGTTCCATTTCGCGGCCGACGGAGTCGAGGCGATCCGCCTCGCCGGTGAGCTGAAGCCCGCGATGATCCTCATGGACATCAACCTGCCCAAGGTGAGCGGGTTCGAGGCGGCGACGAAGATCCGGGCGACCCCCGGCCTCGAAAAGACCGTCATTATCGCCGTGAGCGGCCGCCGGCAGGATTCGTTCCCCGCCTCGCCGGTCTTTACGGAGTTCCTGCCGAAGCCCCTTCACATCGATACCCTCCGGAACCTGTTCCAGCGGCATCTGGGGCTCTGAAAGCGGGAGTGAACGGCCGGGGCCTGCTCATGCCGAACGGGCGAGCGACTCCCGGGCGATCCGCACCCGCACAGCCTTGAAGGCCGGGGTCTTCGAGCGGGGGTCCAGCGCGGGAGGCACCAGCACGTTCGCCTCCGGGTAGTACATGGCGAGATTCCCTGGCCGGATATCGACGACGGAGATTTTCGCCTCCAGGGAGCCGGTTTCCGAGTACACCATCACGCGGTCTCCTTCGGAGGCGCCGAGGGCTTCCGCATCGGCTGCCGAGATCATCACCACGTCGCGGGTGCGGTTCCCCCGGTAGAGGTCCTCTTCCTCATAGACGACCGTGTTGAACTGGCCTTCGGAGCGGATCGTCATCAGCCGGAACTCGCCGGGCACAGGCGCGGCAGGGACAGGGCCAGGCAGGCTGAATCGGGCCCGTCCGTCCGGGGTATTGAACTCCGGGGAGCGGATCACCCGGCCGGGGATCTCGAACTCCCGGCGGTCTTCGTCCACCCGGTGGAGGTTGTGCAGGCCCGGTACGACGTCCGAGATCATCTCGCGCAGCTCCCGGTGGGAACGAAGGCGCGACCAGTCGAACCGTCCGGCGGGGAGGATCAGTTCAGCCAGCGAGGCGATGATCTCGACCTCAGAGCGGGCCTCGCCGAGCGGCGGCTCCTCGCCGCCGTCGGAGATCCGGACGAAGTTGAACATGGACTCCTGCGTGGTGAGCTGGGTCTCTTCGTCACGGGCGAGGCAGGGGAGGATGATCTGGGTCTGCCCGCGCCCGTGGATATGCCCCTCGTTCAGCTTCGTCGTGACCGACAGGGTGAACGGAATCCGCCGCAGGGCGACGGCGGACCAGTTCCGGTCGGGGTTGCTGGAGAACAGATTTCCGCCGAGCTGCACCGAGGCGCAGATTTTCCCCTCGAAGGCGGCCGCCATGCTGGCGAAGGTGTCCTGTCCGGGCTCCCTGGGGACCGTGATGCCGAACGCCTTCTCGAGACTTTCGGCGAATTTCGCCTTCAGTTCGGGCGAGACACCGACGGTACCCACTCCCTGGACGTTCGAGTGTCCTCGGATCGGGAGCAGACCGCAGCCGGGGCGTCCCAGCCAGCCCCGGGCAAGAGCGAGATTCGAGAGGGCGAGGATGTTGCCGACGCCGTTCGTATGGTGGGTGAGCCCCATGGCCCAGCAGAAGATTCCGTTCTTCCCCTCGCGGAGCAGGCCGGTGGCGTCGAGGATCTGCTCCTTCGGCACGCCGGAGGCGGCCACGATCGAATCCCAGGCAGCACTGGCCGCTTCTTCCCTCACCTGGTCCCAGCCCGTCGTCCGGGCGGCGATGAACTCCGAGTCGCAGGCGCCCAGCTCGATCAGCGCCTTGAGCAACCCCTGGAATAGGGCCGCGTCGCCGCCGATGTGCGGCTGAAGGTAGAGGTCCGACACCGTCGAGCCGCCGAGGAAGCTGCGCCAGTCGGAGGGCACCCGGAACCGCGTGAGCCCGAGTTCCCGGAGCGGATTGATGACGATGACCTTCCCGCCCCGGCGCCGGAGCTGAACGAGCTTGGTGATGAGGCGCGGGTGGTTGCTGGCGGGATTCGCACCGGCCACGACGACAAGGTCGGCCCGGTCGAGATCGTCCAGGGCGACGGACGAGGTACCGGAGCCGTACACCTGGTTCAGGGCTACGCCGGACGCCTGGTGGCAGTAGTAGGAGCAGTTGTGGATGTTCGGCGTGCCGTAGGCCCGTGCCACAAGCTGGTAAAGGAAAGCCGCCTCGTTCGAGGCCCGCCCCGAGGCATAAAAGAATACGCTGGAGGGCGCTGCTTCGCGCAGGGCTTCGGCCGAACGGCGGACGGCTTCGTCCCATGAGATGCGGCGGAAATGGGTGTCGCCGGGCCCTGCCGTAACGGGGAACGACAGGCGGCCGAGGTATTCGAGCTCGCGGGGTGTGAACCTTTCGAGAGCGTCGATGGGCGTGCTGCGGAACAGGGACTCGGGGATGGGGCCCTGCATGTCCCCGGCCTGCGCCTGTACGGATTTCTTGCAGACCTCGGGGAAGTGGCCCGCCTCGTTGACCATGCCTCCTGCCTGCCCGCCCATGCCGAGTGCGCAGGTCTTGCAGGCGTTCCGGGAACGCATCCGGCGGTAAAAATTGAAGATCCCGCCGGAAGAGAACGCCTTGCGGATCACATACCAGACGGCGGCAAGTCCGCCCGCGGATCTGACCATTGGTACAGCCATGGCGTGGGAGCCTACGGCAGGGGAACCGGCTATCGCAAGAGGATCAGGCGGTTTCGGCCCGTCGGCGGCGGAGCCGGATCAGGGCGGCCGCCAGCAGCAGAAGGGCGGGCAGGGGAAGGCCGCCCGCCGCAGAGGCGGAGCAGCCGCCGCCACCACCCAGATCGATGTTCCCTGCTTCTCGGCTGAAAGCCGTGCCGTTGCGGATCGAGTTGTTCGTTTCGCTGAGTTCGAGAATGGCTCCGCCGGAATCGACTACGAGGGCGAAATAGAGCCGGGTCGTGTCGTCGGCTCCGGCAGGCAGCGTGGGCGGATCGACGGTGATATGGCCGTTCCGTGCGGTGGCCGCCGGCAGGGGTTCGGTTGTCATCCGCCCCAGTACCTGGTCGTCGCCATTGCCGATGATCTCGTCGAGGGAGGTCACAATGCTGATGGAATGGGCCCCGGCAGTAGCCGTACCGGCGTTCCGGTACTGGTAGGACATCTCCAGCGTGAGATCGTCAAACTGCTGTTCGATATCCACAACCTCGGAGACGAGATCAGGCATGGCGTAAGAGAGGACCTCCGCCGGCCGGTAATTATTGTTCGAGGTATCTGATTCGCCGGAAATCGAGGCCCGAAGTTCCAGCAGCCAGGCGCCGCTCGAGATGGTCGGGGGCAGGGCAAACGAGAAGGCGGTCGAGGACGTCAGTGAGCCGGAGGCCAGTGAGGCGACATTGGCTGTCGTCGGGCTGCAGATGGTTGTGCCCGAGTTCCGTCCGATTCCAATAAAGCAGAATTCAGCGACGAGGTTCCCGGATGAGCTTCCGATATTGGCGGCACGCCAGTTACCGCTGAAGGTCATGGATGGTGTGAGGGTCGTGGGAAAACCGGAAACAGCCGCGGGCAGGGCGTCCGGGCCGCCGGATGCCTTCGTAATGACCAGCGGAGTGGAGGAAACGAGTTCGTTATCCTCTTCGCCTGCGTCCTCCCCGCCCTGGGCTTCCGGGATATCCTGCTGGTCATCGAGACGGACGACAATGTCGTACACTCCGGCCGGGATTTCCGGCCGTGCATTGCGGGCGGGCAGGTTCGGGGCCGAGGCACTGGAACCGGCAAAAGCAGCCGTGCTGCCGGTGAGCGATGTTGTGTGTGGCCCGGCAGTTGTCAGGCTGTCCGACTGTTGTGCCGCATAGATAC
Organism: uncultured bacterium; assembly: GCA_964621525.1. Taxonomy (GTDB): domain Bacteria; phylum JAGRBM01; class JAGRBM01; order JAGRBM01; family JAHCIT01; genus CAZMGV01. The sequence continues at coordinate 19,612 of CAZUMS010000008.1, forward strand.
GCGGACCGGAGCTATCGCCGTATTTCCTCAGGTAAAGGGCAGCGACGGACGGAAGCGTCGTTGCATCCACATCCTTGGTGTAATTGGCGGTAACATCGCCACCGGCAGCAATCGTCGCAGTCGAGCTGGTAATGCTCCCATGCACGTTACCGGCGGTGTCTGAGCCCTGCACCGTCAGGGTCCACTCCGTTAGGCTCCCCTCGTTCTGGTTGACGGTGTCTTCGACCGAAAGAGTCCAATCCCCGGAGCAGGACTGCCCGTTGAAGGCGCTCGAAGTGAAGATACTCCGGATGCCGAACCGGGTGTCTGAGTCCGCAATGCCTGCAGTAAGTTCCTCGGTGGTGGATGCGTGAGTCAGTTCCACGACCAGTTCGCCCCGGCGCGGGTGCAGGATATCCACGTCAACAGCTACGGAAGAAACCGTTCCCGCACAGGCCCCAGCGGGGACCGCGATCGTGCTGGTCACCGGGCCGGGAGGCGGTGCGGGAGAAGCCGGCAGGTCAGGAATATCCAGTCCGGGGAGCCCGCTGTCGTCATCCAGCAGGCTGACCGAACGGGAATAGGCAAGAGGATTATTCTCCGAATCCAGCATCAGCTCGAGCCGGGGGAACGGGGTTGTATCCCAGACGGTGCCGAGACCGGTCGGCGTAATCTCCACGCCATACTGGCGCAGGTAACTGGTAGCCCGGCGGGGCGTATAGCCCTCACCCATGAGTTCGTACAGCCGTGCGGCGGCACCCGTTACGTGCGGGGTGGCCTGACTTGTACCTCCCATTGACAGTCCGGCAGCCGTAATCTGCATGCCCGGAGCGAACAGATCGACCTCGCCGTGGACGTTGCTGAAGCAGGCGACCTGATCGACGGACGGAAGCTCGTCATCGCAGTTGGCATAGGAGAAAGAGACGTCGTAATCGCTATCGTAAACGGCTCCGACGGTCGTGGCCCAGGGGACGCAGCCCGGCGAGGAAACGCCGTTGTAGTTTGCACCGTTGCCGGCGGCGATAACAGCCATGACCCGGTGCGTATCGGCCAGTGTACGGATCGCCGCCGAAGTGGGCGAGGTCGAGCAGCTTCCGAGAATCGATCCGGATGCGCCGCCGAGCGACATGTTCACGGCAGAAATGGGCTCGCCCGCCGTACGCCGTGCCGCGATGTCATTCAGGGCGCAGGCGATAATGCCGTCGTTCGTGGTGTTACTGCCAGTGATATCGCCGGGCACGAAAATATCGTAGAAAATGACCCGGACTCCGGTGGCGACGCTGGTGACTATGCCGGTAACGTTGATACCGTGCCCGTCGACGACGTCGTTACTTGCTGTTTCATCGCCACAAACAAAGCTCATGGCGGAAATCCGGCAGGTACCGGTGCCGGGCCCGCCAAGACAGTTCCCCCAGCGACCCGAGTCGATGTTCCCCAGAGGGGTATCTAGAATGGCAACGATACTGTCCTTGCCGCTGAAGACCGATGCATCGTTGTCTGTGAAAAATGAGCTGTTGCCGATCAGCGGAAGGCTCTGGGTCAGGGAGGGGTAGTACACCTGCTGGCGGCGGACCCGGTCTTCGCCGAACTCGGCCTGAAGCTCCAGCAGGGCTTCCGGCGACACCTCGGCCGTGGAAACCCCGATATGTTTATATTGATGGAACCTGCGGACACCAGCCCGGCCTGAAACGGAAGGTCCTGCCCGTTTGGCTCCGGGGCCGGCAGGTGAATCGTCGAGGATCACAGGGATAAATCCGTCCGTAGTTTCGGATACCCAGACCGGCTCGTCCGGAATTACGGACGTTTTCACTATGGCTGGTGCATCGCCGCAGGCGGCAAGAAACAGGACTGAGGCCCAGCCCAGCAACGCTATCAGAACTGACTTGTTCAAGACCGGAATCCCCCGCAGGCGGATATCCTATTCGGTTCCCCTGGTGCGGGACAGAGAGCGGAATCACAATCCGCGGGTTTTTTCGGCTTTAGATTAAGCCCGGCTCTCGGGGGACCGTTTCCAGGACTTCCAGAGCCGCTCCATCGTGGTATCGGTCAGGCCGGCTTTCGTCGCATTGTAGGGCGTGAAATTGAGCAACCGTACGATGGACCGTCCGCCTGGATCCACATCAATCACGTTTATGCAGCAGGCGTCCTGTTCGATGGAGCCGAACGAATCGAGCCCGCTTTTCAGCGAGCGCGAGAGGATTACCCGGTTCACGGCCCCATGGGCGACAATCAGGGTGACGGGGACGTGAGGATCGGCAAGGAGCTTGTCCCAGGCGATGGAAACCCGGTCCCAGAGGGATCCGAAGGATTCACCACCGAGAAATGTCGAGTCGCGGCTGATTCCGGTGGCAAAGGCCCCCGTGAACGATTTTTCGAGAAAATCCCGCGGCAGGTCGCGGATTCGGCCTCCCCGGATCTCTTGCAGTTCCTCGACCGTTTCGAGCCGGAGCCCGTTCGAGAGCCGGTCGCCGGTGACGATCGTGGCCGTCTGTACCGTACGAGGAAGTCCGCTCGTGATCGCCCGGTCGATATGGAAGGACTTCAGCGCCTCATGGGCGGCTTCCGCCTGACGGCGTCCTTCCTCGGTTAAATCAACGGTTTCGGCCTTTACGGGCCGTCCGTCTTGAGTAAAATAGGCGACCTCTCCGTGCCTGAGGAGCAGGAAACGTCTGCGGTTCGACTGATGCGGGCCCATGTTTTCTCCTGCCGCACACCCTCACGGCACCGGGTATTTAGAACGGGAAGCAGCGAGATTAAATGGCCGGTTATCCGAAACTCGACAGCCGTAAGGACGCCCTGGCCGAATGGCTCTGCCGGCAGGCAGGGTCGAAGATCCAGGTGAACAACCTGAAACCCCTCGCCGGAGGTGCATCGCAGGAACTCTGGGGACTGGATCTCCAGGGGCTCGAAGGCGGCCCGCTGGAACTCGTGCTTCGTGCCGATGCGGGCGGCACGCTCCTCAACTCGCTGACGAAGGCGGACGAATTCCGGCTGCTGGAGATTTCGTACAAAGCGGGAGTCACGGTCCCGAAACCTTATTGGCTCTGTGAGGACACCGAAGTCATCGGGCGCAGTTTCTATGTCACCGCGCGGGTGAAAGGCGAGGCCATCGGCCGGAAAATCGTCCGCGACAAGGAGTTCGAGGAAGCCCGTCAGGTGCTACCTGCCCAGATGGCCCGGGAACTCGCCCGGATTCATTCGATCAACCAGCAGAACTCGGATCTTGAATTTCTGGCCCGGCTGGATCCGGCGATCCCGGTGAATGCCTCCCGGCGCCTTTACATGCTTCTCGACCATTTCAAGGGGGAATTCCACCCAGCCCTCGAGCTCGGTCTCAGGTGGCTCGTCCAGAATGCGCCCCCGCTTGACCAGCCCGTGCTGGTCCATGGGGATTTCCGGATCGGCAACCTGATGGTCGGCCCCAAGGGACTCACCTCGGTGCTGGACTGGGAACTCTCGCATTTAGGCGATCCAGCCGAGGACCTCGCCTGGCCGCAGGTACGGTTCTGGCGCTTTGGTAATAACCTGAAGAGGGTGGGCGGGATCGCTGGCCCGGCGGCATTGTTCGAAGCCTACGAAAAGGAAACCGGGAAACCGGTCGACCGAAAGCGCGTCCATTACTGGGAAGTGATGGGTAACGCGAAGTGGGCGCTCGGCGCCCGGCAGCAGGCGGATCGCTTCCTTTCCGGGGCGATCAATAGCCTCGAACTGGCATCCATCGGGCGGCGGATCCCGGAAATGGAACTTGAACTGCTCGACCTGATCGAGCGGGGACCGGCCTACTGATCGGAGAGGGATAGAACGCATGCAGAACCGTCCGGACATGAAGGAACTGATCGAGGCTGTACAGGTCTTTTTTCAGGGGACAGTCGCGCCGCTCCTCACCGATCCCCGGGCTAAATTCCAGGGCCTGATTGCCAATAATGTGCTCGAAATCCTCAAGCGGGAGATCGAACTCGGAGAGGGGCAGTCGCGTGGGGAGTGGCGGAGCCTGTGCAAGCTGCTCGGAGAAAAGGCCGGTCAAGAACCGCTGACGGTCCGTGATCTTGAGGCTGAAATCCTCCGGATGAACGGCGAATTCAGCCGCCGGACCCGGGCAGGTGAATTCGATTCCGGCCCGGCCCGTAAGGCTGCCTACGATCACGCCCGGGCGGCCGTTACGGCCAAGCTCAAGGTCACAAACCCCGGTTATCTGACCGAACCCGTACCTTGATTATCCGGGGCGAGAGCCCTGTTGAGACCACAAAAGAAAGCGTGCTAAAAGACCCCTACCAATGGCGGTCAAGGACGCAATACGCTCTCCGGAGATGAGGGATCTCAACCAGTTCGAGGCTGAGATCGAGAAGCTCAAGGTCGTCTTCGAGCAGTATTTCGCCGGTGTGGAGAAAAAGCCGCCGGTGGAGAAGCGTGACGAGCTTCAGAAGTTCCTCCGCCAGAAGATCCTGCAGGTCAAGTCGAACAACACCGCCTACAAGTTCAAGCGGCAGACGATGGAACAGAAGTTCGTCACGATGAACAACTACTGGACCCGCGTGCTGAACGAGATCGAAGAAGGCACCTATATCCGGCTGAAAAAGCGGGCCGAGCTTCACGAAAAGCAGAGGGCAGAAGATGCCGAAGAGATGGCCAAGCGGCGGGTCATCAATGAAGCGGTCCGCAAGGGAAAATCCGTCTCCGAGGCGCTCAAGGAGTTCGAGGCCCAGAGATCCGGGGGCAGCCAGCCGGAAGCCCCGGCTCCCGGGAAAACCGCGCCCGCTGCACCGAAAGCACCACCTGTGGCCGGCGGGGCATCCGTTCCGGCCGCATCGCCCATCGACCGGCTGCACGAGGCTTACATGGCGGCCCGTACGAAGACTGGCGAAGCCAATGTGGACCGGGCGGCCTTTGCGGCAATGATCCAGAAACAGATTCCGGCCATCAAGCAGAAATTCAACTGCAAATCCGTCGAGTTCAAGGTTGTGGTCGAAGACGGAAAGACCAAGCTGAAGGCGATCCCGAAAAACTGACCCGGAGGGAGATCAACCGGTGAGCGGCATGCTCGCACTGGCTTCGGTCCTTCTGGCTGTTCCGGCGTGGTTTCAGGCCCGCCGTGTGATGGACCGTGCGATTCGCGACTGGCTTGCTGGGCGGTCACTCGTCCCGCCGCCGGGCTTCGCTCTGTCCATCCGGTCTGCACTTCCCGGGGCGATCGCCATCGGAAAGACCGGTATCCTCACCGAAGGAAGTCCGAAGGTCGTCGGTTATGTCCATCAGTCCCGCACCGAACCGGAAGACCGGGTGCTGGCGCTGGCGGCTGCCCTTGAGCAGGGCGAAGCGCATCCTCTCGCCCGGGAGATCGTCCGTTTCGCAGGAAACCGGGATCTGCCGGAGATCCGGGACCGGAAGATTGACCCAGGCGAAGGAGTGTCGGGGCTGCTGGACGGAAAGCCCGTCGCCATCGGTTCGCGGGAGTACGTCACCGGCAAGTTCGGTATCGACCGGACGCATCTGCTCCGGGTGATCGGTGGACATCCCTATGCCACTCGCGTTTATGTCGCGATGGCAGGCAAGCTGGCGGGGATTCTCTATCTGGAAGATTCGCCGCGTCCGGAGTCAGGAAGAGCTGTTGGGCGGCTCCGGCGGATCGGGATCGAGCCGGTGCTGGTTACGGGCGACAACGAACAGGCCGCTGGAAAGGCAGCCGCTGCGGCGGGTATCGAAGCGATGTTTCATTCGCTCGATCCTCCGGGCAGGAAAGTGGTTCTCGCCGAACTGAGCGGCCGGTATGAAACCATCAGCCAGATTCAGGTCGTTCCGGATGGCCGGATTCCAGACCTTGAGCCGTTGGCAGGTCCGGATCTTGGCAGGATTGCCGATCTGTTTGACGGTATGGGCTTCGCGTCCCGGACCCTGCTGCTGGTTTTGATCCTCTCATTCGGGTCGCTGGCGGCGGCAGCATTTTCAGCCCATCTCGGGTTGATCTGGTGGCTTTTGGCTGCGGGAGCCGCTTTCGTATGGCCGTATCCGGGTTCTGTTCTTGTCCGGCGGCACCGGCCTGTTGACGGTACAGGCGGCCGGGAGGGTCCCGAGAACGGACGGGAGGCAGTCGAGGGGATTACGGAAATTCCGCTGGTTCCGGGCGATGCCGGAATCCGCCTGAAGGAACTTCTGACGCCCGAGGCGGGGATCCTGGGTTTCGACAGACAATCGGGACGACTCCGGGTTCGGTATGACCGGATGAAAACGAATGACCGGAGGATTGCGGAACTGCTTCGGGGAGCGGGCCTTACGGACGTGGATTGTGGGCCGGATCTGCCGGGGAACTATTCCGGGCCGCCGCTGCGCCGCCGCTAGTTTGCCTTGTTGCGGACGACGCGGGCGCGGGTGCGGTTCTCTTCGAGATTCGAGACCGCCCTGGCGTAATCGGCGCTTGTGAAGGAAATCGACTTCAGCACGAGCTCGGCCTCGTTCCGCTGCTTCTCGATTTCTGCTGGATCCAGTTCGTCGAGCGATTCCACCTTGTCGGCCAGAATCACGACGCCGGTTTCGCTCACCTGGAGAAAACCGCCGTGGCAGGCGAAGTGCAGCACCTTGCCGCTGGAATCTTTCAGGCTCAGGGGACCCGACACGAGGGTGGTCACATACGGAGTGTGACCCGGCAGGATGCCCACTTCACCGCCGGACGCAGGCGCCTTGACCTCGACCACCTCTGCGGAAGCGGCCTTCCGGAAGGGGGTGATGACGTCGCAGCGGAACGGTCCGTAGGTAGCCATGAGCGTGTCCAGCCTTCAGTGGGCGTCCGGCTTCAGCCGGCGGCCAGCTTCTTCGACTTCTCGATCGCCTCGTCGATGGAACCGACCATGTAGAAGGCCTGCTCCGGCATCGCATCGTGCTTGCCTTCGAGGATCTCCTTGAACGAGCGGATCGTGTCCTTCACCTTCACGTAGCGGCCGGGCTGTCCGGTGAACTGCTCGGCGACGTGGAACGGCTGGGACAGGAAGCGCTGGATCTTGCGGGCCCGGGCGACGACGGTCTTGTCCTCTTCGGAAAGCTCGTCCATGCCGAGGATCGCGATGATGTCCTGGAGGTCCTTGTAACGCTGCAGGATCTGCTGCACCTGGCGTGCGACGGCGTAGTGCTCGTCGCCCACGACCTGCGGATCCAGAATGCGGGACGTCGAGTCCAGCGGGTCCACGGCCGGGTAGATGCCCAGTTCCGAAATCTGGCGGGAGAGCACGGTGGTCGCATCGAGGTGCGCGAACGCCGTGGCCGGAGCGGGGTCGGTCAGGTCGTCGGCGGGCACATAGATGGCCTGCACGGACGTGATCGAGCCCTTGTTCGTCGTCGTGATGCGCTCCTGGAGCTCGCCCATTTCGGTGGAGAGCGTCGGCTGGTAACCCACGGCCGAGGGAATACGGCCGAGGAGGGCGGACACTTCGGAACCGGCCTGGGTGAACCGGAAAATGTTGTCGACGAACAGGAGCACGTCCTGGCCTTCCTGGTCGCGGAAGTACTCGGCGACGGTGAGGGCCGTGAGGGCGACTCGTGCGCGCGCTCCGGGCGGCTCGTTCATCTGGCCGTAGATCAGGGCGCACTTCGACTGGTCGGTCTTGATGTTGTAGCCGCCGGTCTTGCCGCGGACCGGGTGGCCTTTCTCGTCCTTGTCCACGACGATGACGTTCGATTCGATCATTTCGTGGTAGAGGTCGTTGCCTTCGCGGGTGCGTTCGCCGACGCCGGCGAACACGGAGAAGCCGCCGTGGCCTTTCGCGATGTTGTTGATGAGCTCCATGATGAGCACGGTCTTGCCGACGCCGGCGCCGCCGAAGAGGCCGATCTTGCCGCCGCGGGAGTAGGGCTCAAGCAGGTCGATAACCTTGATGCCGGTCTCGAGCATCTCGACCTTGGTCGAGAGGTCGGCGAACTTCGGGCTCGGACGGTGGATTTCCCAGCTGTCCTTGGTCTTCATCGGGCCGGACATGTCCACGGGCTCGCCGACCACGTTCATGATGCGGCCGAGCGTTTCGCGGCCCACGGGCGCCTTGATGCCTGCTCCGGTGTTCTTTGCGTCCATGCCGCGCTTGAGGCCGTCGGTGGTGTCCATGGCGATGGTGCGGACCGTGTGCTCGCCGAGATGGAGAGCCACCTCGAGCACCAGATTGTCCGCCCGGTCGTCGATGAACGGGTTCGTGACGGTGAGCGCCGTGTAAATCTCGGGGATCTTCGAGTCGACGAACTCCACGTCCACGACCGGTCCCATTACCTGGAGAATGCGTCCAACACCCTCTGCCATAACCGTCTGCCTCTCTCTGCCGTCCGTCCGGGCCTTCGGCCCGCCGGACCTTTGCTAAAACTCAGCCCTTCAGCGACTCGGCGCCGCCGATGATTTCCATCAGTTCCTTGGTGATGAGCGCCTGACGCGCGCGGTTCATCTGGAGCGTCAGGGACGAAATCGCCTCGGAACAGTTCTTGGTTGCGCTTTCCATTGCCGTCATCCGCGCCGCATGTTCGGAGGCGACGGACTCCAGGATGGCCTGCTGGATGCTTCCCGACACGTAACGCGGGAGCAGGGAATTCAGGATCTCGCCGCGGCCCGGTTCGTAGATGAAGTCAGGGCCCGCGGATGCCGCCTCGCCGGTGGTTTCCACGGAGACGGGCAGGAGCTGCTGGAAGGTGATCTCCTGGGAGATCGCCGACTTGAACTTGTTGAACGCCAGCGTGACCGAGCGGAATTTGCCGGAGGTGAATCCCTCGACGACGTATTCCTCGATCTGCCGGGCGGCCTTGGCCGACGACGGAGAGATCGGTGCACGGTCGGCATCGATCTTCCAGCCCCAAGCCTTGAAGAACTCCTGCCCTTTGCGGCCCACGTAGACCATCTGGAGGTTGTCCTTCGTCACCGTGCTGTCGGGCGACTTCAGGCGGTTATCCAGCCGGCGGCACAGATTGCCGTTGAAGCCGCCGCAGAGGCCGCGGTCCGAGGTAACGAGGACAACCACGTCCAGCCCGGTCTCCGGCTGGCGGAGCAGGGGGTGGTCGCGGGTCTCGCTCCGTGCTCCCATCTGGGAGATGATCCGGGCGAGGCCGTTCGCATACTCGCGGTGGGCGATAGCGGCCATCTGGGCGCGGCGGAGCTTGGCGGCCGAGACGAGCTTCATCGCACGGGTGATCTTCTGCGTGCTTTTCACGGACTTGATCCGCGTGCGGTATGTTTTCAGGCTCGGCATCGGTCAGAAAGCTCCGGTAATCGGTTCTCCGTCCCTGGGAATCAGGCCTTGAACTGCTGGGCGAACTCGGTGAGGACCTTGTCGACCGCTTCGCGGACTTCCTTGGTCAGTTCTTTCTTCTCGAGCACCAGCTTGGAGATCTCGGGGCGCTTCGTGTCGATAAACACGATGAGCTCCTCGAAATAACGGCGGATGGCGCTGACCGGATACTTGCGGATCCAGGTTTTGCCGTCCGGACCGCGCTGCGTGCCGGCGTAGATCTGGATGACCTGCTTCTCGACCGGCATCGGCTGGTACTGGCCCTGCTTGAGCAGTTCCACGAGGCGTTCGCCGTTCGCCAGCGATTCCTGCGTCGCCTCGTCCAGGTCGGAACCGAACTGGGCGAAGGCCGCCAGTTCGCGGTACTGGGCGAGGGTGAGGCGGAGCTGGCCGGCGACCTGCTTCATCGCCTTGATCTGGGCGGCGCCGCCCACGCGGGAGACCGAGAGCCCCACGTTCACGGCGGGCCGGACGCCCGAGTAGAAGAGGTCGGTTTCCACGTAGATCTGGCCGTCGGTGATCGAGATGACGTTCGTCGGGATGTAGGCGGACACGTCGCCGGCCTGGGTCTCGATGATCGGGAGCGCCGTCAGCGACCCCGCGCCTTTGGCGTCAGAAAGCTTGCAGGCGCGTTCGAGAAGGCGCGAGTGGAGGTAGAACACGTCGCCCGGGTAGGCTTCACGGCCCGGCGGACGGCGGAGCAGCAGCGAGAGCTGGCGGTAGGCGACGGCCTGCTTCGAGAGATCGTCATAGACGATCAGGGCGTGCATGCCATTGTCGCGGAAGTACTCGCCGATCGTCGCACCGACGTATGGGGCGATGAACTGGAGCGGCGCCGGGTCGGTCGCAGTCGCCGAGACGACGACCGTGTAGTCCATGGCGCCGTTCTGGCGGAGCTTGTCCACCACCTGCGCCACTGTCGAGCCCTTCTGGCCGATCGCGACGTAGATGCAGAATACGCCGGTCGACTTCTGGTTAATGATCGTGTCGATGGCGATGGCCGTCTTGCCGGTCTGGCGGTCGCCGATGATGAGCTCGCGCTGGCCACGACCGATCGGGATCATGCCGTCGATGGCCTTGATACCGGTCTGGAGCGGCTCGTGGACCGACTTGCGGTCGATGATGCCGGGGGCCTTGATCTCGATGTAGCGGGTCTGGGACGAGTTGATCGGGCCCTTGCCGTCGATGGGCTCGCCTACGGCGTTGATGACGCGGCCGCAGAGTTCCTTGCCCACCGGGACGGAGGCGATCTTCTTCGTGCGCTTGACGATGTCGCCTTCGCGGATGGCCGTGTCCGAGCCGAGGACGGCGATACCGACGTTGTCCTCTTCCAGGTTCAGCACGAGGCCGCGCACGCCGTTGTGGAACTCGACGAGTTCCGAAGCCTGTACGTTCGAGAGGCCGTGCACGCGGGCGATACCGTCGCCCACCTGAAGCACAGTGCCCACTTCCTCGGCTTCGACAGCCGCTTCGAAGTCATGGATCTGCTTCTTGATGATGGAGGAAATTTCGGACGCCGAGATCTTCATATCACCGCTCGCTTGGGCCCCTTTTGCGGGGCCGTTTTATCCTTTGCGCCGGCTTCCTTCCCCTCGCGGGGCCGGGCCGGAGCCACGAATTCTTCTGCCGGGGAACCCTTCGGGCTCCCGCTCAGGCACCCTGTTCCACGCGGCGCGAAAGCCGCCGGAGCTGGGTGCTTACCGATCCGTCCAGCACGAGATCGCCGATCCGGGCGCTCACGCCGCCGATCAGGGCCGGGTTCAGGGCGAACGTGCAGTCCACCTTGCGTCCGGCGATTCGCTGGAGTTCCGCCGTGAGCTTCGCCTTCACATCGGCAGGAAGCTCGGCGGCGCTCTCCACGCGGGCCCGCGCCACGCCCGCCTTCTCGTCGGCGGACTTCTGGAACTCTTCGATGATCGCCGGGAGGAACCGCATGCGGTCGCTCTCGATCAGGATCTTGCCGAAATTGACGACCGGTCCGGGCAGGCCCAGTTTCGCCGCGATTTCGGCGAATACGGCCGTGCGCTGCTTCACCGAGAACAGGCTGCCGTAGAGCAGCTTCTCCAGGTGCCTGTGGGCCCGGATCTCCCCGTCGAGCGTCTGGATCGCGGCGAGATACTCGCCGCTCTTCGCTCCCGCCTCGTCGAGCAGGGCGCGTGCGTAACGCTTGGCAACCGCGCGGTTGATCATTGAACCCTCCCGAGACGGACGGCGAAGTCGTTCGCGATCCGGGTCTGGTCTTCAGGGGTGATCAGTTCGCGGACTTTCTTTTCGGCGAGTTCGGTGGCGAGCCGGTTCGCCTCGGCACGGAGTTCGTTGAGGGCCCGCTCGCGCTCGCCTTCGGCCATGGCCTTCGAGTCGGTCACGATGCGGGCAGCGGTTTTTTCGGCTTCGCGGAGCATGTGCTCGCGTTCGGCCCTGGAATCGGCCTCGAACTTCGCCTTGAGGGCTGAAACCTCGGCAGCGGCGCCGGCGTGCTTGGCCTTCGCGTCGGCAAGCATCCGCTCGGCCTCGGCCTTCGCCTTGCCGGCAGCCTCAATGGCGTCCTTGAGTTCCTTCGACCGGCTGGCGAAATACTCCGACAGGGGTTTGCGGAGCGCCACGATCAAAACCGTAAACAGGATGCCGGAGTTGACGGCACCGATCACAAGGCCATGCCAGAAATCGGGTGCATGGTGCTCGCCATGTCCGCCGCCGTGTCCGCCTTCAGCCAGGGCGACTGCGGCAGGGAGCAGCACGCCAGCCGCGGTCAGCAGGGAAAGAAGAGGGCTCTTCTTCATGCAGCCCTCCCGAGGAGCTTGCGGGCCATCTCGCCGGCGATCTTCTCGACTTCGGCCTTGAGCTGGGTCCGGGCGGTGTCGGACTCGGCACGGATTACAGTACGGGCTTCCGTGACGGATTTTTCGGCTGCCAGGCGGGCCTGGGCGAGTGTCCCTTCGACTTCCGAGCGGGTCGCGGCGATAACTTTCTCGCGGGCGGCTGCGGCTTCGTCACCGCCCTTGCGGATGGCTGCGGAATGGTCGTTCAGAAGCTTCTCTGCCTCGGCCTGCAGGTGGGCGGCGCCCTCGCTGGTACCGGAGGAGGCGGCCTTGCGGCGCTCCACGGTGGCGATAACCGGCTCCAGCATGAACCGGTTCAGGATCATGACGGCCGCCCAGAAGATCGGGAGCATGAAAAAGAAGGTGACGGGAAGCTGTCCGGAAAAACCGGGCAATTCATGGCAGAGAGAGTCGGGCAGTTGACCGCAGAGCGTGTCGATCAGAGACTCCAAGCCTTTCCCCTTAACTGGCCTGCCGGTGCTGCCGCCGGAAGCTCTGGAGGCGGATCGCGCCGTCCTGCTTCCGGGCGGCCGTGATATTCCGCGTTCAGGGCCCCGTTCACCGGCCGAAAAGGTCCGGAGTTTCAAGGCTTTGGCGGTGCTTCAGCGGCCGGTAAACCAGCTCCGGCAAGCATCTCGCCGCCGAAGCGGCCAAGCGCATATCCGCCGGTAAACGACAAGTCAAGATGGATTTCGCCGGCTGGCGGAAAAGCCCGCCGGGAAGGTCCCGGGACCGGGCCAGAGCGAAGATTATTTGGCGCGCGTGGCTTCGGCGGTTGCAAGGCTGAGGCGGGCGGCCGGTTGTGCGCCCGCGCCCATCCGGCAGGTGCCGTCGAAGTTCGCACCGGGCTGGATCTCGAGACCGCCTACGGGCGCTTCGAGTTCGCCGCGGAACCTGCCGCTCGGCTTCAGAATGACCTTTTCGCGGGCGCGGATCTGGCCCGTCACCTCGCCGGCGATTTCGATGGAACCTACCTCGATTTCGCCGCTTACTGAGCCGTTTTCCAGGACCACGAGATGGTCGTTGCCGGAGATTTCGCCGGTAAACCGGCCGTTGATATGGATCGTGCCCGAGAAGGTGAGGCGGCCTTCGAACGTGGTTCCCACATCAAGCAGTGCGGTGAGGTGCTGTTTGGGGGCGCCTCCGCCCAGCAGTCCCGGCCCCTTGGTGCCGGCGGGAAGTTCCTTGCGTGTATTGAACATGACGATAAGCCCTCAAGAACCGGTGAAGTCCGCCTTGCGACGGGACCCCTGACCTGCGGGACAGAAGAAGGCAACTATATACGGCCCGGGACCTCCTGGGAAGCAGGGAGTTCTCGTCCGGTATCCGGTTGGACAGCCGAATCGTTCAGGGCCTATGCTTGGGAAATACCCCGATGAAACTGAACCCTTTTCCCCGAGGCCTGAGCTGGCAGATACCGCTGAACCGGACCGGTTCCGGGTCATCGGTGCAAGCGGGCAGCGGCCTGGCGTCCCGGCTTCAGGCGCTGCTCATTTCCATGAAGGGAGACTGCTACGACCCTGACACCGGCCGCGTGGACTATGGCCGGATCCGGGCCGGCAGCCGGTGGGCGGAAGTTCGGGCACTCACGGCGGCCCTGAGTGCATTCGATCCCGCAGTGCTTTCCTCGATTCAGGAAAAGAAGGCATTCTGGATCAACCTCTACAACGCACTGGTGATCGATGCCGTCGTGAGTCTCGGCATCCAGAAATCGGTGTGGGAAGTGCCAATGCTGTTCTCCCGCGCCGGGTATGAGATCGGGGGGAGATTTCTCAGTGCGGACATGATGGAGCACGGCATTCTCCGGGCGAACTCAAAGCCGCCATATCCGCTGTCGAAACCGTATTTCTCGCAGGGTTCCCCGGAAATCATTCTCGTTGTGCGGCCTCTGGACCCGAGAATCCATTTCGCACTCGTCTGTGGTGCGAAGGGCTGCCCGCCGATCCGGTTTTACGAACCTGAACGGCTGGACGAACAGCTCGACGTGGCCACGCGGGCTTTTGTAAACGGTGAAATCCGGATCGACCGGAAGCGGGGCGAGGTAACGGTTTCGCAGATTTTTAAATGGTATGCGGCCGATTTCGGCGGACTGGGGGGCAAGCCGGGCGGAGGTCTTGGCAGTTTTCTCGCGCAGTTTACTGACGATCCTGCCGATGCCGACTGGCTGAAGGCGAACCCGGTCCGTTTCCGTTTCTCTGCCTATAACTGGAATCTGAACGGATGATTGCGCCCGCACACTGGATTCTGGCAGCGGCGCCTGCGCCGATGATTTCGCACGCACTCTATCTCACGTTCGCTTTTTCCCTGCTGGCACCGATGGCGCACGCCTGGGGTTGCTGGCGTTATGGCGATTTCCCGAGGGTTCCGCCGCTCGGTGCGGGTCTCGCGGCGGCGGCCATGCTGAACGCTGTTCTCGTTACCGCCTATCGGGGAGATCCGGTCGTCATCGGGCTGGCGCTACCCTCGCTTCTGTATCTCGTTTACCTGCGGCTCTCTCCCTGGGAGCCGCTACCGGACCGGATGCCGGTTGTGGAAGGCGGAAAGCTGCCGGTGAAGATTCCTGACCTCCGCCTGCCGGCCATTATCGCCATCAATGGTGGAACTGGCGAAGCGTATTCCCGGATGGAATTCGCCGTTTTCGAGGCGCTGGAGCAGGAGTTCACAGGGCTTGGAATCTCGGTGGCGGTGATCGTCCCGGACGCTCCCGCCGAACTGGAGCGGTTTCGTAAATCCAACGGTATCTCCTGCCGGATGATCTCCGACCCCCACCGTGAACTGATTCGCGCGCTCGGCTGTTCGATGGATGAGCCTCCGGAAAACGCGCGGGCCGCATCCTTTTTCGTGGATTCAGACGGAACAGTCAGGATCGCCAGGTATTCAAACCATCCCTGCGAACGGCTGGGTCTCGAAGGCACGGTCGAATTGCTGGAAAAGAAATGCGGGATCCGGCTGCCGGACCGGCCGGAACCAGGTACCGCCGGAGAACCGGCCTGACGGGTGCTCGCAAAATCTGGCGGACAGGGAAGGCTCACGGTTTGGATATCGTCGGTTTTATTCATCGCAAGGCAGACGGCGCAGAGCACGCGCCGGGCGAGATCGCCACGTTCATCGCCGAACTGGTCCGGGGCGGCATTGCCGACTATCAGTCGGCCGCCTGGCTGATGGCGGTGAAACTGAAAGGTCTGTCGGAACCGGAAACGGTCGAGCTTACGCGGGCAATGGCGGCTTCCGGCCGGCGGATCAACTGGAAGGTGCGCGGCGCCCCGCCGACGGTGGACAAGCATTCAACCGGAGGGGAAGGCGACAAGGTAACGCTAGTATTGGTCCCCATGCTGGCGTCTCTGGGTCTCAGGGTGCCGACCATCGCGGGACGGGCCCTCGGTTTTACTGGCGGAACTATCGACAAGCTGGAATCGATCCCGGGTTTCCGCACGGCGCTCTCGGAGCCGGCCTTCCGCCGGGTGGTTCACATGGCCGGAGGCGCGATCGTCGCCCAGTCGGCCCATGTGGCTCCGGCCGACGGCATTCTCTACAGCCTGAGGGATGCCACGGCGACGGTGGAATCCGTCCCGCTCATCACTGCCAGCATCGTCTCGAAGAAGGCGGCCGAAGGCGTTGAACACATCGTCTACGACGTGAAAACGGGATCAGGGGCATTCATGCCGGAACCTGCGCAGGCGGAGCGGCTCGCCCGGTCGCTGGTGTCGGTCTCGCAGGGGCTGGGGATCGATGCCCGGGCTCTCGTCACGAATATGTATGAACCGCTGGGTCTTGCCGCAGGCAACAGTGTCGAGGTCGCCGAGGCAGTGGCGATCCTGCGCGGCGAGGCGGACGGCCGGTCGAAAGCGGTGCTGGATCTCTCGCTTGAACTCGGTGCCGAACTCATGGCCATGTCCGGCACGGAACGGGACCGGGCGGCCGCAAAACGGCGTCTTTCGGATGCGGTCAGTTCGGGACGGGCGTTCGAGCAGTTCGAGCGGATGGTGAAGGCGCAGGGCGGCAGCACCGGCTGGATGCGCGACCCGTGGTCGCTGGTCAGGCCGCACCGGACATATCTGGTGAAGGCCGCTCGCAGCGGGCGTCTCCGGTGGACGGCCGCGTGGAAGTTCGGCGAGGCGCTCCGGCTCCTCGGTGCAGGCCGGGCCCGGCGCACGGACCGGATTCTGCCGGAGGCGGGTGCGCTCGTCCGGGCAGGTGACGGCGGCCGTGTTAAGAAGGGTGACGTCCTCATCGAATTACATTACGGTGATTCCTCACGGCTCCGGCAGGCGCTCGATGCACTGGACGGTGCGTTCGAGATCGTGTCCGGCCCGGTGAAGCCGAAGCCTCTCGTTCTGAAAAGGATCCGATGACAACCAGCAGTCCTCACTGGTCTGAACAGGCAGAGAAAGCGGCCGCCTTGTTGTCGTCCCGTTTGGGCGCTGCACCGAAGGCGGCCGTCGTGCTGGGTTCGGGTCTTGCGCTCACGGGCGAGCGGCTGACGGAGGGGGCTCAGGTCCGGGAACTCGGTTTCGCCGAGATTCCCGGCGTGCCGGTGCCGGCGGTGGCTGGGCATGGCGGAAAGCTGCGCCTCGCGAAAGAAAAGGACCTGGTGATCGTCGCGGGCCGCTCGCACCTTTATGAAGGCCGCTCGCCCGGCGAGGTTGTGCTGCTCGTGCGGGCGCTGGTCCGCTGGGGCGTGAAGACGGTTGTACTCACGAACGCATCCGGGTCCCTCAAAGCCGAGATCAAGCCGGGGTCGATCGTGGCAATCGAGGACCACATCAACTTTACCGGTGTAAATCCGTTAACGGGTCCGCACCGGGAAGGTTTTGGTGAACGGTTCCCCGACATGAGCCGTGCCTACGACGTCCGGCTTCGCAAGCTCGCCCGGCGCGGCGCGAGGAGGCTCGGCCTCCGCCTCCGGTCGGATGTTTACATTCAGGTGCAGGGACCGTCCTATGAAACCCCTGCCGAGGTGTCCGCATTCGCACGGCTCGGAGCCGGGATCGTGGGCATGTCGACCGCTATCGAGACTATCGCCGCTCGCGATCTTGGAGCGCGGGTGCTGGGCCTGTCCGTCGTGACGAACTACGCGGGCGGCCGGGGAGGGACGCTGAGCCATGAAGAAGTCATCCGGCAGTCGCGGGAAGCGGGCGAAAAGCTCGCGGCCCTCATCGCGGAGACTCTCCGTCTCGACGCCGAGCCCCCGCCGCGGGCTGATCGTCCGCGCCCGTGAGGCGTCTGCCCGGGCCTACGCTCCCTACAGCCGCTACCACGTGGGGGCGGCCTTCGAGCTCTCCGGCGGCCGGTTTGTCACGGGCTGCAACGTGGAAAATGCCTCTTACGGCCTGACGGTCTGCGCTGAACGGGCGGCCGTGTTCAGACTCACCGGCGACGGGATTCCGCCGTCCGCCGTGAAGCGCCTGTGCGTCTCGGCCGGCGGTCCGTCCTGGCCGGTCCCCTGCGGCGCGTGCAGACAGGTGCTTTCGGAGTTTTTCGGGGACCTTGAGATCGTTCTGGACCGGGGGGGCGCGAAATCCCGTACGGTCCGTCTCCGGACGCTCTTGCCCGAAGCCTTTGTATTGGAAAAGGTACGCCGGTGAGCAGGATCAGGACTCTGTATTCGGAGGAAATGCTGAAGGCCCGCATTGCGGAGCTGGCTGCGGAGATCAACCGTACGCTGCCGCCGGGCGAACTGGATATTATCGGCGTCCTGCGCGGATCGTTCGTGTTTCTCGCCGATCTCGTGCGTCATCTGGAGCGTCCTTGCCGGATCGATTTCATCAAGATTTCCAGCTACGGCGCGTCCCGGTCTTCGTCCGGCGAAATCCGGCTTCTCTCTGATATCAGCCTGAACATCTCCGGGCGTCCGGTTCTGATCGTCGAGGATATCGTGGATACGGGGCTCTCGCTCAAGTTCCTCCGCAGCCACCTGCTGGCCAAGTCGCCGGGTTCGCTCCGTACTGCCACGCTGCTGATGAAGCGCGTGGCGCCTGATGCGGACCAGCTCCGGAAGATTGTCGATTTCGCGGGTTTCGAGGTGGAGGGAAATCCGTTCGTCGTGGGCTACGGGCTGGACGACAACGAACTCTACCGGAATCTGCCGTACGTGGGTGTCATGGACTGAAACGGGGGGGCGGACTACTGCTGTGTGCCGCCAGTGCCGTTCAGGAGCCCCCGGCGGTGGAAGCTCCAGACCGGGCATTCCGTGCAGGTGAAGTTCGGCCATTTCTTCTTCACTGCCACATCGAGGCACTCGTCATAGTTTTCGCAGTCCAGATGGCGGTGCAGGTCCACGTCCTCCACGGCGAACTGCTGGGAGCACGGCATAGGCTTGAACATCGCGGCGCCGAATACCCGGCCGCCGCGCGCTCCGTTTCCGTCGTTGGAACCGTTCGACATAAAAGGATTCTGGACGCTCCGGTCCGTTTGCTGGAGGACTACCCGCTCTTGTGACCTGAAAAAGCGTATTGCCCGGACCTTGCCTTGGCAAGGGCGGAAACGGTCCGCGGCCCTTGACTGTAAGGCTGGCTGCAACCCCGGAATCAGCGTCGCACGATGTTGAGAATGGTTTCCTTGCGGAACCGGACCGGAATGATGCCGAAGGGCGTGACGGCCTGGAACGCGCCAGCCACGCCAAGGCGGGTGCCGCCCCGGAAAATGCTGGCCGCGCCGCTGATTCCGAGCCGCACGGTGTCCACCTCGAAATCGAAACTGACGACTTCCGACTTGCCGGCAGGCAGGATGATCACATCCTGCGGATTGACGTGCGAGACCGCGCGGCCGAAGATTTCCACGTCGAATTCGAGATTGCGCGCCTGAATGTCGTAGTTGTTCGGGTTGTACATCTCGAGGGGCATCGAGAGCACCGGCCGGAGCAGGTTGAACTGCTTGATCTGGAAGCCGCTGCCGACAATTCCGATTTCCGGGATCCGGGAGGCGGGAATGACTCCGTGATAGTGGAAGCTGAATTCGTGACTGAAGGGCGAACTTACGGCGACCTTGACCTGGAGGTCGTAGGGGAACTCGCTCTTGCCCAGCTCCGCGGGGTTTACCGCCGAAACCCGGGTGTTGCCCAGGAACTGCTGCACGAACGCCTCGGAAGTGTCGAGTGTCACGGGGAACGGAACCAGCTCGCCCGACGGCATGGGGATCGTCCGGTTGACGCGGTTCTTGTAGAGCTGCCGGCCGTCCACGATGAGCGAAATGTCCACCGACGAAACGGTGATGTCGAAGAACGCGTTGTTCCTCGCGCCGAGCAGAATGTCCACATTGATGTTGCCCTGGAAATCCGATTCGTAATCGAACCACTGGACCGTGATTTCAGGGCGGGACCGGACAATGAAAAACGCGAGGGTCAGCACAAGTCCGGCCGCAACCCCGGCGCCGATCCAGAAGGTCCGGCGGCCCGCAGGGGCGGCTGGCGGAGGAACTGGTGACGGCGGAGGTATGTCGCTCACCGGCGGGACTCCTCGATGCCGCGGCGGAGTTTGCCGACAAACTTACCGACGGTTTTCACGGTTTTCGGGGATTTGCCGAGCTGGCCGATCCGGGAAACGATCGCGCTGCCGACGACGACTGCATCGCCCCTGCGGCCTACCTCGCGGGCCTGCTCTCGGCTGCTCACGCCGAAGCCGACGCCGACCGGCAGAGAGAGGTGCCTGCGGATGCGGGCAAGATTCCCGGAGAGGTCCGCCGGCATGGTCTGGCGCGCCCCGGTCACGCCCGTGACCTGCACGTAGTAAACGAATCCCGAGGCCCGTTCGGCGACCAGCCGGATGCGTTCCTCGGTCGAGGTCGGCGCGAGCAGGTAGATGAGGTTCAGGCCGGCCTGGTCGAGATAGGGCTTCAGCTCACCGGCTTCCTCAGGCGGAAGGTCAACCACAAGCACTCCATCGGCGCCAGAGTCCCGCGCCTCGCGGGCGAACTTCTCCGGCGAACGGACAAAAATCGGGTTGTAGTAGCCGAACAGGACAATCGGAATCTGGCTCCTGCGCCGGACCTTCTTCACGAGCTGGAGGACCTTCGAGACGGTCGTACCGGCCGCGAGGGCGCGTTCGCTGGATGCCTGAATGGTGGGCCCGTCGGCGCTCGGGTCCGAGAACGGCATGCCGAGTTCGATAATGTCGGCACCCTGCCGCTCGAACTCGTAAATGAGCTGTTCCGTCGTCGCGAGATCCGGGTCGCCGGCGGTGATGAACGTGATGAGGGCGGGCCGGTTCTCGCGCTTCAGCAGCTCGAACCGCGCTTCGATGCGGGTGGTCATTTCCGTCTGGCCTTCCTGGCCGTCTTCTTCCGGTTCCGTTCGGCAAGTTTTTCCGAGACCGTGACCATATCCTTGTCGCCGCGTCCGGACAGGTTCACGACGATGACCGTATCCTTCGGGGTCTTGGGCGCGCGCTTCGAGAGGTAGGCGATAGCGTGGGCGCTCTCGAGCGCCGGGATGATGCCCTCGGTTTCGGCAAGCAGCCGGATGCCGTCCAGCGCATCGTCATCGGTGGCACTCGCCACGGTAAGCCGTCCGGTCTCGGCCATGAAGGCGAGTTCGGGGCCGACGCCGGGGTAGTCGAGTCCCGCCGAGATCGAGTGGGTTTCCGCCACCTGCCCGTCAGGGGTCATCAGCAGGTAGGTCTTGTTTCCGTGGAGAACGCCCACCTTGCCCCCGCCGATGGAGGCCGCGTGCTTGCCGCTCCTGATGCCGCTGCCGGCCGCCTCGACGCCGACCAGTTCCACCTTCTTGTGTTCAATGAATGGCGCGAACAGGCCCATGGCATTCGATCCGCCGCCGACGCAGGCGATACAGATATCCGGAAGTCGCGTGCCTTCGGCTTTCTCGAGCTGATCCATCGTTTCGCGTCCGATAACGGCCTGGAACTCCTTGACCAGTGTCGGGTAGGGGTGCGGGCCCGCCACCGTGCCGATCACATAGAACGTTGTGCGGATGTTCGTGATCCAGTCCCGGAGTGCTTCGTTCAGCGCGTCTTTCAGCGTCCGGGTTCCGCTCATCACGGGGACGACCTTCGCGCCGAGAAGCTCCATCCGGGCGACGTTCAGGGCCTGCCGCCGGGTGTCTTCGAGCCCCATGTAGACGATGCACTCGAGGCCGAAGAGCGCACACACTGTCGCCGTGGCGACGCCGTGCTGGCCGGCGCCTGTCTCGGCGATGATGCGCTTCTTGCCCATGCGGCGGGCGAGGAGCACCTGTCCCATGACATTGTTGATCTTGTGCGCGCCGGTGTGATTCAGGTCTTCACGCTTGAGATAGATCTTCCCGCCGCCGATCCGCTTCGAGAGATGGTCGGCCCGGTACAGCAGCGACGGACGGCCGACGTAGTCCGTCAGCCAGCCGTTCAGCTCGCGGCGGAATTCCGGATCGTCCTTGTAGCGGTTGTAGGCCGCCTCGAGTTCGTTCACGGCGGGCATCAGCGTTTCGGCGATATACTGGCCGCCGAAGACGCCGAAATGCCCTTTGGGTTTCAGGAGTTCTGCTGTGGAACGTGTGCTCATGGGTTTTAGAGGTATTTCTCGGCCCGCAGGATACGGAACAGTTCGGCGATCTTTTTCGGGTCCTTGCGCCCCGGCGAGCTTTCGACGCCGGAATTGACGTCAATGGCCCACGGATCGACGCTCTCCACCGCCTCTATAATGTTTTCCGGATTCAGTCCACCGGCGAGGATCAGGTGCCGTTTCCGGCTGGCGAGCCGTGCGCGGGCCGCCTTGGCGAGCGCCGGGGAAACCCGTGTGCCGGTGCCGCCCTTCAGTTGATCGGACCAGGCGTCGAGGAGCACGGGGCCGGGGTAGAGGTCCAGTTTGTCCAGGTCGCTCTTCGAGCGGAGCTGGAGCGCCTTGTAGGCCCGGCGGCCTAACTTTCCGACCAGTTCCGGCGGTTCGTCGCCGTGAAGCTGGGCGGCATCGAGCCCGGCTTCGGCCATAGCGGCGGAAATCTGCTGGTGCGAGGCGTCCACGAACACTCCCACGGCAACCGTGAAGGGGGGCAGGGCATCCACGATCTCCCGTGCTGCGGTCGCCGTGACATGGCGGGGGCTCTTCGGGTGAAAGATCATGCCGATGGCATCCGCCCCCGCATAGACGGCCGCGAGGGCGTCGTCCGGAGACGTGATGCCGCAGATCTTTACTTTCAGTGCGCGGCGCGTTGTGCGGGCGGACGGCATTCCGAGAGCAGCCTCCTCAGTCCTTCGCCGGGATCGGCCTGGCGCATGAAAGTCTCGCCGATGAGAAACCCGCCGGCACCTTGCGCAGCGAGACGGTCCAGCTCGGCTCCGGAGCCGAGGCCGCTTTCGCTGAGCACGCGAGCATTCTTCGGGATTTTCGGAAGGAGTTTCTCCGTGACGGCGATATCGGTGCTGAACGTCTTGAGGTCCCGGTTGTTGATCCCGAGAAACCGGCAGCCGCAGGCAAGTGCCCGGTCCAGTTCGGCGGCATCGTGGACTT
Organism: uncultured bacterium; assembly: GCA_964621525.1. Classification (GTDB taxonomy): domain Bacteria; phylum JAGRBM01; class JAGRBM01; order JAGRBM01; family JAHCIT01; genus CAZMGV01. Next base: position 42,089 of record CAZUMS010000008.1, read on the forward strand.
CCACGAGGGCGTCCAGGGAGAACGAGGCGGCGAGCTTCGAGAATTCGCGGATCTCGGTATCGCTCAGGATCGACACGATCAGGAGGACGGCGCTCGCTCCGAGCGCGCGCGCCTCGGGGATCTGGTACGGATCGATCATGAAGTCCTTGCGCAGACACGGGAGTCCGGATGCCTGTGCCGCCTGTCCCAGAAAATCCGGATGGCCAAGAAAGAAGTCTTCCTCGGTCAGCACTGACAGTCCGGAGGCTCCGGCCGCCGCATAGGAAGCAGCGATCCGGGCGGGGTCGAAATCCTCCCTGAAGATGCCTTTCGAGGGTGACGCCTTCTTTATCTCGGCGAGCACGGGACGCCGGTCCGAACGGGGTGCGCTGGCAACGGTCTCGAAGCGGACGGCAAGGGGCTCCGGCACGGGAGTCCGGGCCGCACGGCGTTCAATCTCCGCCTGCGGGACCCGGGCCTTTGCATCGGCGATCCGGAGCCGCTTTCTGGCGACGATCTTGTCCAGGATCGTTTCAGCCACGGGTGACCTCGACAAGCTGCTGGAGCGTGGCCGCGGCCTTGCCCGAATCGATGGTTTTCTGCGTAAGCGCAAGGCCCTCTTTCAGGTCCTTCACGACGTCCGACAGCCACAGGGCGGCCGCCGCGTTCATGCGCACGCAAACGGCAGGGGGGCCTTTTTCTTCGCCCGTGAGGATCGCTCTGGTGATTCGGGCGTTCTCGGCAGGGTCGCCGCCCTTCAGCGCCGAGGGTGCACAGTAGTCGAAACCAAGGGCCTTTGGATCCAGAACGCCGCCCCGGATCTCGCCATCCTTTTCGAGGGAGACAAAATCGGTCGGAGCCGTGAGCGTGATCTCGTCGAGTCCGTCCCGGCCGTGGACGATCATCGCGCGCTCGCACCCCAGTTCCCGGAGCGCCTGGGCGAAAAGATGCATGAGTTCCGGAGCGTAGACGCCCACGAGCTGGCGCTTCGCACCAGCCGGATTGGAGAGCGGTCCCGCCAGATTGAAAATCGTCTTGACGCCGAGGACCTTCCGGACGGGTCCGACGGCTTTCATGACCGGGTGGTGGGCGGGGGCGAACAGGAAGCCGATGCCGACGGTCTCGACGGCTTTCTGTACCCGCTCGGCGGGAGCACCAGCGTTCACGCCGAGGGCTTCCAGCACGTCCGCCGATCCGGATTTGGACGACGCGGCCCGGTTACCGTGCTTGGCTATCCGGGCTCCGCTCGCGGCGGCAAGAATCGCCGCCGTCGTCGAGATATTGAACGTCCCGGCGCTGTCGCCGCCGGTGCCGCAGGTGTCGATCAGGGGACGGTCCGTCTTCGGCGCGATTTTCACCATCCGTTCGCGGAGGAATTTCACAACCGCGACAAGTTCCTCGACCGTCGCGCCGCGGGAGGCGATGCCCATAAGCAGCCCGCCGATGCGCTCCGGAGGAACTTCCCCGCCGGCGATCTCCTCGAGGGAAGACCGGAGCGCGGATTCATCCAGAGTTTCGCGCAGGGAGAGCCGGTGAAGTGCCTGGGCAACGGACATTGGAACCTCGTTCTAGCCGCCGGAAACCGGATTGTGGATAACCCGGAAGGGGTATTCTTGACACACGCGGGCCGGGACGGTAACCACCGCCCATGTTTGGTCTGAAAAACCTTCCCCGACAAGACATTAGCATCCCCGGCAGCGGAAACCGCGCCCTGAACGGTTACGCTCAGGAGGTCCGGTCATGAGCGATAACCGCCCGGAACTGGCTCTCACTTTCGACGACGTTTTGCTCGTACCCCAAATGAGCGAGGTGCTCCCGTCGTCCGTGGAAACCGCCACGCAGCTCACCCCGGACATCACCCTGAACATCCCGGTCGTTTCGGCCGCCATGGATACCGTCACCGACAGCCGCATGGCCATCGCCATGGCCCGGGTCGGCGGCCTCGGCGTGATTCACAAGAACTTCTCTCCCCAGAAGCAGGGAGCGGAAGTGGCCCGGGTCAAGAAATCCGAATCGGTCATCATCGAAGACCCCGTTACCCTGAACCCCGACCAGACGATCGCTGAAGTGAAAGCCATGAGCCATCGGCTGAACGTCGCCGGGTTTCCGGTCGTCCAGAAGGGGAAGGTGGTCGGCATCCTCACGAACCGCGATATCCGGTTCGAGAGCCGCCCCTACGCCAAGGTCAGCGAGGTCATGACCAAGGAAGTCGTGACCGCCCCGGCCGGCACCAGCGTCGAGAAGGCGCAGGAGATCATGCACAAGCACCGGATCGAGAAGCTCCTCGTGGTGGATCAGGACAACCACCTGAAGGGCCTCATCACGGTGAAGGACATCACCAAGGCGCGGGCGTTCCCGAACGCCTGCAAGGATTCCCACGGGCGGTTCCGTGTGGCGGCGGCCATCGGTGTGGGCGGCGACCGTGAGGAACGCGTCGAGGCGCTCGTCCACTCCGGCGTCGATATCGTCTGCGTCGACACGGCCCACGGTCACTCAGCCCGTGTAATCGATACGGTGAAGTGGCTCCGGAAACGCTATCCTCAGCTTCCGGTGATCGCCGGTAACGTGGCGACGGGCGAGGGCGTGAAGGACCTCGCCGACGCGGGCGCGAACGTGGTGAAAGTCGGCGTGGGGCCGGGCTCCATCTGCACGACCCGCGTCGTGGCGGGTGTCGGCGTTCCGCAGCTCACGGCCGTCATGGGCTGTGCGAAAGCCGCCCGCGAGTGCGGCGTCTCGATCATCTCCGATGGCGGTATCCGGTTTTCAGGCGATCTCGTGAAGGCGGTCGCCGCCGGAGCCGGGGCCGTCATGATCGGTTCCCTGTTCGCCGGTACCGAGGAAGCGCCCGGAGAGGTAGTCCTCTACCAGGGCCGGTCCTACAAGGTTTACCGCGGCATGGGCTCGCTCGGCGCCATGGCGGACGGATCCTCCGACCGTTACGCGCAGGACGACATCGAGCAGGCGGAAAAGAAGTTCGTCCCCGAAGGCGTCGAGGGCCGGGTGCCGTACAAAGGCCCTCTGGCCGACAGCGTTTACCAGCTCGTCGGCGGGCTCCGGTCCGGCATGGGCTATCTCGGGGCGCGCACCGTGCCCGAACTCCAGAAGCGGGCGAAGTTCGTCCAGATTTCGTCGTCGGGCCTGCGCGAGAGCCACGTCCACGACATCATCATCACGCGGGAGCCGCCGAACTACCAGCTCGACTGACTCTGCATTCTTGAGGGCTTTACCGGGAGAGGAACCCACACGGCATCCACATGAGCGCCAACCCCATCCCTTCGGACAGGATTCTTGTCCTCGATTTCGGATCGCAGGTCACCCAGCTCATCGCCCGGCGAGTCCGGGAAATGAAGGTCTACTGCGCCATCCAGCCGTTCAGCATTTCCCTCGAGAAGATCCGCGAGATCAACCCGAAGGGGATCATCCTCTCGGGTTCCCCGGCCTCCGTGTACATGGAGAACGCACCGAAGATCGACCGCAGGCTGTTCGACCTCGGCCTGCCGGTACTCGGCATCTGCTACGGCTCCCAGCTGACGATGCACATGTTCGGCGGCCGCGTCGCCCGGGGCGAGAAGCGCGAATTCGGCCGTTCGACTCTCGTCGTGGACGAACCCGCGAAACTGTTCGACGGGCTCCCGAAAGAGCACGTCGTCTGGATGAGCCACGGCGACAAGATCGAGCAGATCCCGGCAGGCTTCAGGGCCATCGCGCACTCGGACAACTCCCCTTATGCGGCGGTGCGAAACGATGCCGGGACGTTCTTCGGGGTTCAGTTTCACCCGGAGGTGGTTCACTCGCCGCACGGGAAGGATCTCCTCGGGAACTTCGTCCACAAGGTCTGTGGTCTCGGTTCCTCCTGGAGCATGGGGAATTTCATCGAGAACGAGACGAAAGTCATCCGCGAAACCGTGGGGAAGGGCAAGGTGCTCTGCGCCCTTTCGGGCGGTGTGGATTCGGCCGTCGCGGCGACCCTCGTCCATCGGGCGATCGGCGATCAGCTCACCTGCGTCTTCGTGAACAACGGCGTTCTCCGGCAGAACGAGGCCGACAAGGTGCGGGAAGTATTCACCCGCGACGTGAAGCTGAACCTCGTTTATGCCGACGCTTCGGAGCTGTTCCTCGGGAAGCTGAAAGGCGTCACGGACCCCGAGAAAAAGCGCAAGCTCATCGGCGCGACCTTCATCGACGTGTTCGAGGCAGAGGCGAAGAAACTCGGCAAGGTTGACTATCTGGTTCAGGGCACGCTCTACCCGGACGTGATCGAATCCGTGTCGGTCTTCGGACCGGCGGCGGTCATCAAGAGCCATCACAACGTGGGCGGCCTGCCCGAAAAACTGAACTTCAGGCTGATCGAGCCGCTCCGGGAGCTGTTCAAGGACGAGGTCCGGGCCCTGGGCCGCGAACTCGGGCTGCCCTCATTTGTGATCGACCGGCAGCCGTTCCCCGGACCCGGCCTCGCGATCCGTATCCTCGGCGAAGTCACTCCTGAGCGCGTGGCGGTTCTCCAGAAAGCCGATGCGATCTATCTTGAGGAAATCCGCAAGGCGGGGCTCTACACGCAGCTCTGGCAGAGTTTCGCGGTGCTGCTGCCGGTGCAGAGTGTCGGTGTCATGGGCGACGAGCGGACTTACGAGAACACCTGTGCCCTGAGGGCAGTCACCAGCGACGACGGCATGACGGCCGACTGGGCACGGCTTCCCTACGACCTGCTGGGTACGGTAAGTAACCGAATCATCAACGAGGTGAGGGGCATCAACCGCGTGGTGTTCGACATTTCGTCGAAACCCCCCGCTACGATCGAGTGGGAGTAGGCGCCCGTGTCCTCCGGCGATTTCGCTCACCTGCACCTGCATACGCAGTACAGCTTCCTGGACGGCGCGAATCATATCGAGCCGCTGATGAAGCGGGCGACCGAATTCGGGATGAAGCACATCGCCGTGACGGATCACGGCCACATGTGCGGCGCGCTGGAATTCTACCAGACGGCGAAGAAATACGGCCTCACGCCGATCATCGGCATGGAGGCGTACGTCGCCCCCGGCTCCCGGACCGACCGCACCCCGGAAAAGAACAAGTACGCCAACCACCTGATCCTGCTCGCCTCGAACGAAACCGGCTACCGGAACCTCTGCCGCATCTCGACCAAGGCGTTCATGGAGGGCTTCTACCGCTGGCCCCGCGTGGACAAGGCGCTCCTTGCCGAAAATTCCGAAGGGATCATCGCGCTCTCGGCATGCCTGAAGGGCGAGGTTTCCTACAAGATCCAGCAGCAGCAGTTCGACGAAGCCCGTCAGGCGGCGCGGGATTACCAGAAGATCTTCGGCGACGGGAACTTCTACCTCGAGATCCAGGAAAACGGTCTTGAGGCACAGAAGGCCGTCAACGCGACCATGATGGAGTTCAGCCGGGAGCTGGGCATTCCTCTCTGCGCCACCGGCGACTGCCATTACCTGGAGCGGGATCAGGGGCGGGCCCACACGGCGCTCATGGCCATCGGCTACGGAAAGACGCTGGCCGACATGGACCGGAACGACGGTTGCGGCTGCACGGAACTGTGGTTCAAGGACGGGGATACCATCGCCCAGCAGTTCAGTTACGCACCGGAGGCTGTAGCCAATTCTCTCGACATTGCGGCCCGCTGCAACTTCGATTTCAACCTGAAGGGCTACCACCCGCCCACCTTCAACTGCCCCGACGGGATGACGGCGGAGGACTACTTCGAAAAACGGGCCCGCGAGGGTCTCGATTCCCGCCTGAAACGCATGGTGGAAATGGGACGGAAGTTCACCGACGCCCAGGTCGAGCAGTACCGTGGCCGCCTCGCCTACGAAACGGGCGTCATCAGGGACATGGGTTTTGCCGGCTATTTCCTGATCGTCTCGGACTTCACGAAGTTCGCCAAGGGACGGGGGATTCCCGTAGGTCCGGGCCGCGGCTCGGCGGCCGGCAGTCTTGCTGCCTATGCGCTCGAGATTACCGACGTGGACCCGATCCCGTACGATCTGCTGTTCGAGCGGTTCCTGAATCCGCAGCGCAAGTCCATGCCCGACATCGATATGGACTTCTGCGAAGAGCGTCGCGGGGAGGTGATCTCCTACGTGTCCGAGGCCTACGGCGGCCGGGACCGGGTGGCGCAGATCATCACCTACGGAAAGCTCAAGGCGAAGGCCGTGGTCCGCGACGTCGGCCGGGTGCTCAATGTCCCGCTCAGCGAGGTGAACCAGATCGCCGGGCTGATTCCGAACCGGCTCCCCGAGAAGGAAAACCCGCTCGACGTCAAACTTGAGGACGCGCTGAAAGCCGAGCCGCGTCTCAAGGAGAAGATCGCGCAGAAGCCCGAGTACGGCGACCTCATGCAGCTCGCCCGCACGCTGGAAGGGCTCTACCGGCAGGCTTCCAAGCATGCCGCCGGCGTCGTCATCGCCGACCGCGACCTTACGGAATACCTGCCGCTCTATCTCGTGAAGGGCGAGGACGTCGTCACCCAGTTCGACATGAAGGGCGTCGAGAAGATCGGTCTCATCAAGTTCGACTTCCTCGGCCTCAAGACGCTCACGCTGATCCACTATGCCGAGCGCGCGATCCAGCGGAACGGCAAGCCGGGGTTCTCGATCTACGACATCCCCATGGACGATCCGAAGACGTTCGATGTTGTCTCGTCCGGCGACAACGTGGGAATCTTCCAGCTCGAATCGGACGGCATGAAGGATGCCGTCATGCAGCTCCAGCCGCGATCCATTGCGGAGATATCGGACGTTCTGGCCCTCTACCGGCCGGGCCCGATGGAGAACATCCCGTCCTTCGCCAACCGGAAGTTCGGCCGCGAGAAGGTGAGATACGCCTTCCCGGAGCTGGAACCGATCCTGGGCCCCACGCAGGGGATCATCGTCTATCAGGAGCAGATCATGCAGATCTGCCAGGTGATCTGCGGCATGGACCTCGGACAGGCCGACCTGCTTCGCCGCGCCATCGGCAAGAAAGACCAGAAGGCGGTCGCCGAGCAGTGCGACCTGTTCACGAAACTGGCCGTGGAGCGTGGATTCGACAGGGCGAAGTCCCGCGAGCTCGCCGACCTCATCGCCAAGTTCGCCAACTACGGTTTCAACAAGTCGCACTCGGTCGCATACGCGTTCGTCACGTACCAGACGGCCTATCTCAAGGCGAACTATCCGGTCGAATTCATGGCAGCGCTGCTCACGATCGAAGCCCGCGGCGCCGACGGCCAGAACAAGACGCTGAAGAACATCAACCAGTGTCTCCGGATGGGGATCGAGGTGCTTCCACCCGACGTGAACGAGAGCGATCTTGAGTTCACGGGGAGGGGAAAGACGATCCGTTTCGGCCTGCAGGGGCTTCGCGGCGTCGGCACGCAGGCCGCGCAGGCGGTAATCGACGCCCGCACGAAAGAAGGCCGCTTCAAGAGCCTTTATGATTTCACCGCCAAGGTGGACATGAAGAAGCTGAACCGCAAGGTGGCCGAGGCGCTCATCCAGTGCGGCGCCATGGACAGTTTCGGTCGTCCCCGCCGCCAGCTCTTCGAGAGCGTCGAACAGGCGATTTCCTCCTCGGAATCGGACCGGCGGGACAAGGAAACCGGGCAGGGCGGCCTGTTCGGGATGTCGTCCTCGTCAGTCGTCGCCGAGAAGTACGCGGACGTTCCGGAGTGGCCCCGCCGGGAGAAGCTTCAGAAGGAACGGGAAGTCCTGGGCGTCTACCTTACGGGGCATCCGCTCCAGGAGGTCGAGGCGAAGTTTGCCCCCTACCGTACACACACCATCGCAGAGGCCCTTGATGTGAGTGACCGCACGAAAGTCCGGCTCCTCGCCCTCTGCACGGAGATCACCGAGAAGCGGAACAAAAAAGGCGATCTGTTTGCCAAGGCCCGGTTCGAGGACCCGACTGGTGTGCTGAGCGTCTTCATCAATGCGGAGACCTGGGCCCGCCTCCAGCGGAACCTCTACGACGCCCCGGACACCTCGGCGGCGCCCGAACAGCCGGTTCCGGTGGAACAGCCGGCCGAGGGCGAGGAGGACGGAGAACCGCGCCGCAGCGGCGGTGTGGACCGGGGGCCCCTCCGCGTGACGGAACCGTTCCTCCTTGTGGGAGAGGTAACGCGCGAGGAAGAGGAAATCCCGCAGGAAGCGCCCGACGGCACGGAGGCCCCTGCCGCCGTCCGGATGAAGACGGTCGAAGTCCGTGCCTCGGACGTCCTCGACTACGACAGTTTCATCGAGCGCTACGGCGAGAAAGTCGTGCTGGCCACGAAAGCCGGCGACTGGAAACGTCCGCGGGCGGAGAAGCTGATGGACGATCTGCGCCGCCAGCGGGGAGGGGCCTCCGTCACCATCGAGCTCACGCTGAAGGACGGACGGATCGCCGAAGCCATGCTGCCGTCCGAGATTTCGATCCCCACGAACCTCAAGTTCCTGGACTATCTCCGGGGCACTTATCCGGAATTTCACCTGAGCGTCGTCATTCCCGACCGGACTGCCGCCTCTTAATAGACAGGGCAGCAGGGGCGATGTGATTCAGCTCTCATTGCAGGGAGGTGATGCTTTGCTAGACTGCCCCAAAACGCAGCGCCTCGAAAATTGTCCGCTTCGGCGGTAACTTTCCGGGGCTGCCCCCGTCCTGCCGGATGAAAGGCCCTTTCATGAAGAAGCTCCAACGATTCCTTCCCGCCCTGGTGCTGGGTTTATGGCTCATGCAGGGAAGCGCTCCTGCTTTTGCGCAGGCGGGCAGCGGGGACATTATCGAGAAGCTCGAGCACGGAGAGGTCAACTGGACGAAAATGACCGTGAGGGCCTGGGGCGAAGGGACGCCGAACCCGAAGCACGTCAACCCGGCGCAGGCGCGCATCGGGGCCGAGCGGGCCGCCCAGGTCGATGCCCTCCGGCGGCTTCTCGAGATTGCAAAAGGTGTCCGCGTTACGAGCGAGTCGACGATGCGCGACTACGTGCTGCTGAACGACCGGATCCGCGTGACCGTGGAAGGTATCGTGAAGGGCGCGGCCCGCGTCGATACCCAGTATAAGGGCGACCGCGTTGTCGTCACCATGGAAATGCCCCTGGCCGGAGAGATGCTCACGGTTCTCTACCGGGAGGCGTCGTCGAAGCTCCGCCGTCCTCCGGAAGGCCTCGCGGGGGCTGACGAATTCGGCACCCGGGGGGCGGCATCGCGCGATGACTACGAACGGAATCTGGACCGCCTGCGCCGGGAGTCGGCGGAATTCCAGGCCCGGCGTGCGGCCGAAGAGGCCGAGACTCTCGCCCGCCAGCAGGCGGCGATGGAAGCCCAGCGGCAGGCCGAAGAAAAAGCCCGGCAGCTCGCGCTCGAGGAAGAGCGTCTGAAGGCAGAGGCCGAAAAGGTGCGGGCCGATGCCGAAGCGAAAGCGAAACTGGAGGCCGATCAGAAGGCGGCGATCCAGAAACAGAAGGAACTGGAGTACCAGATCGAGCAGCAGCGGCTGAAGCTCGAAGAGGAAAAACGCCGTGCGGCCGAGGCCGACCTCCAGCGTGACCTGCTCGACAAGGAACAGGAAGAGCGGGCGAAGGAGGAACTTCGCCGCCAGGAAGAGATCAAACGGCTGGAGGCGGAAAAACTGAAACCGGCTTCCGTTCCGGCAGCGGCACCTGCGGAGACTCCCGCCGCCGCAGCAGCGGCTGTCCCGGCCCCTGCTGCCGGTGCGGCAGTCGCGGCAGTCGCGGCAGTACCGGTGGCGGAGTTCGCCTCGTCGGCGACGACGGCGCAGCAGAAACCCGTGGACCCGGCGGCCGAGGTCCAGTGGTCGGGGCTTGTTCTCGACGCCCGGGGACTCGGTCTCAAGCCGGCACTCGTGCCGAGGATTTATACGAAATCAGGCGACGACCTCTATTCGGCCCAGACCGTGACCGTTGAAAACGCCACGAAGTCGGGGCTCGTGGGTTACGCGCGGAACGTGGACGCTGCGGCCAGGCACATCCGGGTCGCGAGCGACCCGGTACTGGTCAAGGGCGTCCGGGCCGCGGGTACCCAGAACTCCGATCTCATCGTGACTGACGGTGACGCAAAGATCGTTAACCAGACGGACCAGAGGAGCCCTTATCTCAGGAATGCCCGCGTCATGGTCGTGTTCAACTGAAAGGGCGGGGGACGGGATGCGAAAGGGACAGGAGAAGGCCGTTGCTATCGTTCTCGCCGTGGTAATCATGGCCGTGCAGGCCGCCCGTGCCGAAACGGAAGTGCTCGCGGGCCGTCACCGGATTGTTTACGACATCGTCAGCGTGAGCGGGGTTGAGGAGATCCGCGACTACGAGAACAATTCTTACCGGATCAAGGTGCTTCAGAAACCCGACCCCTACACGGTGCAGCTTCTGGTGGAGACGAAGCTAGACCCGCTGGTGTCGAAAGCCCTCTATCCAATCCAGGATCTCACGCCGGAGCTTCGGACGTTTCTCGCCGCCGAGGAACGGATCCAGGCCGGCCATCCGCTGATCCAGAGCCGTGCCGCCCAGATCACGGCCGGCGCAACGACCGTTCTGGAAGCGGCCGAACGGATATCCGACTGGGTACGCGACTATCTGACTTACGATGCAGGTCCTTCCGTGAAACAGGATGCGCTGAGCGTGCTCCAGACAGGCCGGGGCTCTTGCGTCGGTTATTCGAACCTGACGGTCGCGCTCGCCCGTTCAGCCGGTATCCCGGCCCGTTACGTCGGCGGCTACCTGCCCATGGGCTACGACTGGGGCATCTCGAAGAACTACTGGGGAGTGAAAACCTCCGGCGGCGGCTACCACGCCTGGACGGAAATCTACTACCCCGATGCCGGATGGGCGTTCACTGACGGCGAGTATTCCAAGAACTTCGTCGATCCGTACCACATCACGCGGTACATCTCGGGTCTCTATGGCCAGCAGAACCAGATCGGCGAGGCGACGCTGAACGTGGACAGCGGCGTCACCTACACGGTCGTCGAGGAGGAGAACACGACGTTCCCCATCGACGAATATTCCTCGCCAAAGAACCGCATACTGGGGCGGGCAACCCGTATGCAGCAGTCGGCCACCGTCTACGGGCTTGTGAAAGACAGCCTCGGCAACCTCGTGGAGTCGGGCAAGGTGATTCTCTGGAAAGGCAGCCGCGGCGAAGTCACCCGGTTCAACCGTAACCGGTTCGCCGTGTCGGGCCTTCCGGCCGGGACGCACCGGCTCACGATCGAGGCGGACGGCTATTCCAAGTACGACTTCGAGGCCAGGGTGGCCGACCGCGAAGTCGTCCGGCGCGACATCCAGCTCAAGGTCGGCGCCCGGGTGGTTGTAGAGGTGACACCGAAGCCGCCCCGCGCGGCGCTCTCGGATTCGGAAGTGTTCCTCTGGAAAGGCAGCAAGGGAACGGGGCAGGTGTTCGACGACGACGGCCGGCTGATCGTCACCGGCATGGAGCCCGATACGGACTATAACCTGACCGTGGCCATCCCCGGTTTTGCGCTGGCGGAGCAACCGCTCAACGTGAAATCCGGCGACCAGAAGACCATCCAGCTCGGACTGAAGCCCGGCGCTGTCGTATCAGGCCGCCTCACGGGGCCTTCCGGAAGCGCCCTCCAGTCAGCCCGGGTGATCCTCTGGCGCGGGGCGGTGGGTACACCGAAACCTGTGGGCCCGGACGGCACGTTCCGGCTGATCGGGGTCGCCCCGGGAACCCACAAGATCAGTGCCCGGGCGGAGGGGTTCAGGGACTGGTCGCAGCAGATCGAATTACCTGCCGGCCAGACCCAGCACCGGCTTGACATCGAATTGGAGAGAAAGTGACGCAGCGCACGTAACTGGCGTTGCAGAAACGGGTAAGGATGTAGTCCAGAAGGGGCAGTTACGGTTGCTTGACCGCTACCGGGTGCCCTCCTAAAGTCTGGAAATCAGTTGAGTATTACCGCTTCCGGGGCCTGGTGTCCCGGCGGCAAAAAGATAGTCCGGCACGCCGGATGGGGAGAAAGAAGCCATCATGTTCAGCATCAATCGCAAGCTCGGGATTGCCGCCGTCGCGGCCCTCACCCTGACGGGTCCCGCCGTCGCCCAGTTCAGCAAGGCAGGCGACTATGTCCAGAAGACCGAGAAGGGCGAGATCAACTGGACCGTCCTCAAGGTGAAAGTGAAGGGCCAGGCCGCCCCGAACCCCAAGCACACGAACCCCGCGCAGGCCCGGATTGCGGCCGAACGCGCGGCGAAGATCGATGCGCTCCGGAATGCCCTCGAAATCGTGAAGGGCGTCTCGATCACCTCGACCAGCACGGTCGAGGACTTCATGCTGACGAGCGACACGGTCAAGTCGGAAGTGAACGGCGTCATTCAGGGTGCCGTCGTCGTCGATACGACCTACCAGAGCGACACCGGCGTGTCCGTGTTCATCGAAGTGCCGATCGTCGGCGAGATGGCCGAGATCCTGATGCCCAAGGACCTGGGCTCGAAGGTTCCGCCCGCTCCGGAAGCTGGCGCTCCAGCCCCGGTGATCGACGGCAAGGCCTATACGGGCCTCATTGTCGATGCGCGCAGCCTCGGCGTGAAACCGGCCATGAGCCCGCAGCTCATCGACGAGGCGGGTGCGGCGGTCTATTCGTCGGCCTCCGTTTCGCGTGACTATGCGCTCCAGCAGGGACTTGTGGGTTATGCCAAGGACGTGGAAGCTGCCAAGGCGAACGACCGGGTGGGAGCCTCGCCGCTCATCATCAAGGCGAAGGCCAAACAGGGTGACAAGGCGGCCGACGTGGTGCTCTCGCCCGAAGACGCGGCGAAGCTCCGCCAGATCTCGGAATCCCAGAGCTTCCTGACCCAGTGCCGGGTCATTATCGTCATCTGAACCTGACCTGATCCGCCGCGCAGGCGGCGGGAGAAAAAGACGGAAGCGGAACGGCAGTGAAGGAGTTTGGAATGCTGAACATCATCAGGAGTCCCAGAATGGCCGTCGCGGCCGCCCTGATCGGGCTGGCGGCGGTGAGCGGATGCGGCGGTACGAAGCCCCGGGAGGCCCAGGGCGTCATGGACAACCCGGAATCGCATGTCCGGCGGGCCAAGGAGCTCCTCTACCGCGGAGAACCGGACGAAGCGGACAAGTCCCTCACGAAGGCGCTGGAACTGAAGCCCGACTTCGGCCCGGCGCTCACGCTGAGAGCGGTGGTGCAGGCGGGCCGCAAGGATGCCAAGGCCACCGAGACGCTGGACAAGGGGCTCTCCAACTGCGGCAAGAGCAAGGACTGCCAGTACGACGGCCATGTGAACGCCATCCGCGTCTACACGATGCTGGGTTCGGGCGACTGGTACAAGGAGACGCAGGATCACTTCGAGGAAGCACTCGACGTGAACAAGGAATACCCCGATGCCTATTACTGGATGGGTATTGCCTCCCGGACGGCGTTCGACTTCTCCAAGGCTAAGGAGCATTTCCGCAAGGCCATCGACAGCGACAAGGCGGTGAAGTTTTTCACCGAGTCGGCGACGCGCGAATGGCAGAAAATGGGCGAGATCGAGATGGCCATGCCGGGTTCCCCGGTGGGCAAGCAGATCGCCATCAAGGAAGAAATCTCCCGGGCCGACATCGCAGCGCTGTTCACGTCGGAACTGGACCTGAAGCGCCTGTTCGAAAAGTCCAAGAAGCCGGATCTTTCGTTCAAGAGCCCGGAGAAGGCTGCGGCCGAGAAGGCGAAAACAGCCAAGCCTGCCGAAATTCCCGACATCACGGGCCATGCCCTCGAATCCAGCATCCGGGAGGTGATCGGTCTCGAGGTCAAGGGCCTCGAGCTGATCGACGGGAAATACGATCCGAACAAGCCGGTGACGAAGGCCGAGTTCGCCTTCATGATTCAGGACATCATGGTCCGTGCCCTGAACGATCCCGATCTCGAAACGAAGTTTATCGGCGAGAACTCCAAGTTCGACGACGTTCGCAGCGACAGCCCTTACTATAACGCGATCGTCGTGGCCCATTCGCGCGATATCCTGAAACTCAAGGATTTCGCCAAGGGCTACTTCGGCCCCAACGATCCGGTGAGCGGGGCGACCGCGCTGCTGGCGATCCGCCAGCTCAAGACGTCCGTGCTGGCTGCCTATTTCTGAGCCGGGCAGGCGCGCATGACGGACGGAGCACGGCCGGCGACGGAGTGCTCCGTTCGGTTTCAGGGGGGATGACGAAAATGAAGACCGACTACCGCAAGCTGTTCCTGCTGGCGCTTGTGCTCGCAGCCCCCGTTCTCGGCAGGGCTGCGGACGATCTCAAGGAAGTGACCGCCAAGGGTGAAGTGGCCATCGAGGGGGGCAATATCCCCGTCGCCAAGGACAAGGCCCTGAACGCCGCCTTCCGGAGTGCCGTCGAGCAGGTCGTGGGAATCGCGGTCCGTTCCGAGAGCGAGACCCGGGATTTCGAGCTGGTCCGCGACGAGGTCTACTCCCAGTCGCGGGGTTATGTGCAGGGATACGAGATCGTCTCCGAGGGGCCGACGAACGACGGCGCCTATGTGACGACAATTAAGGCCAGGGTCTCCACGAAAGTCCTTCAGGATTCGATCCGGGACCTCGTGGACATCTACCTCGTCAAGAATTCCAACAAGCCCCGTACCATGATCTTCATCAAGGAACAGAGCATCGGGGATACAGCCAAAGCGATCGAGGCGGCGCAGAAAGGCCAGAAGGCGTACGTGGAATCGATCTCCATGGGCATTGTGGAGAACGCCATGACCCAGGTGCTCACCGACAACGGGTTTCCGATGGTGGACCCCCAGACCGTGAGCAAACAGATTGAAGTGGTTGGAGCCGTCGGTGCCACCGATATTACGGAACAGCAGGCGAAAAAGCTCGGCGAGCTCACCCGTGCCGAAATCGTCATCTACGGGAACAGCTATGCGAAAACCGGCGGCCTCATTCCCGGCACCTCCCTGAACATGGTGAATGGCGGTATTTCGCTCAAGGTCGTTCATACGGATACGGGCAAGATCATCGGTTCGGCGGCGCGAACGGCCAACGGCGCGCCCCACATCAGCGCTGCCACGGCAGGCCAGAATCTCCTGAAAAAAATGGGCTCCGAGGCCGCCACGGAACTGATGCCGAAGATCATCCGTTCGCTGACCCAGGACGGCAGTGTGAACCTCGTCATCACGTTTACGGACATCAAGTTTGGCGACTGGGTGGCCTTCAAGAAAGAACTTCGCAACGCCTCGACAAAAATCAGCGCCATCGCCGACCGGCCTGTCGAGGGCGGCAAGCGCACGTTTGAACTCACCGTGGGGCGCGGCACGGCAGCCGAGATTGCCGAGGATATCTACGAACACGAGTTCCCCGGCCTCGAATTCGAGATTGTGGACACCACCCAGAACGTCATTAATGCGACGCTGAAGAAGAAAAAATGAGGTCTCCCATGCGCCTGCGGCTGCTTCTGCTTGCGATACTGGCTGCTCCGGGATTGCTCCGGGCCCAGACGCCGGCGGTCCCGGCCGCACCGGCGGCGACGGGGACGGTCTTCCGGCTGCTTGGAACTCTCGAGTCGGCTCCCAAGGAAGACGGCCCCTGGACAGCGTTAAAGCTAAAGAGCCCGGTACCTGCCGGAATCTATCTTCGGACCGGGAAGGAATCCCGGGCGGAGATCGGGCTTCCCAAGGACAGCCTGATCCGGCTCGGGCCGGAGAGCCGCCTGTATCTGTCGAAGCTGCTGTTCCCGTCGGAGAACTCTGACGCCCGGGTGGAGGCCCGCCTTCTGGCCGGGCGTTTATGGGCAAAGGTCTCTAAAATATTCCGCGCCGGCGATGCATCGCCCCGCTTCCAGGTGAGTGCCGGAACGCAGGTCGCGGGCGTGCGCGGTACGGCGTTCGAGATCGGCTATTTCCCGGTGACAGGCGATAACCTGAAACCGGAAGGTGAAAAGCTTCCCGAACCTTCCGGCGAATTAAAGGTCTATGCGGGTGAGGTCGCCGTTGCGCGCTACGATCCGTTCAAGCCTGCTGAGGCCCATCAAGGTGGCGGGATCGTTCCTCCCACGGACGTGAAGGGGCCGGGCAACGTCCCGCCGCCGTTCCGCGACGTGACGCGGGAGGAGTGGACGGCACTCGTCAAGGCCGGGATGCGGGTGCCTTTCGGCAGCGGCGATCCGGCGGCGGTGGAGCCCTCGAAGATCGACAGCAAAACGGACCTCAAGGACGATTTCAGCCGCTGGAACCGCGAACTGGACGGACTTACGGAGCTGCCCAAATAAGATCGGCCTCGCGGCCGGAGGACATCCCCATCGTTCCAGCCGGGAAAAAGCGCCCCCTGAGGCGGTTCCTGTTCTGGACCGTGACGATCCTGTGCGTACTGCCGTTGCTCGTGGCGGGCGGCCTCCTGCTGTTTGCCGGAAGCCCGGACTCGGACCGTTTCAGGACCCTGCTTGTGGAGCGGGTGAACCGGCAGGTCCGGGGCCGTATCGACGTCGCCCGGATCGGATTCGAATGGGGCGGCCGGATCGTCCTCTACGACATCTCGGTCTTTGCGCCCGAAGGATTCGAGCGAACGCTCCCGCTCCATATCGATCTCGTGGACATTGCCTGGTGGCCGCTTTCGCTCCTCTCCCGTACGGTGGATATCCGCGAGTTCCGGGTGGTGAACCCGGAACTGGACCTGGAGCAGCGGGAAGACGGCCGTCTGAATCTCGCGGAAGCGCTGGGACCGAAGGAACCGGCTGCGGAGGACGCCGTGCCGCCGCCTGCCGGAAAACTCCTGCTGGAAACCGGTCCCGAAGGGACCCGGCTCAACCTGCCGGAGCTTCCGGTGGCCGTAAGGCTCGGAGCGCTCACGCTGTCGGATCTGGACATCGGGATTCATGCATCGGGTTTCGCCCTGAAGGCCGGCCCGGCGAATCTGGAGACAAGCGGGAGCCTCGCAGACGGGCGGTTGCACCTTTACCAGACGGCCGGTTTCGGACCGGAGCGGAAAGAGGGCGGTCTCGCCGCCGTCTCCATTCGTGGACAAGCTGGCGGACTGGACACGAAACTGGGCGGCCGGATCCAGCTTCAGGCCGACTCGGGACGTCTGGAAGCCTCCACTCTCCGGGTGAATCTCGAACTGACGGAAACGGCCGTCACCCGTCCTGACGGCTCGGTTCTGAATCCCGGGGATACGAAACTCGAACTCGACAGCGGCGAAGACGCAGGAACCTATACCCTCGCACTCCGGCAGGCGGACTACGCGGAGACTACGGCAGAATTCCTCATGCGTGCCTACAGGCCGCGTCTTGAAGCAGAGGTTTCGGCCAACGGCAGTGCTGATCTCGACCGAACCCTTGCCATTCTGGCCACGCGAAAGGACCGTCCGCAGACGCAACATGGAAAGCTGGAATTCTCCCTGTCGAAAAGCCCCGTGACGTTTGCTGAGGGAACTGCGTCGGGCGTTCTGGAAAGTCTGGATCTCACCCTGAAAGCGGACCGGATCGCGGCGAACGGTGCCACCCTTGCTGCGCCTTCGGCTGCTCTGACGGTCCGGAAGCTCGGCTGGGAAGCGGTTCCTTCCGGCGGTGTCCGTCTTTCGGCCCCGGAACCGGTCCGCCTGTCGGCGGAAGCAGGATTCCTCCGGAGCGGCGCCGTCCGGGCGGACGGATTGAGATTGCGGGCGGAGGCAAAACCCGCAGCGGAGACAACCGGTTTTGCGATGAAAGCGGAACTCACAGACATTGAAGTCTGGAAACCCGGAGCGAGCGAGCCCGTGCTCTCCGGGAGTCCGGTATTAACCGCC
The DNA here is from genome assembly GCA_964621525.1 of uncultured bacterium. Taxonomy (GTDB): domain Bacteria; phylum JAGRBM01; class JAGRBM01; order JAGRBM01; family JAHCIT01; genus CAZMGV01. The sequence continues at coordinate 59,782 of CAZUMS010000008.1, forward strand.
GCCGGCACACTGGATCCCGGTGCAAAGACCGTGAGGCTCGATTCGGCGGAGCTGTCGGCGCCGGATCTTCTCGTATTCGTGCAGGACGTGTTCCGGGTGCTGGTACCGTTCACCGCGTCGCTGAACGGTTTCTATAACTATGGTTCGGGCAAGACCTCGGTCGCTGTCCAGAAACTCACGGCCGGAAATTGGGCCCGAATGACCCTGTCTTCCGAAGCGGAACTGAACCGGAAAGACCGTCCTTTCCAGGTGTCGTCGTCCGCTTCCGTGAGCCTGACGAAGCTCGCTCATGCAATAGAACCCCTGCGGGAAGGGCTGAACTTCCAGCCTCTTGCAGGGGACTTCAAAGCGGACGCCTCCGCATCCGGGGCGTTGGAACCGCTCTCGGCCGATTTCCAGCTTAAGGCCGCGCTTCATGCTTTCACGGAAGAGCCCATGAAAGGGATTACCGCCGAAAGTGTGGATGTGAATGCAGGCTTCGACGGAAGGTTCGAGAAGGCTGCGGGCCTCAGCCGTCTCGTCGGAGTAGCGAAGCTGAAAGCGGCCGGCATCGAGGCCGCCGGGCACCGGATCGCCGAAGCGACCGTGAACCTGCTGATGAAGCCCGAACAGCGGCCGGAACTGGTCCGTGCTGCTCTTGAGGTTCAGACCCATGGAGTCGTTGTGGAAACCCTGGGTTCCGAACCGGTGCCGGACCTCTCTCTCTGGCTCAGGTGCCTTGCCGATTTCCGCCGTCAGACGGTCCGGGAGATCGTGATGCCGTTTAGCCTGAAGGATACGGTCTCGGGCCGCCTCGGCGGTGAACTCGACCTCAAGCCCGCTGTTCGTGGCGGCCTGCGCCTTGTGATCGAGCCGGTTTCACTGGCCGACCTGGTCCGCAAGCTCCCGGAAAACACACGCCAGTCGCTGCTGCGGCTCCGGCCCGGAGGCCGGTTATCGGCCGATCTCACGTTCAAGGGACCGCTGCCGGGACCGGATGTCCTCGTCACCGGAGATTTCCCTGTCCGGGTCGGCGGCGGGATTCGTCTGTCGGAGGCCTCGCTCACGGCCGGCGACATCACTGCCCAGGGGATTCAGAGTACCCTCGATTTCAACAGTAAAGAGCGGGCCCAGGCCGTCACGCTGGACATCACGGCCGGGGAGATCCGGAGCCGCCGGGTCCCGGCGCCGCTTTACAAGACCACGGCAGGTTTCGCCGCGGTCTTTGAGAACCTGAACCGGATCGGGCTCGAAACCATGACGCTCCGGGTTCCGGGTGCCGGGTTCCGGCTGGAGGGTACGGGCGAGGCCGAGGGGCTGTTCTCGAACCCCAAGGGAAGCCTGCGGGCGAACTGGGCCCTGGACGCCCGGACCGCCGCCCGTCTGACCGGGACGGGCATCGAGGCCGGGGGGCAGGCCGAAGGGGACCTGTTCGTCAACGTGATCAGCCGCAACGAAGCGGATATTTTCGGCGGCATCCGGTTGGACCGGATCGGCATGACGCAGGGGAAATCACTTGAGATGCAGGACCTCTCGGGTCCTATCGGCATCCAGATCAAGGCGAAGCTGAACGGGAAGCAGCTCGAGCTCCTGCCGGTAAAGGCAGCCGGCAATGCGCCGGAGGCAGAGTCGCTGCTGGAACGGCGGCTGCGCTCGCAGGGGCAGGAGCAGAAACCGATCCGGCTGTCGAGCCTGCGCTGGAAAACGGCCAGAATGGAGCGGTTTTCCGGCTGGGCATCGGTGGAGGGCGGGGAGTTCCGGATGAGGTCGATGGAGGCGAAAGCACTGGAGGGCGGCCTTGTCGCGGACCTCACGGCGCGTTTTTTCCCTGCCCCGGAGGTCTGGGTCGAAGGCACGCTCTCCCGGCTCGATACTTCGACGCTGATGAAGCACAGCCCGGGCGGCGACTATGTGGTGAACCAGAACTTCAACGTCCGGACGGACCGCGGGGGCGATTTCTCGGCACGGATCAACATCACCCGGATCGGAAAAGAGGCGATGGACGGGCTGCTCGACCTGCTGGATCCCACGCAGGGCGACCCCAAGTTCAAGCGGCTCCGTGAACTGCTCGGGTGGGGCCTCGTTCCCGAACTCGTGGCGATCGAGGCCGACCACGGGTATCTCACGCTAACGGTATCGCTGAAGAGCCGTATCGTCTGGGATGCGGGCTATTTCTTCCAGAGCGCCCTCGTCAGTCTGCTGGAACCCTGGGTCGGCCGGACCCTCGTAGAGCTGGACCAGAGGATACCCCGCATCCCCGTCTCGACGCTGCTCGATAACCTGAAAACCCGGAAGGTGGCCGCCCAGTGAAATCCAAGGTGCATTTTCTCCTCGTGGCCGCGCCGCTGGTGGCGCTCCTCGTCTCCGGCTGCGCGCCGAACGTGGTCGTGCTCGGGCTTCCGGAGAAGACCGCCCTCGAGAACCAGGTGATCGGCACCTACGAATACCTGCGGGAAGAGGACCGGCTTTTCCTCGCCGAACCCGGCACGGGCGTCCGGGGCGTTCCTCCGGAAGGCATGGACGGAGCGGGCGATCCCGCGGCCGCGTCGGTAGCCCGTAAGAACGTGGTGAAAGCGCTGCTGCATCAGGAATACCAGCGGCTCGACGTTCTCCAGTTCAAGTCGCAGGGCTGGATCGGCGAGAAGCGGACCGGATACCTCGACCTGTTTCCGGACCGGATTCCCGGCGAATACCGCGAGCGGATCGAGCGCCTCGTGAGCGAGGAAAATACCGATCGCCGTACCGTCGTGGACGGCATTATCGCCATGAATCCGAAGCTGGACGAGAAGGACCGGCCCGAAATCGAAGCGGTATTCGCCCGTCTGTACCGCGAAGCTGCCCGGCCGGGCGAATGGGTGCAGAGTGCGGCAGGGCGCTGGGTGCAGATCAGGTGAACGCCCGTCCGGTCAGACTGCTTGCGCTGGGGCTCGCCGCGGCGCTCGCCTCGTGCGCCGGAAGTCCGGAGCGCCTGCTCCGGGCGCTTCGCGGTGTTCCCCTTGAGGAGCGAACCGTTCCGCTCCGGGATTACCTGAACCCGAGGCCCATCCCGGTTTCGCTCCATTTCCGGGGAGACTTCGATCCCTCGCTGGGCGCGGACGGCAAAACGCTCCTGTTCGTCTCGGAACGGACCGGCAACTGGGACATATTCTGGAAAGACCTCACGTCAAAAGATGCAGCCGTCCAGGTCACGAACCACTCGGCCGCCGACTATGCCCCCGCGATCTCTCCGGACGGGAACCGTGTCGCCTTCATCACCCGCCGGGAAGACGCACAAGGAGACCTTGCGCTGGTGGACCTCGGGGGCAGGGAGCGGAAGTTCCTGCTCCCTGCGGGACAGAAAAAAACGGGCGAGGAAGAGCCGGTCTGGCTGGACGACCGACGGGTGCTGCTGACCCGGACATCGGGCGGAGCGAAATTCCTCAGCGTGTTCAATACCGAAACCTCGACCTTCACCGACTGGCGCGAGCTGGATGGGACGTTCCCGGATATCTCCCCCGACCGGCGATGGCTGGTGTTCACGCGCCTGACGGGTGAACGGAAACAGATCTGGCGGGGACGGCTCCCTGAAAACGGGGGGCCGCCGGAAGACCTCAGGCGGCTCACAATCCTGCCGTTCGAGGAAACTTCCGCAGTCTTTGCAGGAACGGACCGGGTGCTGGTCATCGCACAGGCGGACGACACGAACGGGGACGGCACGATCGATGTTGACGACCGATCGACCGTCTGGAGCGTGCCGTTTGACCCCGAAACCGGGGCGGCCGGAGAGGGTTATCAGGCGCTCACCTCGTCCGCCTACACGTCAGTCCTTCCGGCTGCCAGCGAATCTGCGGCGATCCTCACGACAGATCTGTCAGGGCAGTTGAACCTGTGGAGCCTCAATCTTGAACCCGTGAAGCCGGACACAACCCGGGATCCGGTCGCCGTGGCACGCGGCTTCGACAGCATGGACGACCGGCTGCTGGCCTACCGGCGTATCTCGCCGGACGTCTTCGGCATGGAGGCCCGGCGGGCGGCGCTCTACTTCCGCGGGGAGGAGTTTCTCGCGGCAGGGCTCTGGGGGTCGGCCCAGACGGCCCTTGAGCGGCTGAAGCGCGACCCCGTGCGGGATTACTGGGCCCGCCGGGGCGAGATTCTCGGCCTCGCACTGGACAGCCAGATTCTTGCGGCCACGGGGCTCCCGCTGTCGGAACCCGAAGTGGCCGAAGGATACGGGGCGAACCGGAGCGCACTGGTGCGCATCTCGAAAGATAGCGCGATTGAACCGGACCTCCGGGCGCGGGCCCTGCTGGAACTGGGCCGCCTTCAGGAAGCATTTGGCCTGACGCTGGATGCGATCGGTTCTTACCGGGCGGTGGAAGAGGGTTTCCCGGCAGTCCGTGAGATCGCCGGGGCGGCTGCGCTGGAACGGGCGAGAATCTATACGGAACGGGGCGACCGGAATGCGGCTGTATCCCTACTGGCCGGGATCATCCGGCAATACTCGGACATCGGCGAGGTGGCGTTGCCTGCCGCCGAACGCGCCATTTCGGTGAGCAGCAACCTTTATCTCGCGGACGAGGACCGCATCGCCGCTCTCCGGCGGCTCGAGCGGGATGCCCCTGGTTTCCTGAGGGCTGCCATCGGCATCGAAGTGGCCGGCATCTACACACGTTCGGGAAATCTCGCGGCAGCCCGCCAGGAACTTCTCGCGGAACCGGACCGGTTCCAGGAGACTGAGCCGCTTCGCGAACGATGGGCGCGCGCGATTCTCGCGGTGAGCCTTCGCGACAGGCAGCCGGAGCCGGTCTTCGCCCAATGGGAGCGTCTGTCCTCACTCAAGGGACGGATGCGCAGTGAACTGATCGACGTGCTGCTGTTACTCGCTTCATCCTCTGCCGGAGAGGAAAAGGGCGCCATTCTGGACCGGGCACTGGCGCTCGACCCCGACTGTCCCGAAACCCGGTTCGCCGTGTGGGAGGCGGGGATCGTCCCGGCGCTTCCACCGGATTCTCCGTCCGTGAAGGCGTATATCCAGGCGCTCGACATCTGGAAGTCCGGCCGGAATGCGGGGGCGGCTGAAAAGGCCATTGAGAAAATTGAAGAAGCCCTTGAGCGGGATTACGGCCGTCCGGAGCTGCATCAATTCAGGGGGTTCCTCTATCACCGGCTGGAGCGGTTTCTGATCGAGGACGGAGCTTCCTATACGAAACGGCAGAACAGGGCTTATCTCGAAGCGGCCGTGGACAGTTACCAGACGGCGCTGGTGTATGCCCGTCAGGCCGGGCAGCCCCGGCGGGTGGCGCTGCTCAATCTGGCGCTCGCCCAGGCGTTTATCGACTTTCCTTCGCCCAACTACCGGCTCGCGGACGAATTCATCACGGGCTACCTGAACGAAGGTCCGCCGGACGATCCGCTGCTTGCTTTCCATGTGGGCGACCGCCGCATGCGCACGCTGTTTCACGCCGAGAGCTACGAGGAAGCCGCCGATACGGCCGGAGAGAACATCCGGCGGGCCCGGCAGATCGGCAACCGGCGGCTTGAACTCTCCGGGGTCGTCTATCTCGGGCTGATCCGGCAGTCGATGAAGCAGTATGCCAAGGCCGAGACGCAGTTCACGCGGGCGCTCGAACTCTCCGGAGAAACGGGATTCCGGGAGCCGGAATACCTGTTCCACCGGAACCGCGCGATCAGCCGGTATCATCTGGGCAAATATCCGGAGGCGATGGAGGATCTGGACGAGGCCGAAAAGCTGGTCGTCCGGAACCGGAGCGGGATCGACCGGCGCGCGGGCCTTTCTCCGGCGCTCATTACCGTGAAGGGCGACGATCCCACCGAGGCTCCCTGGGGGTTCGATTCGGACCAGGAACTCCGGCTGATCGGACTGTACCGGAGTTTCGTCCAGGAAGGGCTCGGCGAGGTTGTCCCGGCGGCGGAGAATTTCGAAAGGGCTCTGAAGGGCGCTCCGGCCCCATCCGGTCCGGTCGAGATGCGCGAACGCGCCGTGACGCTGAACCGGCTGGGAATATTGCGCCAGCGGATCGGCGACACCGGAGATGCCGAAATCCGGCTCTCGGAGTCGCTCGCACTCACCCGGAAAATCGGCGACCGGTCCGGAACCGCCGTCGTCCTGTCGGGACGGCTTCAGATGCTGGCTGCCAGGCCCACGGCAACGGACTGCAAGGGGTTGCTCAAGCTCGCACGGGAAGCCATCGCCGCACCGGGACAGGCGGAACCGGGAAGTGCGGCGAGTCTGGCTTTTGCCCAGCTGCTGGAGCGTACGGCCATCGCCCAGATGCGGTGCGGACTGGACGAATCGGCGGCAGAGCGGCTTCAGCCGGTGCGCCATTTCGAATATGCCCGGCGGCTGCTCTCGGCTCATGAAGAGGAAACGGGCCGTTCGAACATTGTCCGGCAGCTTTCGCTCCTCCTGAACGAAGCGAGGGCGTTCCGGTACGCGGGCCTTCCGGAAGGCATCCCCGGCGTGCTGGACCAGTTCCGGGAGCTCGCCCGGTTTTACCGGATTCCGGACCGGGAGCTGTGGGCTTCGGCGGTGGAGTGCGAGACAGGAGTGGATGCGGCGGCCTGCCCGAAGGCTGCCGCCGGGATCGATTCACTCGGGCTCTGGAGCCCGTCCTTCCTTGGCGACGAAGAACGGATCGCCTCCTTCGGCGAGCTGCTCCGGAGGGACGCGGCCCGGCAGGCGTCGGCTCTGTCATCTGCCGAGATGCTGCTGACCGCGGAGGAGCGCCTTCGCCGGCTGACGGTGAATGCCGCTGTGTTCCGGAACCCCGCGATTCCGGTGCGCTATCCGGACGGAGAACTGTTCGCCCGGTTCAGCAGGGCGTCGCGGCAGTGGCGGGAGGCCGTCGCCAGCCTCATGACGGTAACGGAGAAAGCGGCCGGTTCTTCGGATGCGCAGGAGTTCCGTCAGCTTCAGCGGAAGGCTGACGATCTGGAAAAGGAATTCAGGGCAGTTTTTGATGCCATCACCCAGAAATCGCCCGAGCTTTCGGCCCTGGTCAGCCTGAGACCGGCTTCCGTTTCCGACATTCAGTACGATCTCCCGGACGCTGAGACGGTTTATATTCCGCTGGGCGAAGGACAAAACGTCGTCCGGATGACGGCGAGAGAACTCACGATGCTCCCGGCCGGCGGACTGCCGGCCGATATTACCGGGAGCCAGTGGATCTCGGACCGGGTTCCGCCGCCGGGGCCCGTGCTCTCCCGGTACGTGTCGCTCGCCCATTACCTCACGTCCTGGAGCCGCCGGAACGTGAACCGGCGCCGGGCTATTGTCGTTTCGGACGAAGGCATCAGGGACGAGGGCGATCCGCGGGAGAAACCCCTGCAGGCGGTTCTGGAAACCTTCGCCGGGGCGATTCCCGGCGTGCGCGGGTTTTTTTACGAGGGGAACGGACCGGCCGAGTTTCAGCGGGATCTCTCGAATCTCGAGTCGCAATACCATTTCGTTCACATTCTCTCGCCGCTGGAACCTTCGCCGGAGGGGCCGAAGCTCAGTCTCCCGGGCGGCCGGCTGCCGGTGACGGGGTTTATGGCGCTGGCCGGAGAGCCGAATCTCTGGGTGCTGGCGAGAAACCGGCTGGAACAGCCTGCTGATCTGCTGGTGGCGGCCGAACTGGCGGCCTACGGCGGCGCGCCGGGCCTTCTGGTCTCGGACGGACGGGCGGCCGAGGCCGCGAAGGTGAGAGGTGAAGCTGAACTCTGGAAAGGGTTTTATTCGCGGGCGATCCGGCTCGACGCTCCCCGTACGGCTGCGCTCTGGCAGGAGACGGTGAAGGAGCATCCTGATCTTGGCCGTTACGTTTATTACGGATACCCCGGCATCGCCGCCGGCGAAGTAAAACCGTTCGTCACGGGCGCCCTGAACGCTCTTGCTAACGAGACGGCGTCGGCTGCGGCCAGGAAAGACTGGCCCGCGGCTGTGCGCGCCGCCGAGCGGGCCGTCACCTGCATGGATGTGATCGGCGTCCCGCCTCCCCAGCTCGCCCAGATGCTGAACGCGGCGGTCTATTCGCTGAAACAGATGGAAGAGTGGGGCCGGGCGGCTGCCTACGAAGACCGCCTCTCTAAACTGTATGCCGAGGCCGGAGCCTCCACGCAGGCTGCGCAGGCGCTCTACTTTGCCGGGCAGGACCTGTTGCGGGCCGGAAGGCCGGACGATGCTTTCGGGAGATTCGAGGATGCCCTCCGTCTCGCAGAGGGGAATCCGCAGGTGACTCTTGTAGTGGAGTCGGAGCGGGCCCGGGGCCTTGCACTCGCCGGCCGGTATGAAGAGGCGGTGGGCGTCTACACCGAAGCGATCCGTCAGGCGGAAGTGAGGGGAGACAGGTCCAGCCAGTCGGAACTGCTCTACAACCGGGGGCGCATCCGGTACGAAAACCTGAACGACCCCGGCGGCGCGGCGCAGGATCTCGAAGCGGCCCAGACGCTCGCCAGGTCGCTGCGCGATACAGCGATCCGGGCGAGACAGGACACGGGACCGCTCGAAGCGGCTATTCGCCGCAACCGGCTGACACTCGCGCTGGCCACACAGGCGAGAGGAAGGCTGCTGGAGGCTCTGGAGGAGTTCCGGGCGATCCGGCTGGACGCCGGAAGCCGCAAGGACCGTGAGCTCGAACTTCAGTCCTCCCTCTATGAGGCTTCGGTGCTATGGGGCTTCGGCCGTTCGGACGCCGCGCTAGCGGTGCTGCTTGCAGGCGGGGCCCCGGCTGATATTCCGGAACTCAAGGATGCCCCCCATGGCACAGCGGCCGATTACCTGAACCTGCTGGCGCTCGTGCACTGGTCCATGGGCAGCGAAAAGCTGTCCCTCGAGTCGTCCAAGGCGGCGCTTGCCGAAGCGCGGCGGGACCCGGACCCGGTGCGCCTTTCAGCCGTCCTCTCCACTTACGGCACGTCGCTCCGTGTGCTCGGTCTCGATGAGCCGGCGAAGCTCTATCTTTCGGAGGCCGAGAAGCTGGACCGCCGGACCGGGAACGCGGCCGGTCTCCGCTATGCCCTCCGCCAGCAGGCCCTCATTGCCGCCCGCACCGGACACCGGGAGGATGCGGCGAAGCTTCTGGACGAAGCCATTGGACTCGGAGAGCCCGGCACGGCTGCCGGTTCGAAGGAAGATTCCGTGATGCTCGAACTCCGCTGGTTGAGAGCGGAGCTGGCGGGAGCGACGGACGACGAAATGGGCAGGCTCTGGCGCGAAGCGAGAGCGGCGGGAAATCCGGCGCTCGTCGCCCGGATCGGCTCCCTCCGGCAAGAACCGGCCGAGGGGTCCGGTTCGGCCCCGGCGGCAGAGCTCGCCGGATACTGGCTCCGGGAAGGGCCGTCTTCTCCGGCGACGGAAGGCCGGTCGGGGCTGACCGCAGGTAAAGCGGCGGCATTCCGGGCGGCGGCACTGGAGACGGCGGACGCCGCGGCGGCCTTGTCCCTCTGGGAACGGGGGCGGCTCAAGGTTCTCCGCGATCTGACGGCGGATAACGGGCTGGCTCGGAGCGCCCTCGAAACCATCAGGATCTCTGGAGGCCGGACAGGGGCAGCTCAGCACGACCAGCTGGCCGAGGCCCGTGCTGCGGGCAGCCCGGCGCCGGCTCCGGTAATGACGGGGCCCTGGAAGTATCTGCTGGCCGACGCGGAGTTCCCCCTCCCGCAACCGGAGGCCGGTGAGGCCGTTCTGGTAGCGATGGATGGTTCGTCTCAGGGAGGGTGCCGCTGGTGGTGGCTCGCGCCGGGAGAGCTGCTGGACGCCCGCGTCCCCTGCGAACCGGGCACCCTCGGCGAAGCTGTACGGAACCTCTCGGAAAGCCTCGCCGTACAGGGACGGTTCGAGGCCGCACTGGAGCAGTTCCGGTCGGGCTGGATTCCGGAGGCGATCCGGAAGCGTCTGGATGGACTTCCCGCCGGGAGCCGCCTTCTGCTGGAACTGGACGGCGAGTTCGCACGGCTGCCCTCGGCGGTGTTCGCCGGGCTTGGCCGTCCGCCGGGAGAAGGTCCCGTTACTGGCCAGATCGGAACGCTCTGGGAGCTGATGGTGAGGCCGTCCCGCGAAAGCCCTCCCGGCTTCAGGGTCGCGGGTGCCGGAGCGCCGAGGTTGAGGGCCGGATACGGCCTTACGCTCGCCAGTGACGGACGGGCGGAGTTCTACGGACAGGAACGGCAGGGACTCATGGAGCTGGAAAATGCTTCTGGATGGGTTCACTGCGCCGGAGAACTGAAACTGTCCGCCGTCTCGGTGTCGGGGCTCTATTGCGCAGGCGAACCGTTGGGGCTTGTCCCTGGAACTGGCGTGAGCGCCTCGGCCACCGAAGCATTCCCGGCCGCCCTCGAAGTGCTTGCGCTCCGGCTTAAGGGGCTCTCGCAGGGCATCCGTTCCCCCTGGATCCTGCCCCGCTGGCGGCGGGGGGCTTCTTCCGCGCAGTTCGTCCGCCGGACCTACGAAAAGATGGCCTCGGGGGAGGCTTCGGAAACGGCCCTGCGCCGGACAGCGGGGGAAGTGGGCCGGGAATACGGCCATCCTTCGTCATGGGCCGGTTTCGAGCTGTTCGGGGCGATTGCCACGGATAATCCATGATGTAACGTGAATCACCGATCCGGATACGCCTTCCGGGGTCCAATGGGACCCTGAAAGCCGGGCCGCAAGGCCCTTCAAGATGGAGAACCGCTCATGCCGAAGAACCGCTCCCTGACCGCCGCCATTCTCGCCGGAGCCGCCGCCACGGGCCTCACGCTCACGGCCGCTGTGGCTGGAACCGCCGCCCAGAAGAACGATACGGGTCTTGTTACGTTCGTACGCGGCGAAACGCAGAAGAAGACTTCCACGACCGACTGGGTGCCCGTGCCGGAGAAGTCCACGGTCGATTCGGGCGACACCATGCAGACCCGGCGCAAGTCCCGGGCCGAAGTCTCCATCGAATCGGGCAAGGTCGTCCGCCTCGACGAGAACACCATCGTCGATCTCGTCAAGATGCTCGAACAGGAGCAACAGAAGCGCGAGGTCGAGCTGGACGTGAAGGAAGGCCAGGTGTGGGCGTCGATCTCGTCCCTCGGCGCGAACGACGATTTCAAGATCAATTCCCCGTTCGCCGGGGCGGCCGTGCGCGGCACGGTGTTCAACTACGCCGTGACGGGCGACAACCTGAAACTCGACGTCTTCAAGGGCGCCGTCGAGGTCTATAACCCCTTCAAGCCGCAGGACGTCCCCAAGCCCGGCCAGATCATCGTCGCCCCGCGCGATGTCCCCGGCCCCCGCGACGTCTCCCGCGAGGAGTGGACCAAGCTGCTCATCCAGAGCCGCCAGTCGGTCACGATCGGCGGGCAGGGCTCGGAGCCCGTCGTGAGCCCGGTCTCGAAGGAAACCCTCGACAGCGAATGGGTGAAGTGGAACGAGGGAAGGGACAAGTAGGCGTCAGCTGCTTGTCAGGTAATCCAGTTCGGCCTTGAGCTCGCGGGCCATGATGTCGTGGATGGCCTGCCTGATCGATTTGCCTTCGTGCAGGACGCGGTAGACCTGCTCCATGATCGGGAGCTCGACGCCTTCACGTTTCGCGAGCATGTAGGCGGACCGTGAGGTCTCGACGCCTTCGGCCACCTGGTCCATCCCTTTCAGGATGTCGGCGATCTGCTCGCCTTTTCCGAGCCTGAGACCCACGGTGCGGTTGCGGGAGAGCTGGCCCGTGCAGGTGAGAATCAGGTCGCCCATGCCGGTCAGGCCCGCGAACGTGAGGGGGTTCGCGCCCCGCTTGATTCCGAGCCGGGTCATCTCGGCGATGCCCCGGGTGATGAGGGCCGCCTGGATATTGTGCCCTGCGCCGATGCCTTCCAGTGCACCGGCGGCGATGGCGATGACGTTCTTGAGCGCGCCGCCCAGTTCCACGCCCACGACGTCGAAGCTTGTGTAAACCCGGAAATAAAGGCTGTGAAACCAGTGCTGGACGGTTCTGGCGATGCGGGGATTCTCGGCCGCGACCGTGACGGCAGTCGGCTGTCCGCGGGCGACCTCGAGGGCGAAGCTGGGCCCCGAAATATAGGCGAGCCGTCCGTGCCGCTCGATGGGCAGAACGTCCTGCATCATCTCGCTCATGGTCATGAGCGAACCGGCCTCGATGCCCTTCGAGGCGATGACGATGTTGGCGTCCGGGGCGAGGTGCTCCACAAGACTTGTGAACACGCTCCGGGTGAACTGGCTCGGCACCGCGCCCACGACCATGGCGGCGTCCCGCACGGCTTCGCGCAGGTCGTTGGTGGCCTGGACACCGGAATGCACCGTCACCCCCTTCAGGTACCGCGTCGTGTGATTCTCTTTCAGTCCCTGAACGACATCCCGGTCCCGGCCCCACAGCCTCACGGGGTAACCTTTCGTCGCCAGAAGATGCGCCATGGCGGTTCCCCAGGAACCGGCGCCGACGACTGCTACGGAACGGGGCGGGGCGACGTCAGACGGTGGCACGCAGCACCTCGTCGAACGTCGTGATGCCCATGGCGAGCTTCTTCACCCCGGCCTCGCGGAGGGTGATCATCCCGTCGTCGATGGCCGCCTTGCGGATCTCCACGAGATCGGGGTTCGTGCGGATGAGCCTTCTGATCTTGTCCGTCATCGGCATGACTTCGTAGATACCCGACCGGCCTGCATAGCCGGAATACCGGCACGCCGGGCAGCCGATCGCCTTCTTCACCGGCAGGGGAGGCAGGTTTTTCGACGGAAGCTTCAGCTCGTCCATTTGTTCGGGCGTCAGCGTCACCTGCTCGCCGCATTCCGGGCATATTGACCGGAGGAGCCGCTGCGCCAGGACACCGAGCACCGTGGAGGCGATCAGATAGTCCTCGACGCCGAGGTCCAGAAGCCGGGTGATGGCCGCCGGAGCGTCATTCGTATGCAGCGTTGCGATGACCAGATGTCCGGTGAGCGCCGCCTGAATGGCCGCCTGCGCGGTTTCCTCGTCGCGGATCTCGCCCACCATGATCACGTCCGGGTCCTGCCGGAGCAGCACGCGGAGCGCTTCGGCGAAGGTGAGCCCGATCTTCGGGTTGATCGCCGTCTGGTTGAACTCCTCGATCACCATTTCGATGGGATCCTCGATGGTCGTGATCGAGACGTCGGGGCGGGAGACTTCCTTCAGGCCCGAATAGAGCGTCGTCGTCTTGCCGCTGCCCGTAGGGCCCGTGACCAGGATCAGGCCGTTCGCGGATTTCAGCATCTCGCGGAATTTCGTGAGGTCCTGCGGGAAGAAGCCGAGACTGTCCAGGCTCTGGAGCACGGACGAGGCGTTGAGCAGGCGGATGACGAGCTTTTCGCCGAAGGCGACCGGAATGATGGAGACGCGGAGTTCCACTTCCTTGCCATAATGAGAGAGCTTCGTACGGCCGTCCTGCGGCCGGCGCTTTTCCGCGATATCGAGCCGGGCGCGGGTCTTGATGTGGCTGATCATGGCCGTCAGCACGGGCCGTGGAACCTGTACCACCTCGTGCAGGTGGCCGTCGATCCGGAGGCGGATCACGGCGCGTTCGCGCTTGGGCTCGTAGTGGATGTCGCTTGCCCGCTGGTCGATGGCGTAGGCGAACAGGTAGTCCACGATCCGGATGATCTGGCGGTCGTTCGCCTCGATCTCGGATCCGGACTTGAGGTCGAACATGCTCTCCAGGTTGCCGAGATCGACCTGTTCGCCGCCGAACTCCTTGCCGGCCTTCTCGAGCGACTGGCGCAGGCCCCAGAATTCGCTGATGACCTTAAGGATGTCCGACCGGGACGAGAACACCGCCTTGAACTTCCGGTTCAGCGTGCGCTCGAGCTCGGGCAGGGCGTCCAGGACCGTAACGTCCGGAATGGCCACAATCGTCGCACCGCCCTCGTTCGAGAGCGGAATCAGCATGTGCCGCTGGGCGAACGCCTTGGGGAGCTGGGTCGTGACGAAATGCGGGTCCAGCTCCATGGGGACGATCTTCCGGTAGGGGAGCTTGTACCCCTCGGCGAGGAACTGGACGATCCGGTCCTCATGGAGGAACTTGCCCGGCTGTCCGGGGATCTGGAGGTTAAGGTGGGCGACGATGTCGACCGGCGAGGGCCTTGCCGCCGCGCCCGTGAGGCCGAGGCGCGCATAGTCGGTACGGCGTTCCTTCGAGATGGTGTCGGCCAGCGTCCGCTCGCTCGCGACAATTTCCTTCGCTGCGTCGGCGGCCAGAAGGCCCCCCTTGACGAGCATCTGTGTCAGAAGCTGGGTAGTCAGCGGTGCGTGAGCCAAGATACCCGGTACGATATCTCCACTGCCGGTTCGGGGCAACGGGTGATGTGGCTGATTTCCCAGTCAGTTCCCGGTGTGATACGTTGCGTCGAGGTTCGAGAGCGCAGCTTCGGGCCGGGCTTGCGGGTCCGGCTTCCTCTTCAAGGTCTGGGGAATCCGAGTGATGAACGGTTCAGGCTCGTCAACTGATGCCCGCCCGGCGGTAATCTTTCTCGCCGTGGGGCGCACTGTCCCCGTCAGCAAGGCGGGCGCGCTGCTCCCCGAAGGCACGCCGAAGCTCTGGGTCGAAGACGTGGCGAGCCTTGCGGAAACGCTGAGCCACGATTTTCCCGCGACCGTCGTGATCGACGTCGATCACCTCCCGAAAGACTCAAAGAACTTATTGAAAGCGTTAGATAAGCGGACGGCGCCGCTCCGGGTCGTCGCCATTTATACGCCCGCCAAACGCGCAAAAAACCGTGCCTTTTTTACCAAGCTCAAGGTGACTGAACTGGTCCCGAAGCCCCTGGACGTGGACGCGCTTGCCCACGCCATCCGGAATTCGGTGGAACTGGTCGGCACGAGCCTCCGGCTCGCCGACATGGATAACCGGCTCACCAAGGCGGCCGACCAGATCGACAAGCTCTACCGGATCGGCACGGCGCTCTCGACCGAGCACAATCTCCAGCGGCTCCTCGACATGATCCTGTTCGAGTGCCGCCGGGCGACGAGCGCGGACGCGGGTTCCCTCTATCTCATCGAAGAGGGCGACCCCGAGGAAAACCAGAAGAACCCCGCCTGGCCTTACCGCCGGGAAAAGGAGTTCCCCAAGCAGCTCCGGTTCACCTGTTCGCAGAACGATTCCATCAGTGTGCCGTTCGTTTCGTTCGCCATGCCCGTGAGTACGGCGTCGATCTCCGGCTACGTGGCGGCCAAGGGCGAGGTGCTGAACCTCCGGGACGTCTACGAACTGCCTGAAGGGACGCCGTTCTCCTTCAATTCCGGCTTCGACAAGAAGTCCGGTTACCGCTCGGTGTCGATGCTCGTCGTCCCCATGCGGAACCATAAGGGCGACATCACCGGTGTCATCCAGCTCATTAACAAGAAAAAGAACTTCTCGACGATTCTCGACAAGCCGGAGAACACGCCCCGGCACGTCACCGCTTTCGATGATGGCGACGCGCAACTGCTCCTCTCGCTCGCCTCGCAGGCAGCCGTATCCATCGAGAAGGTCCGCCTCATCGACGACGTGGAAAAGCTGTTCGAGGCGCTCGCCCAGTCGTTCGCGGCGACGCTCGAGTACCGGGATACCGCCACCGGCGGCCACAGCTACCGCCTTGCCCAGTATGCCCAGACCGTCGCCCGGATCATCAACGAGCAGACGACCGGGCCGTTCGCCGGCGTGAAGTTCTCCGAGGACGAGCTCCGGGAGCTCAAATACGCGAGCTACCTGCACGACGTCGGCAAGATCGCCGTCCGCGAGGCCGTACTGACCAAGGCCCACAAGCTCGCCCCCGAGCAGATGGAGGCCGTCCGTCGCCGGTTCGAAATGCTCCGTTTCAAGCGGCTCACGCAGGCCGTCGCAGACGGGGAGCTGAAGCCGGGCGAGGCACCTTCCGGCAAGGTGAAGGACGAACTCGACAGGCTCGACAAGGAAGTCCTCACGCTCATGGACGTGAACAAGCGCGGGTTCGTCTCCGACGAGGAGATCGCGCTTGTTCAGTCGCTCGCCAAACAGACGTTCCAGGACACGGACGGTTCGGTGAAGCCCCTCCTCACCGAATTCGAGGTGGATAACCTCACGATCCGCCGCGGCAATCTTACCGGCAAGGAACGCGAGATCATCGAAAGCCACATCGCCTACACCTGGGAAATCCTCCGGAAGATCCCCTGGCCGAAGATGCTCAAGAACGTGCCGCACATTGCGGGGTCGCACCACGAGAAGATGGACGGCACCGGTTACCCGCACGGCCTCAAGAGCGAGCAGATGCTGATCCAGGCGAAGATTCTGGGCCTCCTCGACATCTTCGAGGCGCTGACGGCCCGCGACCGGCCCTACAAGCCGCCCATGCCCATCCCGAAGGCGCTCGAGATCATCAAGGCCGAGGTGGATGCCAACCACCTCGACAAGGACCTGTTCGATCTGTTCGTGAACAACCGCGTCTACGAGCAGTTCAAGGGCATGAAGCCGGTCAAGCAGATCGACTGGCAGGGCAATAACTGACTTAAGGGAAGCAGGGGCTCTGTTCAGGTTCCCGCGACGCTG
The DNA here is from genome assembly GCA_964621525.1 of uncultured bacterium. Lineage (GTDB taxonomy): Bacteria > JAGRBM01 > JAGRBM01 > JAGRBM01 > JAHCIT01 > CAZMGV01. Next base: position 76,231 of record CAZUMS010000008.1, read on the forward strand.
GCCTTCGAGATCAGGAGGCTGGGGCTTCCGACGCCGTTCACGAACCGCATGTCGTTGCCGAGCGCCTCGACCCTGAGGAACAGGTCGAACAGGTTTCCCGTGATCACCATGCCATTGAAGGGACCCGCCCGGCGGCCGTTCTCGACGGCAAAACCCGAGCAGCCGAGCGAGAACTCGCCGCTGACGGGGTTCGCCGTATGGACCCCCGTGAGATCCGTGACGAAGAGGCCGCTCCGGAGCTCGCTGAGCAGGTCTTTCAGAGAGAAGCTTCCCCGGCGGATATAGCAGTTGGAAATCCCTACAGCCGGTCCTGACTGGAACCCCGCCGTGCGGGTGCAGTTGCCGGATGACTTCGTCCCGGCCTTGGCCGCCGTGTAGGTGTCGTAGAGGAAATTCTCGAGGATGCCCTCACGGACCAGCGTGGTTTTCTGGCGGGGCACGCCTTCGTCGTCGAAGGGGAACGTTCCTGTGCCCTTGGGCAGCAGGCCGTTGTCGTAGATCGTGATGAGCGGACTGAAGACCTTCTTGCCCGTCTTGTTGTCGAGCCAGGAACGTTTCTTCTGCACGGCGTCGGCGCAGAAACTGGGGCTTAAGGCCCCGAGGAGTTCGCAGGCGGCAAGGGCTTCGAGCACCACCGGTCCGGTCCGGGAGGGAATGGGCCGCGCGCCGAGCTGTTCGACGGCATTCAGGGCCGCCTTGCGGGCGACCCGGCCGGGGTTCAGGTCTTCCAGAAAACGGCTTTCCACGAAGTCGTAACCCATCTGGGAGTCGCCGGCCGATTCGGCCACGGCCATGACGCTGATGACGGCCTGGGTCGATTCGGCCTCGCGCCTGATGCCTTCGGAGTTCCAGATCGTCAGGGTCCGGCGGTTTTCGTGATACTGGGCGTTCCGGACCCGGGTGATTCGCCGGTCGCTCCGGCGGGTCATGGTCTCGAGCTGGATCGCGAGGTCCAGCTTGTCCTTTTCGGAGAGGCCGGCAAGTGCCGGGTCCGTCAGTTCGAGGTCGTTCGCCGGGACCGGGGTGTTCGGGGCCAGCTTGTTGAATTCGTCGGCGGACGCGATCTTGGCCGCGCTCACGGCGGTATCGACCGCCCATTTGAGGGCCGGCTTGCCGAGATCGGTCGTGTAGGCGAACCCGACAGCGCCCTTGTGCATGGCGCGGACGCCGAGGCCCGCCGTAACGGCCTTCGAGAGCGATTCTACGGCGCCGTCCTTGGCCTCAACCTTGAGAGTCCGGGACTGGTCCAGGTAAAGGTCCCAGCCCGAGGCCTTTTTCGCCTTGAGCTGTTTCGCCAGGTCCGTGAATAGCCGCTGCGTGTTCAGTGTCATCAGAGTTCCAGTAGCACGGCGACTTCGTCGCACTCCAGTAGTTTGGGACATTTCAGGCAATCCTTCCAGACCTTGTGCGGAAGGAATGTCTTGTCCACCCGGCGGAAGCCGAACCGCTCGAACAGCTCCGGTTTCCGGGTCAGGGCGAAGACCTCGCCGATCCTGAGGAACCGGGCCTCGTCCAGCACCGATTTCAGCAGCACGCCGCCCACGCCGCAGCCGCGCCATTCCGGGGCGACGCAGTAGCTCCGGACCTCGGCGAGGTCCCACGTATAGACGTGCAGGGCGACGGTGCCGACGGGGGTGCCGTCGCTCCGGCGGGCGACGAAGAAGTCGCGGAGCGATTCGTAGATCGCGTCCTTGTCCACGGGCAGCAGCTCGTTGTTCCGCGCCTCGGCGGAAATCATCGCGTGGATCGCGTCCACGTCTTCCGTGGTCGGTCTTTCGACCCTCACGGCGGGGAGCGGCTTCAGCCGTTCGCCTGTTTCCATAGATTCAGCATCTCTCTGGCCGTCGTCCGGGTCGCCGCCGCAGCGCTTTCTCCCCCGAGCATTCTCGCCAGCTCCTCAACCCTTTCATCATAGTCGAGCCGGTCGGCGAAAACCTCGGATCTCTGTCCCGCCACCCGCTTTTCCACCCGGATATGGTGGGCCGCCCGGCAGGCGATCTGCGGGAGGTGGGTCACGCAGATAATCTGGACGGCCTCCGAAAGTCTACGGATCTGGTTGCCGACCTTTTCGGCCGTGACGCCCCCGATACCGGCATCGATTTCGTCCAGAACGAGCGTGGTGTTCTCGTCGGCGTCGAGGCGGCAGAGCCGCACGGCCAGCATGACCCGGGACAGCTCGCCGCCCGAGGCGACCCTGGCCAGCGGTCTTGGCGGCTCGCCCGGATTGGCGGAAAACAGGAATTCGCTCCGGTTCTTGCCCGTCGCGGACGCCTCGGCATTATCCACGGCCACTTTGAAATCGGCCTGCAGGAAATTGAGCCCCGCCAGCTCCTTGCGGATTGCGCCGGAGAGCTTTCCGGCTCCCTTGCGCCGTTTTTCATCCAGCGAGGAGCACAGTTCGTCATAGGTCCGCCGGGCGCCGGAAATGGCCCCGTCCAGCTTCGAGGAGGCCGAATCGAAATTCGCCAGCCGGTCCCGCTCGGCGGCAAGGGCGCCGGTGCGCTCCAGGATTTCTTCCACCGTCGCCCCGTGCTTGCGGCTCAGCCGTTCGATCAGAGCGAGGCGGCTCTCGATCTCGTTCAGGCGGGCGGAAAGCTCTTCCGGCGACATCTTGAGGTGTTCCAGCCGGTCCGACAGTTCCCCGCCCAGGTCGTCCAGCTCGATCGCGGCGCTGGCGAGCCGGGCCACAAGATTTTCGAGCTTCGGATCCCCTTCGGAGAGGGGCCGCAGGCCGTCGGCGATTCGGGCCACGGCCCGTCCTGCAGGGTTTTCCCCCTCGGCAAGGAAATCGACCCCGCCCGCCAGAAGCCGGACGATTTTTTCCAGCGACAGGAGCTGCTTGCGTTCGGCCTTCAGGCGGGCATCCTCGCCCGGTTCCAGCGCGGCTTCCTCGATCTCCTTGAGGACGAAGTTGAGGTAATCGAGCCGCTCCAGCCGTCCCCTGGCGTCGGTGAGCAGCGTTTCCCGCTCGCGCTCCAGCGTCTGCCACTGGTCCCAGGCGGCGGCGACCTTCTCCAGCAGACTCTCGTTGCCGGAATAATCGTCCAGAAGTTCGAGCTGCGACTGGGCGTCCACCAGCGTCTGGTGCTCGTGCTGGGATACCACGGAGATGAGGGGCAGGGTGACGGCGGCCAGCGTCGAGACCGTCACCGACCGGTCGGCGACGAAGGCCTTCGCCCGGCCGTCGCGGCGGATCGACCGCCGAATCACGAGATCGTCGTCTTCGGACGGCAGGAGGTCCAGTTCCCGGAGCACACGGAAGGCGGGGCCTTTCTTCGGGCGGCGGAAAACGGCCTCGACGGTCGCTTCCTCGGCGCCGAGACGGATCAGCTCGCTGGAGGCTCTCGCGCCCCAGAGAATTTTCAGCGCTTCCACCATGAGCGATTTTCCCGCGCCGGTTTCGCCCGTCAGCACGGTGAGGCCGGGCTCCAGTTCGAGGCCCAGTTCGCTCACGATGGCGAGATTCTTGAGGCGCAGTTCCAGCAGCATGAACGTGCGGTTCCCTAACTCGACCGCTTCTGCGTCGGCGCCCAGCCGAGCTTGCCGCGAAGCACGCTGAAGTAGTCCTCGCCCCGGTTCTTGACGAGATGAATCCGTTTGGAAGATTTCGTCACCCGCACGGAATCGCCGGCCTGGATTTCCAGGGTGGTCTGGCCGTCCACGGAGACGGCGATGTCGCCGTCGGGAGCGTTCGTCGCCTGAAGTTCGAGCACCTTCGTGTCGGGGATGATAAGCGGCCGGTTCGCCAGCATGTGCGGGCAGATCGGGACGAGTTCGATGGCCGCGATGGCCGGGTGCAGGATCGGGCCTCCGGCGGCGAGCCCGTAGGCTGTCGATCCTGTCGGAGAGGCCACGATCACGCCGTCGCAGGCAAAGGCCGTCACCGGCCGGTTGTCGATCGAGACGTTGACATGAAGAAGCCGGGCGACCCCGCGCCGGGAGATCACGGCGTCGTTCAGCGCCAGCGAGCTGTGGACGGCCTTGCCGTCCCGGACCACTTCCACTTCGAGCAGCGACCGGGCTTCGGTCTCGTAGTCGCCTTTCAGAACCCGGGTGAGGGTTTCGACCGCCTGGTCGCGGGGGATTTCGGTCAGAAAGCCCAGGTGGCCCAGGTTGATGCCGAGGATCGGGCACCGCTCGCCGGCGACGAGTCTCGCGGCGCTGAGCAGTGTGCCGTCTCCGCCCAGGACCAGCAGGAGATCCACACTCTTCGCCAGCGTGGCATCCGAGACACCGGCTTCCTCGCCGATCAGCGGTGCGTTCTCACGGTTCACGAAAAGGCGCACACCGCGTTTCTGGAGAAACTCGCGGATATCCCGGCCAAGCGCGACGGCGCGCTGGTCCCGGGCCTTGATCACCATGCCGATGCTGTGGATCTTTTCGCTGTTCACGGGCTCCCCGGCCCCGCCGGAACGCCCCCGTCCCGGCAGGGGGAACAGTAGCACAGCCAGCGGAGACTATAAGGGGGTCCGGTGGCAGTTGTGGATAACCTCGGTTAAGTCACTCCCATGGACCTGTTCGACCGCCAGCCGAAAGCCCCCGGGAGGTCCGTCCCGGACCCCTCGGCTCCGCTGGCCGAGCGGCTTCGCCCCCGGACGTTCGAGGAACTGGTGGGGCAGGACGAGCTGTTCGGCGAAAACGGGTTCGTGAGCCGCCTGCTCCGGGCCGGGAAGCCCCCCTCGCTGATCCTCTGGGGGCCGCCGGGCTCCGGCAAGACGACCGTGGCACGGATCCTGTCGGCCCAGTACGGCCTTCCGTTCGTCCATTTCTCGGCCGTCATGGGCGGCATGAAGGAAGTCCGGGCCATCGTGGACGAGGCGGACGCCACCCGGCGGCGCACGGGAAAGCCGACGATCCTGTTCGTGGACGAGATCCACCGGTTCAACAAGGGCCAGCAGGACGCCTTCCTTCCCCATGTGGAATCGGGCCTTATCGTGCTGATCGGCGCGACGACGGAGAACCCCTCGTTCGAGATCAATGCGGCTCTTCTCTCCAGGTGCCGGGTTCTCACCTTCCAGCCGGTCCCGCCGGAAGCCATCGAGGGCCTTCTGGTGCGGGCCCTCGAGGACTCCGAGCGGGGGCTCGGCGCGAAGCATCTGACGCTCACGGACGAGGGCCGGAAGATGATCGCGCAACTGTCGGGCGGCGACGCCCGGAACGCCCTCAACATGCTCGAAACGGTAGTGGAGACGCTGCCGGGTGGTCGCACGGAAATTGCGCCGGAGGATATCCGCTCGGCGCTCCAGCGGACGACGCTCCCGTACGACAAGGCCGGTGAAAATCACTACAACGTCATCAGCGCATTCATTAAATCCATGCGCGGCACGGACCCCGATGCGGCCATCTACTGGCTGGCCCGGATGCTGGAGAGCGGCGAAGACCCGCTGTTCATCGCCCGGCGCATGGTGATCTTCGCGTCCGAGGACGTGGGGAACGCGGACCCCGGCGCGCTCGGCGTCGCACTGAATGTTTACTCGGCCTGCGAGCGGATCGGCCTGCCCGAATGCCGGATCAACCTCGCGCAGGGGGTGACGTATCTTGCGAGCGCCCCCAAATCGAACGCGAGCTACGTGGCGGTCGGCAAAGCTCTTTCCGAGGTAAAAAAGTCGGGGCCGCTCCAGGTGCCGCTGCACCTCAGGAACGCCCCCACCGCCCTCATGAAAGACCTCGGCTACGGCAAGGGCTACCAGTACGCCCACGAGGCCGACGACGCCCTGATCCTCCAGGACCATCTCCCCGAAGGAACCCTGGAGAAAACCTTCTACGAGCCCAGGAAGATTGGCGCCGAAAAGGAAATCGCCGAACGGCTGGAACGCATCGCCCAGTGGAAGGAAAAGAAAAGGAGAGGGGAGTAAACCCGCTCTCCTTTTCTTCGCCGGTAGTGCGGCGGATTACTTGTTCAGCACATAGGCGAAGATCAGCGGCGCCACGATGGTGGCGTCGGAGTTGATCTCGAACTTCGGCGTGTCGGCGCCGATCTTTTCCCAGGTGATCTTTTCGTTGCCGCCGGCGCCGGAGTAGCCGCCGTAGCTCGTGGTGGCGTCCGTGATCATGCAGAAGTAGCCCCAGAGCGGGCAGTCCTTCTCGAGATCCTGCCGGATCATCGGGACGACACAGATCGGGAAATCGCCCGAGATGCCGCCGCCGATCTGGAAGAACCCGATGGAGTGCTTCTTCGTCGTCTCCATGTACCAGTCATGGAGCATGACCATCTGCTCGGGGCCCGAGCGGATGGCGCAGGGCTTTGTGAGCCCCTCGATCAGCGAGCCCGCGAAGATGTTGGCCAGCGTCGAATCCTCCCAGCCGGGGGTGATGATCGGGAGTTTCTTCTGCCAGGCGGCATAGAGCCACGAGTTCTCGAACGGGACGTGGTTCTTGCCCTTCCACACGCCTTCCTCGAACGCCCGGTAGAAATACTGGTAGGGGAACATGCCGGTCCCCTTCTTCGAATTCTCGACCCAGTACTGCTTCATGACGCCCTCGACCTCGCGGATCACGGTCTCGGGGAACGCGCAGTCGGTGACGCGGTTATAGCCGTCTTTCAGCAGCGCCTCTTCGTCGGCGGTGGAGAGGGAGCGCCAGTTCGGGATCTCCTTGTAGTCGTTCCGCGAGGTGAGGTTGAAAATGTCCTCTTCCAGGTTCGCGCCCGTGCAGGAGATCGCGTGCACCTTGTCCTGCCGGATCATCTCGGCGAGCGAGATGCCGAGCTCGGCCGTGCTCATGGCGCCGCCGAGCGTCACCATCATCTTGCCGCCCTGTTCGAGATGCCTGATGTAGCCCTGCGCCGCACGAACGGTCTCGCCGGCGTTGTAGTGCTTGAGGTTCTGGTCGAGGAAATCGCGGATCGGTCCCATGAAATACTGTCCTTGCCGCGCGTCTGGAACGCACGCGCGGTTCCTCTAGCAGAGGGGGGCGCCAAAGTGAATACAAAAGCGGCCGGTTTGGCGGGACTGTTACAGACGGCCCGCCGCCCGGTATTCCGTGAACCCCGTGCCCCCCAGCAGGGGGCCGCCGTCCGTGAACCGGCCCTCGAAGTCGAACCCCATAAAACCGCCGCCGGGGACGGCTCTGGCCACGGGGGTAGAACGGACGGCTTCATAGTCGAACTGCCGTTCGCCGAGCGCCAGCCGGCCGGTCCAGCGGCGGGGGATATTGAGACTCCCGTCCCGGTCCCACTCCAGAACCCTGGTTCGCAGGCCCCGGCCCGCGGCAAACAGCGAGCCCGGAGCCGAGCCTCCGCTCCGCAGGGGCAGCTCACGGTCCAGTACGGTGGCCGAAAGGCCCGCACAGGCCGAGCCGTCGTCGAAAGTCAGCACGTCCCAGTGCCAGCGGGGCGGCCCGAGACGGGCGATATTGAGGCGGCTGTCGCCGCCGAAGGCGTGTTCCGTAATGCCGGCGCCGGAGAGGGTTTCGCCGTTCTGGGTCCACGACAGGCTGCCGAAGGCGGACCAGTAGGTGAGGATTTTCGGGAACGAACCCCAGAGCAGCACCTCGCGGCTCACGGTTTCGGCCCGGAGCTTCGGCGACTCGCAGACAAGCTCCAGCCGGGGCCAGTCGCCTTTCCAGGAAAGTCCGTTCGAGGAACCGACATTCCAGGTCTCGGACGACTTCGAGAGGAAACCGGTGCCGAGAGGGCGGCGGATTTCGTCCACCCGGTCCCGGTAGCCGAATAGGAAAAGCTCCTCGCCGGGGCCGTCCATGGCTTCGAGGGCGGAAAAGCAGTGGCGGCCGGGGTTCCGTCCGCCCGAGAAGAGCTGGACCTTGATCCACCGGAGCGCGGACGACGGCGGAAAAACACCGATCAGGAAAAAGGCTTCCCAGGCCTCCGGCGGCGAGCGTCTCGACAGGTATTCTCTGGGGAGTGCGGCGGCTTTCAGCGGAGCGGCCCTCGTTTCAGATCCCGCCTTTGCCCGCCAGATACATGGGGCCTGACGGTGCCGGGAGTCCGCCCTCAGGTTCGAGCGTGACGGCGAAAACGTCAACCGTTCCCGAAACCGGGAGAACATTCACGTTCAGTTCGCAGCTTCCGTCGGGCTTCGGGGCGAAGACACCGGCCGAGACCGGCGCGTTCGCTCCCTGAATGGCCCAGAGCTGGTAGGTTTTCCCGGCGGGCGGTACGGGCAGGCCCGTCGCGACGAACACGCCGCCCGCTTTGCTCTGCCAGAGCATCCGGCCCGCCGCGCGGGGGTCCGGATCGAGCCCCTTGAGAAAGACGATCTGCGTTGAAGGGTTTTTAACCAGTTCGGCATAAACCCGCTGCGCCTCGATCGTTGCCCGGAAGTCGTCCCGGTCGGCGATGAGCCCGGCCATCTCCTGCCGGATGGCGGAGAGGTCCGCTTCCAGCTTGCGGTACTGTTCGCGGTATCCGCTCACGAACGAGTAACCGGCCACCAGCGAGAGGATTCCCGCGGCGATGGCGCCGACGGCAAAACTGTCCCACCAGGCTTTGCCTGCTGTTCCTGCGGCGGGGACGCTTTTTCTCACCGGAAGGGCGATGACCTCTGCCGGACGCCTGCCGGCGGCGCGGCCTTCGGCATCGATCCGGGCGAGGAGGGCGTCCTTCACGGCAGGAGGCGGCGGGGAATCCGCCAGTTCAGCAACCAGGGTGGCGACTGCCTGCTCATATTCAAGGAGCAGCCGGGCCGCTTCGCGGTCGCCGGAACCGAGGCGGGCCTCGAACGTCTGCCGGTCCCCGCCGTCCAGCGCTCCCAGGGCGTAACCCGCCGCCAGATCTTTCAGTTCATCGCCGTTCATGCGCGCTCCGCCGAATAGATGGTTCTGAGCCGTTCAAGCCCCGACCGTACCCGGGTCTTTACCGTCCCGAGCGGTTCGCCCAGTTTCCGGGCGATTTCCGAATGGGTGAGCCCTTCGAAGAAGGACAGTTCGATGACGGTTCTCTGTGCATCGGAAAGCTGTGAGAGCGCCGTTTCCACCATGTGCCGGTCGTCGGCGCCGGAGGAGGAACGGTCTGGCGTATCTTCCGCCAGTTCTGATGGAACCTCCCGGGAACCTTTCGCCCGGAGGCGGTCGATCGCCCGGCTTCTCGCGCGGGTATAGAGCCAGGATTCCGCGCTCCCGCGTGCGGGGTCAAAGTCACCGGCCCGCTCCCACACCTGCCAGAAAACATCCTGAAGCACTTCCTCGGCGGCCGGTTCGCTCCGGACAATGCGCCGGATCAGTCCGGACACTGGTCCAGCGAATCGGTCGTAGAAGAGGGCGAATGCATCCCGGCTGCCGGAAGCGATCTGTTCCAGCAGCAGTCCGGCATCGTCCGGGTGATCCAGGAATTCGGGCATGACGTAAGGGTCTTACGTGGTTATCAAAGGCGGCGGATGGGGACAAGCAAAAAATAGTTAGATAACCGGAGGCAGCCCAATCCATGGGTGGCGTTATTCCCGTATTCTGGGGTAGAAACAGAATTGAACCGAAAGGCGGTCATTATCCCATGAACAGAACTCTTCTGGCGTGCCTCGCCGTGATTTCAGTCACCCTCGCGGCTTCCGGAGCGGCGGATGCGGCCTCCCGCAGGCGGATCGGATCGGTGGCCCTCGTGAACGGCCAGGTGATCGTCATTTCGGGCGGAGTGACGTTCCCGGCGGAGCCCGGCTCTCCGCTCTACGAGGGCGACGTGGTCCGCTCCTATAATCCCGGCAAGGCGAAGATCGTCTTCCCCGACGACTCGATCATCAACATCGGACGGGACACGGAGTTCAAGATCAGGAAGGCGCACTTCGACCTCGACAAGCGCGACAGTGCTTTCGAGTTCGCCAAAGGCCGGTTCAAGGTGGCGGTGGGGAAGGTCTTTACGGCCTCGACGAACCTGTTCCGGGTCTCGACGCCGACGTTCGTCGCCGGTGTGCGCGGCACGGTGTTCTGGGGCGATACGGACCTGGACGCCTTCTGCACGCTCGAGGGCGAGGTCGAGACCTATGCCGTCTCGAACGAAGGCGTGAAAAAATCACTCACCGCCGGCAGCTGCGTGGCCGGCATGAAGGGCGGGGCGATGAACCCCATCTCGCCCACGGGCGAGGCGGTGAAGGGCTACATCGCGGAAGTCACGCCGGAATAAGCAGCGCCCGGCAAAACCCCGTTACGGAATCAGCACCTTCATCTGGAGCACCTGCCAGCGGTAGACGAAGTGCTCGTCGCCGATCCCGAACGGGAAGAGAAGTTCCATGTTGCTGCCGAGGGCGAACTGCTGGCTGAAGTAGTAGTTGAAGCCGGCGCCCATCTGGAAATTCGCACCCCAGTCGGTATCGGCCCCCGGGAAATCCGGGATTGCGGCAATCAGCCCCACACCGGTGCCAACCCACGGCTTGAAGTTGCGTTCGATCTGGGAGCCCTGAATGTCCATCGTGAACCGGGCTTCTCCGGACATGAAACAGAGATCGCCGCCGTCCACCGAAGCAAACCCGATCTTGGGCGCGAGACTGATGCTGTTCGTGGCGTAATACTCGCCCTCGAATCCGAGGGTGTAACCCTCCGGGTTCAAGGTGAAACCGGCGCCCGCGCCGAGCTGGAATTTCCCCTTCCGGTTGTCGCCGTTCGCCGAGGCGGCAAATGGTGCCGCCAGCAGCACGGCAGCTGTGAGGAGTAGCAGGGGAACTGTCTTCTTCATGGAAACGGTCGCTTTCGGGTGCCCTCTGTGTCCAATCTGAAACACGGTACAGCCTTATCCCGCGAGGATCAAAACTGGCAAGCAGGCTGCGTGAAGTTTGTTTAATCCTTCGGTGCGGCAATCCATAAATCCCTGTTATTCCTCCTGTATTTCAGGTGTGACACTTCCTGACACAGGCCTGTGGCAGGCTGTTCTCCGTGGTGGAAATGGTTCCACGTCAGCCGCCGCTTTCCGCGGGGAAAGGGGCGATGGAGGGAGAACAGCATCATGGCACGTCCCACGAAGGCAGGAGCCCTGCCGGAGGAGATCCGGCAGTGGCTGGAGCAGGAACTCGTGAGCCGGAAATTCACGGGCTACCGGGAACTCACGGCGGAGCTGAACCGGAAACTGGAGGAGGCGGGCGAAGCGGGCACGCTGAGCCGGGAGGCGGTGCGGCGCCACGCGGAGAAGTTCGGCGAGAAGCTGGAGTTCGAGCGCGAGATCGTCGCCCTCGCCCGGGAGCAGCTGGGCGAGGGGGGAGGGGGCCGTCCATCGCTCGAGCACATGCAGGCCGTGCTGGACGCGCTTCATGTCCTGACGTTCCGGAGCATGCTGGAGCTGAGGACCCGGGAGGCGGTGCCGGCCCGGGAGCTCGAACGGCTGCTCCGTACGGCGGAACGGACGCTGAAGTTCGAGATCGCGATCCGGTCGGCCGAGAGCAGCCGCCGGATGAGCGATTCGCTGGCCGTGGCGCGCGAGGCCCTGAACGAGATGAGCGAAAAACTTGAAGCCCGCGCCGCACTGGAGCGGGAGGCTGAACGTCTCCGGGCGCAGATCGCCGCCGGGGAAGCGGCCGAAAGGGCCGCGGCGGCGGCCCAGGCCCGGTCCGTCGAAGCTGCGGGGCCGGCACGCCCTGGCACGCTCCGGCACGAAACTCCTGCTGCGGCTCCGGTTTCCGCACCCTTCGGCACGGAAAAACACGGATCGACATGGAACCTCACCCGCCAGCAGCGCCGCTACCTGGAACGCGAACAGGCGAAGGCCGCCGAAAAGGCCGCGAGAGAGGCCCGGAGAACCGAAGAAAAACGGGCGGCGTGAGGGGGAAGATTAGGGAGAGAGGTCAGCCCGTCGTGTCGCCGGGATCGCTGTCGCTGGCGGCCGCTTCGAGGTCGTCCAGTTCCTGCTCGGAGAGGACCATGTCGAGCTTCTCCAGCATCGACTCTCTGGTCATGGGTTTCACGACATAGGCATCGCAGCCCGCCTGGAAACACCGCTTGAGGCTCTTGTCCTCGGCGTCGCCCGTCACGATGATGACCGCCGTGCGCTCCATGCCGGGAAGCGTCTTCACGGTCTTGCAGACGGCATCGCCGTTCAGGCCGGGGAGATTGAGATCGAGGAAGACGACGTTCGGGCGCTCGGTTTTCACGAGCTTCAGCGCGTCGAGGCCGTTGTGGGCCTCCACGATATCGAGATCGCGCCCCGTGAGGAAGGCGCGCTCCTGATCGATGATCCCCTGGACGTCGTCCACGAGGAGGATTTTCGGTTTCGCCATGAGCCAGACAGTCCCGCACCCCCGTGGCTCCAGCCGTTTGCAAGGTTCCGGATGCCGCGGGGTGGTGCGGTGTTATAGACGGAAACACCCGAACGGGCCAAGCGAAGCGGTATAAAAGCGTTGTCCCGGTGCGGCAGGACGTGGCGGGTCTTGACTCAAACGCACGCTCTGGTCATATGAAGGGCCACCGGCGGCCATTCCGCCGGACCCGTTTATGGGGCTGTAGCTCAGCTGGGAGAGCGCCTCGTTCGCAATGAGGAGGTCGTCGGTTCGATCCCGATCAGCTCCACCACCCTCCGGCTCCCCGCCGGAAGGAAGTGGGGGTCCCGTCAGAATTCCGCCAGCCAGAACCTGAATACCCGGAGGCCAGTCATGAACCCCGTTACGCTGTACCAGTTCGAGCTCTGTCCGTACTGCCACAAGGTCAAGGCCGGGATGGACCTCAAGGGCATTCCCTACGAGAAAATCGAAGTGAATCCGATCAGCAAGAAGGAACTCCCGCCGCTGCCGCCGGGCTCGGCGAAGAAGGTTCCGGTGATCCGGTTTGACGGCAACCTTGTGGAAGACTCCACGGCGATTCTCAAGTTCCTGGACGGCAAGGTCGCGGGCAAGGTCAAGTTCGTCCCCGAGGATCCGATCCTGCGGGAGAAGACCGAGCTGGTCGAACAGTGGGTCGATGACGACCTCACCTACGCACTCCCGACGGTGATCTACGGGACCATGGACGAGGCGATGAAGGCCGCGCAGGTCACGGCCCGCTCGTCCAACTTCGGTTTCTTTCAGAATCTGATGGTCCGGGCCGGCGGCTCGCTGATCATGTACCAGGTGTCCAAGCGCATCCTGAAGAAGCGCGACCAGACCGACGGCCACGCCTGGGTCCAGAAGGAACTGGACAAGTTCGAGAACTGGCTCGGCGGCCAGAAGTTCGTCTGCGGCGACGAGCCGACGCTCGGCGACGTCGCCGTCCACGGCGCGCTGAAATGCATCGAGGAGTTCCCGGCGTTCGGAGAGGCCATGGCCCGGCCGAAGCTCAAGGCCTGGTACGACCGGATGCAGCAGCTGCGCGACCAGAACCGGGCCCGCGCGTAAATCCCGGATTCAAGAACTTTTCATCCGCAATTAAGCGTTCCGCGGGGTCTCCTTTGGTAAGTTCCGGTCACATCCGGAGTACTGAAGGAGGCTGGAACGTGAAACGTCTGAAGTTCCTGATCGCTCACGAAAACCCCGTCTTCCGCCGGATCGCCAAGCGGCGGCTGGAGCGGGAGGGGTTCGAAACCCTGCTGGCTGGCACGGCGGCTGAAGCCGAGGCGCTCGCGCGTGCGGCCGGGCCTGATGTGGTGGTTGCGGGGCAGGCGATCGGATCTGTCCCGGTAGAGGGCGGGCGGCAGCCTGTCACCATCGTTCTGGACGGGGAAGGTTCCCTTCCCGGAGGAGCCATCGCCCACGGGCTCCGGCTGACGAAGAAGGAGTTCTTCGAACTGCTTCAGCTCGGGCCGCTGCTGGTCGCTTTCCTGCTGACCCTGATCCAGAACAGCTGAGCCGGCCCTACTTCACCGGGTCTGCCCGCGTCGCAGCCCGCCGTGCGGGCATCTTCTTCGAGGTCATGAACTTCTCGTCCAGCTTCACGCCCACGTACGACAGCGACGGCGGGTAGTTTTTATCCTCGAAGATGTAGCGCAGGTAGCACTTGTGAAAATTGCCGCGGGCGCCGAGCTTGAGGAAGATCGAGTTCAGCCCGAAGGTGATCCGGTTGAAGAAGATCAGGTCCGGCGGGAGGTTCATGTGCCGGAGCTTCATCGGATCCATGATCCGGCTCGCGTCGTTCACCCACTCCTGGGTGAAGACGAACTCCCCGTCGTACAGGAACGGGGCGGCGTGGTAGCAGAAGAAATCCCACATCCAGTCCTTGTCGTAGTCGCTGCCGGGGAGCACGAGCTTGAGCTTGCGGACGAAGCCGTGGAATTTTTCGCGGTCGCCTTCCACGAGGGCACGGTTCATCGTCAGGAGGTCGATGATGAACTGGGGCTCGAAATACTTGATGCAGCCGAAGTCGATGAAGGTGATCCCGCCATCCTCGTTGAAGATGTAGTTGCCGGGGTGCGGATCTCCGTTGAAGACGAAGAACCGGTTCATGGACTCGAACACGAAGTCGTTGAGGACGTAGACGGCCAGTTCCTTCTCGCGCGGGTTCGCCTGCGCGATGAAGTCGTAGAAGTTGAGCCCGCGCTTGAACTCCTGGCAGAGGACCTTCTTCGCCGAGAACTCGGGGTAAACCCTCGGGATCCGGATCAGCGGGTGGCCCGCCCAGAGCTCCGCGAACACCTGCTGGTTTCTGAGTTCCTGCCGGTAATCGAGCTCGTCGAGCAGCCGCTCCTTGAGCTCGGCGACAACCGCGTTTGCGTCGATGCTCTTGTTGACCGAGCTGATCATGAAGGCGAGGCCCTGCGAGGCCTTCAGGTCGTTCTCGATGGCGGTATCGACACCGGGGTACTGGACCTTCACGGCGACATGAGTGCCGTCCCTGAGCTGGGCCTTGTGTACCTGCCCGATGGACGCGGCGGCGAGGGGTTCTTCGTCGAAGTGCCTGAAGAACCTGCCGAGGTCCCCCTTCAGCTCCGATTCCACGACGCTCCGGACCAGCGAGAAGTCCATGGGCGGCGAGTCCTTCTGTAGCGTCTGGAGCATCTCCTTGGCCTGGGGCGGCAGATTGTCGTTCGTGAACGAGAGGATCTGGCCGAGCTTCATGAAGACGCCCTTCATGCTGCCCATCATCTTCGCCGCTTCCTCGGCCGACTTGATGTGATACTGCTCTTCGAGGTGCTTCTTGTGCTCGTGGTTCGCAACCGCCTGGCGGAGCCGGAGCCAGATCTTCCGGAAGACGGACTTCGTGACCAGCGAACCGATCTGCGTCGTCCGCGAGGTCATGGAGGTCGAGATCCCCGCCTCGTTCCGGTGGGAAACCGCGCGGTAGTACCAGAAGACGGCGCTGCCTGCCGCCAGAAGTCCGAAGATCACATAAATCAGGTTGGTATCCATAAGGGGCGCCGATTGTAGGTACAGCCGCCGGGGAAGGAAAGGAGGGGGTTCGGTGTCAGTCCTTCCTCCGGAAGAGGAGGGCGGCGAGATAGCCCGCAAGGGCCGTCCCGGCCATCGAAGGTCCGGTCGGGAGATCGAAGACGAACGACAGGTAGTAGCCCAGGGCGGCCGAGAGGGCTCCAGCTCCCGCCGCGATCGCAGATGCGGTTCTCAGGTTTCCGGCCAGAAGGAGAGCGGTCGAGGCAGGGAGCACCGAAAAGGCAAAAACGGCCAGCGCCCCCAGGATTTTCGTCCCGAGGGCGATGACGCCACCCATGATGAACCCCTGGAGGGCGATCCAGCGCCGCACTGGCAGTCCGATAACGGCGGCGGTATCCGGATCGTAGGCGGTCAGGAGGAACCGCTCCCTGAACAGGTACGCAAGCCCTGCCGCCAGAGCAGCGGCTCCGGCAAAGAGATACATCTCGTCTGCTGTGGCCGTCACTGCGTCCCCGTAGAACGCCTGAACGACGTGCCGGGTTTCGATCCCGAGGAGCCGGCTTGCGATCAGGGTGAGGGCGGATGAACCGATCATGGCGGCGGCCAGTACGGCATCTCCCGGAAGCCTTTTGCCGGAGCCTGACAGCGAGAACAGGGCGGCCCCGGCAATGCCGGTCAGAAACCCAGCCACCATCGGCAGGTGATCGTGGGGGTCTCCACTGGCCAGAAAAAGCGAGACGACAGCCCCGAAGCCCGAGAGCTGCGAAACAGCTGAACTGGCGAAGGATTTGCGGGCCAGGACGATCCGGACCCCCAGATAACCGAGCAGCGCCCCGCCGATCATGGAGGTGATGACGGCGTCGCGCCAGAAATCGAAACTCTCCCAGAAGGAGGGGGTCACCGCTTGGCCTCCGACAGTTCGATGAGGCCCTGCTGCCAGTCGAGATGGAGCCAGTGCGGAGTGATCTCAGCTGCTCCGGCCCGGTCGTGAGAGACCATCACGATGGCGCAACGCCGGGCTCCTGTAAGGGTCTGGAGCAGCCTGGTGATCCGGCTTTCCGATTCCCGGTCGAGACCGGACGCCGGTTCGTCCAGAACGAGGAGGTCAGGTTCCAGTGCCAGGGCCCGGGCGATCAGCACCCGTTGCTGCTGGCCACCCGAAAGTGACCTGAACAGCATGGATGCCCGGTCTTCCAGTCCCACCGTGCCCAGCGCGTCAGCCGTTCGCCGGGTGATTCCGCCATGGTCACGCCGGTACCAGGTCTGGACGGAGGTCAATGGGTGAGAGACTACCTCCGCTGCAGTCAGAGGATAGAGGGGATCCAGCCGGCTTTTCTGGGGGACATATCCGATTCTGGGGCGCCCGCCTGTGTACCGGAACCGGCCTCCGGCCGGAGGGATCAGTCCGCAGAGGGTCCGGACGAGCGTGGATTTGCCGCCGCCATTGGGGCCGAAAACAGAAAGGGCTTCTCCACGGTTCAGGGAAAAGTTCAGGGGCCCCAGCCTGCTCTGGCCGTATCCGAGATACAGGCCGTCGGCCTCGAGCAGCGGCGGGTTCATGAAAGCGCCCTGCGGATACCGGGCGCGTCAGTGGCTGTGAGCCTGGGCGCTGAAGGCGGCCGAGAGATTGTCCAGAAAGGCCTCAAGGGCGTCAGCGTTAGCCGATTCATGTGAAATGACAACGGTATCCGCCGGGGATTCTTCCAGAGCACAGACGTCAATTCCGGAGAACAGGCCGCCCGTGTCCAGAACCAGATGGATCTCCGCGGTCTCCCCGTGAGCTTCCAGATGCGCGTCGGCTTCAAGGGCGGCCAGGTCGTGGATTTCTTCGTCGACTTCGACGATCACCGTCACAGGATCGCCACAGTCAGCGGTTCCTTCGAAATAGAGCGCGAGGTCTTCGATCTCCGTTTCCGGCTCGTTCTGGCTGTCGCCATGAGAGGGAAGAAGACCGATCAGGAGCCCGGTATACTCTCCGATGGCGACATCGGAAATTGCCGTAAGGTCCAGTTCGCCGCCGGTGTCGAACGGATGGCCCAGCAGGTTCACGACGATAGCGGCCTCGTGGTCGCCGCCGTGTCCGTCTTCCTCATGGTCTTCGTGGAGCGACACGAAAACGTCAGGGGCCGTGAATCCGGCGCTATGGCTGTGGGAATGGCCGCCTTCGTCTTCTGTCTCTGTTTCGGCCGGGACGACTTCCGGCATCGCGAGGCTGACGACGAAGACGTCCGGCAGTATTTCTGCCGGAACCGCAGCGCCATCGGACATCTCGCCGGTCCCTTCGACCGAAAGGGTAAGGGCTAAGCTGCCTGTCCCGCGTCCTTCACCAACGCAGGATGCAGCCAGAAAGACCGGCACTACCGCGGCCGAAAGCCAAAAGTTCCGAATACCCATGATCGTACCCTCGTTCAGTTGGAATTCTTCCGGGAAAAACCGGTTTCCAAGGCTTGAACCAGTCTTTCAAGAAACTCGATGTAGGTAGCGCTACCCGCCGCACCCACATCGCCCGGGATGACCACGACGGGTATATCGGCCTTGGCCGCGACAATTTCGGCAGTTTTCAGGTCATGCCAGGGTTCGGTAATGACGAGGGCGGTTTTCCGTTCGCGCATCGCGGAAATGAGGCCGGCAACATGACTGGGACTAGGCGAAACACCTGGCAGCGGTTCGATGTATCCGCTTTCGACCAGGCCCAGCCAGTAAGTCAGATAGCGGAGGCTGTCGTGATAGCAGACCACCTCCTTGCCCCGGTATGCCGACATCCGTTTCAATGCTCCGGCGGAGAACGTGGCGAGCTTTTCACGGAAAAGAGCGAGATTGGCCTGATAGTTGCCGGCATGTTCCGCATCGATCTGCGCCAACCGTTCGGCAATGGCTGAAGCGATCCTGAGACCATAATCCGGGTTGTAGATGAAATGGGGGTTCCCGCCCGGATGAATGTCCCCCATCCGCCGGTCCACAGGGCCTGAAGGAATACCGAGCAGAGGCCCGGCATAACGGGAAGCATCCAGATTCCCCGGTTTCCCCGGCTGAATATCCCCATTGCGGGCATTCAGCAGCAGGGGTGGCAGCCACCCGATCTCGAGTTCAAGCCCATTGTGGACAAGCAAATCTGCACGACGAAGTTTCAGGATGAAGCTCGGCCGTCCGTCGACATAGTGCGGATCTTCGTTGAACGAGGCCAATGACTCGACCTGTACGAAATTTCCGCCGACTTCACGGGCCAGGCTTGCCAGTCCGGGAGTCGTGGTTACGATCTTCGTCGCAGCGGACGCACCGCCGGGGAGAAAGACTGCAAGCGCCGCAATCAGTACCGGAAACATCTGTTTTTTCATGATGAATACCTCAGAAGGGGTGGGCTCCGTGGGCCCCGATACCGAACTGGAACTGCCCGAAAACTTCATGGACGCCGTTCACGCCGGGGAGCCGTTCCTTGTCGTAGTTGTATTGCAGGCGAAGCCGGAAAAACTCGGACAGATACCAGCTTCCGGAAATGCCGGCGCGCCACTGTTCGGTTCCTGAATGGAAAGGCGCGAGTTCCGTATTCACGAAAACCGGCGGATTCGGTCCCTTCAGCTCCGAGGGAACTCCCTGATAATCGAACCGGACGGCGGCGCCCCAATGACGGTGGAAACGAGCCTCTAGCCAGCTATAGAGACCGCCTTCACTCAGGCTTCCGCCGGGGAGTTCCGCGAGGCGCGCAATGTACTCGGCCTGAAAGGCGAGATACCGGCTGGAGGCTGTGTCCCGCCACTTGAGGTACAGATCCGTCCCCCAGAATCTGGTCCGGTTGTATTTGCGGTTTGCCGGGCCTCCGGAATCGTTGGGGCCCTGGGTAAAAGAACCACCGAACTGGAAGTAGAGGTTATCAGTGAGATCCCAGTATTGCTTGAGATGAACAGTGGTCACGAAATCGTCGAGGCCGCTGGTTTCGTCGGCCGGAACTCCAAAACTCGATTCGTTATCCGCCGTCTGGAAGGCTCCGATGATCTCGGCATACCAGGGCAGGGGGAGAAGAATGGAGCCCTGCAAGCCGAGTCCCCGGAGGTTCTCGCCGCTGAAGAACCGCCGGTTCGCGAGCGGCATGTCGGCGAAGGGGGTCACCTCCAGAAAGTGAAGCGTGTTAAACCGGCCAAAGGGCGCATAGAACTGGCCGGCCTTGAACTGAAGACCCGCCGGAAGGTCGAGGGTCGTCAGATAGCCTTCCTCGATTTCGACGCCGTCCCGGCCGAACGCCAGGAAAATATCCGCCCGTACATGCGGATCTACGAACGCCTGAAGCGCCAGTTCAAGTTCCTGGAGCTGGATGGAGAATCCGTCCTGGGTCGAATGGGGTTCGTGGGCATCCAGACGGAAGGTCGGAGTCCTGGAAAAGTAGTTGAAACTCTGGGTCCAGATTGCCGAGACATCTATGCGTCCGGCATCCGACTGGATCGAGGGTTTTCGCAGGAAATCGGCGAACGCACTGGTATTTCCCGCAGGAGCCGGAAGCGCCTCCTGGGATTCCTGACTCAGTGCTGGAGAGGACCAGAGGAAAAAGATGCAGAGCACCAGATGGAATGGCCGCAGAATAAAAGGGATAGGCTTCACGTCCGCTCCGTTCATTAATGCAATGATATGCAACAACGGGACGGGCAGTCTTAGGATATAATTGCAAACCTTGTCAATAGCGAACGGTGGGAAGCAGGAAGTGGCTGAAAGCCTCAGTCCCCGGACTCATCGCCGTCTGCGGTTTTCCGGACGGGGACGGAGACGCGATCCAGGCCGAATATCTGCTGGACAGCAGCGACCGCCTGGCCGTCGCCGAGTTCGGACTCTTCTTTCTTGAGGAGAGTGATCGGCTCATGAAGGAACTTCTTCATCAGCGACTGGGTGAGGTAGTCGATCTTCTCGGAGAGTTCGGGGGAAAGGTCGGTGCGGTTTCCGATCACCCGGGCGATCTCGGCTCGCCGGATATCGTCATACTTGTTCTGAAGCTGACGGATTGTGGGGACGACCTTGAGGCTCTTCAGGAACAGGGGAAATTTTTCGACCTCTTCGGCGACAATGTGCTCGGCCTTTTCGGCCTCCGCATGCCGGTTCTGGAGATTGCGGGCGACAACCCGGTCCAGGTCGTCGATGTCGTAGAGGTAGCAGCCTTCGACCTCCCGGACGTCTGGGGCGATGTTCCGGGGCAGGGCGATGTCGATAAGGAATACCGGGCGGTAGCGGCGGGCCCTCGCAACTTCCTCGATCAGCTTCCGGTCGATCAGCACTTCCGGAGCGGCCGCCGACGCGATTACGACGTCGGATTTCACGAGGTGTTCCCGGAGATCTCCGAGCGTCGCCGCCTGTCCACGGAACTCCTCGGCAAGTTTGAGGGCGTTCGGCAATGACCGGTTCACTACCGTGATCGATCGCAGTCCGCCGGAAGAAAGCAGATGCCGGGCCGTGAGTTCGGCCATCTCGCCGGCACCGAGCAGCACAGCGCTCCGCTCACTGAGGTCGGCGAATATCTCTCGGGCGAGCTCGGCCGCGGCATAACCGATGGAGACGGCGTTCTCTCCGATGGCGGTTTCGGTGCGTACACGCTTCCCAACGCTGAATGCCTTGTGAAAGAGCTTGTTCAGGACGAGTCCGGTTGTGTTCACCTCAGCTGCGGCCTGATAGGCGTCCTTGAGTTGCCGGAGGATTTGCGGCTCGCCAACCACCATGGAATCGAGCGAACTCGCCACCCGGAACAGATGCCGGACGGCGTCTGTCGAAAGGTAGGCGTAGCTGTGTTCCCGAAGGATCTCTTCCCGGACCGTGCACCGCCCGGCGATCTCCCGGTAAATGCTCTCGGCAGCCTGTCCTGCGGACGGCGAAACGCTGACGAATTCCGTCCGGTTGCAGGTGGAGATGACGACAAACTCCTGGATGTTGTGGAGGCCAAGGATATCTTTTGCGGTTGCCTGCGCCCGTTCCGGGGGAAATGCGAGCCGTTCGCGGAGTTCCACGTTCGCGGTCCGGTGATTGACGCCGACGAGCGCGATCTCCACGGTCAGTGCCCTCCGCCGGTCTGTGCGGGTTCGTGGGGGGATGCGGTACCGTGAAACGACATCTGGCCACTATAGAGCCGGAGCATCTTGGCGCTCAGAAATCCGGAGATGGCGATGGAGAAGCAGACGATGGATCCGATAGCCGCCCGCTTGGCCCCTATCGTCCCGGCAGAGCGGGCGACGATGAGGGCGCTGTAGAACATCCAGCTCAGCAGGAACACGACAATCATCGGATCGGAAAAGGCGATCTCCTGTCGGAGGGCAAACACCTTGATGATGCCCATGGCAAGCCCGGCCGAGAACAGGCCGTAACCCCAGTTGATCCCCAGCCGGTTGATCCGGTCCAGAGTATCCAGCGGCGGGAGCAGACGGCGGTTTACCGGCAGGCGGCGCTTCAGGCGCCGGTCCTCGATCGCATAAAGACCTGCCGCCGTCGCTGCAATGCTGAAAAGACCTGCACCCATGGCCGAAGCAACGACATGTATGGTCGTCCAGATGACGACGATGGCGTCTCTTTCCTCGACCATCACCCGGTCTCCGGCGGCGATCAGCCCGAGCGTGAGGTGAACGGCGGCCAGTGGCACGGCGATGGCTCCAAGCGTCCGGGTCTTAAAGCGGTTGTAAAAAACAAGGTAGAGCCCGACGGTGCAAAGCGACAGGAAGACGAACAGGTCGGCACTGGTTCCAAACAGCGGCACCCGGTCCACCACATGGGCGTAGGCAAAAGCGATGGTAACCGTCGCGCAGCCGCCAATGGTCGTCCACCGGGCGATCTTCTCCCAGGTGGCATTCGGCATCGTCAGCAACCAGATATGCGCGACGGCCGAAACCAGCAGGAAGTGATAGGCGATGATCAGCAGGGGCTTGAACAAGATCGATTACCTGATTCCCAAGCGTTTCACGGGCTTCGTAGTAACGTCCAGTATCCCCAAATTACCGGCTCGATCAATAACCCCGCTCTTACATTTCGGGGAAGGGCCTGATGAAACGAAGGGTTACGCAGATTCGGCAAGCTTCCACGGGCCGAGGATTCTGCCGGAATGGATTTACGTTGAGGCCCAAATTGTATACAATGTACAAAGGGCCTTCGGAGATTCAGTAACTTGGCGAAACCTCTATTGAAATTTGACAGCCATCTGACGCTTCGTGAGCGAATCGTTGAAACCATTCGAGATGCAATCATCCGGGGCAACCTGAAGCCCGGGGAACGGGTCGCCGAAAGCGAGGTCGCCCGCTCGCTCGGGATCAGCCGCACGCCGATCCGTGAAGCGTTTCGTCAGCTGGAAAGCGAAGGATTCCTGACAGTTATGCCCCGCAAAGGTGCGGTGGTCAGCTCCTTCAGCGAGAAAGATATCGAGGAATTCTATGAGGTGAAGGCGCTGCTTGAAGGCGAAGCCGCCCGCCTCGCCCAGCCCAAGATGGGACATCGCGAGACTCAGCGGCTCCGTGAATTGAACGAAATGATGCGACTCGCCGCCGAGCGGGGTGATGCCAAGACCGTCTTCCGGGCCCATAACGAGTTTCATGCGACTTTCGTGGACCTCTGTGGCAACGACAAGCTCCGGGAGCTGATCCACCAGCTCATGTCCCAGTTCGCCCGGTTTCGTTACCTGCTCTCGGTGAAGGGCGAGGTTCAGGATTCGTTGAACCAGCACGAACAGATCATCCTGGCGTTCGAGTCAGGTGACGCCGACCGGGTGGCGAAGCTTGTCCGGGAAAATGCCCGGACCGGTGCCCACAACATCCGGGAGAAAATCCTGCGGGCAACGGGCGGCGGAATCGCCTCCGGTCCCATGGCCGAATCACACCCAACTCCTTGAAATTTCCGGGAAACTGGACCAAAAATCAGCCGTCCCGAGGTCCCATTAATTTCCGGTCTGGTTGGTTGCTATGACGGTCCTCGACTCGAGAGTTCTGGTTCTGAACCGGCTCTATCAGCCGATCAATGTCATTTCGCTCCGCCGCGCCATCGTCATGTTCTATCAGGGTCTTGCCCGGGCGGTGACACCGGAGTTCGAGACTTTCGATTTCGATTCGTGGTCACAACTCTCGGCAGCCGTGGAAGAGGGTGAGCGTATCGGACTGGTCGACGGCGAAGGAATCCGCGTTCCGCGGGTGATTCTCGTCCGGCGGTGCGACTGGGTTCCCCAGCGCCATGTCAAGTTCAACCGGGCATCAATCTTCGCGCGCGACCGGAACCGTTGCCAGTACTGCGCCAAGACGCTCCCGCGCTCGGAACTCAATCTGGACCATGTGGTGCCGCGGTCGCAGGGCGGCCGCACCACCTGGGAGAACGTCGTCTGCTCTTGCATCCAGTGCAACCGGGTGAAGGGCGGCAATACGCCGGAACAGGCGCGGATGCGGCTGATCCGGGTTCCGTTCAAGCCGGCGTGGTCGCCGATCGCCAGCGTGCCGGTCTCCATGGGTATTCACCGCGACTGGGCGCCGTTCCTGGTTTCCACCGCCTACTGGAACGTCGAACTCGACGAGGACTGAAAGGGAAACCCGCGTGTCCCAGACAGGGCCTCATGTGTTCGCCATTGCCGGTGGCAAGGGCGGGATCGGCAAGAGTTTCGTCTCGGTCCACCTGTCTGTGGCTCTGGCCCGCCGGGGGCTGAAAACCCTGCTGGTCGACTGCGACCTCGGCGGTTCGAACCTCCATACCTGTCTGGGGATCGATCCTCCGGCTGACTCTTTTCTGGATCTGCTGGATGCGGAGAGCGGCAAGACGGCTGGGCAGGTATCGATTCCGACGAGCGAACCGAATCTGCGGTTCGTGAGCGGGGCGAATGATCCCCTTCATGTACCGATTATCAAGCCCGGACAGCGCCGCAGGGCCATCGACCAGCTCAGGGAGATCGCCGGGGACATTCTCATCCTCGACATCGGAGCGGGGACCACCGGAGACCGTGTGGATTTCTTCCTGCTGGCTAATACCGGCATTACGCTCACGACTCCTGAGCCGACCGCTATCGAGAATGCCTACCGGTTCCTGAAGGCGGTTTTCTAC
This sequence comes from uncultured bacterium, assembly GCA_964621525.1. GTDB lineage: Bacteria > JAGRBM01 > JAGRBM01 > JAGRBM01 > JAHCIT01 > CAZMGV01. The sequence goes on from CAZUMS010000008.1 coordinate 100,425, forward strand.
CGGAAACTGGCCCAGACGCCCTTGAACGACCGGGCCAAGCAGTTCCTGTCGAACCTGCTCTACCGGACCGGGGCGAACCGGCTGCCAACGCCGGTCCAGCTCCTCCAGACTCTCATGGAGTACGACCCGGACGGGGGCCGGATCCTGTCCGACGGTCTCGCATCGCTGGATATCGGGCTCGTCGTAAACCAGATCCGTATCGATGCCGACCGCAGTCTTGCCGCCGCCATGTGCAGCGCCAGCCGCCGGTATTTCGGCCTGACGGTTCACAATATGGGACAAATCCGGTATGATGACTTTGTCTGGCAAAGTCTGAGGCGCAGGACCCCGTTGTATGGTTTCCGTCCGGAAGCCCCCGCAGTGGCGGACATCGAGGGAGTGGCCTCCAAACTGGTGGAACGGTTGACGAAGGCGTCGGCTGCCTGAGGTGGGGCGTGGCTGAGAACCGGCTTCCAAATCTGTACGAAGCGCTTGAACTGACTCCCGTCGCGGGCCGGAGTGAGATCATCGATGCGCTTCAGAAGCTCCGTGCCATTTACGGCTCGGAGTCGGATGCCTCGTACACCCTGTTCAGCGCCGAAGACCGTCAGCGGATTCTGTCCGAACTGGATCTCGCTGAGTATTACCTTCTGGATACCGATCGCCGGACCCAGTATGACCGGGAGATTCTGGGTATTGGCGGAACCCGCCATGAACTGCCTCCGCCGCCTTTGGTCCAGCAGCTTTCGCTCCCGGCTGTTCCGCTTCAGGCGATAGTAGCGCCCGTAACTGCAGCTGCCCTTACACCGGTTGAGATGGTCAAGCCCAAACAGCCTATCGGTTTTCGTCCGCCTACGGAGACCGCCGTGGCACCGATGCAAGCGGTCCCGATGTCGGCAGAGCAGGTAGTTTCAGCTCCAGTTGCCATGGCGGCTCCCAGTTTCCCTCCTCCGGCAGCACCTGTTGCTCCGGTCGTTGCACCTGCTCCCGCTGTTCCGAAATCTGTGCCCGCAGTTCCGGCCACGAAATTGCCGGGGATGGCTCCGGTGGCAACCCGCGCGCCGGTAAATCCGCCCGTTCCGGTTATCCCGGCGGACCGTCCCCGCCCCGATCCGGCAGGGTATTTCGCCGACATTAACGACTATACGGGCAAGAATCTCCGCCGGTACAGGGAAGCTTCAGGCATTTCCCTGCGGGATATCTCGGCCATCACCCGGATTCCGCCCCAACACCTGGAAAATATTGAATCGGATGATTTCGGATTGTTACCCGCGCCTGTTTATCTCAAAGGATTTCTGAAGAGTTATTGTAAGGTTTTGAACCTGAATCCGCAGGCCATTGACGGCTATATGAACCACGTTCGCATTTTCACCGATTTACATAAGAAGTAGCGCAGGCAGTTATTGAAGCTCGATTGTTTTAAAGTCAGCATCACTCAGAGTTGACTAAAATCCCAAAGTTTCGTAATACTATCAATAGTTTAGCGCCTTCCGCTCCCACGGAAAGTCAGGTAAGCAACCACTGTGGCACTGATAACTGATCCGCAAGCCGCCCGGCGTCTGGCTCGAGCTATTGTCTCGGACGTGGAGCTTTATAACGGCGAAAAGATCAAGAACGGCATCGAACAGGATAATCTGTTTGATGCGATCAAAGACGAACTGGAAGAGGGCCGCGCCCTGTTCAACGAGCGCGTGGATCCTTCGCAGCAGCCATATCAGTTCGATCTCGCCGTTGTGGATGTCCTCCTCAAGCACAGCGTCAAATACAAATCGAAGATCTGGTAACGCGCATTGCAGGTGCAGTTGCCGGCAGAGACCGCCCGGTACGAACCGCCGGGTGAAAGGCCGTTGGGCCCAGTCATGGAATCTCGCAGCACACAGTGGACCGTCGAAACCGGCCGTGAGCCGGTCAGGCTCGACCGGTTTCTGGCCGACCAGTCGGCAGCCAGTTCGCGTGAACGGGCGAGAAAGCTGATCGAAGACGGCCTGGTTGAGATCGACGGCGAACCAGAAAGTAAGCCCTCGCGTCTCCTCGAGGGTGGAGAGCGGATCAGTGTCCGTGTGCCAGACACCGGTGTCCCGGAAATCAGTCCGAAACTCCGCCCGGTGCGCGCAACGCTCGAAATCGTCCATGAAGATGACAGCCTTATCGTGATCAACAAGCCCCGCGGAGTTGTCGTGCATCCGGGTGCTGGAACGCGCTCTCCCACCCTGGTTGAACAGGTGCTCGGCCATACGAAGCTTTCGCCCATCGGAGCCCCGCTCCGGCCCGGTGTCGTCCACAGGATCGACAAGGACACGTCTGGCCTACTGGTCCTCGCCAAGACCGAAAAGGCCCATCAGGCGCTGGCGACCCTGTTCGAGAAGCACGATATAACCCGGATTTATGACGGCCTTGTCTGGGGAACGGTCGCCGCTCCCAGTGGAAAGATTGAAAGCAGTCTTGGCCGCCACCCCTCGAACCGCGTCCGGTTCGCTTCAGTGAAAAGAGGCGGGCGGAGGGCCGTGACGCTCTGGAAACGCGTGGCTGTACGGGGCCCATTAAGCCATCTCCGGTTCAAGCTCGAAACCGGGCGGACCCACCAGATCCGGGTCCATGCTGCCGAAATGGGCCACCCGCTCGTCGGAGACCCCCTCTACGGACGTCGTCGGCCGCCACGGGACTTGCCTGCCGGGTTACAATCGGCCCTGAGCCGGTTGCGGGGCCAGGCACTGCACGCGGGAATATTGGGATTCGTGCATCCGGTGACACGCCAGAAACTTCATCTGGCTGCACCGCTGCCGGTGGATATGATGGAGGTACTGAAAAGTGCCGGAAGCTGAACTCTCCAAGGTCGGATCGTTCAAGGTCGTGACCTCACCCATGCTCGCAACCGAAAGCGGTATCGTCCACGGATTCGGGACGAAGAAACAGGGCGGAAGCAGGAGCAGGACGGCCGCCAGTTTTTCCAATCCGTTTACCGCCAGCGGGGCATTCGATACCAAGTCTCCCGTTGCCGAATTGACGAAAGACGCCGGTTTTGCGGCTAAAAATGTCCTGTTTCCCAAACAGGTTCATGGCAACCGGGTTCTCGTTTTCGATCAAATGCCGGCGGACCCGGATGAAGTGCGCCGGACCGAAGCGGACGCCATTATCAGTACCGTGCCGGGACTCATGATCGGCGTAATGACGGCCGACTGTTTGCCGATCCTGTTTTACGACCCTCATCGTCAGGTTGTGGCGGCGGTTCATGCCGGCTGGCGTGGAACGCTGAATATGATTGCCCGCCGGACCATGGAGATTCTCATCAAAGATTTCCGGTGCGAACCTGGAAGCCTTCTGGTGGCACTGGGACCATCGATTTCAGGCCAGTCGTTCGAGATCGATGAACCATTGCTGAACCAGTTCCGGCAGGCATTCGAATACTGGAGCCGCTATGCGCGCCCCCAGCGTCAGGCCAAGTGGCTCATGGATTTCCGGATGATTAACGCCCACATGCTGGCGTTGATGGGCCTTGAGGAAAAGAATTTCTGGGTATCGGGACAGTGTACCTATCTGGAAAAGGACCTGTTCTGGAGTTATCGCCGGGATGGGGAACAGGCGGGCCGGATGTTCAATTTTATCGGCCTCAAGCCCGTCCGGCACCGCTCTTGACACAGCCCGGAGATAGCTTTAATAAAGGGGGCATCGGGAGCCTGAAGGGTTTTTAATCCTGTTCCGTGGCTCCCGTCCTGCCTGCTCGAAAGCCCTAAAGCAGACAACGAAGCGGTTCTGGCGGGAGCTGTCTGTCGTTGATCGCCGGTCCGGCCTGATGCCGAAACAGAAACGGACACGGAAGTTCTGAAGCCGTCTAAGGGGACGGGAAAGTCGCAAAACAGTCGGCAGACACCACAATTTCATTTTCCCAGGGGCCCGTATTCCGGGCTGCACACCCTGCGGACGGCAACCCGGGCCCGGCAGCGGCCCGCCACACCACCAAATCCCAAGATCTAAACCAGTTTAATCCAGAAGTATCAGGTCCCGTACGGGACGCTTGAGGGACAACCAGAGCACCGGGAGTCGGAAGACAGGAGAGCCATGAGCGACGAGAAGCGACCCACACGAGGCGGCGGCCGGGGACACGGCCGGCCGGTCAGGCGCGGCGGAAACGGCAACGTGCAGGACAATTTCGACAATGAATCCATTGCACCGTCCGCCAGGCGGCGGAACGCTCCAATTCAGCCTCCGGCACCTGACGATCCGGAGATCGCGCTTCCAGAGGAACGCAAGAACGTCCTTGATCTCAGGGAACTGAAGGCAAAAAAGCCGATCGAGCTGAACGAAATCGCCCGTAACCTCGGCGTCGAAGGATATGCGGGCCTGCGCAAGCAGGAGCTGATCTTTGCCATTCTCCAGAAGCAGGTCGAAAAGGAAGGCGTAATATACTCGGAAGGTGTTCTGGAGTGCCTGCCCGACGGCTTCGGCTTCCTTCGTTCCCCGGACTACAACTATCTGCCGGGACCGGACGACAACTACGTTTCTCCGTCCCAGATCCGCAAGTTCAACCTGAGAACCGGCGACACGATCACCGGCCAGATCCGCCCGCCCAAGGATAACGAGCGGTATTTCGCGCTGCTCAAGATCGAAACGGTCAATTTTGATCCGCCCGACAAGGCGTTCGACAAGGTCCTCTTCGATAACCTGACGCCGCTCTACGCGACCCAGCAGCTCAAGATGGAAACCGGCCCGAACGACATGTCCGGGCGGCTTCTGGACCTGCTCGTGCCGGTCGGCAAGGGTCAGCGCGGTCTCATTGTCGCACCGCCCAGGACCGGCAAGACGATGCTTCTCCAGACCATTGCCAATGCCATCACGAAGAATCATCCGGACAGCGTGCTGATCGTCCTCCTGATCGACGAACGTCCGGAAGAAGTCACCGACATGCAGCGTTCGGTCGCCGGCGAGGTCGTCAGCTCGACTTTCGACGAACCGGCCCAGCGGCACGTTCAGGTGGCTGAAATGGTCATCGAAAAGGCCAAACGGCTCGTCGAGCATGGCCGCGACGTCATCATTCTGCTGGATTCCATTACCCGGCTCGCCCGTGCCTACAACACGGTCGTTCCGCCGTCGGGCAAGATCCTTTCCGGCGGTGTGGATTCGAACGCCCTCCACAAGCCGAAACGGTTCTTCGGTGCAGCCCGTAACGTGGAAGAGGGCGGTTCACTCACGATCATTGCCACGGCGCTGATCGATACCGGCTCCCGCATGGACGAAGTCATCTTCGAAGAGTTCAAGGGCACTGGCAACATGGAAGTGGTGCTGGACCGGAAGCTTGCCGACAAGCGCATCTTCCCGGCCATTGATCTCCTCAAGTCCGGGACCCGGAAGGAAGAGCTCATCCTGGCTCCGGGGATCATCCAGAAGATCTGGATGCTCCGGAAGGTGCTTTCCCCGCTGAATCCGGTTGACGCCATGGAGTTCCTCATCGAGAAGATGGAAGGAACCAAGGACAACGACCACTTCATCCAGTCAATGAACCGCTAGGGCGGGTGTGGTTCAGGAGACGGGCAGCCCTCTACTCGCAGAGGCTGCCCGTTTTCATCGGGAATCGCGGTTTGGGCCAGTTTAACGAGGTGCTAAATTATTTGACATAATATAAATTGATTAGAGTAACGCTATGATGAAGAGCCGGTAACTGCGACTTAGTCCGTCTTTGCGAGCCCACGCTGTTCTATCCGGATAACATAAAGACGGCCTTCGTTATCGACTCCTGCCAGGTAGCCCCGCTCAGGGTCGCTGCCGAGCCTGGACCATAGTTCATCGCTCGTCCCGAGTTCCCCTACCAGTTGGCCGGTTTCGGGATCGTAGAACCGGATCATCCCGTCGCTTCGGGGTACGGCAAACAATCCTTGGATGGCGACCGGCTGGCCGAACAGCCCGTCGGGCTCCTGATCGCAGTCCAGCCCGAAAATCACGAACATTTTGAAGTAATCAGTCCATTCGCAGGCCCGAAACGTGAACTTTTCTGCCACCCAGCGGTCTTCACCTTCGGTGGTTGAATAAGCCCGAAGTTCGCCGTCCTGATTGCCGGCCACCAGCGTCCTGGATAAACGGTCCACAGCCGGCCCGCTGGTCGCCTTGAGGTCTTTCTGCCAGATCACGATGCCATCGTCGTCCCGGATCCGGCCAATTCCCCGGCTGGCAATGGTGAAGTACGAGGACCCGAGGTCGTTCGCCAGAAGGAAATCGGTGTCATAGAGATCGACCCCTCGGGAGGCGGTGGCCCGTTTGGCAACTTCCCGGGTCCAGAGCAGCCGTCCCGACAGGTCCGCCGCCGAAATCCGGGCGTCCCACCTGCCGAAAAGCAAATGGTCATCGGCGACGGTTACGCCGGCCGCGCCGGCAATCGACGGGCGGCCGTCGAGTGGTGTTTCGCCGGGAATGGTCCACAAAGCGCTACCGGTAGCCGGATCGAAAGCCTGAAGCCCGCCATCTATGGTCGGAACCACAGCCCGGTTTTCCACGATCACTACCGGTCCGGCGACCGCCACCGGCAATTGCACCGACCATAGATCCGCCCCGTCCTGCTTATTGAAGCCGAGCACCCAGCCGGTTTTCGTTCCGACGACCAGTTCCTTACCGGTCGTGCCCGGTTTCCCGGCCATGGCACCCTTCCCCGGCCGAATTTTCCAGTTCAGCCGGCCGGACTCAATCTTGAAGGAAAAGAGATGGCCGGTGGAGGTACCAACAAAAAGGTCCTCGCCGGCAATCAGGGGTTCGCCCGGCTCTCCTGCGGCATAGTGGCTGTATTTCAGCTTGACCGGCAGGATGCCGAACCACTCGACGGCCTGAAGTCCTTCGTCAGCAGGCAGCTCCCGGCTCCACAGAAGATTGATGTCGTATCGGTCGCTCCAGCCGCGTTCCAGACCAACGCTGCTGAACCACGCACAGGATGAAAGCAGGCCCGCGGCAACGGCAACGGACAGAGGCCGAAGGGGATTCCGGCTGGTCACGCCAGGTTATTTCCCGGCCGCGCCCAACTGGTCGAGGAGGAACTGGACTCCGTGCTGCTCGGCATATTCGGCATCCATATCCTTCAGGTCTTCCAGAGCCGAACGTGCTTCGTCGGCCTTGCCGGCCGCACGGAAATTGTGAGCCGCCTGCAGGAGAGCCTGATTCTTCAGTATGCTGTCGGAGGCGTCCTTGGCCGCGGCCCGGAAGCCGCTGGCGGCTTCCTCAAACTTGCCGGCTTCGGACAGGGCGACTGCCCGGTTATAGGCCGCCAGACGTCCGACCGGTTCCCATACCGGTTTGGCGCTCTGGATGTCGTTGAACGTGGATGCCGCCTGCTCCGTGTCTCCGGCATCGGTACGTGCGAAGCCGAGGTAGAAGCTTCCGACGAGGTCGGGACCTTTGGGTGAGGGTTTGCTGGGTGCGGCTTCCAGTTCTTTCAGGACCACGCCGGCCTTCACCTTGTCCGAATCGAACCGCTTCGAGTCGGCCGTTGCGACGGCATTCTTCTGCAGGTCCTCGAGTGACGCCGTACCGCTACCCTCGCTACCCACAGGCCGGTGATAGATGGAAATGGCCCGGTCGAGCTTGGAATACGCGTTCCGTTCCGCCGACGCCGAGATCCGCTCAAAAGCGATCCAGCCGAGGGTCACGGCAACGATTCCGGCCAGAAGGCCGGCTGCGAGCGTGAAATTCTTTTCCAGCCACAAGAGGATGTCGTCGATCAGGTTTCCCGTGGTTTCAACAGTTCGAATCTTGGTGGTGCTTGCGGTCGTCTGGGTCTCCGGCACGGTACGGTCACTCCTTAGAACGCCGGTCCCGCCCGGGGGCCGGCCATAATGACGGTGGCGGTATGTATTCGGGCGGGTGCTTTGAATTCAACCCCTCGGGGCCCTGCCCCGGAATATCCGTCAGAAAGTCGAGCCCAGGACAACTCGAACCTCGGTTCCTGCCCCGGCATCGAAGCCCCGGGCGACCGAGGTTCTTAATCTGGCCGGGAGATAGTAGAAGAGCCGCCCGTCCAGCCAGAGTTCGCCGCCGGCGCCCTTCATGAAGTTGCTCCCGCTGAAAGCGTCGTTCCAGACCTGCCCGGCATCGAAAAAGCCCACAAGGCCGACCCGGTCCAGATGCAACGGCAGGAGCAGTGGGCCGCGGTGGATATTGAGCAGGTTGATCCGGTACTCGGAATTGAAGGCCAGATAATTGTCCCCGGAGAAGCGGCTGTCGGGATAGCCGCGCAACAGGGGAATCCGGCCGCTGGAGAGCACCGCGGGGCCTTCTCCAATAGCGCCGCCCAGCGTGTAAGTCGGGACCATAATCCGTCGTTTGAGCGTTGTCCCGGCGGAACTTCGGAGTGCAATGGTCTGTCTCGGGATGACGGGGACCGGCAGATAGAGCCTCGCGTCGCCGGAAAGATTGGCTCCCGTCCGGTCCGAACCGGCTTCTTTCAAGTATCCCTCAATAGCGCCGCTCAGGTTGATACCCAGCCGGGGGCCAAGCGTATTGGTCGCATATTTCAGGTTGGAGTAGTCAAGAACGAGCCGTGAGCCGACCAGATCAAGGGCCCGGAACTCGTTAGGACTGAGCCCCGGTATCTTCGCCGCCAATGCGGTGAGGCCGCCGTCCAGATCGCGGCGGCGCTCATAAAAAACCGCCAGTGACGCCGCGAACCCCTGCCGGAGATCTTCCAGATACGGGAGCTGGGCAACCGTTAATGCATCGCTGGTTGTGATACCGGCGGAAACCCTGAACCGGTCATTCCAGAAATCCCGGACTTCCGGGATACCAGTTCCGGCCGGGCCAATCCGCGAGACTTCGCCCCTTCCAAAGGATACCAGATTTCGGGAGACCTGTACGTAAGGAAGGGGCCTTCCCCAGACCGGGAGCCGGTGCGCCCCGGCGGTGGCGAATACCCGGGGTGCGTTACTGTTCAGGCCCCAGTATACAGACGCGCTCCAGAAACCGCGGCGAAGCACATCCTGTCCGCCGGTAAACGCACCCAGCAAAAAATCGTTCGACGACTGCGCCCACAAGGGTATCCAGAATCGAGGCAGATACATGGGCCACGGAGAGTAGGGGCGCTCTTCGGCAGCCACGGAACCGGTGGTATTCACAGGCGCAGGTGTTTCCGGTGCTGGAGCCGCATCCGACGGTGCCGGTGCCGTTTCTGCTTTTGGCGTGACTGGCCAGGCGGTTGAAACCTCGGCAATCACAACCCCCTGCCCGTCCGGAAGCAGTTCACGGTAGGCAATGCGTATCCCGTCGGGTGAAGGCGCCGGATCAAAAGCACCGCCGATGGAATCGGTGAGCTGGAGTATTTCTCCGCTCGCCGGCGACCAGATGTAAAGGTTGAACACTCCGGAAACATCGCTGGCAAAGACGATCCGGCCATCGGCGAGGTAGCGAGGAGTGATGTTCCGCGCACCGGAGAAACCTCCTCTGATCGTTTCCGAATACCCCTGCCCGGAGTCGAGGATGACGATCCGCACCTCACCCCGCTCTCTCCGGGCAGCCACGAGCTGCTTGCCACCGGGAGAGAACCTGGGCGAAGACCAGACAACGCCTTTCTCTACCGGCCGGATGATCTGGGGTTCATCGGTTCCATTTCCAACAGCCAGCTCCGTATATGGGGGGCGATTACGGACGAATGCCCACAGGGAGCCGGATGGATGGACATCCGCATCGAATGCACGGAGTCCCCCCTTGAATTCATCCCGTTCCCCATTCCGCCAGATTTCCAGCTGATTGAACCGGACGCCGGGCCGGGCCTCGGCGGCACCCTCTGTCACCCAGATTCCACCTTCAGAAGGCGGCTCCACCGGAGACCGGCGACGGAGGGGTTTCCGGTCTTTAACATCATCCCAATCCCTTTCGATCCCGGTTTCGGAATTGAGAAGGAAGGTCTTGAGCCCGTGCTCGGCGTCGGCTCCCCGGAACACAATGCCCTGACGTGTCCATCGAATGGCACCGATACCGCCTTCGATACGCACCGATGGCTCTGGGGCGGCTTTGCGATTTGCAGCCAGAGTGGCCGCCTCGTCCGTGAGCGATCTCTTCCAGCCATCCCAGAGATCGTAGAAGGGTTTCCCGCAGGCATCGGACAGGGTCTGCTGGATGAGGAACGGAATCAGTTTACCGGAATGTTTCCTGACGACTTCGTTGAGTGCGCCTTCGGGGCAGCTCCGGGCGTAGAAATCGAGGAACGAGGCTCCAACCAGATATGGCCCGAGGCCCCCAGGATAGGGGATCCCGAGCACAGAAACTTCGTCGGGTTCGGGCAGTTTCCCGGCGGATGCTGCAACCCGGAGTAACCCCCGGCTGGCGGCGTCATATACCCTTCCCCGGCGTTCCTTTGCAGGAATCTCAGGATGCGATTCCTGCCACACGGCGAGCCCTTCAATCAGAAAAATCGGGACCAATGAACCGGGTGAACCGAAGCCAGGAGCCTTGCCGAACAGATACCGGGGGATCTTCGCCCAGCCATCTGCCCGGTCCAGATGGTGGACATGTGTCAGTTCATGACGGACGAGAATATCCAGCCAGTCATCGTAACTGGCGAGAAAATCGTCTTCTTGGGGAGCCGTTACAAAGATCTGGGTCTGCGGGTACGGGAACGGAAGCGCGAAACCGTTAGGGGAATCGCTGCTATCGTTCACGACCAGCCGGATCCGTTCCGATGGAGTCCAGTCGAACCGCCCGGAAACGAGACCGGCTGCACGCTCGGCACGGGCGAGGATTTCAAGGCCGAGTTCCCGGTCACCGGACGGAATGATCACCGTCACGCGGGTTCCTTGCAGCTCGATCCAGTCGAGCTCCACGCCGGGGGCTTCCATAACGTCGAGTTCCTGGGCGGTCGCCGCAGGCGGGCAAACCAGAACCGGCATCAGAGCCAGAAAGGAATAACAGAGCGTCCTGAGCCAACGGCTCATGGGGTGGGATCCTCCGGAACCGGAACCGTACACTTAATTTCGGGCGGAGGCACCAGCGGCAGGATTATGAACCATAAGTTCCTCAACCCGGGCATCGGCCCGGCGGAGCCTTGAAACGAGTACGGCGAAAATACCGCGGGAAATTTCCGGGTGATCCCCGAGGATATCAAAAAAATCCTCCTGGGTGATTCTCAGGGCGAGCACCGGGCCGATGGCGCTGACCGAGGCCGAACGGGTGGCATTGTCCAGAATCGCCATTTCGCCGAAACACTCTCCGGGGCCGAGCCGTGCCAGATCGTTGTCGCCCGCGAAAATCCGGACATTCCCGGTCACCAGCAGATACAGGGAATCACCCGGATCGCCCTGCCGGAAAATCACTTCTCCGTTGTCGTAGGTGACAACGTGGGCTTCGTGCGCGAGTCCGATAAGTTCGTCGCCGGGAACCTGCTGAAAGAGCGAAACGCTCTTCAAGAACAGGACCCGCTCAAGCGTAGTCAGCATACGGTAAGGACCTCCGGGGGAATCGTAAGACTGGGAATGATCGATGATCCGTTTCGCCTTGTAAATCCGGCCCAGTTCCAGAAGTTCCTGGCGCTGGGCGGGATCGTCGTGGACAGCCTGATAAATTTCTTCGATGCAGATTCTGAACAGGAATCCGCCCTGAAACTGGAGCCGGTTCAGCTCGTCGTATCTGGAACCTGCCTCCATCGCCCTGAGCCATAGACCCGTCAGATAGGGATCAGAGGCGGATCGCAGGAATGAGACCGTCTGGTCGTTACTCTCCACACAGTCCGGATGGCGGCGGCCCAGGCAGTTTTCGGCTTCGTTCCACGCGGATCCGTCCAGCAGCGGAACGATCCAGCTGCGCTGGTCGCGAGTGAGCAAATTCTCAAGCGCTTCCAGTGCTGTCGCGATCCGGTTCCGGTTCCCGCTTTCCAGACTCTGCTGAACGTTAAGGACTGTTTCGGTACCGATCTGCATCCGGAGAAGGTCGAGTACCCGACGGCCGCAAAGAACGAGCCGGCGGCGGAGTGCTTCCTGCAGGAGTTCATCCGTTGAGGCGCGGGACGGAGACAGGAGGCGTCGCCGCCGGGCAAACCAGTGGCATGCCGACCGAGATTCGATATCGAGAAGTGTTTCCACCCGGCCTCTCTCGCTGCGCCGGTATGTATCAAACGCGCAGCGGCTCAAGTTGCGCAGGATCTGGTACCGGAGTCTGTCGTCTTCGTGGTCTGCCAGCGACCACAGCACATCAATGGCCTCGCCGGTCCCGATCCGCCGGAGCAGCTTGGGAATCCGTAACCGGATATCCATCGGCACCTCTGCCGATTTCAGAGAGTCGGACAGATAGCCGAGCGCAAGTGATCCGAATTCCTCAAGGGCCAGTACTGCGGCCGATCGGGAGCGCCAGTCGCCAAGAGCAGCGACCAGCGGAGTAAGGAGGCACGGATGCTTGAGCCTGCCACTGGCACTCAGCGCCTGGATCTGCACGGACCGGGATTCGTCATGTACAAGCCGGAGCAGCGTACGCCCGAAAGCGGTGACTTCTGTTTCTCCCAGAATCCGGACGGCGCGAAGCCGCATTGCTTCAGTTCCACTGAGGAGACTGCGGATGTGCTCGGCTGTTGCGAGCACGCCTTCAACACCCGCCGATCTCATGAGTGAGATGCAGGCGGTGTCGGCGATCTCAGGGTCGTCCCCGCGAACCAGGTCGGGCAGATAGTCGAGCGTTTCCTCGCCGGCCATGTCGCCATAGACACGAATGGCCGAAAGCCGGACTTCCCTGCTGCCGGTTTCGGCAAGCCTCCGGACCGCCTGACGGTCTAGCGGAAGGCTCCCCGCATGGTCCAGGGCGAATTTCTGCCGGTCCGGATCGCCGAGCATCCGCGAGATTGCCGCCGCCGCGTCTGCGGGGGAAATGCTGGCAAGGTTTTTCAGGGCAAACTCGGCCTGGAAGGTATTCCCGCTTTCGACAGTCCGGCGGAGCAGTCCGATGACTTCAGGCGTCCGAACGAGTTCCAGTGAACTCGAATCCAGCTTGCGCTGGACAAGCGAATCCACCAGCGCCTTGAGATACGACCGGCGCAGGAAAACGATCACCGTGACCCAGAGGACGATAAGGAATATGCAGACCCAGCTGAGGCCGACGGGTCCGAGGCGGCTGCCGAGCCAGACGACGATCAGGCCGCCGGCGGCGTAACCGAGCGGCTTGATGGCGCCCTCGATAACCGATTTGATCCGGGTCTTCACCTGCGGGGAGAACGGATAATAGAGGAGCTGAAGTGCGGAATCGTTGATCGTGAACTGGAATGCGTTATCGCTGAACTTGAGCACCGTGGCGGCCATGAGAGAACCGGCGCCGAGCCAGAGCCAGATGCTGCTGGCGCCCATGAATAGCGGCATTACCAGCAGCCCGGCGGCCATGCCGAACAGGGCCAGAAGCCGGGATGAGATGAAAAAATGGAACACGAATGCCAGTGCGCCTGTGAGTCCGTAAAACAGCGCGAAATAGGCCGCCAGTTTCTCGCCTGAATAGTGCTGCCGGGCGATCACCTTGAACTGGTAATCGGCAACCGTGGCCGCCATGAAGGCCAGCAGAAACAGCGCAATAATGAGAATCGAATATCCGGACCTGAGGGTATTCCCCAGGCTGGCAGTAGCGGAATGGACACTGGCCGTCCGGGTACTAGTGGCCTGCCCTGGGCCGAGAAATCGGGAACCGATCCGGCTGATCATGAATGCCGTGGCGAACAGCAGAACAGCGTTGACCAGTAGTAGGGCCTGGGTGCCGATCATACCCACCATTGCGCCCACGGAAAGCCCGCAGACGACAATGCCAATCATCCGGCTGCTTCCGATGATCCCGAAAAGCCGCTTGGCTTCACGTGCATCGTGGAGATCTCCGGCCAGCGTCCAGAACTGGACCACGAGCAGGTTCGACGTGATTTCGACGAAAACATAGAGAGCGGGCAGGACAGAGGTCCATCCGGTTTTGAGCAGTCCCCACGCGGCGCAATAGGCTACGGCTACACAAACGGCGAACCATCCGTTCAGGCGGTCCACTCTGAGCCGGCTGGCGTAAGTGGCATATACCGGGATAGTCAGGGCTGATACGACGCCGTAGGCTACGGACATCCAGGGCAGCCACTGAACCGGATAGGCTGTAAGAAACAACGCATCCCGGGCGGTCCGCCCGGTCGTGAAAATTACTCCGACAAGGAACAGGTAGACGAAAAGCTCCGAGGTCCGGACGATTTCTTCCGGCCGGATATCCAAAGCTTCATACAGCTTTTGGTTTCTGCCTGGTGTGCTGTCAGGATCCGGAATGGACAAGCTTGTTCTCGGTTTCTCGACAGGAGTGCAGTTCCAGTCTTGACCCATGGCTACCATTTTCACAATGACCTAGATCTGGTTAGCAGTTTTGTTGCTAATCCGCTCGTAACAGGCTCAAAGCGGAACACCCTAAATAAGTGTGCCTATAAAATTTTGGGGCTCGGGACCGGGTCCCTTGTTCTCGGGGCTTCGGGAAAATTAACCTAGCCGGTAAGTCCAAGGCTGGGGGAAATCCTCATTATTCGCGACGTGTTACACCGTTGCCCGCTTGTCGTTGCTACCATGCTTTTGGTAGCGGGTTTGTTGTTAGCGAAGCCCGTTGCGGCTCAGGATGCCGTTCCCGCTCCGCCTCCCCCGGCGGCAGTCGAGGCTCCCAAGATCAAAGTCCAGCTGACCCGTCAGGCAGTCAGGGAAAAGGCCAGAGTTCAGATCGAGTCCGGCCAGGCCGATCAGGCCATCAAGAATCTGAGTGCGATTCTGGCGAAGTTCCCGGACGATCAGGAGGCTTTCTACCTCCTTGGCCGCGCCTACGAGGCCAAACTCGACTTGAAAACAGCCATCGCCAATTACGCAAAGGCCACCACTGTCAAGGAAGCCTATGCGGCACAGGCCCGTATCTACCGGGAAAAACTCCAGGATGCGGAACTGGCGAGCCGCACAGTGGCTGTCGGACTGAACAAGTTTCCGGACTACATCCCGCTTCTGATCGAACGGGCGATCCAGTTGATCAATCGTGACCAGTTTGCAGCGGCCGAGAAAGTGCTCCGCCGGGCGGTTCAGTTGCCCACCGGGGACAGCATTCCCAACCGGTTCTATCTGGCCCAGTCACTTCATGGACAGAAGAAATATGCAGAAGCCCGGCCGATCTTCAAGGAACTTTCCGAACAGACCCGGCGCAAGAGCTATGCGCGGGCAGCGAAGGATTATCTCGAGAATATCGACTTCGAAGAAAGCCGGATGCTCGCGGAGCAGCAGGCCAAGGCAAAGACTGCCCAACCCGTAAGTAGCGCCAAGCCATTTTCGTTTCTTTTTCGCTTGAAGGGAGACTACGACACCAATGTCGCCCTTTATCCCGATAGCGAAAAGGTGAATCTCCCGGGAGGGAGCTCCGACGACTTCAGACTTGCGGTCGAGATGGCCGGTTCGTACCGGTTCCCTGAAACGAAGTATGGCGCCTTCGGTTTCTCTGCGAATGTCTACAGCGGAACCCTGTTCCGGCTGACCGATTTCCAGGCCGGTGCCGTTGGTGCCGGTGCATTCGTTGTGAGCCGGGGCGAAGGCGAAGATGGTGTGGGCGACTGGCTCTGGAAAAACTCGCTTGACGCTTCATACGGGTTTTTCGGTCATTATGGCGGCGACCCTGATCCGAACGATCCTTCTAACCGGTCGTTTTCGCTGTTTTCGCAGACGTATGCCCTGAATTCGCGGGCCATTTACCGGTTCGCCGAGTTTTGGAACCTGAATGGTAGTTTGCAGCCGTCTTACACAAAATTCGGATCCGATTCGGCGGCCCGGAACAACTTTACAACCGCTCTCTCCGTGGGTCCTTCAAGAACGATAGGAAGCGGCCCAGGCAGCCTCCGGATCGATCTACTGGGCAACGTGAAATACCGAACCGCCAAGTCGGATGACTATTCGCTGATTGCCTATGGTGTGACCCTCAACGTGCAATACCGGCTCGTGAAAGAGATCGATCTGACCGCCGGAGCGATCTTCGACCGGCGTGATCACTTCAATTCTGATGCGGGCGGTGACGGCAATTATTCGACGAAGCGGGTGGATAACAACCTGATCTGGTACGCAGGCACGGAGTGGACCATGGGCGAGTGGGCCAATTTAAAGGGTAAACTCTCGCTGCTATATTCCGGCGAGAACAATTCGTCGACCAATACCAAGGCAAGTGGGACCGACTTGGAATATAGTAAGCATGTGATATCACTGGGTTTTGGCGTGGAATATTGATTCTCGGCTCAGGTGAGCCCCGTCACTGACAAACCAAGGAAAATCTCCAATACTTAGGACAACTTACGACGGGGATGGCACTCTAATTTGAAAACCACAATCGCATCAGCCGGTTCCAGACAGGCTTGGATCATTGTTCTCGCCGTTGTTGCCTTCGGCTGGACGGGCACCGCACATGCGGTTCTTGCCGGCCGGGTCAGTTCACTTCAGGGCGATGTGTCGGTGACCCGTTTGGGTGAACTGAACGCCCGGCCCGTAACCAAAATGATGGAAATCCATGTGAACGACCAGATCACTACCGGCAAGGATGGCCGTGTGCGGATCCTGTTCGTGGACGACAGCGTGGTGAGTCTGGCTGAAAACTCCAAGCTCCGTGTCAGCAAGCAGGTTTATAATCCGGCAGCCCGACAGCGTGAATCGGTCATGGACCTGTTTCGCGGCCGCGTTCGTTCTGTCGTCTCCCGGTTTCTCAATACCCAGATGAACCGGTTTGAGATTCGTACGCCGACGGCCGTTGCAGGTGTTCGCGGATCGATCGTCGTTGTCGGGCACGACACCGAGACGAATACGTCCGAAGTGAATTTTGAACAGGGCAATGGCTATGTTTCTAATCCCGATGGGTCAGGATTCACAACGGTTGATGGTGGTAATACAGCAAGCAATAACGGTTCCGGCGGTTTCACGACGTCCCAGATGACCGATGAGGACATGCAGAATTCCCAGTCCGGCTTCGAGACCGATCAGGCTGACGAAGATGCCCCCGCGACGGGCAGCACTTCCGGAAGTTCCTCTTCGGAAACGGACGATTCGACGTCCGAGAACACTGGTGACGGGACTGGCACAACCACTGGCGGCGCCACTGCTGAAGACGGCGACGGCCCCAAGACGGAAACGGTAGCTTCAAACGATGACCAGCAGTCGGATGGCACGACCACAGGTGGCGATTCTACTGCTGGAACCGATACGTCCTCCGATACCGGCGATACCGGTCCGGATGACACCAGCAACAGCTTGTCTGAAAACGACCTGAGCTCTCCGGATCTCAATACTATCCCGATTCCGCTGGAACCCGCGACGCGTTTCTCCACGGTCCGGGTTGTCATTACCCTGCCCGACTGACAGGCCCAGTCTGCACCAGAAGATGCGGATCTGAAGCCGCCTCTTCTGCGTACAATTCCATAACGCCAGCCTCTTGACTCACGAGTCAAATTGACGGATTAAACCGTTCCGGCAGGGCACTGGCCCGCCTATACTTGTGATCGAGGAGACCTCGCCCTCATGGCTGCGAAACCCGCCGACCTGGAACTCTGGAAGAAGCTGGCCGCCAAGGAACTTAAGGACGTTCCCGTTGACGCCCTGACCCGGGAGACTCCCGAAGGGATCAGCATCAAGCCCCTGTATACGGCAGAGGATCTCGAGAAACTGGAGGACACGAACTCCATTCCCGGCGCCTTCCCGTTTATCCGGGGGCCCAGGGCAACCATGTATTCCTACCGTCCCTGGACGATCCGGCAGTATGCGGGTTTTTCCACCGCCGAGGAATCCAACGCTTTCTATCGCCGTAACCTTGCGGCTGGCCAGATGGGCCTCTCGGTCGCTTTCGACCTTGCGACCCACCGCGGCTACGACTCCGACCATCCGCGCGTCTCCGGCGACGTTGGCAAGGCGGGCGTCGCCATCGATTCGGTGGAAGACAGCAAGATCCTCTTCGATGGCATCCCGCTCGACAAAATGTCCGTTTCGATGACCATGAACGGCGCCGTACTGCCGATTCTCGCCAACTATATCGTGGCGGCCGAAGAACAGGGTGTGAGCCAGGAAAAGCTGGCCGGTACGATCCAGAACGACATCCTCAAGGAATTCATGGTGCGGAATACCTATATCTATCCGCCCGCCCCTTCGATGAGGATTATTGCCGATATCATTGAATACACGTCAAAGAACATGCCGAAGTTCAATTCGATTTCCATCTCCGGCTATCACATGCAGGAAGCCGGTGCGACGGCAGTTCAGGAACTGGCGTTCACGATTGCCGATGGCCTCGAGTACGTCCGGGCAGCCCAGTCCAAGGGCCTCAATGTGGACGAATTCGCCGGCCGCCTGTCGTTCTTCTTCGGCATCGGCATGAACTTTTTCATGGAGATCGCGAAACTCCGGGCGGCACGCCTCCTCTGGGCGAAGCTGATGAAGAAGCACTTCAACCCGAAGAAAGATTCGTCGCTGATGCTGCGGACCCACTGCCAGACGTCCGGCTGGTCGCTCGCGGAAAAGGACCCGTATAACAACGTCATCCGCACGACGATCGAAGCGCTGGCGGCCGTTTTGGGCGGTACCCAGTCGCTTCATACGAATGCACTGGACGAGGCCATTGCCCTGCCGACGGACTTCTCGGCGCGGATCGCCCGTAATACCCAGATCATTATTCAGGAAGAATCCCATGTGTGCGAGGTCATCGACCCGCTCGGTGGCAGCTACTTCATCGAGGCCCTGACCCATTCGATGGCGGCTCATGCGGAAGCGCTGATCGAGGAAGTCGAAAAGCTGGGCGGCATGGCCAAGGCCATCGAAAGCGGCATGCCCAAGATGCGGATCGAGGAAGCCGCGGCGCGCCGTCAGGCCCGCATTGATTCAGGCGAGGAAACCATCGTCGGTGTGAACAAATACACGCTGGCGAAGGAAGACCCGGTGGACACCCTCGATATCGACAATGACAAGGTTCGGGCTTCCCAGATTGCGCGGATCGAGAAAACCCGCAAGGCCCGCAATCAGGCTGCCTGCGATGCAGCACTGGCCGAGCTTACGAAATGCGCTGAAACGGGCCAGGGAAACCTGCTGGAACTTTCCGTCAAGGCGGCCCGTGCCCGGGCAACGGTCGGCGAGATTTCCGCCGCACTGGAAAAGTCCTGGGGCCGTTACAATGCGACCATCCGGTCAATCTCCGGGGTTTACGGAGCGTCCTACAAGGAAGGCGACGATTTTTCACAGGCAAAGGCCGATGTCGAAAAGTTTGCCAAAGAAGAAGGCCGCCGTCCCCGTATTCTCGTCTGCAAGCTTGGCCAGGACGGTCACGATCGCGGAGCCAAGGTGATTGCTACGGCTTTTGCCGATCTCGGTTTCGACGTGGACATCGGACCTCTATTCCAGATGCCTTCGGAAGCGGCCCGGCAGGCGATAGAAAACGATGTCCATGTGGTTGGTGTCTCCTCGCAGGCGGCGGGGCACAAGACGCTGGTTCCGGAACTGATCACCGAGCTCAAGAAGGCCGGTGCCAAGGACATCCTTGTGGTCTGCGGCGGCGTGATTCCCCAGAAGGATTACGACTTCCTCTACAAGTCCGGCGTTGCGGCGGTGTTCGGTCCCGGCACCAATATCCCCCGCGCCGCCATGACGGTGATCGGAGAAATCCGCAAGCATCGCCAGAAACTGGCGAGCTGACCGGATCCGGATGCCTGAATTTGATCTCGATACCTATGCGGACGGCGTCCTGTCGGGAAACCGGCGGCTGCTCGCCAAGGCGATCACCCTGATCGAAAGCACCCGTCCCGAGGATGGAAAGACCGGGCGGGAGCTTCTCGACCGGGTGCATGCGAAGACCGGTAATGCGGTCCGCGTCGGGATCACCGGCGTTCCAGGGGCCGGGAAAAGCACATTTATCGACGCTTTCGGGACTTATCTCACCGGCAAGGGCCGCAAAATCGCCGTGCTCGCCGTCGACCCTTCCAGTACGGTCTCAGGCGGCTCGATTCTGGGCGATAAAACCCGGATGGAAGCGCTCGGGCAGGACGCCAATGCCTTTATCCGGCCGTCGCCGTCGGGCGGTGCGCTCGGCGGGGTCGCCCGCAAGACCCGCGAAACCATGATGCTCTGCGAGGCAGCCGGGTTTGACGTAATCCTCGTCGAAACGGTCGGGGTCGGGCAATCGGAAACAACCGTCGCCTCCATGGTCGACTTCTTCCTTGTCCTCATGATCGCCGGAGCCGGGGACGAGCTTCAGGGCATCAAGAAAGGGATCATCGAAATCGCGGACGCTCTCGTGATCAACAAGGCGGACGGAGACAACGTAGACCGGGCTCAACGTGCCCGCACAGAATACGCAGGCGCATTGCACCTGCTCCGCCCAGTCAGCCCCAACTGGTCGCCGCCTGTGCTCGCAGCCAGTTCTCTGGAAAAAACCGGGATTCCTGAAATCTGGGCCACGATTCTCCGCCACCGGGAAGCTCTCGGCCGTAGCGGCGAACTGGAGCAGAAGCGGCGTCAACAGGCGCTCGACTGGATGTGGGCGGTGATTGACGACGGCCTGAAGCGCGCTTTCCGCCGGGATCCAGCGATTTCGTCGCTGGTCGCCGAACGTGAACGGGAGGTCCTGGCCGGCAGCCGCCCGCCAACCTCCACCGCCATCGAACTTCTGGAAAAATTCAGGCCCGGAACAGGCAACTACTGACCGGCAGGCACGCGGGTCCTGATCGCGAGAGCATGAATTACGGGGCCGAATTCATCCTTCAGTGCATCATTCACCATCCGGTGCTGCTCCAGCAGGGATTTACCCCGGAAACGCTCGCTCTCGATGACGACCTCGTAATGGCCGCCGCCGGACTTTCGCGCTCCCTTGTGGCTGGCATGGGCGGCCGAATCGTCCCGGATTTCAAGCATCGAAGGCGTGAAAGCGGAAGTCAGTTTGCTGCGGATGGTCTCAACGGTGTCCGGCATCGGTCAGTCCTCTTCTACAACCGGGAAACGAACCACGAGGGATCGTAACGTACTTCCCTCAAATAAAGTCCCCAGGCAGGGGCAGTTTTTCCAGCCGCCTGGCGGTCACGGGTATCCAAGACACTCCCGATCCAGCCAGGTTCACGATGGCCTCTCCCGACGTCAATCAGGCTTCCGACAATGGTCCGGACCATCTGTTTGAGGAAGCCGGTCCCCTCTACCTCAAAGCGGATTTCCGGAGCGGCGAGCCCTTGCGCCCGGGCAATTTCAACTTTCGTGATCGTTTTGATCCGATTGGGCTCGGAATCAGCGGCGGCGAAACTGGTGAAATCATGAGTACCGATCAGGGCGGCAGCTGCGGTCCGCATCCGGTCGATATCAACCGGCTCCGTGAGCTTCCATGCCCTGTAGTGTTCAAGCGCACTCCCGACGCCCCTTTCGAGCGTCCGGTAGAGATAAACCTTCGACTCGGCCGATCTGAGTGCATGAAACCCGGGCCGGGCATCGGCAGCTCCAGTCACGCGGATATCCGGCGGCAGAAGCACATTGATTCCTTCGCGAAACGCCGAGAGCGGAAGTGTGGTTTCCGCCTGGAATGAACAGACCTGGGCGAGTGCGTGCACTCCGGAGTCGGTCCGGCCTGCCCCCATGACGGTCACCGGTATTCCTGTCCGCTCGGACAAAGCCCGGTTTACTTCGTCCTGGATCGATGGCCCGTTCTGCTGGCTCTGCCAGCCGACATAGTTGGTCCCGTCGTATTCGAGAAAGAGCACGATGGTCCGGGACATCTGAGACTCAGCGGAAGTGGAAACCGATGCCGGTATCGATCAGCCAGCCCGTGAACCGGATTCCTTCGGTTGAAATCCCCGGTCCACCGGCTCCCCCGGGAGTCTGGCTGCTTCGCCATCTGCCCCGGCCGAAGACGATGGTGTTCGTGAGACCTGCCCGGCGCGAAGTCGTCGATGCATACCGGTCGAAGCGGTTGAGCGACAGATTGAGCTGAGCCTCGGCATGCCATCCGTATTTCATGCCCTTGGTCGTATCATCAAGGGCAGAGACGGATTTCGAGCTGACCTTGTGAACGAAAATGTCGAAATCGGCACCCGCGCCGAAACTGGGCCAGACCCATTGCTTGGGTGAATAGCGCGCGTGATAGGTCAGCGTGACATCGAGCGGGATACTGTGGATACGGTCCTCAAGGTCCGGCAGAGCAGTGATATCCTTCCGGGAAGAGTAGTTGTACCCGGCACCAATGCTGAACTGGAGGGCCCCGGTTTCCTTACGGTCCAGGCCCAGCATGTCCCTGATGATGGTATGGGAGCCAATTCCGGCTCTGACGATGGCACCCGGATTCACGAGACCGTAGTTGTCACGGTAGATCGATTGCTGCGGGAAGAAATGTGAATAACCCGCTTCAACGGACCAGAAGTATTTCCGCCCCCGGCCGAGGCGGTCGAGATCTGGATTGCCGGTCATCTGGGCCAAGCTGACCTTTGGGAGGCCCGCGATCAGCAACAATGAGAGAAAGACGAGACGCTTCATCCACGCTCTCCCGGAAGAAACGTCCGCCGCCGGATAACCCAGCTTCCGGCGATAACGAGCAGCAGGAGGAATAGTGGATGGCCCGTATTCCCAGCCGTGCATCCAAAGCCGCCATCCTCGCCGAAGAGTGCATAGCTTCCAACACGAAGCGGAGTTGACGGGCTCTGGGATGAATAAGTCGAACTGCGGTTGCCCGCAGCATCACGGGCTGCAACCGCAACCAGCCAGGTTTCTGTAAGCCCAAGCCCGGCTGATGATATATCGATCTCGGTATTCTCTGAACCCGCAGATACGGATTTCAGGAACACCACCGAGGGGTTTGACTGGGACTGGGCCCGGACGATGTATTCAGCAACGCCGGACACCACATCACCGTCCCCGGATTCCAGCGCCGAACAGTCTGCTGGCGGGTCCAGGGGGCAGGGATCGCTGCTCGCCGGCCACTCGACGGAGATGAAATCTCCGGTAGAAAAGGCCGTCGGAGCCTGGGGAACCGACGGGCGAGTCAGGTCTAGTCGTGCAACACGAATCAGCTGCACCGTGTTTTCGGAGGTGCCGGAATCGCCTTCGAGCCGGACTTCCACAACCTGGGAATCCGTGAGGTTCGCGAGGTCGGACGGCTCGATCACGATGATGCCGCCGTCCGCAGTGGCCGCACTCGCGAGGCCGAGAGGCGTTCCATCCGGATAAAGCGAGACGACGAGGCTCCCGGGATCGAAATTCGAATTGGGCAGCAGCGTGAACGGCACATTGATGGAGATGAACGGTTGATCTCCATCGATGCCGCCCGGATCAACCAGCGGGTCGGTACCGATCAGGTTGTTGTAGGTCAGGAAGGGAAGTGCTGTCGTGTCATTCTGGAAATACGGAGCCGAGCTCACGGTATAGACGTATGGCCTCATCGCAGGGACAATCAGCAGGCTTTCGCTATATGCGATCCTACGCCGGCCAATGCTGGACGGCTTTTCAGATGGAATGGTGAGGCTCTGGGTCTGTCTGGAGGGCGGACCTGCTGGCGGACAGGCACCAGCCTCGATGGCCGTGATATCGACATACTCCATCGTGTAGGTCGCGCCGTTTTCAGTCAGGAATCCCAGCATCGGTGCAGGTGAATTATCGGTATCGGTGAAAGCGGTCATGGAGACAGCGCCGGAACCAACCGACTGGCGCTCGGCACAAAACGTATTCGTTGCCGAATTGACGACGACAAAACCGGTTTCCGTACCCGGCAGATTCGTATAGGCAACGTAGAGATAGGTTCCCGCGAGCTGGCGGATCTCTTGCGGAATAAACCCGGACATCGGGGAACCTGAAATCGTGCCGAGCAGCGACGGTGTCGCGCCGACGTTCTGGATGATATCCACGGTGGCGTTGGTGCAGGAAACATAGGCATTGCCGTTGGAGGCCACGGCGATCCCGTTCGGGTCGTTTCCGGAACAGACCGTGACGTCGATGAGCTTCGCCGGCGTCGCGAGGCTGTTGTCGATGACCGACACGTTCTTGAGGGTGCCCCGGTTATTCACCAGAACCCGGTCGGAAGCCGCATCATACGCCAGCGCTCCCGGCGCATCGCCGACCACGATACCCGAGACGACAACCCTGCTGATTACGGGGCTATCTCCTGTCACACTGCTGATATCGAGAACATCGACCCGGTCGAGGCCCGTGCAGGTGACGTAGAGGCGAGTGTCCGCAATCTCAAGATCGGCGGGGGTGCACCCGGTCAACAGATTGAATGTGTTCCGGACCGAATAGCGCCAGCGGTCGAGCACGCTGATCTGCTCGCCTGCCTGATCCAGGACAAACACGAAACGGCCCGAGGCATCGAACAGAGCAGCGATGGCCGTCGAGCTTGCTCCGCCGAGATCGATAGTCGAGCGGAGGTTTCCCGGTGCGGCCTGGCCTCGGGCCGTCCACAAGAGGCAGAGGCCGCAGACGAGCAGAAGAGCCCGGATTTTCCGCACTGGAAAAAATGAAGTGAGTTCCTTCATTCGTGTCAGTATTTACCCGGTCTACTACAGAAAAAACACTGAAATATCATTAATTTAGAGTTTTATACGCCGCAGAGCTGTTCGAGCAGGAAAACCGCCCGGCGGGCGACTGCCCGGACATTGTCCGCCGCCACCCAGAACTGGAGTCCCGACGGCCCTGTCTGGAGTTTCCCGACTCCGATTTCGTCCGTTCCAGCGAACCGGGCCACCGTAGGCGGAACCGGATCTTCGGGCCGGGTGCAAACGAGTTCCAGCTCATCCGTCTCGTTCATGACCTGAAAGGCCCGCTCCACCGGAACCCTCGGCGAGGTTTCGACTTCGATCGAGTAGGTATGGCCGAAAAATACCGGCACGAAGGCCTGCATCACGGACACCCGGATCCGGTCGATACCGATCAGTTCGGCCAGTTCCTGGGCCACGCGGTCATCGAGGCCCTGAGCAGCGTCGGGAACGACGTTGAATGCCAGCCGCTGCCCAAAGGCCGAATCCTCCACCGGACTCATGGCGAGCAACGCTCTCGTACCATCGGAGAGCGCGGATATCCCCGCCCTTCCGGCTTCGCTCACGGAGAGGAAGCCTGATATCCGCACCCGTTCGATCCGGACGCCGGCGGACTGGAGTGCCTTCAGGACCGGTTCCAGGACCAGTGCACCAGCTGAGGGAACGGGAACCGGGTTATCCATGGAGGGGCTCGCGTTTTCTCCTTTGCCTGGCGCGGCGGCAAGATCGATGACCTTGAGCCCCAGTTCCCTCGCGACCGGCACCCATTGGGCAGAGACTTCCGGCGGAGCGGCAAACACGACCGCATCAAGAGCATCAAGACTCGAATCCGAGAGGGTTTCTACCGGCAGATCGGTGGTCCCAAACTCGATTTCTGCGCCGAGCCGGGCATCCGACTCAAAGAGCTTCAGCGTTTCGACGGGGAATTCCCGCAGAAAAAGAGTGCGGACGATCTCCTCGCCGAGAACTCCGCCGGCACCGACGATGCCGATCCGGAACCGCTGTCCTCCGCTTTCCATGTAAATCGGTCAGGCTCTCAGGTGGTCGAGAAGCGCCTGGGTCATCTCCTTCGTGTTCACAGCGACCATGCCCTTTTCGGCGATGTCCGGCGTCCGAACGCCTGCGGCAAGGGTTTCCTTCACGGCGCGCTCAATCGCACGCGCCGCCTTGGGCTGCCCCAGCGAGTAATCGAGCATCATCACGAGCGAGAGAACCGTCGCGATGGGATTCGCCTTGCCCTGCCCGGCGATGTCCGGAGCCGACCCGTGAACTGGCTCGTAGAGGCCGTAGCGGATGCCCGCACCGCCGGCCGAACCGAGCGAGGCGCTGGGCAGCAGACCGATGGACCCCGTCAGCATGGCCGCTTCGTCAGAGAGAATGTCGCCGAACAGGTTTTCCGTCACCAGCACGTCGAACTGCCTGGGATTGCGAATAAGCTGCATGGACGCATTGTCCACGTACATGTGCTCGAGGGCCACGTCGGCGTAGTTCTTGTGAACCTCGATGGCGATGTTCCGCCAGAGCTCGGAAACTTCCAGCACGTTGGCCTTGTCGACGCTCGTGACCTTCTTGCGGCGCAACCTGGCCAGCTCGAACGCAAGCGTGACGATCCGGCGGATCTCGCCTTCCGAGTAGGCCATCGTGTTCACGCCGTAGCGCTCACCCTTCTCGTTGGTCGTGACGCCCTTGGGCTTGGCGAAGTAAACGCCGCCGGTCAGCTCCCGCAGCACCAGAATGTCGACGCCGGAGACAACTTCAGGCTTGAGCGACGATGCGCCAGCCAGTTCGGGGAAGACCGTGGCCGGCCGGAGATTCGCGAAGAGGCCCAGCTCTGCCCGAAGACGGAGCAGTGCCCGTTCCGGGCGGACTTCATACTTGAGGCCTTCCCACTTGGGTCCGCCCACAGCACCCAGCAGCGCGAGATCTGCTTTGGCGATTTCGGCCATGGCCTGATCCGTGAGCGGAACACCGTGAGCGTCGATGGAGCAGCCGCCTACGAGGTAGTTCTTCTTCTCGATCCTGAAGCCGAATAATCCTTCGGCCTTTTCGAGAACTTCCAGTGCGGCCCCCACGACTTCGGGACCGATACCGTCTCCCGGGAGAACTGCCAGCCGGATAGCCATGTGTTTATTCCTTCTACCGAGGTTTTAGGGCGGGAACCACACGGGGGCCGCCGCTCGGGAGGGCCGAGAGTAGCCGAACCGTCGTTCCAGTAAAGTGACCACAAAAGGAAAACGCCGGCCCCAGGGGAGCCGGCGTTCTGCCGTCGGAACGGAAGAGCTTAGTACTCGTCCCGTCCGCCGCGCCCGCCGCCGTAGCCGCCGCGTCCGCCGCGATCACCGCCACGTCCGCCGCCGCCGCCGAAGCCGCCGCGATCACCGCCGCGGAATCCGCCCCGGTCGCCGCCGCGGAATCCGCCGCCGCCACCGCCACCACCGGCCGGGCGCTCACGCGCCTCGTTGATGGTCAGCGCACGACCGTTCAGCTGCTTGCCGTTCAGGCCGTCGACCGCGCCCCGGACGCTGTCCGAGTCGGTCACTTCCACGAAGCCGAAGCCGCGCGAACGGCCCGTCTCGCGATCGGTCACCAGCTTGACGCCAGTGACTTCACAGCCGCCCTGCTCGAAAAACGCGCGGATTTCCTCGGCGGTCGCATTGTAGGGAAGATTCCCAACGAAAACTCTCATGTTGACTCCAGTAACAAATAACTCGCAGGCGCTCTCGAATCCCCGGCCGCGACGTCCTGCTTGCACGTCGCATCTGAGGTCGCACTTCCCCTGGCTGGATGAGATGGGAGGGGCGTACGATCTTTCGCACTCACGGGGTCTTCAGAAACCGGGACATCGGACTCAAGAGCTCACTCGAACACCAGGAGTCAACACGCACAGCTACATCAGGCCCCATCCAGCCCGGACGGAGTAAAGATTAGCCGCTTTCCCGGCCGGAACCTAATGGTTTTTTCGATATTTCCGGTGATCCCGGCTCCCTTGGTGCTGCCCCTCTCTCGCCTGCAAGCAAAAGAACAATGGTATTTCTATGTTGACAGCCTGCGGCAATCCCGATAAAAACGATAGTGTTCTACTCGGCATTGCCGGGACAACCCTGAAGGAGCAGTCAGCCATGAAGAGCTACGGGACATTCAAGACGACCGCCCAGACGCCGGATAGCAACGTCATTTCCGGAGGTTACAACGGATACTCCTCCAACGGCGCCAGCGTGACTCCTCCAGCCATTCCCCTGCCCATCGACAAGGCGCTCCCCCGGGGACGCTACCGGCGCGATCTATCCCCGCAGGATCGCTCCGACCGCCAGCGGCTCCAGCTCCTTACCGCTGCCGCCAAGGTTTTCGCAGCCAAGGGGTTCGCCAACTCGGCTGTCGAGGACGTCGTGAAGGCGGCAGGCATGAGCCGGGCGACCTTCTATATCCACTTCCAGGATAAGGACGATCTCCTCGGGGAGCTCTACGACACGGGCGCCAGTGCCGTGATCCGGGGAATCCGCCATGCCGCCCAAGGCGTGAAGGATCCGGTCAAGAAGCTGGAAAAGGCGTTTGAGACCTACATTTTCATGATGACCCACGGGAAAGACATCACCCGCGTCGTCGTCAACGAAGTCGCCGCCGGCGGCCCCCGCATGCTCGAGCGCCGCGACCGGGTCCACACCGAGTTCATGAACATGTTCCGCACCCTTGCCAACGAAGGCTCGCCGGGGCAGAAACCCGCCGCCCTCCCGAGCGATGTCGCCCTCCGGGCGGTCATCCAGGGCATTGAGGGTGTCGTTTTCAACTACCTCTGGCGCGGAGAAGCCGACAAGCTGCTCTCCGAAGGAAAACCCGCCCTCTTCAAGTTCATGGTGAACGCGCTGAGACCCTGACGGGGCCCCTCCCCCCCCTGTTTTTTCTGGACTCTCCCCCTGCCCCCCCCCTCCCTACAGGAAAGGAGGGGGACCGGATGTCGCTCACCCTGAAGGCCGTCGAAGGGTGAAACCCTCCCTGAGTAGGGAGGGTGGCGCGGAGCGCCGGGCGAGTCTGTTCCGTGTCGATCCGTGCTGAAGCGTGCAAAACTGGACACATGTGTCTCGTATGGGGCGTTCTGGGGCCGTGATTTCGGGGCTATACGGGTTTCGCGGGGTGGCGCCTGGACGGGTACCCCTCCCCCCCTGTTTTTCTGTCTGAACTAACCCCTGCCCCGCCGGGGCATCCCCTTCCAGAGGAAGGGGACATCGCTTCCGCCTAGGTTCGCCGCATGGTGTGCGAACGTCGCCCTCTTTCCCTGAAAGAGGGCGGCCCGAAGGGCCGGGTGATAGTTGGCCCCATCCTCACACCACCATTATAGCACAACCCCGTGTTCCCGATTGGCGCGTAACCCCCTGGAATCACTGGGGGCAAAAATTAATTTCCGGCACCACGGGCACCACCCGCAACGCCACGCTCGCCCATGAACTGGGGCACTATGTTCTTGGCCACCTGGAAAACGCGCCGAAATCCCTCGCCAGGCGTCTCGCCCGCGTCCGGAGGAGCCGGGAGTTCTGGGAACGGGCGAGGGAGGCCAAGATGTCGAGCGGAGAAATCTCGATATGAGGTGGCTGCTGGAGCCCGCCGCGCAGGGCGCGATGGGCCGAGAGGAGAAAAGCAAAAACGGGAACCATAACGGAATTGAGATACCGGCAGGAACGATATTCAACCGATACAGAGACCGCTCCCCTTCTCAGGGAAAAAGCGAAACTTTCAGGACACTACCTTAAGATTCGCTCTACCTACTGCCCTTCTCCTCAACTCACCCGCGAGTGAACGATCCTATCCCGTCACCGCAAACAGAGATTCAATGGGCTGTTAAAGGAGTGTTCCATCT
>CAZUMS010000009.1:0-105731 GCA_964621525.1 uncultured bacterium
GACCGGATCGAGGTGGCGGGAGCCCGGGTCAAGGCCTATGCCTATAACGCAGCCGTACCGGCCACCAGCGTGTATAACGCAACACTGCTGTATCCGGCGGTGGGCTCCGGTTCGAACGGAACCCGGTTCTGTGATTACGACTCGATCGCCGACAGCGCCGGTCCCCGTTGTGCCGGCGGCCTGTCACGGCCCGGCGGGTTCGCCACGGTCCGTGCCAACGATCTGGCTATCGGGGCCCTGCCCAAGGACGGTTCTGCGACGGCGGATATCTACTGGCCGAGTTTCGGAAACGCGACGGTGGAGGTTTCCATCTCGGCGCCCGGTGTCCCGGCAATTCTCTACCGGCGCGATGTCCAGTGCCCGGCAGGCGGGTGCCCGCCCTGATGATCTGCCCGTAACGGTCTGACGGGGATGCCTGTCCAATCCGGATGCCGGACCCCAAGGGGCCCGGCATTCGGCTTTTGGGGCTGTCGGCCCCTTGCCAGCAGGCCTTTTGCCGGGCAACTGTAGGGAAAGCAGCCGCCTCCCGGCGCTGCCCGGTGACCGGATGGGTGAAATCGTAGCCGTTGTGAACCAGAAGGGCGGGGTGGGAAAAACCACTACGGCGATGAACCTTGCCGCCTGCCTGGCAGCCGCCGAGCACCCCTCCCTCGTGATCGATCTGGACCCTCAGGGAAATGCGACCAGCGGGCTCGGGGTCGAAGGTATCGAGGGCCGCGACTCCTACTCCCTCGTGCTTCATGAATGTTCCTGGAAGGATGCGGTGCGGCCGACGTCAATCCAGAACCTGTCCGTGATTCCGGCCACGAAGTCCCTTGCGGGGGCCAACGTCGAACTCGTGGGGGAGATCGCCCGTGAGCTGAAGCTGCGGGACGCCCTTGCCGGGGCCGCAGATGCCTACGAATTCGTCTTTATCGACTGCCCGCCGTCGCTCGAACTGCTCACAATCAACGCGATGGTGGCGGCGCAGACGCTGCTCGTTCCGCTCCAGTGCGAATACTTCGCGCTTGAGGGACTCAGCCACCTTCTCGAAACCCAGAAGCTCGTGAAGAAGTCGATCAACCGGGACCTGAATCTCGAGGGGATCGTCCTGACGATGTACGACGCCCGGAACCGGCTGTCGGTGGATATCGAAAAAGAGGTCCGCGAGCATTTTCCGCAGGCGGCCTACCGGACCGTAATTCCGCGCAATGTCCGCCTCTCCGAGGCCCCGAGCCACGGAAAACCTATCATCGCCTATGACATCTCCTGCCGTGGTGCAGAGGCCTACATGAGCCTTGCGGGCGAATTCCTGGACCGGCGCGGTCTGACAGGCGGCTCCCGGCGGAAGGCGGCCGGATGAAGCAGGGCGCAAAACCGCTGGGACGCGGTCTCGGCTCCCTGATTCCGGGGGCGGGTCGCAAGGGTGAGGAGGCTGCGGACGGCGGCATTACCCAGATCGAACTGGCGAGGGTCGTTCCCAATCCGCGCCAGATGCGGGTTCACTTTGAGGAATCGGCACTTGAAGCGCTTTCGGCATCGATCCGGCTGAAGGGCGTACTGGAGCCGGTACTCGTCCGGCCGCTCTCAGGCGGCCGCTACGAGCTGGTTGCGGGCGAACGGCGGACCCGGGCAGCGAAACTGGCAGGGCTTGAGCGGATTCCGGCCGTGATCCGGGAGGTCAGCGACCGGGAATCCCTGGAAATCGCACTTCTTGAAAACCTCATGCGCGAGGATCTCTCGCCTGTGGAAGAAGCGCGGGGCTACCAGAAGCTGGTGGACGAATTCGGATATACCCACGAACAGATCGCCAGCCGCACCGGTCTCGAGCGGGCGACGGTCACGAACGCGCTCCGTTTGCTCCGGCTGCCGGAAAAAGTTCTCGAGGAGATCGACCGCAAGGCGCTTTCGGCGGGGCATGCCAAGGTGCTTCTCGGGCTTGAACATGCGGACCAGCTTCTGGCCGCTGCCCTGAAGGCGGTTCGGGAGGGGCTCTCGGTCCGCGAAACCGAGGCTCTTGTCCAGAAAATGAGAAGTACCGGGGCGGGCCGTGCGGGATCCTCAAAGAAGACCTCCGGTAAAACCGATCCCAATGTCCGGCAACTGACCGAAGAACTTTCCCGTTCACTCGGGGCTAAAGTCGAGATCCAGCACCGGACGGGCGGGCGGGGCAGGCTCACGGTTCACTACAGCAGCCTGGACATGCTGGACACCGTCGTCAGCCGCCTGAAACGGCGCTAAGGCAGTTGTCTGCCCATTCAGAGCATCAGCGAAGGTCCCCCGGGGGCAAGCGGCTTCGCCTCGGCAATGAGGCGGTCCATTGACGCTTCGGCCATCAGGAAAGCCTGGAGCGGCGTATGGCCCAGGGCGAGATGGCTGGCGATCAGGGATGACAGCACGCAGCCGGTTCCGCGGATCTTGCCCGCTTTCCGTTTCCGGCCGTAAGCTGCCAGCAGCTCCCCATTTGCGTAGAGCCGGTCGATTACCCGGCTGCCGCGGGCATGACCGCCTTTCAGCAGCAGATGGAATCTAAAGCGGCGAGTGAGGTCTTCCGGCTTTTCCCCGCCGAACAGCCGGGCATATTCGTCCAGATTGGGCGTCAGGAATGTCAGGCGGCTCAGTCCTTCCCGTTCCAGATAGCGGTTGAGTTTTGTCATCTCGGGGCGGGAGAGAAACGCCGGACCCGTGGTCGGTGCCAGAACCGGATCGTAAACAGCCGGAACTCCCCGGCCTGCACCTGCAGATTCAAGAACAGTCCTGATCTGTCCGGCCGATGCCAGAGCCCCGATCTTGATGGAAGCGGCGGGGCCGTCGTCGCGCAGCACGGCCTTGATCTGCCGGGCGAGTACAGGGCCAGGAAGAGGGAACAGACCCGACATCTTCCGGCTGGACTGGATGGTAGCTGCGCTGAGACAGGTCAGCGGTTTTACACCCAAATGAAGGGCTGCCCGGACGTCTGCAAGGAGTCCGCCGCCCCCCGACGGGTCCAGGGCGGCAACGATCAGGACACGGGGTGGCAGCCGGGGACCGCGCGCGACAGGCCGGTTTTTCGGGGAAGGGTTCAATTCGCCGTTGACCTCGGAGTCAAATCTACTTCATTGAATTGCTAATATGGAATTCAGTGATCCGTTGTTTTTCGGAACGGATCATTTCGATAAGCATGTCCTGATATTTCTCTTTACGTCGATTCGTGTCAGGGCTGCCAGAAGAGGCAGAGCCTTTGCCCAAGCGGGTTTAAACTGTTTACTATCGAAACTTAATCCTGGATTACGCATCACACGTCTAGGTTTTTTCGTTTGAAAGCGCGACGTTTTTTGTGGAGTAGTTCTATGTATTTTTCCATGATGCGAATGAATCCAGATAAAGATGAAAGACTCCTGAACACACTGAAACCGGTATCGGCCTGACTATTTTCAGAGTAGACTTCTCTTCCAAGGGTTTCTAGGGCTAGTAGAGAGTCGGGTTCGCGGGGGAAGCTGGCCGCCAGGCGGGTGCTTCTGAACCGGACTCTCCTTCGGGTTGGCACGCCGTGGGCGGCCGGAAAGACGCGGGGGAAAACGTTTATGGTGACAGAAGCACAACTCAAGAACAGTCTCAAGGTATTGCTCAGGGGCGGATCTTTGCCGGCATCGGAAGACGAGACCGAGCGGATATTCAAGGCGCTGGCCCGTATCGCTCCCAACTGCCTGGTCGACCCCGCCATCGCGCTCGGCTTCATATCTACCGTGATTCGAGACAAGGGTCAGATGACCCCGAAGACCGTCGCAGAAATCGCACAGGCGGAGAAGCTGCTCCGCGAACTGAAGACCCAGCCAGTTGGATTCGACGAGAGCATGACCCTTCCGGATCAGCTCGATGCTCTCGAAAAGCACCTGATCGAGCGTTCGCTCGAGCTTCACCGCCGCAAGGGAGACGCTGCCAAGGCGCTCGGAATTCCACAGAGCACGCTGTCGACGAAACTCAAGAAGTTCGGCCTTCGGGAATAGCGGGTCAGGACTGGGGTGAGTGACCGGTCTCGAACCGGCAGCCTTCAGAGTCACAATCTGACGCTCTAACCAATTGAGCTACACCCACCACCGGGTGGCCGGATGCAGGATGCAACCGGCGTTTGGCGCCCCCTATTTAGGGACAATGTTCGGTGAGTTCAAGGGGGCCCTGAAATTCAGGGAAGCGCGATGGCATCCCGTTCCTTGGCATAGTGATAGCGGATCTGGTTCTCCCCGTAACGCCAGTTTTTTCCCAGCGGGCAGGCGTCCCGCACCTCCAGCCAGAGTTTCCAGTGAGAGAGCCCTTCGGCATTCCCGGGGTTCTGTGCCGGCTGGCAAGCAAGGGCCCGGTTCAGGGCCTTGACGCAGGGGGCCTCGCATCCGCTGCAGGTATCGGCGGGAAGGGACGGCGTGGCGGCGGGGCCTGCCACATCGAACGCCACCAGCGCCCGCCAGGCGATCCACGGGCCGTAGTCCGGATGCACCGTCAGGCTGGAGGGAGACGTCATGGCGAAGCCCGCCACGGCGGCGGCCTTCTGCACGGCGGCTGGAGGGCCTGCGCGAAGATGGGCCCAGCGGAGCTCGAACGGAGTTCCGGTGGTCCGGGCAGCATCTGTCACCTGCCGTTCGGCATACAGATCCACCGGATGCGGGTCGTCCCGGAGCGACCGGTCTGTTTCGAAGGCGGTGACGAACGGATTCCAGAACCGGCGGGTATTGCCGACGAGCACCACGAGACTTCCGGGCCTGTCAAAAGCCGCGAGCCGGTATTCAGGTGCGACGGCGTCGTTGTAGGTTCCGGCCCGGAACGGGATCACGATGTCGAACCCGCCCGCCAGCAGCCGCTCCCGGAAGCGGGAGAAGATCCCGTTCCACGGGGCTGGAGAAAGTTCGGAACCGACGCTCATGCGGAGATCCGTCCTGCAGGCTGGCGCGCCCGGCGGGACTCGAACCCACAACCTACGGCTTAGAAGGCCGTTGCTCTATCCAGTTGAGCTACGGGCGCCTTGACTGACGGTAAAACCGTGCGCACCCTAGCCAAAGCGGTCGGGGGCGTCTACGGAACCAGCCGCTATCTTACTACAGAACATGCCCGTTGTTTCATCCAGCGAATTGATCAGGTCCCGGCTGTCCGGACATCCCGTCCGGAGTGTTGAGGTGCCCGGTCTTGTCCCGGCTGCGGTTCTGATCCCGGTGTTCGAGAAGGAAGGCGCCACGCGGCTCCTGTTCACCCGCCGGTCCGGCTCGCTGAACAAGCACGCTGGCGAGGTCAGCTTCCCCGGCGGCCGTCAGGACGAAGGCGACGGGAGCCGGGAGCGGACGGCGCTCCGGGAAACCCAGGAGGAACTGGGGCTCGAGCCCTCGCGGGTCCGTATTCTCGGGGAACTCGACGAAATCACCACGGTGACGAACTACCGGGTACTGCCGTTCGTGGGCGAACTTGCGTATCCATTCGAGCTCCGGGTGTCCGATGAAGAGGTCAACTCGGTGTTCGACGTCTCTATCGACGAACTGATGGACCCCGTGGTCTACACGCTTCACCGGTCCCATACCTGGAAGGGGCGGCCATACCCTGTCCACCAGTTCCAGGTGAAGGGCGAGAACATCTGGGGCGCTACGGGGAAGATCCTCGCGCAGTTCCTGCACGTTGTTTACGGGTGGGGTGACGCCGAGACAGTGCTCGCGGGCCGGTCCTGAACCGTCAGTCGTCGTCCTTGCCGGTTCTGCGGCGGCGGGCTTCGGTGAGTGCGGCGGCGAGATCCCCGAACAGGCGTTCGTTCTTCACCCACTGGTCGATTTTCTGTGCGAGTCCTTCGTCCAGAGTACCGAACTTCATGCCGTAGCCGTATTTCCGCTGGATCCGGGGGTCCGGGCCGGCTTCGTTCTTGTAGACAATCTCGACCGGCACTTCGATGACCTCAGGTATCGCCTTGATCCGGAAGCCCAATGTGAGGGGCTGGCCGGGACTGAGGTTCTCGTCGCTCTCGATCAGCGCGCCTCCGCGGGAGAGTTCGCGCATGTGTCCCTCGTAAGCATTCCCCTGGATAATCACCATCAGGGGGATGCTGACCGACGCACGCTTGTGGGTACGGATCCGGAAGTTCCGTTTTACCGTCATGCGACTGCCTCCTTCCCGGTGACATTCTGGACGAAAGCGAGGACGGCGGCGAGGAACGCCCCGGGTGCTTCGAAATGGGACTGATGGCCGGCTCCGGGAATCACCACCCGGCGGGCACCGGGGATCCGTCCGGCGAGGAACTCCTGGTATTTCGGTGGCGTGAGCCGGTCAGAATCCCCGCCGACGACGAGTACCGGCAGGGTGATTCCGGAGACGGCATCCATCCGGTCGAACCGGTCGGCGGCCCGGAAATCGTTGATGACCTGCCGGTTCGTGGGGTGCCGGGGCATCTGGAGGTAACGGTCCAGGATTTCATCCGTGACGGCGCTTCCGAAGCCCATGCGCAGGCTCTCACGGTTGTGGACGTGGTAGAACTTTTCGAGCCCGTCGAAGATGGCCTGGCTCACCTTCAGCTTCGCACCGGTGGAATAGAGGACGATCCCGGCCGGTTTTACCCGCCCGCGCAGGGTCAGTTCGATGGTGATGGCCCCGCCCAGTGAATGGCCCACGAGAATGATGGGGCCCTTCAGGGCCGAAAGCGCCTGCTCGAGGTTCTCCGCCATTTCCTCAACGGTTGAGGGCAGGGGGCCTTCATCCGAACCGTGGCCGGGCTGGTTGACCGCCAGAACCGCCATGCGTTCGGCCACTTGCCGGACGACAGGTTCGTAGTTCGACGCCTGTCCCCCCGCCCCATGCTGGATCACGAGCACCGGTTCCCCGGCCGCAGCCGGCAGACGGCCGAAGGCCTCCATCGGCCCCAGCCTGTGACGCTCCCAGATATTGCGACTCACGTCATCGTTCCCCGGTCCCGCGGGCGGTGGCGACCCCAGCATGGGCTTGTGCTACATACTCTAGCGGCACGTGAATGCATTTCGCAAAATAACGGGTCTTGCAGCTTCCGCCCTTCTGGCTGCCTGCGCGGCCGAACGGCCGGACGTGCTGACTCTGCCCCCGGCGCCCGCCGCCGTGAACCGTCCCGAGGCCCCCACCGATATTCCCGACCTCAAGGATACCTACGACCTGATGCCGGTAACGCTCGTGCGGAGCATCGGGGCCTCGAGCGTGCTTTCGGATCCCCTCTGGGGCCCGGAGGGTTTCGCCGCCTGGCATCTGCTGGACGGGGATCCGGAACTCCCCTGGTGCGCTGCCCGGCGCCTGCTCGGTATCGGCGAGGAAATCGAGACCGAATACCTCCACCCTGTCGAGATGAACGAGGTCGTTCTTTCGTATCCGGAATCCGTTCCGGGTCCCCGCGTCGTCCAGATCGAGATCGTGAACGACCAGAACGAATCCCGGACGGTGGACATCGATCCGGTCAGCGGCCGTTCCCGGTTTGTTCCTGTTTCGGGGCGGCGGTTCCGCGTGGTCATTCGCAAGACCGCCTCGAAAGGCGAAGCGACGCTGTGCATCGGCGAACTCCTGTTCCGCGGACGCGCCAGCCTGCTGGACACCCGGTTTCCTGCCGACGCCGAGCCGGTGGCGCTCGCCGAGATCCGGGCGGCGTTCGCCGATATCGAATCCTACCGGCAGCCCTCGCTCGGGCGGCCGAAGCTCGTGCGGGCGCTGGGCGACTTTTTCCGCCGCTGGACCGGGCCCGGCGAGCTGGCCTCGGCGCGGCTCGTTCTCGACTACCGGTTCCAGTCGGCCGACCGCCGGGTATCGGAGGAAAACCTATGCGTGGTGGCGGCGAGGGCCGTGATCGAGACCAGCGGCGTCGCCGAGCGCCTGTTCCGCGAACGGTACGTCAAGCGCCGGCCGGTGCCGTTGCTCGAATCCTGTGCCCCTGACGGAGTGGACCTTTCCTACTGGGCGGTGCGGCAGACACGCATGGCGGTGCTCCTGTTTACCCTGAGAGGAGACGACTACGGTGCACTCGAAGCGGGCGATCCGAGAGCGCTGCCGCGGCTTCTGTCCGCTTTCCGCAGGAATACCCGTATCGGATGGTGGCGCGAGCCGCTGCCGGGTTACGGCGACCGGGCGAAGTCGCCGGTTGATTTCGTCCGGGCCATGCCGCGGGAATCGGCGCGGCGCATCCTGGACGACCTGATCTCGCTGGAAGATGCGGACAGTCTGTACCGCAACGGTCTCGAAGAGCTACGCCGCGGGCTCGGCGCCTGACGCGGCTGCCGGTGGTTCATGCGGGTCCTGTCGGTCATCCACAACTTCCTGCCGGCCCACCGGGCCGGATCCGAGACCTATGCATTCCATCTGGCGTCCGCCGTCCGGAAGCTGACAGGCGCGGACCAGCGGGTGTTCACCACCGACACCCGGCCGGGACTGCCGCCTTATTCGCGCCGTGAATATGACTGCGAAGGGCTCAACGTCGTCGAGATCAACCAGCCGCAGGATCATGTCCGGTTTTCGGACAGTTTCATCGACCGCAAGATCGAGAGCCTCTTCGACGCCGAGCTTCGCCGGTTCGTACCCGATGCTGTGCACTTCCATCACTGGTTGCACCTGTCGGCGGGGCTCGCGGCGCGGGTTCCTGCGCATGTCCCCAGGATCATGCATCTGCACGATTTCTGGCTGACGTGTGCCCGGGGCGGACAACGGCTGGACGAGTCGGGCAGGATCTGCGAGACGGTCGACCCGGACAAATGCGCATCCTGCATTGCCGGCATGTATCTGGACATTTCCGCAGGAGGCCGGGTCGCCGAACGGATCGAAGC
Source organism: uncultured bacterium (assembly GCA_964621525.1). Taxonomy (GTDB): domain Bacteria; phylum JAGRBM01; class JAGRBM01; order JAGRBM01; family JAHCIT01; genus CAZMGV01. The sequence goes on from CAZUMS010000009.1 coordinate 8,754, forward strand.
GTTTTCGGGAAGCCCTGCTACCTCCCTGCGTCCCGGCGGCGGCCGCTTGAGGTCGCTCGTGCGGAAGCTGGGTCCGTCGGTGCCGGCAGTTGCCGGACTGCCGCCCAAGTACCTGCCCCGTGAGGTCCGCAGGGATCTCGATCTGCGCGAACGGACATTGAAGGCCGCCTGCGCGGAGATTGATCTTTTCGTCGCTCCTTCGGCATTCCTCCGGGACCGGATGATCGAGTGGGGAATTCAGGAAGAGCGGATCCGGCACTCTGACTATGGTTTCCTGCCGCCTGCCCGCATCCTGAATCCTGAACCCGGCGGTGTATTCACCGTTGGTTTCTGCGGCACGCTGGCGCCGCATAAGGGCGTTCATGTGCTGATCCAGGCGTTCCGGCTGCTTCAGATGGAGAGCCGCCGTCCGGTGGCGCTCCGTATCTACGGGAATCGTTCCCACTTCCCGTCATATGTCCGTCTGCTGGACCGGCTTTCGGCCGGACTCCCGGTCGAATGGGCGGGTGCCTTCGACGACACCACCCGGGACGAAGCCTACGGTTCGCTCGACGTGCTGGCGGTGCCGAGCCTGTGGTGGGAGAATTCGCCGCTCACGATTCACGAAGCGTTCCAGCGCGCGGTTCCGGTCGTGGTTTCGGATCTTGGCGGCATGAGCGAACTCGTGAAAGACGGAGCGGGAGGCTTGAGGTTTCCGGCAGGGGATGCCACGGCTCTCAAGGACCGGCTTCTGCGGCTCGCTTCGGACGAAGACGCCCGCCGCCGGATCGCCGCCTCGGCTCCGCCGGTCAAAACCATCGAGGAGGATGCCCGCTGGATATCCGGCCTCTACGAATTGCTGGCCGGCCGGCGAAAGGCGCACTGAATCCGTGAACGGCAAACTCCCTGAAATATCGGTTGCAATACCTGTTCTGAACGGCGCAGAGACGCTGCCGGCCCTTGTGCAAGCCCTTGCCGAGCAGACGGGCGTGCGAATCACGAGCCGCATTGCAGTCGATTCGGGTTCCACCGACCGGAGCCGCGAGATTCTTGAGCGTGCCGGCTTCCGGGTGATCCAGCGCCCCCGGGCGGAGTTCAACCACGGCCGCACGCGCAATCACCTGATGGAATACACGGATGCGCCGCTCGTCGCGTTTTTCTCGCAGGATGCCGTGCCCGCCCACCGGGAGATGCTGCACGAACTGTCGCTTCCGTTTGATATCTCTTCGCGGGTGATGGGCGCCTCGGCCCGCCAGATTTCACGGCCGAAGGCTTCCCGGCTCGACCGGCTCCGTCTTGGCCGTTCCGGCGCGGGCCGGAAGGATGCTTTCCGCGCCACGAAATACGGCCTGCGGGAGCTTTCGCCTGCCGGGCTCGTCGAGCGGTGCCGGTTTCATAATGCCGCTTCGATGGTTCGCCGGCAGGGTTTCCGGCCGTTCCCTGAAGTGGAGATCGCGGAAGATCTCTGCTGGGCCCGGCAGGTGCTGGAAGAGGGCGGCGAGATCGCCTACGCGCCGTCGGCGAAGGTGTACCACTCGGTTGAGCGGCCGCTCGGCGAGGAATGGGCCCGGCTCCGTACCGAGGCCCGGGTGCTCGCCACCCAGTTCGGTTACGAGCCGGTGCGCTCGCCGGGGGACGCTGTCCGCAAGGGCCTCGTATGGGGGCTCGGCGACGCCGCGGCGGTTCTCGTGACTCCGGGCCGTGCGCCGCTCCGGAGCGCCGGCCGTGCGGCGGCCATGGGTGCACTGCGAGCCTACTCTTTCTGGAAGGAATGGTGAGTCTCATGCAGCGGTTTCGCGAAGCCGCCGCCCGGTGGCTTCCTCCGCCCCGGTCCGCCCTGATGGGCGTTCTGGCCGGAGCTGCGTATGCCCTGTCCGTTGCGCCGTTCCATGTGGCGGTGGCGAGTTTCCTGACCGTCGCCCTGATCCAGATGGCCGCTCGCGAACTTCCGGTCCGGCAGGTGTTCACAACCGGCTGGATCGCCGGGGCCGCCTGCCATCTCTTTATCTATTGGTGGATCATCGAGACCGTCGCGGTGTTCGGCAATCTCCCGGTCGCCATCGGCGTCGTCGCGTTTGTGCTGTTTTCGGCTGGTATGGGGCTGTATCTGGCCCTCGCTTCCGCAGCCGCCGTGCAACTCGTCCGGAGAGCGAAACTCGAGCCGCCCGAAGCCTGGCCGCTCGCTTACGTGACGATTTATCTCCTGCTGCCGCAACTGTTCCCGTTTTACCTCGGCGTCGAATACTACATCCTGCCCGGCTTCCACCTGAATCCGCCCGATGTCCGGGTTCTCTCGGCGCTGATCTGCCTCCTGAGTGCGTTCGGTGCCGAGTGGTATGTCCGCCGCCGGGCGCTGTTCCGCGAGACCCCGCCATGGCGGCTCGGCCTGTGGGCCGCTGCTGCCGTGGTTATGCTGGCCGTATCGCTGCCGCGGAGCCTGCCCGTGCCGGCCCGGATGCTGAAGGTCGCTCTGGTTCAAACCGACTTCCCGCTGAAACACGCGCTCAAATCCGGCGACGGCTCCAGCAGGTTCCAGAAACTGATCGATCTCTACAGGGAGGGAGTGGACCGTGGCGCCGAACTGGTCGTTTTTAGCGAGAGCACGCTGCCATTCCCGTACGTTGTTCCGGGGCAGGATCTTCCGCCGGAGCGGAGCTACGGTCTGAGGCTCACCGACCGGCTGAACGAGGTTGTTCTGAACCGGAAGGTTCCGATGATTGCCAGCGGTGTGGGCTTCGATGGAGACCGCGTGACCAACCGGTCGGTGTTCATCGAGCCGATGGAGGACGGGACGATCCGCAACCAGGTCTACGAGAAGCGGCGGCTCCTCTGGTTCGGCGAATACGTGCCGTTCCGGGATTTCTGGCCGAAGAGCGACATCCTGTTCAGCGGCGTCGCCCAGTTCGATCCGGGGCCGGGGCCGGTGCTCTGGACCTGGAAGGGACTCAGAATTCTCCCGTCGATCTGTTACGAGGCGATTCTCCCCTACTTTACGCGTTCGATTATTTCAGGCGACGGCCGGGTGGATCTCATCATCAACATGACCAACGACAAGTGGTTCGGCCTGACGCCGGAACAGGAGCAGCACCTCATGCTCGCGACCTGGCGTTCGGCCGAAACCGGAATTCCGATGATCCGCGCCACGCTGAACGGGACATCCGCAGTCGTGGACGGCCACGGAAAGGTTCTCCTGCGCAGCGAAAACGGGAAAGCGGGGGTCTGGATCGCCGACGTGCCGGTCTACCATTCCCCGGCTCCGGAGGGCCGCTGACCCATGCCGTTAGCCAGTCCCGTTCCCGGCCGCCCGCTTGCCCGCGAACTCCGGGTGGGCCTCTACATCCACATTCCGTTCTGCGCGCGCAAGTGCCACTACTGTGACTTCAACTCATGGCCCGATGGTTCTCTGCCTGCGGATTCGGAGAAGATCTATTTCGACCGGCTCCGCCGGGAAGCGGAGCTTCTGGTGCCACCGGCGGTGGAAGAAACCCGCCTTAATCCGGGGCATCCGCCGGGGTTTGAGACCGTCTATTTCGGCGGCGGGACACCCTCATCGGTGGCGGTGGAAGAGCTGTCCTCGCTGATCCGCGTGCTCAGGAACTGGGTTCGCTGGGACAAGCTCACCGAGGTCACGCTGGAAGCCAATCCGGAATCCCTGGACCGGCGCAAGATCGAGAAATACCTGGAGCTGGGAATCAGGCGGATCAGTCTCGGCGTGCAGACGTTCGAACCCGCCATTCTGGAAAAACTCGGCCGGGTGCACTCTCTGGAGCGGGCGCTCGCCGCCATCGGCGATCTTGCCGCAAGCCGCCTTGCCAGCTGGACTTTCGATCTTATGTACGGGCTGCCGGGGCAGACTGTGGATGGCTTTCTGGACGGGGTCCGCCGGGCGATCGATTCGGGTGTGCCTCATCTGTCTCTGTACGGCCTCACGGTCGAGACGGGTACCGAATTCGGCCGGCAGCACCGTGAAGGCTCGCTCACGGTGCCGGACGGTGATTTCCAGGCAGACTGTTTCGACGGCGCCTGCGAGCTTCTGCTTTCCGCCGGGTACGAGCACTACGAGATTTCCAACTTTGCCAGGCCCGGTCATCAGGCCGTGCATAATTCGCTTTACTGGCGGCGGGTGCCGTACCTGGCCCTCGGTGCCGGCGCCCACGGCCTCTGGCAACAGGGCGGCGGCAGTTCGCTCCGGTGGTCGATCCCCCGGCCGTTCGAGCGCTACAGTAAGTATATCGACGCGCTCGCCTCTGCATCTCCGGGATCCGCCCTTACGGAACGCCTTGAAGCGGCACGCAGTCTCTGTCCCGAATTCGAGACAATCGATTCTGCCAAGGCGCTTGAGGAGCGGGTATTTCTCGGGCTCCGGCTGCTGGAAGAAGGTCTCGATCTCGACGAGCTTTCGGACGAGTTCGGAGAAACCGCCGTCGCCCCGCTTCGGGGCAAGTTCGAACTCGCCGCCGCAAAGGGCTGGCTGCTGCCCGTTCCGGTGAACCGTTACCGGCTGGCGCCGGCGGCGGTGCTGCTGTCGAACCGTGTGATCGCTGCCATCCTTGCCTGATAAGGTCCGGTGCGCGACTTCTTGACAGGGCGGCCCGCCGATCTAGAATTGGGATGTGGCTGATCGCCTAAGTTTCTGAAATTTTTGAACTTTTCTGGACGGATCCACCTGGATATATGGCCACTCGGATGAAACAGGACCGGCGGCTTGCGGTGCTCGGGGCACTGGTCAAGCGGTTTGTACGGAACGGCGAGCCGGTGGCGTCCTCGCAACTGGTCAGCGAGGGCGGTCTGGACTGTTCTTCCGCCACGGTCCGGAACGTCATGGCCCAGCTCACCGACGAGGGCCTTCTCCACCAGCCTCATGCTTCGGCGGGTCGGGTGCCGACAGATGAGGGTTTCCGGCTGTTCGTGCGCGAGATCGTCGAGCCATCGGGTGTCGAGTGCCGTGACGCGGAGCGGATCGATTCCGAACTCTCGGCCGCCGCCAATTTCCACGATGCACTGCCGCACGGATCCCGTCTTGCTGCCCTGTTCTCCAACAGCGCCGGCGTGGTGCTGGCTCCGGCGCCGGGTTCCGAACGCCTGAGCCGGTTTGAATTTCACCGGCTCAAGCGGAATGAGATTGTGGCGATCCTCGTGACGGAGTCGGGCGATGTCCGGCACCGGATGGTGGTTTCCGGCGAGGATTATGGTGCGGGCGAGATCGAGCGGTTCAACAACTACCTGAACACGATCCTCCACGGTCTCACGTTGCCGGAACTGCGCGACCGGGTGGAGCAGGAACTCCGCCGGGCCCGGGACGAATACGACAGCCTGAGGACTTCGGCGCTCACGCTGGCCGGGCAGACGCTGCCGGATGTGGTGCAGGAAACCGTTGCGAACCGGCTGTTTCTGGACGGCATCCGCAGCGTGCTGACGGCGCCTGAGCTCTCGGGTGACGAGCGGCGACTGAGGGCGGCGTTCGAGATACTCGAAGAGCGCGAGCGGCTGGCGGATCTTCTCAACGTGGTCACCAGATCGGTCCGCCGGGAGCCCAAAACGCTTATCGGCTCCGAAACCGGCATCGAGTCGTTTCCGGTCGCTCTTGTGGTGGCGGGATACGGGCCCGACGGGGAGGAACCCTCCGGTATCGTCGGTGTGCTCGGCACACCCCGCATGGATTACGAACGGATCGTTCCGGTGGTCGGTTATCTTGCCGCGAGACTGTCCCGGGCGGCGGGAGAATCAGGACTGGCCCGGCCCGCGCTCGTGGGTTAAACACAAGGGTTCCATCCGAAAGGCGGACACGCGGCGTGTCGAAGACGGTTGATCCAGAAAAGCTGATGCGCGAGGCGCTGGAGAGTGTCGAGCGGATTTCCCGGGAACACTCCGGTGCCGGTCAGGGCCCTGCGCCGGCTGCCAGCGGGGAAGGCGTCGAGATCGATACAGATCCTCCCGCTGGGAGTGCCACTGGTGGCAATCCGGCCGTCATGCAGGCGATGGAAGCCCAGATCGAGACCCTTTCAAAGGAACTCGAGGCCGCCCAGGCTCAGGCGAAGGAAGCCGAGGACAAGTACAAGCGCTCGCTTGCCGAGCAGGAAAATTTCCGCAAGCGCACCCAAAAGGAACGCCTCGACCAGATCCGGTTCGGACACGAAAAGTTTGCGGGCGAGGTGCTCCAGACGCTCGACAATCTCGAGCGGGCGCTGTCTCATCTCCAGGGTCTTCCGGAGGATCCGGCCGTCGAGCAACTCGTTACCGGCATCAAGATGACGGCGGCCATGTTCCAGCAATCACTGGATAAATTCGGAATCCGGCCTGTAGCGGGTCTTGGGAGTCCTTTCGACCCGGCCATTCACCAGGCGATGCAACAGATTGAAACTGCGGATGTTCCGCCGGGTCAGGTGGTTGATTTGTATCAAAAAGGATACATGATTTACGAAAGGCTGCTGAGACCGGCGCTGGTGGGGGTTTCTAAACCCCCGTCGGCTGCGGAGTCGGCCCCCGCCGAAGGGGCTGCAGGCAGCGCTTCACCGTCAGGGGAAGGCGGCGGAGAGGTTCCTCCGGGTTCCGGAGAGCCCAATTGAGCGGCGTTCAGAACGCCGGGATTAGGTCAGGTTTCGCCGGATGAGCGATAAAGTCATCGGGATCGATCTGGGAACGACGAATTCCTGCGTGGCGATCATGGAAGGTTCAGGTCCGGTCGTGATCGCGAACTCCGAAGGCGCGCGCACGACCCCGTCCATTGTCGGCTTTACGGACTCGGGCGAGCGGCTGTGCGGCCAGGTCGCGAAACGCCAGGCCGTCACGAATTCCGAGCACACGATCTACGTCGCCAAGCGTCTCATCGGACGCCGGTTTGAGGATGCCGAGGTCCAGAAGACCAAGTCGATTGCAGCCTTCAAGATTGTTCCCCACGAAAACGGCGATGCCTGGGTCGAAGCCCGTGGCCGTGCCTACGCTCCTGCCGAAATCTCCGCAATGGTGCTTCAGAAAATGAAGTCCACCGCCGAGGATTACCTTGGCGAGGAAATCAGCAAGGCCGTCATCACCTGCCCGGCCTACTTCAACGATGCGCAGCGGCAGGCGACCAAGGACGCCGGCAAGATTTCAGGCCTAGACGTGCTCCGCGTGATTAACGAGCCGACGGCCGCGGCGCTCGCTTACGGCCTCGACAAGAAGGGCAAGGAAGAGAAAGTCGCCGTCTTCGACCTCGGTGGCGGCACGTTCGATATCTCGATTCTCGAACTCTCCGAAGGCGTCTTCAACGTGAAGGCGACGCACGGCGACACGTTCCTGGGCGGCGAGGACTTCGATCTCCGGATCATCGACTGGCTGATCACTAAGTTCCAGAAAGACAACTCGATCGACCTCCGCAAGGATCGCATGGCACTCCAGCGGCTTTCGGAAGCGGCTGAAAAGGCAAAGCACGAGCTGTCCACGGCGAACGAGGCGATGATCAACCTCCCTTTCATCTGCGCCGACAAGACCGGCCCCAAGCACCTGAATTACACGCTGGAGCGCGGCGAATTCGAGAAGATGGTGAGCGACCTCATCGACCGGCTGGTGCCCCCGTGCCAGACGGCCATGAAGGACGCCGGCATGGAGCCCAAGGACATCGACACGGTCCTTCTGGTTGGCGGCATGACCCGCATGCCCAAGGTCCAGGCCAAGGTGAAGGAGATTTTCGGCAAGGAGCCGAACCGGAGCGTGAATCCGGACGAGGCCGTGGCCGTCGGTGCCGCGATCCAGGGAGCCGTGCTGACCGGTGCCGTGAAAGACGTGCTGCTCCTCGACGTGACGCCGCTTTCCCTCGGTGTCGAGACGGCTGGCGGAGTCTTCACAAAGATCATCGAAAAGAACACCACCGTCCCGACGAAGAAGTCACAGGTTTTCTCCACGGCGCAGGACAACCAGCCGGTGGTGACCGTGAAGGTGTTCCAGGGCGAACGCCCGATCGCGGCCGACAACAAGATGCTCGGCAACTTCGAGCTCGTCGGCATTCCCCCGGCGCCCCGAGGCGTGCCGCAGATCGAGGTGGCGTTCGATATCGACGCCAACGGCATCGCCCATGTGTCGGCGACCGACCTCGGCACCGGCAAGAAGCAGTCGATCCGCATCACCGCCGCCTCGGGCCTCTCGCAGAGCGAAATAGAGAACCTCGTCAAGGAAGCGGAGAGCGCAAAGAAGAGCGACGAAGAACGGATGAAATTCGTCGAGCTCAAGAACGAGGCGGACGGTCTGCTCTATCAGGCGGACAAGCTGGTGAAAGAGGCGGGCGACGTGGTGAACGCCTCCGACCAGCAGCAGCTCAAGGACCTGATTGCCAAGCTGGAGGCGGCCCGGGATTCCGGGGACGCCATGAAGCTGAGACAGGCGTTTGAACAGCTCCAGACGGCTTCCCACAAGATCACGGAAGCTCTCTACGAAGCGGTTTCCAAGAACTCCTGACCGGGTTTTCACCCGGAAATCCCCGATATCAGGCCGGATTTTCCGCTGCTTTCCCCCTTGACCCGGGCCCGGTCGTGGTTTGATTGTCTCTGCCCTCCGCACCGGGCTGGACGGTCTGCGCCCGGCGGGGAAAGTAGCCCATGAGCAAGCGGGACTATTACGAGATTCTGGGTGTTTCCCGGTCGGCTTCCGAGGCCGAAATCAAGAGCGCGTACCGCAAACTCGCGCTCAAGTACCATCCCGACAAGAACCCGGGGGACAAGGCTGCCGAAGAGAGCTTCAAGGAAATCCAGGAAGCCTACGCCGTCCTCTCCGATCAGGAGAAAAAAGGGCAGTACGACCAGTTCGGCCACGCGGCCTTCGAGCGCGGTATGGGCGGCGGCCCCGGCGGCGGAGGGTTCGATTTCCGTAACGCGGGGCCTTTCGGCGACGTGTTCGGAGACATCTTCGGCGACCTGTTCGGCGGCGCCGGGGGCGGCCGAGGAGGCCGCCGCCAGCAGGTCCGGCGCGGTCAGGATCTGCGGTACCGTCTGCGCATCCCGTTCGAGAAGGCGGCTTTCGGCGGCAGCGAGACCATCGAGATTCCCCGGAACGTCACCTGCGACGCCTGCGATGGTTCCGGTGCGAAGTCCGGCACCCATCCGGATACCTGCCCGACCTGCCATGGGCATGGCCAGCTCCGCTTCCAGCAGGGCTTTTTCACGATGCAGAGGACCTGCACGACCTGCGGCGGTGAGGGCAAGGTCATCAAGGACAAATGCCCGAAATGTTACGGCCGCGGAACGACCGAGATGCGCCGCAAGCTGGAAGTCAAGATTCCCGCCGGCGTGGACCATGGCATGCATCTCAAGCTCACGGGCGAGGGCGATCTTCCGCCCGGAGGCAAGGGTGGTTTTCCGGGAGACCTCTATGTCGTTCTGGAGGTTGAGCCGCATTCCGAATTCGAACGGGATGGCTCTGACCTGCATCTGCTCCGCCGGGTGAGCTTCCCCATGGCGGCTATCGGCGGCGAAATGGAAGTCCCGACCCTGGAAGGCCGGGCGCAGCTCAAGATCCCGGCGGGCACAAGTCATGGGCAGGTGTTCCGGCTGAAGGGCAAGGGCGTCCCGCGCCTCAATGAATACGGCAAGGGCGATCTCCTCGTCACCATCGAGATCGAGGTCCCCAGGAAGCTGAACGCGAAGCAGAAAAAGGCGCTCAAGGAGTTCGCCGAGGCAAGCGGTGAGACCATCGACGAGGAAAAGGGGTTTTTCAGCGGCTTTCGCAGCTGATGCCGCTTTCCCTTTCCCCGGTTTCTTGACTCTCCGGTCCGGTGGCGGGATCATTCGGACTCAGTCTTGCCCAGGGGTTCGGGGGATATGGAAACCTTTCCAAGGAACAGGTTGCTACCGGCGCTGATGTTCGTCCTGTGTCTGCTTGCGGCCTCCCGGGCAAAGGCAGACTGGCGATATTACGACTCGCAGGGCCGTCCCCATGTCGTTCCCTATTACGAGCAGATCCCGAAGGCTTACCGGAGTCAGGCGGTCAATCTTGACGCTGGCAGCCCGGGCGCTTCGCCGCTGGAGCGGGTGGAACTGGACGCGCCTTCTCCGGAACCACAGGTAAAGCCGGCGGCAGAGGCTCCTCCCGCGGCCTTGCCTCAACCGGCTGACAACACGCCGGTCAAGCTGTTCGAGTTCAGCCTGTCCCGGCTGCCGAGTTCTTCTGAACTTCTGGCCCTCGACCTGGCGATCCATTTCCCCAATCCGGCGAGCAGCCTGCTGTCCGCCCATCAGACGACCGGGGATACCGGCTGGACGTTCGGGACCGTCGTGCTCGGCATCCTGCTGGGAGTGGCGGCTTTCTTCCTGATCGACCGGTTCAATGAGGCGGATCCGTGGGTGAAGTCGGCGGTGGTTTTTACCGCGATCATGCTTTTTGTAGCCAACGTCCTCGTTAGCAGCTTTGCGTCACGGCTGGACTCGGCCGTCACCCTTTTCACGGAGTCGATGCGGTTGCAGGGCGGAGGTATCAGCATTTCCAGCGTCACGCCCGAAGGCGAGAGGCTGGTTTCAGGGCGGGCTCCCGGACCTCGGGAACCTGCTCCTGTGGAAATTCCGGGTCCTGCCGGATCCGAAAGAACGACAAGAGAAGTCGCCACCCGCTATGTCGGCACCCCGAAGCCCGGACAGCATCCGAAGGAATACTTCGAGGAAGTGAAGAAATCCCTGGTCGAACAGTCGATGCGGGCGCAGGCGGCCCGCGAACAGGCACTCGAGGGCTCGGGGATAAAATAGACGGTTTCGCCCGCGGTGGTTCAACCGCCGGATTCCAGCTACTTTGCAGGGCCCGCGGCCCAGAGGCCGCAAGGCGGGAGTCCCCAGAGCGATGGCCGACCGAAAGACGATCCGCGAAGAAGCTACCTACGCCGCCAAGAAAGAAAACTTCGACCGGCTGACGAAAACGGTCGAGGCCGGCGGCGGCGAGAAAAACATCCGCCGCCAGCATGAGCGGGGCAAGCTGCTCGCGCTCGAGCGGGCCCATCGCCTGTTCGACCCGGGCACGTTCCGGGAAATGAACAAGTACATGGCTGCCCTTCGCGATATCCCGCGCGCAGGCGTGCTTACCGGCTGGGGCCTCGTCGAGGGCCGCCCCGCGGTGATGATCGCCAACCTGAACGACGTGAAGGCCGGCGCCTGGTACCCGGAGACCATCCAGAAGATCCTGAAGGCCCAGGAGTATGCCTACCGCCAGAGGATTCCGACGGTTTTTCTTGTGGATTGTGCCGGGGCGTTTCTTCCGGAGCAGGACAGCGTGTTTCCGGACCACAATCATGCGGGTGACATCTTCAACCGCATGGCGCTCTATTCGGGCATTTTCCCGCAGGTAGGCGGCGTATTCGGCCCCTGCGTGGCGGGCGGCGGCTACGTGCCGGGACTCGCCGATTTCGCCCCCTTTGTGAAGGAGCGTGCTTCTGCATTCCTTGCTGGCCCCAAGCTGGCGAAGGCCGCCGTTGGCGAGGAGATCAGCGAGCAGGACCTCGGCGGATCGAAGATCCACTGCGAGGTGTCCGGCGTCGGCGACATGGAGCTCGAGAGCGACGAGGCCTGCATCGAGGCGATTCGCAGGTTCCTCTCATATCTGCCTACCAATCATCGGCAGCCGGCGCCGCGCCGCCTGTCCGGCGACGACCCCGGGCGGCAGACGGGGGAAATCGCCACGATCATCCCCGAGGACTCGCGCAAGGTCTACGACATGAAGAAGGTACTCCAGTGCGTGCTGGATTCGGGGAGCTGGTTCGAGCTCCGCCCCCGGTTCGCGCGGCAGATGCTCACCGGTTTCGGCCGTCTCGACGGATTTCCCGTGGGTGTCGTCGCCAACCAGCCGAACTATTACGGCGGGGTGATCGATACTGCGGCCGCCGACAAGGCCGCCTGGTTTATTTCCCTGTGCGACGCTTTCAACGTTCCGCTCCTGTTCTTCCAGGATGTGCCCGGTTTCATGGTCGGCTCGAAGGCGGAGCACCGGGCGATTATCCATGCGGGGGCCCGCATGATCCAGAACCTGTCCCGCGCCACAGTGCCCAAGCTTTCCGTCATTGTCCGCAAGGCATACGGGGCGGGTTATTACGCCATGTGCGGTGTGGCATTCGGGCCCCGGCGCACATTTGCGCTGCCGTGGGCCGAAATCGCCGTCATGGCCTCCTCGCAGGTCGGGCAGGTCGTGTTCGGCGAGAAGCTGGCATCCGCCGAAGGGGCGGAGCGTGAACGCATCGAGACGGAGATGAAGGAAACCGTGGCGCGGCACGACAAGACCGTGACGGTGGAATACGCCGCCCACCGGGGCTGGATCGACGAGGTTCTGGAGCCGGAAATGCTCCGGAGCCGTCTCGCCGCCGAACTGCAACTTTCGCTCGAAGCCCCCGTTCTGGTCAGGGAAGGCAAACGGGCGATCACGCTCGTCTGAACCGGTAAGCTATGACCACCTGCCGACGCCCGCTGGCCGCCATCCTGCTGACATTCCTTATCGTCATGCCGCCTGTTCCGTCCAGGGCTGCTGCGAAACCTTCCTTCCACGTCACGGAGCACAAGACAAAAGGCGAAGTGCGGAACTGCCTTTTCGGCGACCTGAACGGCGACGGATTCACCGATATCGTCTCAATCTCCAACGTCGTGTCCGAAACCTCCAACTCCCTGACGCGGTGGGTGAACGTGTTTCCCGGCAGTGCGCCGGGACAGTTCGCGGAAACGGCGGCTCAGGTGTTTCAGGTGCCTGCGGACGCCGCGGTCGTAGATCTGGGGGAGGTCGATCCGGCGTCGAAAGGGGTGGAACTGGTATTCCTCACGGCTGACGGCGTGATCTACCACCCCTGGCAGGGCGGCAGGCTCGCAGAGACTCCCCGCAAGCTGATGGACGAGCCCACCATGTTCCCGCTTGTGGATGAATCCCTGGCGGTGTCGTTCGATTTCGTGAAGGACTGGACCGGCGACGGGCGAGACGACGTGCTCGTGCCCGGTTTCCGGAAGACGGCGGTCTGGACCCAGGGCGAGCAGGGCTGGGCACGGCAGCAGTATCTGGAAATCCCTCTGCGGACCCTGTGGGGATCCCACTGGGAGAACGACGTCATCATCAACCGTGTGTCGCAGCTCCAGTTCCGGGGGGCTTTCGACTTCCCGGACATCGTCATCGGGGATATTTCCGGCGACGGCGTACCCGATCTCGTGTCGATCCGCTTCGACTGGATGAGTGTCTTCAGGGGCAAGGGCGGCGGCCGTTACGAGGAAAAGCCTTACGAAATCGATCTCGGATTGTTCAAGTTCTCCGCCATTCTCAAATACTCGCGGCTTCAGGCCGTCACCCGGCTGTTCCTTGTGGATTTTAACAAGGATGGCCTTCTGGACGCCTATACGACCCGCCTCAAGATCACGAATCTGGCGACGTTCGATGTGGATCTGGAAACCTCTGTATTCCTGAACCGGAAGGGTTCGTTTCCGAAGGAACCCGACCGGAAGTGGAACACGAGCGGTTTCTCGGAGACGGCCCGGAGCGGCGATTTCAACAACGATGGCTATCCGGACATCGTGGTCCAGTATTTTCCCTTCGGCATTACCCAGATCCTCCGGTTCCTGACACTGGGTTCTCTCGGCATCCAGTACGATTACTACTATTACGACAAGGCCAAGGGCGGTTTCCCGATAAAGCCCTCGAAGTCGGACAGCTGGAGCTTTTCGTTCAAAACCAAGCCGACCAACTCGTCTTTCGGCGCCAGCTACCTGTTCGGTAACGATTTCAATGGCGACGGGCTGAAGGATTTCATGCAGGCCCGGGGACCTGAAGAGCTCACGGTCGCGCTGTCCACCCCGTCGAAATACGGATCAGAAGCGGTTAATGTGAAGGTGCCGTGTTCCTTCTTCACCTATGGCGTGGACCTCAACCGGGATTCGCGGGACGAACTCGTGATCCGTTACGAGAACATGCCCACGCGGAACCACATTTTCGCCATCGTGAGCCCGTCCGGTCCCGAACTGAAGCCGGCGAAATAGGCCGCCGGGCGATGTTCGCCGCCGGGATGGCGGCCGTACTCGCCTCGGCTGGTTGTGATCTGTTCAGGCCGCTGCCCGCACAGCCTCCGGCCGCCGGGGAAACGTCTCCGCCAGCTACGCCGCCCGTCCCTGCAGGTCCGGATGCCGGAGCACCGCCGGAAGGCGCTCCGGCCGAAGCGGCCGGCATGCAGAACGACGATACCGGTATCTTCATCGTCGATGACGGCCGGCTGCCCGAGTTCAGTCTGCCGGAGAATCCTGTGACCGGACGTCCCCGGATCGTGCTGGCCTTCGATCCCGTTCAGGCGACCGATACCGAAGAGCTCCGGCAGGCACTCAAGTCCTACGGCCGGGCCTTGCGCGAGGCCCGATATGATGAAGCCATCGGGCTTACCGCTAAAATCGGCGAGCTTTACCCGGCGGACCCGCGCCGGGTCCGGTATCTGCGGGCCTTCGCGTTGAACCTGAAGGGAACCTATCTCTTTGCCATTCGGGGCGATCCGGCCGGCGCCGTAACCGCATTCGAGGAACTGGATGCCCTCGGCCCGCCGTTCTGGGACTATTTGAAACCGTGGGGAGTCGCCGCCTACCAGACCGGGGATCACTATTCCGCGCTGAAGCATCTGCAGGGCTATATCGACCGTGGCGGACCCGGGGACGGCATCGAAGGGATGATCGGGATCGTCCTGCACGGCCGCAACGAGGACCGCGAGGCGGCCAGGTATCTGGCCCGGCATGTGGAAGCCCACCCCGAGGATTCGGGCGCCCGCACGGTGCTGGCTCGCATCGAAACCGAGCAGCAGATCACCGGCGGTTTCACGGACCGGGAGAGCGCCCATTTCCGGGTCGAGTTCGACGGCAGCGAGAACCTTGCCGCCGCCTACCAGCTCCTCACGGTCATGGAGCGGGCTTATGTCGAAGTGGGCCGGATCGTGGGGCACACCCAGGGGCGGAAGTTCTCTGTGGTACTGTTCTCGGGCGGCCGCTTCCGGGATCTGGCTTCAAGGGGCTTTGCCCCTGACTGGTCCGGCGGCTTTTTCGACGGCTACAAGATCCGGGTCCCTTCCGAGCGGGCCCTTCAGATTTCTGAGGAAACCCGAAACACGCTGTTCCACGAGTATGCTCATGCCCTGATTCACGACCGGGCGGGTGCTGCCGGGAACCGGGTCCCGCGGTGGCTTCACGAAGGGATCGCACAGATGTCGGAGCCCCGGCGGTCGGAAGAGACCTGGGCTTCCTACAGGATCCCGGAGGGCTGGCAGCCGTTCGCCATCCGGGCGATGGAAGGGGTCAACTGGAACTCCGCCGACCCTACGACGGCGAGTCTCCTGTACGGACAGGCATTTTCGCTCGTGAAGTTTCTCGCTACCAGTTACCCTCGCCGCAAGCTGATGGATCTGGTCGATGCCTACGCCAGCGGAAAGGACACCGACGCGGCTTTCCAGTCAGTCTACGGCTTCAAGTCAGGTGCCCTCGACCTGCGCTGGCAGCAGGCGGTTCTCCGGGAACCGGGAGGCAAGCGGCGGTGAGTGAGATCGTCGACAGGGCCGTTGTCCTGCGGCTCGGAGAATCGGGAGAGTCCGATCGCATTGTGACGCTGTTCAGTCCCGAGGCCGGCAAGATCATCGCACTGGCCAAGTCGGCGCGGGCCTCCCGGGACCGGTTCGGGCGGCATCTGGACCTCTACCGCCTTGTTCTCGCCTCCTGGAGGAAAGGCCGCACCGAGCGGGCGGTCCTGAACCGGGTGGAAAGCGCCGGGAAGCCGGGCATGATCTCGCGGGACTTCGAGCGGTTGTCGACGGCCGCCCTCTGGTGTGATTTCGCCGACCGGTTTGCCCCTCCGGGGGTCCCTTATCCGGAACTCTTCGACCTGCTCGTCCGGGGGCTCCAGCTCCTGGACGACCCTGCTTTCGATCCCGCCATCGTCCGTCCGGTCATCTCGTTCGAGCTGCTGGCCCGAGAGGGTCTTGCCCCGGATTTTACGCGCTGTGTTCAGTGCGGCCGGTCCACGTCCCGGACGGCCTGGAAGTTCGTCCGGTCGGCCAAGGGGCCCGTGTGCGGCTTCTGTACCGAGGTGACTGCGGGCGAACGGATCACACCCGTGGAGCTCCGGAGCTTCGACTATTTCCGCCGGACGCCACCGGAAAGATGGGAGCGCCTCCAGGTGCGGCCTGGGATTCTGGGCGCTGTCGACCGGTTCGCTCTGGATCTGCTGGAAGAACAGGCGGGCGCAGTGCTCCCGGCCGCCC
This sequence comes from uncultured bacterium, assembly GCA_964621525.1. Classification (GTDB taxonomy): domain Bacteria; phylum JAGRBM01; class JAGRBM01; order JAGRBM01; family JAHCIT01; genus CAZMGV01. Next base: position 24,934 of record CAZUMS010000009.1, read on the forward strand.
GGTTTCTGGGCTGGGAACCGGACCGCCGGGGCGAAAGTAAAAATCCTGCCAGGCGGTAACCTTTGGCCGTCTGGGCCGTTTGAAACCGGGGGCAGGAGCAGTTAACCAGTCCCCATTAACCCCTTTTGCGGACTGAAATTCCGGACCTGTGCAGAACCTCCGTTTCAAAATCATTGTCCGGGGCACCGAGCAGCAGAAGCTGCATCTCGTCATTAACGTGACGAATGCGGCCGGCGCCGTGCAGTACTGCCTGATCGTCGTGGCGGGCCGTTCGGGGAGCCAGCTTTCCCTGGAGGATCTGAAGCAGGCCAGCGCCGACGACGTCAGAAATTACCTGCTACAGATATTCCAGGCGGACACCACGACGACGACGGTGTCTTTCGATCTGCCAGAGGAAGATCTGGTCCTGAATCTGCTCGAAGGGGTTGTCGTACTGCTTGGCCAGAAACTGCTCGGAGTCCGGGAGCGCAAGCTGGTGGGCCAGCTCGAGAAGGCCCAGCAGTACATGAAAAATTCGAGGGGAAGCACTGCCTGGGCTTCGCTCGTGAAGGACAAGGGGGGCAAGACGGTTCCTCCGCAGAAGACGGCGGCGCCCGCCGCTACCCGTCCTGCCGGTGCCACCCGGCCGCCGAATCCGGCGCTCAGCCGCCCGCCGATGCCAGGCAAGGACGAACCGACGCTGGATTCGATCCTGGGGGGCGAAGAATCTGCGCCGCAGCACGGGGCGATTTCCGGCCCCGAGAGACTCCAGCTTGAAAAGCTGGAGAACGTGGCGGGAGCCGAAGGCAAGCTCATCCGGTTTACGAGCCGCTACTCGAAACTCCTGCTGGAGCTATCGTCGAAAGTTCAGGCGGCCCCCAAGGGCGATCTCAGGGCGTATGCGGCGCTCGCGCGCGAATTCGCCCCCGACGTGGCGAAACTGGCGGAGGAAGTCACCGGCATTCCCCCCGAGTTCTACGTCTCCCAGTCGGCGGCCAAGGTCGAGAAGGCCCTGAATCAGCTCTACATCCGCCGGCTCGTGATCAACCTCCCTGAAATCAAGGACAAGGGGAAGGGAGATCTTGGCAAGCTGCTGAGCATGGAGATCACTGCCACGCGCAAGCAGGAGCCCCACTCGATCGCGGTGGAATTCCTTTACCAGAAGCGGTTCGGTCTGCCGCCGGATCTCGGCGACACCTTGCGCGATCTCCTGCGCTTCGAATGGGGAATGCCGGTTTCGTGCGAGACCTCGCTCCCCTTCGTTACGAAAAAGGTGGACCTCACCAAGCTCTATTACGTTTATTCGAGCGGCGGCCGGAAGCAGGACACTGACATCTTCTTCTTCCGCGAGCTCGATGGGCGCTGCGGCCTGGTCTATGTGCCGTACAACTACCTGGGCACGGGTGTCCTGAACACTCTCCTGGGCGACTTCTTCGAACGCCCCTGGAAGGGCGCGGCTCCGGGCGTTGCCTGACCCCTGCCGGCTCAGGCCGTCTGGGGCGCGGGCAGCTTGCCTTCCATCTTCAGCTTCTTGGCCATCGTGAAATCGGTCCAGATAAAGCCGACGAGCCGCGGGTCGTTGAAGATATTGAGCTTGGGGGCGAGATTCTTCGCATAGCGGTCGAAGTAGAGCATCTGCTTGGTGATGAGCACGAATTCGTTCGGCAGCCGCATCCGGTGTTTCACGGATACGCGCATGATTTCCGGCAGTACTTCTCCGAACTTGAGCTTCGAGAAGGAGATCTGGAGCCACGGGCCGTAGACCTTCTGGAGATCGGCCGTGAACTCATCAATGTTTAGCTTGCTGGAGTCCTCGACGCCGCCCATCTCGACCAGCACTTCGGCCAGCTTGCGGAAGTTACCGCGCTGGAACGCCATGATGTATTCCAGCACCATGTTCTGCTGCTTCTCGTTGAACCGGCCGATGATGCCGAAGTCCAGGAAGCCGATCCGTCCATCGTGAAGCAGCATCAGGTTTCCGGCATGCACGTCGCCGTGAAAGAAGCCATGCAGGATCAGGCACTGGAACCAGCCTCGCAGGCCGGCGACGAGCTTTTCCTCGCTGTCGTAAGGTGAAGCGAGGATGGCCTGGTAGTCGTCCACGCGCCAGCCTTTGAACCGCTCCATCGTGAGGACGCTCTTCGTCGTGTAGTCCCAGTAGACGAGCGGCGCGACGACCGCGGAGTTGTCCGCCAGCTTCATGATCTCGTTGAACTGGTCCATGTTCCGGCCTTCCTTGCGGAAGTCCAGTTCCTCGACGATGGTCTTGCTGAAATCCTCGACCACGCCGACCGGATTGGCCAGTTCCATGTGCGGCACTACCGCCTGAATCGCTTTCGCGATGGCGAGCATGATCCGCATGTCGTTCACCACCCGTTCCTCGATGCGGGGTCGCTGGATCTTCACGACCACTTCCTCGCCCGAGGTCAGCGTGGCGAAATGGACCTGGGCGATCGACGCCGCGGCGATGGGCTTTTTCTCCACGTCGCGGAAGATCTGGTCGTAGGGTTTGCCGAATTCCTTGAGGATCGTGTTCTCGACCTCATGGAAGGGGAAGGGCGGAACCCGGTCCAGGCACTTGCGGAACTCTTCGGAGTAGTCCTTGGGGAACAGCCCTTCGCTCGAGGCGATGATCTGGGCCAGCTTGATGTAGGTCGGACCGAGATCCTCGAAAGCCTTGCGGAACAGGACCGGCCCGGTGAGCTTCACGTAGTCCTTCTGGATCAGCCAGCACCAGATCCGCCGGACGAACACCTTGTCCATGACCTTCAGGAGCAGGTATTTGGAAAAGATGTAGGCGGTGACGATCAGGCGTCCGAGCATGTTCGAATTTCCTGTCTGAAACCCCTGCCGGAAGGTTGCTCCGGGGCGGGCCTAGGCCGCCCTGCGGGCGGGCCAGCCTGTATAACCTACCTGCCCCTCCAAATAAAATCTGCCCTTGTTCCGGTAGGATACGGCCCCAGGCAGTCCCCTGCTATTGCCTGTGGAGGCAGGACGGGGCACTACTGATGGACGGCCTGTGCGGGACGGGGGCTGGAACCCCGCCGCACGATTACATAAGTGTTTGAAATACCCCTGGGGCGTACGTGGACATGCCGTTACAAGTTCGCTGAGCCTATTCGAGTTCTCTGGGAGTTGTTCCAACAGGTTCCCGGGAGGCTGCTGATCGCGCCGCGCCGCGTCGAAAGACGCCAGCTACCGGCGATCCGGGCAGGTACCCGTAAGGGAACCCGGTTTACGACACCCACCTTTACAGGTGTGGGTCTCAGGAACACGACGGCACCACGGCGTTTTGGGGGAAACTAATCGCGGATATCCCGCCCGGGGTTTGGCACTCAAGCCCCCGGCGGGATATAATTTTTCCGGCAGTCGTGCGGTGCTGTTCCTGACGAACAGCAGGCTCACTGACGAAGACTGGTTAAATGACTGAATTCCTGACGATCTCTGTTTTCCTGGGGGCCCTCGTGGTTCTTGGAAAACTGTTTGTCGAGAAGCTGTTCTGCGGCGGAGAAGGCCATCCGGTTGACCCGGCCGGGCGTCCCGCGCGGATTCCTGTTCCGGTTCGCCGGGTTGCTGACGGACGCCGCAGGGCGTCCGGACCGCCCGGAAACCGCGGACGGTTTCATCTTCGGCCCTGACCGGTTCTTCCGATAGCGGGACCTTCCGGTCCCGGCGCGGTTCATTCCCGTAACGGGACGCTGAGCTGCGAAGCCTGATCCGATATCCAGACACACGGCTGCCCGGCCCCGGGCGTTCGATCGCGTTTGCCCGGAGCCGCAGGATGGCGGTTCATGGTTTCGGCAGCGGCGCAGCAGAAGCAGGAGTTCAGGTCCCGGTTCGGGAACCTGAGGGCATCCGATTACCCGGAGCTCTCCGGGCGTACGTCCGAGCGCCTGCTCCGCGATTCGTCGCTCGCAAAGGCACGGACGGCGGCGCTTTTTCATGCCAAGCAGCCTGAGCCGGATCTTGCGCCCGTTGCCGCCGAACTGGAGCGCCGGGGCGTGCGGACAGCCTGGCCCTGCGTCACGGGCGGCGGACGGCTGGAGTTCCGCTATGCGGGAACCACCGGGCCCTTCGTCACGGGCGCTTTCGGCATCCGCGAACCGGCCCCCGGCTGCGAGCCGGCGCCGCTCGCCGGGCTCGACGTCATCGTCGTCCCGGCGCTCGCCTACGACCGGGACGGGTACCGTCTCGGCCGCGGCAAAGGTTACTACGACCGGGTTCTTGCCGATCCGGCCTTCCGGGGCCGGGCGATCGGGGTGATTCCGGACGGACATCTGGTTGATTTGTTGCCGAGGGAGCCCTGGGACCGGCCGGTTCATGCCGTCATCACGGACCGGCGCTCCCTCGATATCGTTTCGAGAAGGGAAGACTGACATGGATACACTGATAGGCATTGGAGCGGGCGTCGCCGGCCTCGTGGCCGGAGTCGTGGGTGCGATGTTCCTCGGCCGGAGCCGCGAACAGCAGGCAATGGCCGAGTCCCAGAAAATCCGCGAGGACATGATCAAGAAGGCTGAACTCCGGGCCCGTGAAATCGAGAAGGAAATCGTCGACAAGGCCCGCGACCGGGCCCAGAAGACCCGCGAGGAACTGGAAAAGGACGCCAAGGAGGCGCTCCGCGAGGCGGAAAAATCCGAAAAGCGCATGCGCGACAAGGAGCGCGAGGTTCAGCAGCGGCTCGACAAGCTGGACCGGCAGGAACGCGACCTCAACGGTCAGCGCGACGGCCTGAAGCGCACCGAACAGCAGCTTGCCGAGAAATCCCGCGTGGTCGAAACCCAGCAGCAGACCTGGAAGGAAAAGCACGCACAGCTCCAGAGGCAGCTCGAGCAGACGGCTTCGCTCACGGCGGACGAGGCGAAGCGCCAGCTTCTGGCAACGGTCGAGGACGAGGCGAAGCTCGAGGCCGCCCGGGTGATGAAGCAGGCGGAAGCCCAGGCCAAGGAAAAGGCCGAAGAGAACGCCAAGAAGATCATCGCCCTCGCGATCAACCGCTACTCGGGCGACTACGCCGCCGAACGCATGGTGAGCGTCGTGAAGATCCCGAATGATGAGATCAAGGGACGCATCATCGGCCGTGAGGGCCGCAACATCCGCGCCCTCGAAGTCGCCACGGGCATGGACTTCATCATCGACGACACGCCGGAGACCATCGTGATCTCGGGCTACAACCCGCTCCGGCGCGAAGTCGCCAAGCGGTCGCTCGAAAAACTGATCCAGGACGGCCGCATCCATCCGACCCGCATCGAGGAGGTCGTGGCCAAGTCCGAGAAGGAAGTGGAGAAGTCCTGCAAGGAGGCCGCCGAACAGGCGATCCTCGATCTCGGCATCACAGGTCTCCACTCGGAGGTCATGCACCTCATGGGCTCGCTCCGGTACCGGACGAGCTACACGCAGAACCAGCTAACCCACTCCATGGAAGTCGCTTTCATGTGCGGCATCATGGCGTCGGAAATGAAGCTGAACGTCGCGATGGCGCGCCGCTGCGGCTTCCTGCACGACATCGGCAAGGCAGTCTCGCACGACGTGGAGGGACCGCACGCCTACATCGGCGGCGACCTGCTCCGGAAGTACGGTGAAAAGGAAGACGTCATCGTCGGCGTCTCCTGCCACCACGACGACGACCCGCCCACGATCTGGGCCGCCATCACGCAGGCGGCGGACGCCCTCTCGGCGGCCCGCCCCGGCAGCCGCCGCGAGCAGATGGAGAACTACATCAAGCGGGTGGAGTCGCTGGAGCGCATCGCCAACGGCTTCCCCGGCGTCGAGCGCAGCTACGCGGTCCAGGCGGGCCGCGAACTCCGCATCATGGTGGACAACTCCCGGGTGACGGACGAAGAGGCCTACATGCTTTCCCGCGAGATCGCCAAGAAGATCGAGGCCGAGGTGACTTATCCCGGCCAGATCAAGGTCACGGTGTTCCGCGAAACCCGCGCGACGGAATTCGCGCGCTGAACCTGGGCCGGTGCGTCCGGGCCGAAGGGTCCCGGCCGCACGGGTGACGGCATGAAGATATTCTTTTCCGGCGACATTTTCGGCAATACCGGACGCAGGGCGTTCCGTCAGCTCCTGCCCGGCGTGATCCGTGAGTTCGGCGTCGATCTCGTCATGGCCAACTGCGAGAACGCCGCCGTTGGGCACGGCATCACGCCCGAAATCTACAAGGAACTGGTCGGCGCCGGTGCGGACTGCCTCACGAGCGGCAACCACATCTTCGACAAACAGGAGATTGTCCCGGCGATGGACCAGTGCCCGCTGCTGCTCCGGCCGTACAACTATCCTTCCCGCGCGCCTGGGAAGGGATCGATCGTTCTCGACGGTCCTGACGGCGTGAAGATCGGCGTCACCAACATCATGGGCGCGGTGTTCATGAATCCCGTGCCGGGCGACCCGTGGGAAGCTGCCGAAAAGGCAGTCCTGGAGCTCCAGAAGGAGACGGGCTGCATCCTCGTCGACATGCATGCCGAGGTGTCTTCCGAAAAGCAGGCGATGGCCTATTTCCTGGACGGGCAGGTGAGCGCCGTCGTCGGCACCCACACGCATGTCCAGACGGCGGACGAGCGGCTCCTGCCGGGCGGAACGGCCTACATCACCGACGCCGGCATGACCGGTCCCTACGATTCCGTCATTGGCATGGACGCCGAGATCTCCGTCCGGCGGTTCACGACGAAGATCCCCGAGAAGGGCCAGATGGCCGAACGCGGCGGTCGGCTCTGCGGCGTCGTCATTGACATCGACCCGCAAACCGGGAAAAGCCGTTCAATCGTCCGGGTGAACCGGGCGCTCGAGGAGCAGCGGTGACCGCCGAGAAGAAAGACCACCAGATCGAACTGAGTCCCGCACAGGAACAGGAGTTCGGCCGCCAGTGGGCGCTGATCCGCCGGGGAGCGGTGGAGATCGTCCCCGAAGAGGAGCTGAAGCACAAGCTCAGGAAGTCGATCCGGGACAACCGGCCGCTCCGCGTGAAGGCCGGCTTCGACCCGACGGCCCCCGACCTCCATCTGGGACACACGGTTCTTCTCCACAAGATGCGGCACTTCCAGGAGCTCGGCCACAAGGCGGTCTTCCTGATCGGCGATTTTACGGGAAGGATCGGCGACCCCACCGGCAAGAACGAGACCCGCCCGCCGCTCTCCGAAGCAGACGTCAGCCGGAACGCCGAGACCTACAAGACGCAGGTGTTCAAGATCCTGGACCCGGCGAAGACGGAAGTACGCTTCAACAGCGAATGGATGGGGAAGATGACGGCGAGCGACCTCATCCGCCTCTCGTCCCACTACACCGTCGCCCGCATGATCGAGCGCGACGACTTCTCCAAGCGCTACCGGGCGCAGACCCCGATCCACATCCACGAGTTCCTCTACCCGCTCGTTCAGGGGTACGACTCGGTGGCCCTTGAAGCGGACGTTGAACTGGGCGGCAACGACCAGCGGTTCAACCTGCTGGTGGGCCGCGCGCTCCAGGAAGCGTACAAACAGACGCCCCAGTGCATTCTCACGATGCCGCTGCTGGAGGGCATCCGCGGCACGGACAAGATGTCCAAGTCGCTCGGCAACTACGTCGGCATCGCCGAACCGCCGCTCGAGCAGTTCGGCAAGCTCATGAGCGTCTCGGACGACCTCATGTGGAAATACTACGAGCTCCTGTCGGCGCTCCCGATGGAGGAGATCGCTGCCCGCAAGTCCGGGCATCCCATGGACGCCAAGAAGGCGCTCGCCCGCGAGATCGTCGGCCGCTACCACGGCGAGACGGAAGCCCTGAAAGCCCAGCAGGACTGGGAGGCGCAGTTCTCGAAGGGGGAAACCCCGACGGATATTCCCGAATTTTCTTTCCCAGGCGAGAAAGCGCTGGTCGATCTCCTCGCCGATACCAAGGCGGCCGAATCCAAGAAGGACGCCCGCCGCAAGATCGAGTCGAACGCCGTCACCGTGAACGACGAAAAGGTGTCGGACGTGAAGGTGTCGTACAAGGCACCCGCCGAACTCACCATCAAGGTCGGCAAGCGGAACTGGGTGAAGGTGACGCTGACCGCATAGCCCGCCGCCTTCCGCCTGCTACACTTCCCTCCATGTTCCCCCCGAAGGAAATCGCCCAGAACCTCGTTCTGGGAATCGGGCCCGTGCGCCGGTGGGCGCAGGGGCGGCACGAATCCACGGGGCTGAACCGCCTCCCGGACCGGGTGGCGGACATTTATGCCTTTTACCGGCGCCACGCGGAGGTCTCCGGGCAGCGAATCCTGGAGCTCGGGATCGGCCATACGCCGGACGTGCTCCTCAAGGCGCTCGACGACGGAGCAGCGTCGGCCTCGGCTGCCGACATCGCCGGATATTTCACACCACGGACCGGGGCCGAACGGCGGATCGACTTCCGGCTGTACGACGGCCGCCGCCTCCCGTTCGGGGACCGCTCGTTCGACCTCGTGTGGTCCTCGAACGTTTTCCAGCACCTCCGGGAACCGGCGGCGCTGGTGCAGGAAATCCGTCGGGTCATTGCGCCCGGCGGACGGCTGCTCGTCCGTGCCGACCTGCGCGATCACTACCATCTTCAGGACCCGGAGCGCTGGCTCGATTGTCTCCGGTATCCGGACTGGCTCTGGAACGCGATGACCTCGAACCGGTCCGCCTACGTGAACCGGCTCCGGCTGTCGGACTGGCGGAAGCTGCTGGAGGGGAGCGGTTTCCGGCTCGAGGCGATCGAGGTCGCCCGGTCCCCGGAACTGCTGGAGCAGCGTGCGGGCCGGGACTGGCTGGGAAATCTCGCGGACGACGATCTTACGGCCACCGGTTTCGACGCCGTCTGGTCAGCGCTTTAGGGCGACGAGTTCCTCGTAAAGCCGGCCGAGCGTGTCGCACAGCCGCTCGATGGAGAAATTCGCCAGCACGTGCCGCTGTCCGGCGGCGCCGAGCCGCCGGCTGAGTTCCGGATCGTCCAGCAGACGGTTCAGGCGAGCGGCGAGCTGGGCGGCGTCCCCCGGCGGGACGACGAAACCGGTTTCCCCGTCCAGGACGACGGTCCTCACCGCGCCCACGTCTGTCGATATCACCGGAAGCCCTGCGGCCCCGGCCTCGATAAGCGTCACCGGGGTTCCCTCATTGTCGGAGGTGAGCAGCACGGCATCCAGCGCGGCATAGATCGGCGCCGTGTCCGTCCGGAAGCCGAGGAAATGCACCCGCTGCGCAATACCCAGTTTGCCGGCGAGGGCCTTCAGCTCCGCTTCGCACTCTCCGCCGCCCACGATGACGAAGCCGGTATCGGTGCGCGTCTCGAGGACCCGCCGTGCGGCTTCCAGAAAAAGGCCGTGGTTCTTGATCTTCGTCAGGCGGCCGACGATCCCGGCGAGCTTGCGGTCTGCGGGCACTCCCAGCGACTTGCGGATCAGTTCCCGGGCACCTCCGCCCGGTCTCGCGGCGTCCGCGAAGGAGCCGAGATCCAGCCCGAGCGGCACCACGAGGATCTTCTCCGGCGCGCAGAGCCGGTAGGTGTCGGTCATCTCGACCTTCAGCTGGTCGCCGACGACGAAGATCCGGTCGGTGATGAGCGCCAGCATCTGTTCGGTCATCACGACCAGCCGGGATACGAGCGGTGAAAAATACCCCCGGAACACATGGCCGTGGAATGTGTGGATCCGTACCGGAACCCCCGCGAGGAAGGCCGCGAGGCGGCCCAGAAGACCCGCCTTCGACTTGTGGGTATGGACCACATCGGGTTTCTCGCGCCGGAGAATCCCGACCAGCTCGAAGAACACCTTGAGATCGTTCCAGGGCGAGATGCTCCGCCCGAGAGCGGGAAGATACTGCTGGCGGATCTTCCGGCCCTCCAGCAAGTAGCTCATGTCCCCTTCGCCGGGGGCGATCTCGCCCCGGAGCAGCAGGGTTTCGAACCGCTTCCCGTCGTTCAGCCGCTCGCTCGTCAGGGTGACGTGGATGGCCGGCCCGCCCACGTTCATCCGGTCGATGATCCGGACGATGCGGAGTGGGCGGCTCATGACCGGATTCTCCGGAGGAAATGATCCAGCACGATCAGGCCCCAGAGCCGCTGCCCGGCATCGAATTCGCCCGCGAGATGACCCTGCCAGAGCGCCTTCACGGCATCGTATGCAAGATGGTTGTACAGGGGGCTCGATGCCTGGAGGATCCGGGACGACGCCCACTCCTGGTATCCCTTGCGGAGCCAGAGATGTATCGGAACGCCGAAGCCGTGTTTTCTCCGGTAGACGATCTGCCGGGGAAGAACCTTCTCGTAGGCCTTCTTCAGCCAGATTTTCAGCTGCATCCGGTCCAGGAGCCCGGCGGCGGGCAGCGAGAACCCGGCTTCGACGAGTTCCTTCGCCAGGAACGGCGAGCGGAGCTCGAGCCCATGGGCCATGGTCATGCGGTCCGTTTTCACCAGCAGGTCGTCGCCGAGGTAACTCTCGAAGTTGGCCAGCATGAGGCTGTGCACGCCCGCGCTCGACCGGTCCACGATGGGGAGCGGCCACCGGAAAGGTGTCCGGGGCGGTTCCCTCAGGAAGGCGGCCGCCGCCTCGGGCGGGCACATGGACTGCCACCGGAGCAGCCGCTCGACGCCGGGGTAGGTGCTGTCCCGAAGCAGGCGGCGGAGACGCTCGCCCCGGTTCCCGTACCCTCCGGTGTCGGGAATGAACCGGGCGACCGGCTGGAGCAGCCGGCGCACGACAACGGGCAGCCGCTCGGTGAGATCGACACCCGCGAACCGCTCGTAGCCGCAGAACACCTCGTCGCCGCCGTCGCCGCCCAGGGCGACGGTGATGTTCTGCCGGGCGTGACGGGCGAGCACCCAGACGGCGATGGCGGAAGAGTCGGCCATGGGCTCGTCGAGGGCGTTCAGGACCGATTCGAGTATTTCCTCGCTCACCCGGAAGATCTGCTCGTGATGGCGACTGTTCACCTCGCGGGCGGCCATGCGGGCGTAAGGGCTCTCGTCGTAACCCTGGCCCTCCTTGAACCCGATGTTGAAGGTGTTGATGTCCTCGACGCCGGCCTGCCGCATCTCGTAGACGACGATGGACGAATCGAGCCCTCCCGAGAGGAACGCTCCGAGCGGGACGTCCGCCTCGAGGCGCGACTGCACGGCAAGGCGCATGGCCCGGCGGATGAAGGGCAGGGCGTCTTTTTCGCGGCGGGGCCCGTCTTCCACCGGCGGACGCCAGTAGCGGGCCTGCCGGACCGGGCGGCCCCGCTCGAACGCGATCCAGGTGGCGGGCGGAACCTGCTCGATCCCTTTCAGGAGCCGGGGCGAGCGGGCATAGCCCAGCGTGAGGTAGGACCAGAGCCCTTCCATCGAAACCGGCGGCGCTTCCGGCAGCAGGGCGAGGAGCGAGAACACCTCGCTCGAAAAGCCAAGGCCCGCTTCGCCGCTGCCCGGGTTTCCGGCCGTGTAGAACAGCGGCTTCTCTCCGGCGGGGTCCCGCACGAGCGTGAGGATCTGCTCCTTGGGCTGCCAGAGCGCCGCGGCGAACATGCCGTCGAACCGGCGGAAGGCGTCCGTGCCCCAGCGGGCGAACCCCCGGACGAGGACTTCCGTATCCGAGCGGGTCTGGAACCGCTCGCCTTCGGCCTCGAGCTCCTTGCGAAGCTCCCGGTGGTTGTAGATCTCCCCGTTGAAGCTGCCGACGACGCGGCCTTCGGGATCGGCAAAGGGCTGCGTGCCGCCGGTCCGGTCGATGACGACGAGGCGGCGGTGGCCGAGCACGAGGGGGCCGTCCTCGTAGACGCCCTCGTCGTCCGGACCCCGGTGGGCGATGCGCTCCACGGCCCGGCGGAGGCGGCCGTGCCGTTCACCGGCCGGGATTCCCGGCGCCCAGAGTCCCGCAATGCCGCACATCAGCCGAGGACCTCCCGGTAGAGGGCTTCCGTGCGCTGCACGTTCGCTTCGAGGGAGAACCGTTCCGCCACCCGTTTCCGGGCGGCGGCCCCGAGCCGTTCCCGCAGGCCGGGGTTTTCGATCAGCTCGCGGAGCCGCCGGACGGCCTCGTCGCCGGTTCCGGCGGCAAATCCCGTCACGCCATTCTCGATGAGCGTCCCGGCCGCAGATGAGCTGGCGGGTCCCAGCACCGGAAGCCCCCCCGCCGCCCCTTCGAGGAGCGACATGGGAAGTCCCTCGTTGTGGCTCAGCAGGCAGATGACCGATGCGCGTTTCACCAGTTCCTGTATATCACGCCTCTGGCCGAGGAGGTGGATCCGGTCCCTTGCCGGGGAGGTCCGGCGGGCCGCTTCCAGCCGCTCCTTCAGGGGACCGTCGCCGGCAAAGACGAGGTGGGCAGGAGTGCCGTCAGCGGCCCTCTCGAATACCCGGAGGGTTTCGAGAGGGCGTTTCACTTCGGCGAGGGAGCCCGTGACGAGCACGACCGGCGCTTCGTTCGGAACGCCGGGCAGCGCAACCGGCTGGATCCCGGCGGGCGGCAGCTCAACGCCGTTTTCGATAACGGTAATTTTCCTCGCTCCCGTCACCGTCCGGGCGACGTTCTCGCCGACGGCAATCACGGCGTCCGCCAGCGGCCAGGCCGCGCGGGCGATGAGGGTGGTGAAAGGCTTCATCCCCGCCGGTTCGCAGTGGCTCGTGGCGACTACTTTTACACCCGAAAACCGCGCAGCCAGCCCTGCCGCAAGGGCTGGCACGGGCAGATGGGCGTGAACAAGACCGATCCGGTCCCGGCGCAGGTAGCGGGCGAGGGCGGCGGCGGAAAGCGGGTCGTTACCGGAACCGAGCGGCGAGAACCGTAAGGGTTCGATCCCGGAGGCCTTGAACTCCGGCTCGAGACTGTTCTCGCCGCCGAGCCACCCGAGCCGGTAGTCGAACTCCGTCCGGTCCCAGTGCCGCGTGCTTCCAAGTACGAGGGTTTCGGCGCCGCCGACTCCCAGCGTCTTGAGCAGCACGAGGATGCGCCGTTTCATGGCGTCACGAGGCTCCCGCCGCTTCGCGCAGAATCCGGCTCCAGACCGGGACGTACCGGCGCAGGTCGAAATATTCTTCCGCCCGGTCCCGACCGGCGAGCGAGAGCCGCGAATAAAGCTGCCCGTCGGTGATCAGGCGGTCGAAGGCGTCCACCCACTCGCGCGTCGTCGTGGCCAGGAATCCCGCCTTGCCGCCCAGAAGGGCTGCCGTGTTCATGCCGACCGGCGAAGCGACTACGGGGAGCCCGGCGGCGAAATACTGGACGATCTTCGTGCCGCACTTGCCGCGGCTCCATTCGTCGTCGGTGAGCGGCATGATACCGATATCGAACTCTTCCACGTCGTGGCGTTCGGTGGTCTCCACCCACGGGCGCTGGTCGAGCGGGATGCCGTCCCACGGAAGACTTGCGGCGCCGACCGTCCTGAAGACAATCCGGTGCCGCGTGGAAATCTCCCGGAGCGCCTCTTTCACGAGCCCGAGATAAAACGTCGTGAACGGCGAGCCGATCCAGCCGATGACCACGGGCCGGTCTTTTGGCAGTTGCCTCGGCGCGGGGCGCGGGTAACCCGACAAGTCGAGGCAGGTGGGGATCACCTCCACGTTCGCGTTCCACGGACGGATCTTCGCCGCCAGCACCTCGTTGCCGGCCACCACGGTCCGGCACATGCGGGCGAGCCGCTCCAGCTTGTGCTCGGTGCCGAGCAGGCGGCTCCGCCACGAAGGCGGGTGGTCCGGCGGACGCTCGTCGATGGCGTCGTCCACATCCAGCACGAGCGGCCGTCGGCTCTGGGAATAAAGCCACTCGATCCACGGGAACATGTGGTTGATGAAATCCCGCTGGATCACGATGACGTCGTTCAGAGCGGCGGTCTCGACGATCCCCGTGACCCGCTGGAACGCCGTGCGGGCATAACCCGCAGTGGTCGCCTCGGTGTTGGCCGGGTCGATCGTCACCTGGAACCCCTCGTTGGCGAGGTGCGGCCAGTAGGCGTAGGCGCGCAGCCGGGCGCTTGCGCCCTGTTCGTCCGTCTGGGTGAGAAACCGCACCCGGACGGGTCTGCTAGAGGGGGAACTCACGGAGATCGATCGTTTCCAGTCCCGGATCGTACGCCGACCGCATCTCGCCCGTGCGGGCAAACCGCTCGACGAGGGCCTGCCGCAGGTAGCGTCTCGTGGTCAGCGACCGGAGCGCCGCCGCCGCCTCCCGCGCCGCCGACTTCGCCGAGACGACAGGCGGCCGCCCCGTGTTCTTCAGGTGCAGCCACCAGCGGTTGCGGTAGAGCAGGCTTTCCACGGCGGGCGCCTGCCCCGATCCGTACCGCCGATGATAGGCTTTTGCGGCGGGAACATAAACCGCGCGCCACCCTTTCCGTTGCGCCCGCCAGGCGAGGTCCACGTCCTCGTAGTAGGCGAAAAACCTCCGGTCGTAGTAGCCGTGCCCCGGGTCCTTCGCCGCCTCGAGATAGTCCCGGTGGTAGAGCGCCACCGCTCCGCTCGGTCCGAACACGGGCCCGGGGGTTTCGTGGCGCGGACCTTCCGGCTCGCCCTCGCCACGGTCGAGGAAGAGTCCTTCCGCCGCATCCCACGCGATGCCGGTTGTGTCCACCTTGCCGGTGGGCTTCATCGAATCGTCGAGCCGGAGCACCAGCGGCTGGACGGCGCCGATGCGCCTCGCGGGGTCCAGGGAGGGCAGGGCGTTTTCAAGAAAGTCAGGGGCCAGAAGGGCGTCGGAATTGAGGGCCAGATAGGCCTCCGCCCCGAACTTTCCAAAGGCGGCTTCCATAAGCTGGTTGTGCCCCTCGGCGAAGCCCAGATTTGACGCACTCCGGATGAGATGGGCCTCCGGCCACTCCTTTTCGACCCATTCCGCGCAGCCGTCGGTGCTTCCGTTGTCGTAAATGACTGTTTTTACTGGGCTGAAGGTTAATGCCTTGAGGTTTTCCCTGAGTCCGGGGAGGAACCGGCGGTTGTTCCATAAGACAATCCCGACCGCGCACGGCAGTGAGGCTGTGTGATTTATGTACGTGCGGACTGGCGAATCAGGCTGTCGTTTCAACATGTTAGTTGACTAAGGGGCTCATATTGCGGATAATTTTAGCGGTTTTTGTTTCTGTTGTCCCCCATCCACTTCGATTGTTCCCACGGCTGTGGTGGCCTGAGAATCGTCAGGTGAATGGACTCCTTCTGTCCTCGATCCGGAATCCCGAAGTGTTCGTACGCCCGGGGTTCTGAGGGAACGAGCGAGGATCGCGATGCGTTTGACTCATGTTGCCCCGGGATGCGTGCATCTCCAGCGCGGAGAGCTGGCGGTCCTGTTCGGCTGCCCGAACGAAATCCTGAAGGTCATACTCCAGAAGCAGCTCCAGATGCCGTCGGCGATCGTCCTCCCGGACACGTTCCACAAGGACGGTTCCTCGCTCGTCGCGGTCGAGTTCCCCTTCTACCACTTCGTGTTCATCCAGGGCGCCCTCGCCAAGGGCCGCAAGATGCGGATATTCGGAACCCGGTCCCAGTGCGACCGGGTGCGCGAGATGCTGCGCGTGACGCTGCTCGGCCCGACGGACGAGGAGATGAAGGCCTGGAAGGTCGCCCCCTCGATCCGCAAATACCTGCGCGCCGAGCTGGATCACCTCGCGGTGAAGAACGCCGACGGATCGGTCAAGCAGATCGACGAGTTCATCGATTTCGTCGAATTCGACCGCACCGGCACGGCCACGCTCATCGCCGACGACGACAACCCCCTCTGCGTGCGCCGCCTGGGCGGCGACCGGTTCGTGCTGCTCGGGGCCGAGGACGGCCGCGACGTTCTCGAGACGGTCGAGATCCCGCTGGACCAGCGGATCGAGCCGCCGTACTCGACGCCCATCGCCCAGAGCGCCCAGCTCCCGTCGATTCTGGCGGTGGACCTGCTGGGTGCCTCGAACGGCTTCGACCCGAATTTCCCCACAACCTGCTACCTGCTGTGGCTGTCGGGCGTCGGGGTCCTGTGGGACTGCCCGGCGTTCACGCACCACCAGCTCAGGCAGCGGGGCGTCTCGAAGGAATCGATCAAGGCGATTATCGTCACCCATGTCCACGACGATCACCTCAACTTCCTCGAATTCCTGCTCGACAAGCACCGCCCGCTGGTGATCTCGACCCCCGAGATCTTCGAATGCCTGCTCATCAAGATGGGCGCGATCCTGGGCGAGAGCCCCGACTGCGTGCGCGAATACATCGACTTCATGCCGATCCCGGTGGAGGAACCCGTCCGGCTGTTCGGCGTCGATTTCAGGTTCTTCTACGGCGTCCATTCGATCCCGGCACTCGGCGCCGAGGTCTCGGTCCGCGACAAGCAGGGCAAGCTCCACAGCGTCTACATCTCGGGCGACACGCTCCACCACCGGGGCCTCGACGAGATGCACGAAAAGGGGCTGCTGGACGGCCAGCGCCGCGATTACCTCAAGAGCTTCACGTCCAAATCGTACGACCTGCTCGTGATGGACGGCGGCGGCGAGCCGATTCACCTGGATCCGAAGGATTTCGCCGGGTCGGACCAGAAGATCGTCGTCACCCACCGCTCGAGCTACAACGGCGAACTGGGCCGCAACTCGGTCGTCGCGAAGCCGGGCGATTCCTTCCGGGTGGTGCCGGCGGACACGGTCCACCCGTACCACGTTCTCGGCATCCTCGAGGCCCTCAAGCTGTTCGAGATCAAGAACCGCTACTGGATCGACATCATCCTGACGCGCGGCACGGTCCGGCACCTCGAAAAGGGCGAGATCATCGTGCGCGAGGGCACCCGCGGGGACACGTTCTACTTCGTGCTCGCCGGATCCTTCGATGTCACCGTGGCCGGGCACCGGGTCGCCGAGCTCGAGCGCGGCGACTTCTTCGGCGAGATTGCCATCCTCCAGCAGATGGAAAGGACGGCCTCCGTCACGGCGGCCTCCGCTTCCACGGTATTCGAGCTCCCCGGCGACCTGTTCATGGAGTTCGTTGCCGAGAACGGGCTCGAGGACATTTTCATGCGCCTGTGGTCCAACCGGCAGGCGATCAAGGAAGTGGAGCTGTTCGCGGGGCTCGATGCCTCCGCCATCCACCGGATCTCGCTGGAAGCCGAGCCGCTTTCCTTCAGGAACCGGCAGACCATCGTCGGCGAGGCGGAAGCCTCCAAGGCCCAGAACATCTACATCGTCCAGGAAGGTTCCGTACGGATCACCCAGAACGGCAAGCCGCTCAAGGATGACCGGGGCCGCACCGTCGAGCTGGGCTCGGGGCGCTACTTCGGCAAGAACGTGATGATTCACGGCCACAAGCTCGGCCGCTACCGGGCCACCGCCGAGGGCAACTGCCGCGTGCTCGTGATCCCGAGCGACAAGCTCCGGGCCCTCGAGAAGGAAATGCCGGTGATCCGCCACCGTATCCGGCTTGTCATGGGCCAGCAGGAACCGGTTGCCGCCCGCAAGCCGCGCACGAGTTCCGCCCCCCGCCGGGCTGCCAGCGCCCGCCGCTGAACCGCCTTCCCCTGCCGCCGTTGCGTCGCGCCCCGTTCTGCGGATATAGTGACCCGGCCGGTATGTGAGGCTTGAAAGCGGGGCGCCCGAGGCATGAACCTGGACGGTGACCAGAACGGCATTTCCGAACTCAAGAAAATGGCCGCCGCCAACAAGGACTTTCTCAAGTTCCTGATCAAGGAAGTGCGGACCTCGTTCGAGGGGTTTGCCGAGTTCAAGGGCACCGACGGGGTCAAATACAAGCTCATCCGCGACGGCCAGAATCCCGACCATCTGACGATCCAGAAGGCCGGCTGAACGGGATACCCGTTCGGAGCCGCTGCTGCCGCCGGTTAGGCGGCCGGGCATTTTTCCCATGCCACCTGTCATCAATATCCGCGATCTGGAAAAACGCTTCGGCGACCTTGAGGTCGTGCGCGGAATTTCGTTCGAGATCGAACCCGGCGAGTGCGTGGGACTTCTGGGCCCCAACGGCGCCGGCAAGACTTCCACGCTCAAGATGCTCACCGGCCAGATGTTCCGCACGGGCGGCGATGTGCACATTCTCGGTCTCGATCCCGAGCGGGCCCCCGAGCAGGTGAAGGCCCGGCTCGGGGTCGTGAGCCAGGACGATACGACCGACCCGGACCTCACGGTGATCGACAACCTCCGGGTGTTCGCCCGGTATTTCGGCATCCGCGGGGTGGATGCCTTCGCCCGGGCGAAGGAACTCCTCGAGTTCGTCCACCTCACGGAGAAGTCCGGCGAGAAGATCGACAACCTTTCGGGCGGCATGAAGCGGCGCCTCCTGATCGCCCGGGCGCTCATCAACGCCCCGGACATCCTGATCCTCGACGAGCCGACGACGGGCCTGGACCCCCAGGCCCGGCACCTGATCTGGCAGAAGCTCCGGCTGCTGAAGCGCCAGGGCACAACCATGCTGCTCACGACCCACTACATGGAAGAGGCCGAGCAGATCTGCGACCGGATCCTGATCATCGACGGCGGCCGCATCCTGGATTCCGGCGCGCCGCGGGATCTCGTCCTCCGCCATGTGGGGGCCGAAGTGGTGGAAGTCCTGCTCGGGGACCGGAGCCCGCAGCCGGTGCTGGAAAAGCTGGGCCAGCCGCCCCCCCGGCACGAGATCACGAACGACATGCTGTACCTCTATCTGGACGGCGACTCCTCCGCCCTCGTCGCGCAGATCCGTTCCGCCGGCATCGCGGAGGTGTATCCCCGGCAGGCGACGCTCGAGGACGTGTTCCTCAAGATCGCGGGAAGGGAGCTGTCCGAATGACGCATCTCTTCTCCCTGCCCGGCATCGGGCCCCGCACGTTCACCGTCTGGGACCGGAACCGGATCGTCTGGGCGCAGGGCGCCTGGGTATCGACCATCTTCGGCGAACTGATGGAGCCGATCCTCTACATCTTCGCTTTCGGCTACGGCCTCGGCTCCATGGTCCCGGACGTGGGCGGCGTGCCCTACATCAGTTTCATCGTACCGGGGGCGCTCGCCATGAGCGTCATGTATTCGGCCTCGTTCGAGTGCACCTACGGCTCGTTCACGCGAATGTCCCGGCAGAAAACCTACGAGGCCATCATGCTGACGCCCGTGGCACTGGAGGAAGTCGTCGCGGGCGACATCTTCTGGGGCGCGACGAAGGGCCTCATCGGCGGGTTCTTCGTGGTGCTCGTCGTGGCGGTGGCGGGTCTTGCCGGCCATTTCTCCATCGTGCTGGCGGTGCCGTTCGCCCTCGTCGTGGGGCTCACGTTCGCCTCCATGGCCCAGCTCATGACTTCCCTCGCGAAGAACTACGATTTCTTCACCTACTACTACACCGTGGTCCTGACGCCGTTCTGGCTCCTGTCGGGAGCGTTCTTCCCGCTGGAGCAGCTGGGGCCGTTCTGGCACGCCGTCGGGAAGTTCCTTCCGCTGTACCATGCAGTGTCGGCTTTCCGGCTGCTCGCCCAGGGGGATCCCGGCCTTCCGGTCGTGAACCACATGCTCTGGCTGCTGCTCTACGCCTATGTGGCGTTCGCCCTGTCGATCAACCTGATCCGTACCCGGATCATCAAATAGGAGCGGCGGGATCCGCGGGCCCCGGCTATACTGCGGGCTCCAGATCACCGAAAGGCGGCCCATGGCGGAGCTTCCTCCCATCCGGATCCCCTTCAACCGGCCGACCTACGTGGATGGCGCGAACCGGGCCATGCTCGACGCGATCCGGGGTGGGCACACGGCGGGCGGCGGCCCGTATGGCCTGCGGTGCGAGGAAATCCTCGGCAGGATGGCCGGCCGTCCGGTGCTGCTCGTCAGCAGCTGCACGCACGCGCTCGAAATGGCGGCGCTGCTCCTCGAGATCCGTCCGGGGGACGAGGTGATCGTGCCGTCGTTCACCTTCGTCTCGACGGCCAACGCCTTCGCCCTGCGCGGGGCGAAGCTCCGGTTCGCCGACTGCGACAGTTTCGGCAACGTCGATCTCTCCCAGGTGGAGCGGCTCCTGTCCGCCCGGACCCGGGCGGTGGTGCCGGTCCATTACGGCGGCAACTCCTGTGACATGGACCGGCTTCTCGCGCTCTGCGGCGAGCGGAAGATCCCCGTGGTGGAGGATGCCGCCCAGAGCGCCGGGGCCGGGTACAAGGGGCGGCCCCTGGGCGCGCTCGGGACGCTCGGCTGCTACAGTTTTCATGAAACGAAGAACCTCGTGGCGGGCGAGGGCGGCGGCCTCACGGCGGCTCCCGGTCCTCTGCTGGACCGGGCGCACCACCTGAGGGACAAGGGGACGAACCGGCGCGAGTTCCGCAGCGGCCTCGCCGACAAGTACACCTGGGTCGATCTCGGGTCGAGCTGGGTCATGTCGGACCTGAACGCCGCCTACCTTTCCGCCCAGCTCGACTGCCTGGAGGCGATCGCCCGGCGGCGGTCGGAGATCTGGAACCGGTACGCCAGCGAGCTCGACGCCCCGGCGCGGCGTGCAGGCGTCAGCTGTCTGAAAGTGCCAGCCCACAACGAACCGAACCATCACCTGTTCGCGCTGATCCTCAAAGACCTGGCGCAGCGGGACCGGTTCATCCTGTTCATGCGGGAGCGCGGAATCCTGACCCCGTTCCATTACGTGTCCCTCCACAGTTCTCCCTTCGGCCGGGCGTATCACGAGGGCGGTTCCCCGCTGCCCATGACCGAACGGCTTTCGGACTGCCTCGTGCGGCTGCCCCTGTTCTACAACCTGTCGGAAGCGGAGCAGGGCGAGGTGATCGCCGCCGCTTCGGAATTTCTGGCGAAAGACTGAGCAGGAACCGGCGGCGGTTCAGCCGAGCCGCTCGCCCGGACGGGGCGGAGCATTCTCCCCGTTTTCCAGCCCGAACTCCGTGACGAGCAGCGAGCCGTCGCCGGCGGCGACCGTGAACCCGCCCGGTCCCGATGCCGTCACCGTGCCCGGCGGCGCCGCCGGTACAGGTGCAGCTGCCGGTTTTGCTTCCCACAGGGTGAGCTTTCGCCCCTGATAAAGCGTCCAGGCTCCGGGATAGGGCCGGGTCACGGCCCGCACGAGATCGAAGATCCGGCGGGCGGGGCCGTCCCACCGGATGCGGTTATCCTCCGGCGTCCGGCGCGGGAAATAGCTCGCCTGCGAATGATCCTGCGGGGCGGTTTTCACGGTCCCCGACATGAGGGCGGGCAGGTTCCGGTCCAGAAGGTCCAGATACGCCTCCGTCACCCGGTCGAACACCGGGCCGATGGTCTCGCCGGGGCCGATGGGCACCGCCGCCTGGTCCGCGATCTCCCCTTCGTCCACCCGCTCGGCCATGCGGAACAGGGTGACCCCGGTTTCGCGCTCGCCGTTCGCGATGGCCCAGACCGTGGGTGAGAACCCCCGGTAACGGGGGAGCAGCGAATCGTGGAACACCCACGCCCCGAGCGGGCAGCGTTCGTAGACGGCGGGCGGGATCAGGTACCGCCAGTTCACCGCCATCAGGAGGTCCGGCGGCTCTGCGGCGATCAGCGCACCGGCTTCGCCGGAGTCCAGTTTCGTCCCTTCGGCAAAAAGGGCGCCGGCGTTGAGGGCCGTCTCCCGGATCCGGTCGAGGTACGGCGGCTCCACGGCAGTTTCGCGAAAGCTGACGACGGCAAGGGAGCCGGCCGGCACCCCCGGGGCGATCCGTTCCAGGACCCTGAGACCGCGCCGGGTCGCACAGCAGAGGACGATCCGCACGGGTCAGGTTTCTTCGCGCTTCAGGTAGGCAGGCTTGCCCATGATCCGGAAATGCATCCGGGCGATGTATTCGCCGATCATGCCGAGGGCGAAAAGCTGCACGCCCGAAAAGACGAGGACCGTCACCGCCAGGAAGGCGAAGCCCGGCACCACCCGTCCGAAGAAGACGAGCCCGGCGAGGACGTAGACCATCAGCAGGAACCCGACGCCCATAAACAGGAACCCGGCCCCGCTCGCCACCTGGAGCGGCAGCGAGCTGAAGCCGGTCGCCATGTTCATGGCGTGGCTGAACAGCTTCCGGAACGTGTAGTTCGACGTGCCGATGGTCCTCGGGTCGTGACGGACCGCCCGGTGGGTGAACCTGGCCGTGCCCCAGGTGAGCAGCACGTCGATGGAGACGAACGGCGAATCGTAGTCCCGGAACGCCTCGCGAAGGCGCGTGCGGAAGACCCGGAACGCGCTCACGCTCCGGGCGCTCTCCACCCCCATGGCCGCCTGGAGCGTGATCTTCGTGATCTGGGACGCGAGGTCCCGGAACAGTCCGTGCTGCTCCGCCTCGGGGCGGCCGTAGACCACGTCCACGTCCGGTTTCAGCAGTTCCAGCAGCTTCGGTACTTCCTCCGGCGGGTGCTGGAGGTCGTCGTCCATCGTGACGGTCACGTCGAACGACGCCGCCCGGAGCCCGCAGAGCAGGGCGTTGTGCTGCCCGTAGTTCCGCGAGAGATCGATGCCCCGGACGAAGGGGTGGGCCTTCACGAGCTTCAGGATTTCATCCCAGCTCCCGTCCCGGCTGCCGTCGTTCACGAGGATCACCTCGAATTCGGGCGCCGAGGCCCGGAGCATGGGCTCCAGCCGGGGCACGAGCAGCGGCAGCGACCCGGCGCTGTTATATACCGGGATCACGACGGACAGGCCGCGCCGGAGCGCGGGAGGGCTGGAGGGGATTTCCGGCATCGGTCCGAAGCGTAGCCAATGGGGCCGAAGCTTGGCGAACCGCCCGCCAGACACCTGCGCCCGGCTTCCGGCTCCCCGATTTCGGGGGCGGAACTCCGGGCGCACTTCCGAGCTATGAGAAAGAATAGCACACGATTTCCGGGATCAAGGGGGGGAGGGGGCAAATGGAACATAATGGCGCATAATGGCCGCAAATGGACCCCTCGAAATGACATCTTTGGTAACAGGGAAAAACGATTCTCAACGTCTTAAATGGTGCGGCGCAGGTAGTTGATTCCATTCAGGAACTTCCGGAACGACCCCCGAAACCGGGTCCCCCTTAACACCTCTCCGAAAAAACCTTGTTGCAAGGAACATTCAAAATGGTTTCGGCTGTCCTTCCGCCGGAATCGCGAGCGGAATCAGGGAGTTGAATGGGGTCGTGCCGAAAAACGGCACATTAAAAAACGGGTGCTTTACACGTTAAATGATGGGCGTACGTTCAGAAAACCGGGGTTGACGGCATCCTCGGTCCGTCCTTGAACCCGCTCCGGGGGGCCGGTATAGACGCCATCAGGTTCTGGCCCGAGGGAAGCCGGTGTGAGTCCGGCACGGGGCCGCCACTGTCAGCGGTGAAGAGCCCGCTCCCCCGATCGACGCCACTGGCCGCCTGCGCGGCCGGGAAGGCGGGGAGCGGACCCGGACGAAGGTCCGGCGCCGCAAGTCAGGAAACCTCGCCGGAACCTGTCGAATCGGCGTGTCTCCCCGGGCATCGGGAGCGTTCGCCGGGACCGGTCACGGGCCGCGTGTGAATCTGCGCGGACCGCTTTGCCGTCCCCGGACCTTCGTTCCCGCTCTCCGGTTGCCGCCGGTTCCTCCGGAGGAACCCGTTCTTGCGTACGCTCGCCCTCATCCTGCTGGTTCTCGCGGCCGCCGTGCTGGTCTGGCCATCGGGGCGCGTGCGGAGCGAACTCCTCGGCCTGAGGCCGCTCGCCTCCAGCCGGATCGAGGGGGACGCCTATCCCCGCGTGCTGGTGGACCCCGTGGGCCGCCGGATGGAGATTCCGGCGAAGCCCCGCCGCGTCGTCTCCATGATTCTTTCCGGGGACGAGATCCTCGCCGATCTCGGCGTGCTGGACCGGGTGAAGGGGCTCACTTATTTCGCGGCCGATCCGGTGTCGTCGAACTGCGCCGGGAAAGTCCCGAAGGAACTGGCCTTCGTGGACGACAACCTGGAGCAGGTGCTCTCGCTCGAGCCGGATCTTCTGCTGGTGGCGGGCTACACGGAGGCCGGGTTCACCCGCACGCTGGCGGCGGCGGGAATCCCGCTTCTCTACCTTGGCGGCTACTACAGCTTCGCCGACATACAGGAGAACATCCGCCTGATCGCCGCCGCCGTGGGCGAGCCGGAGCGAGGCCGCGAACTCGCCGGGAACATGGAGCGCCGCATCGCCGCCGTGGAGGAACGGGTTCGCGGCCTCAGCCGGCCCCGGGTGCTTTTCCTCATGGAAGGCACCGGCACCCACGGCCGCCACACGTCGGTGGACGCGGTGATCGGGGCGGCCGGCGGCATCAACATCGCTTCGACAGAGGCCGGTGTCGAGGGGATGCAGCGGCTCTCGCTCGAAGCGGCCATCGCGCTGGACCCCGAGGTGATCCTCGTGACCCGGTACACCGGCGGCCCGGACGAGTCCGTCACGGACCGGTATCTGAAAAGCCGGGACTGGCAGGACGTTCAGGCGGTGAAAACCCGCCGCGTGTATTCGGTGCCGGACCGCTCGCTGATCAACGTGTCCCACTATCTCGCAGATGGCGTCGAGCAGGTCGCGCGGGCGCTCCACCCGGAGGCGTTCGGCTCATGAGGCGCGGGCAGTTCTGGATTCTGGCGGGCCTTGCGGCCGCCTTTCTCGCCGCCTGTGCAGGCGCGATGATGGGCCCGTCGGAAATCCCGCCCGGGCATATCTTCGGCATGGTTCTGAAGGCGCTCGGTCTCAGCGGCTCCGGCGGAGACGTCGCGTGGAAGGCCTGGCAGGAGACCGTGGTGATGGATGTCCGGCTCCCCCGGACCGTGCTGGGGCTGCTCGTGGGCGGCGGGCTCGCCATGTCGGGGGCGGCCATGCAGGGGTTCTTCCGGAATCCGCTCGCCGAGCCCGGTATCGTGGGCGTTTCGTCGGGGGCGGCTTTCGGCGGGGTTGCCGCGATCTACCTCGGCCTCTCGGCCCAGTCGCCGTGGCTGCTTCCGTGCTTCACGTTCCTGGGCGGAATGGCGGCGACCTGGACCGTCTACGCCGTGACGGCGCGGCAGGGCCGGATGGAACCGGGCACGCTGCTCCTCGCCGGGGTGGCTCTCAGCGTCCTGTTCGTCGCCCTGACGTCGTTCGTCATTTCCGCCTCGCTGGCCAACTGGCAGGTGGCGTCCGAGATCCTGAACTGGACCATGGGCGGCCTCGCCGGGCGCGGCTGGGACCACGTGAAGCTCGCCGCCCCGGTGGTGCTCGCGGGTTCGGCGGCGATCCTCGTGCATGCGCGGGACCTCGATGCCCTCGTCCTCGGCGAATCGCAGGCGCTCTCGGTGGGCGTCGATGTGCCCGCCGTGCGGCGGAACCTGATCGCCGCCACCGCCGCCGTGACCGGAGCGACCGTCGCTGTCGCGGGGCCCATCGGGTTCGTGGGGCTCGTGGTTCCCCACGTCCTGCGGCTTCTCCTCGGGCCCGGCCATCGGTGGCTGCTCCCCGCCTCGGGGCTGTTCGGTGCGGCGTTCCTCGTGAGCGCGGACCTGGGCTGCCGGATCATCGCCCGCCCCGAGGAAACCCAGCTCGGCATCGTCACGGCGCTCACGGGCGCGCCGCTGTTCGTTTACCTGCTGCTCCGCAAGCGGAGCCCGTTCCGCCAGGACTGAAGGGGAAAGGACCGGGATGAACCTGCTCGATTTCGACGGCGTGTCGTTCGCCTACCCCGGCCGCCCGGTGCTGAAGGACGTGAGCTTCGGCGTGGGGCCGGGGGAGATCGTCGGTCTCGCGGGCCCCAACGGCAGCGGCAAGTCGACGCTGCTGCTTCTCGGCATCGGCGCCCTGAAGGCGAATGGCGGCACCGTCCGGCTCGGCGGGGCTCCGGTGGCGGCGCTGGACCGCCGCGAGATCGCCCGGCGCGCCGCGTATGTCCCGCAGGAAGTGTCCGTTCCGTTCTCGTTCTCCGTACGGGAGATCGTGGAGATGGGCCGCTTTCCCCATCTCGGCCGGTTCCAGCCGGAAGGCGCCGCCGACGTGGAGGCCGTCCGGCGGGCGCTTGAAGCGACGGAGACGGCTGGGCTTGCGGAGCGGCCCGTGAACGAGCTTTCGGGCGGCGAGCGCCAGCGGGTGTTTCTCGCCAGGGCCATGGCGCAGGAGCCCGCGCTCTACGTGCTGGACGAGCCGACCGCGAACCTCGATCTCGTGCACCAGCTCGAGGCGATGCTGCTGGTCCGCTGGCTGGCCGCGCAGGGCAAGGGCGTCATCGTCGCCCTGCACGACCTTTCGCTGGCCTCCCGGTTCTGCCACCGGATCGTCCTGCTTTCGGAGGGCACGGTCGCCGCACAGGGGCGTCCGGCGGAGGTCGTCACGGAAGAAAACCTCGCCCGCCATTTCGGCATCCGGGCGAAGGTATCGGAGGGCGAAGCAAGCGAGGGGCTTCGCATCGTGCCGGTGGAGCCGGTCGCGAAGGGCCGGATCCCGTCAGCCTAGCCAGTCCAGTTCCTGCAGCTCGAGGTTCTCGAAGGCCGCGGTCATGGGCAGCACGACGCCCACAGGCGGATTGGAGCGGACGAACTCCGTGAGATCGACGATAAGCCCCTCATCGAGGCCGCCGTCTCCCTGCTCGATGATTTCCACCGTCGGGTGGAGGGCGCTCTCGGCGTGGGGCTCCACCACCTGGGCCAGCTCGCCCGTCGTGAGGCGCACCATGTCGTCCTTCTGGAAAAGGCCGCACATGGTGGCGAAACGGCCGAGGAGATACGGATTGAACCGGCCGCGGCACTTCGTGAACATCCACGAGATCGCGCCGCGCATGCCGTCCCGGTTGTCGAACGGGCGGAGCGTCCGCAGGCCGTCCAGCGTGTCGGCAAGCGCCACGAGCTGGCTCGCGATCAGCGGGTAGGGCTGGGTCTTGTCCGCGGGCGGCGGCCGGTGGTGCTCGAAGGCGACGATGGCCGGCAACCGGCTCCCGCCCTGCGTGGCAAACAGGATCTTCGCCCCTTCGGCAGAATGGATGGACAGCATCTGCACTTCCTGGGGGGTCAGGGGGCCGCGCTTCGTGACCAGCGCCGGGGGCAGCACGGTCTTGCCGATGTCGTGCAGGAGCCCGGCGGTGGAGATCTCCTGGATCTCGTGCTCCGAGAGGCCGAGCGCCGCCGCCTGGCAGCCGGCGATGGTGCCGACGTTGACCGAGTGGATGTAGGAGTAGTCGTCCCGCTCGCGCATGGCGAGGAGCGTCGCCACCGGGGCATCGGAGCCCACGACCATCGACATGAGCGACTTGGCGAGGTCCATGACCGGGGCGAGATCGACGACGCCGGCCTGGGCCGCCTTGTCGAACTGCTTGCGCATGACGGCGCTGCCGGCGCGGTAGACCTCGCGGAAGCTGCCCATGCCGGCGGTCTTCATCAGCTTGAGGTGCTTGATCGAGATCGACTCGACGCCGCGTTCCTTGAGCCAGGTATTGGCGTTCACGGCGGCGACTTCGGCGGTTTCGGCCGAGAGGAACGAGAGCAGCGTCTCGATATCCGTGGGCGTGCAGCCCGGCCGGATCGAAATGATCTCGATGTCCCGGAGCTTGAGCTGGGCGATGAACCGGATGACGTTCTGGGGCACCTTGCTGAGCGGGATTCCGCCCACGGCAAGGCCGTCGCCCAGGAGCGCCACCGTGAGCTCGCCCGAACTGGCGGCCTTGAAGTAGTTGCCGAGGTCGTTCATCAGCGCGTCGAGCGTGTTCTGCCAGACGGGGCTTCCCTTGGCGTAGAGCCGGCGGCTGTGGTTGGCGCCGGCGAGCCGCTGGGCCAGGTCGCGGGCTGTGTCCTGCTGGGTCGGGGCGAGCGCCATCAGAGTCCGGCCTCCTTCGCGTAGCGGGCGCAGGCTTCCTTGACGCCCTTCACCTTGCTGCCAAGGCCTGCGGACAGCGCCGACCTCGCCTCGGGGGTCGCATTGGACGATAGCGCCTTGGCGACCGCCGCCCGGGCGGCTTCAATATGCGCCTTGCCGAAACCGGTGTCACGGACCAGCAGATACCACAGGGGCTGCACCGTCACCGGCGAGCGGCATTCGCCCATCACCGCGATGGCGACCGTCTGGATCTGCCGGAGTTTCTTCTCGGTATCCGGAGCGGCCGGGTCCAGATAGAGGAGCTTCAGGGAATCGGCGTCGCCGTTCTGGCTCCCGCCGGCGGCCATGAACAGCAGGTTCGCCATCTCGGGAGAGGGATAGTCGAGGAGCGCCTTCAGGGCCATTTCCTTGGCGAGCATTTCTTTGTTCCGAAGGCCCAGCCGGGCGAGCTGGACGCCCGTCTTGAGGTTGATGGCCGAGCCGATCCGCACGAGGTTGAAGACGCGCATGGGCTTGGCGCCCTGCGCCTGCACGGCGACGGCGTTCAGGCCTGCCTGATCGATCTTCCGGAAGCGGGCGAGGAGCAGCTCCCGGGTCTTTGCATCCGCGCCGGGGCTCTCGAGCGCTTCCAGCATCGCTTCGGCGAACACCGCTCCGCGGCATTCGAACGCGTTGGCGATCTGGACCGTCCGCCGGATGCCGTCCGCGCCGGAGAGGAATTCCTTGAGCTGGATGTGCAGGGCGCTGGAAGGCGTCGCCCGCTCCGACTGGCGGAGCAGGAAGGCGGCGATCTGGAGCGAGGCCTCCTTCATGCCCTGCACCTCGAGAACCTTGGCGAGGTCCGTGCCCGAGGCGAGCAGCGAATCGGGCGGGTTGGGCATTTTTCCGACGAGCCCGACCCACAGGTCCTTGAACCGGCCCAGGATCACCTTCGGGTTCAGGGTTTCGTACACCTGCCGCACCGACGGCGGTCCGTCGGTCTGCTGGATACGCTCCTGCGCCGCCCCCACGAGCCGGTCCAGCGTGCCTCGGTAGGCGAGCTCCAGCATGCCGAGGCCGTTCGACTTCAGCGTCTTGGCCTGGATCTCCTGCCAGATGACGCCGTCGATCGAATGGCCGGACTTCTTCACCGTCACGTCCAGCTCGGCGAGGAGCCGCTTGCGCTCGGACTCGATGGGCCGGATCTGCTGCATGAGTTCGGCGATGGCCTCGACGGTGTCGCTGTCGGAGCCCTGGCCCTGCAGGATGGCGGTGATCGATTCGACGATCGCCTGGTCCGTGACCTGCTGGGAGAGGTGCTTCGTTCCTGCGAGCTTGGCGTTGCTCGGCATGTTGTCGGCGCGGGTCTGGGACGCCAGCTTCTTCAGCATGACGAACCGCGCGTCGGGTCTGAGGCGCGCGAGCACGTTCGCCATCAGCTTCGCGCTCTCCACGAGGTTCGACTCGGGCGTGCCGACGCTCTGCATGTACTCCTGGTTGCCGAAGTAGGCCTTGGTGGCGAGCTCGGCGAGGTCGTCGGGGTTGAGGGCCTCGATCTTCACGTTGCCGCCGCCGCCGATGCGGGACTTCACCTTGCCGGCGGCGACGCCGCTCGACTTTCCGCCGGGGCCGCCCGGCCGCTGCATCGGGCCGCCCTTGCTCTCGTCCACGGTGCCGGCTTCGGCGTTCGCCATCATTTCGTCGAGGAAATCGCCGAGCGAGTTCGGGTCCGTGAGTCCGGCGATGTCCACGCCGATGGCGTCGCCCGCGCGCTTGCGCTTCTCCTTGATCTGGAGGACTTCCTTGAGCGCCGCCTCGACGACCGGATCGCCACCGCCGATGTCGGAGACCTCGCCGCTCTTCCCCGAGAACAGGGCCTCGAAATCGACCTCGACGGGTTCGACCCCCTGCAGGGGGAACCGTTTCAGGTGCGCCGAAAAGCCGCCCGCCGCCCGGATCTTGTCGGGGGTTTCGGCGAGAGCGAGCATGAGCTGGCCGAGGTCCTTGGGCCCTGCATTGCGGCTGAACTTGAGGGCGACGATGGACCGGGCGAAGAGATGTTCCGAGAGCTGGGCCGAGGCAGAGTCTGCAAGCGGCGGAGCCCCGGCATCATAGAGGATCTTCGTGCCGGTGGAACCGAGCGTAAGCGACTGGATGCCGAGACAGGCCTGCTGGAGCGCCTCGTGCGACTGCTTGCGGATCTGCGTGAGGATCGGGTGCGACTCGTCGTAATAGCCGGCCGCTTTCAGCGACCGGCTGAGCGCCTTTGTGAGTGCACCGACCGCCGGATTCATACCGCTTCACGTACTCCCTTGCCGCCGCCTGCCGCCGGTCCGGACGGCTGCTGACGGACCGCCTGCACCAGATCCCGTACAAAAGGGGAATCGGGAAGCAGGATTTCCCAGACGTCGATCCCGCCTTCCTTCTCGAAGCCCTTGAACAGGGCCTTGCCCGAATAACGCAGGAGATAGACGAGCCGGCCCGTCGCCGATTCGGTCACAGTCTGGAATGTTTCGCGTCCGAATTCGAATGCCCATCGGGCCAGAAAGGCCGGCGGGAGCTGCCGTTCCTCGATGGCGAACTGGCGGAAACTCAGCGTTCCCTGGGTCGCTTCCCGGTAGGCCGCGAGCGCCATGCCCGAGAGGGCGCAGCCGGCGTTGTAAAACTCTGCGGAGCGGCCGATCGCTTCCGGAAGGCCCGCGCGGGTGCGGACCTGCTTCTGCACCTCGTCCAGCGTCCATCGGGCGAGTTTCTGCACGGCCTCGGTGGCGGCGGCCGCGTCGCCGCCGTCGATAGCGGCGGAGATCGCATCTCCGGCGGGAACAGGAATGTCCATCTGGTAACTTTTCCCGGTGCTCACGAGGAAAGGAAGGGTCACGCGTGGACTCGCGCGCTCCTTGCGGAGTTTCGCCACGCGGAGGTCCCGTTCGGCCTTCAGGATTCCGGACCTGGCGGTGCCGCGGGCGGCCTCGTTCAGCCGTTCGGCGATGGTGACGGAGACGTAGCCTGCCTTCTCGTTCAGGGCCGCCTGCGAGAGGCCAAGGGCCGCCCGGCTGAGGTCCACCACCTCGGCGGCGGCGCCGAAGGCGACGTAGGCGCCGGCCTCAAGGCCTAGGCCTACGCTCTCGGCGAGCCGTTCCTCGCGGGCGGCCTCGAGCTGGCGGATCTGGTCCTCGCAGGCTTTCCGTTTCTGGCCGGAGGCGAGCCGCACCGGGTCATTGGCCGAAAGGCCGATGAGCGAGGCGTCGATCCGGGCAATCTGCGACTGCCAGGCCCTGATCTCTTCCTCGATTTCCGGGATGACGGATGCCTTGCCGCCCAGGATGTCGGGCAGGTCCTTCTGGAGTTCTTCCTCCGCTTCTTTGAGGATCTTCCGGATGCCGAGGGCGAGCTGCACCATGGGCACGACGCTACCGCGGAAACCCACCGCGTCGCCCACGATGTTCGAGATGGCGAGGGACTTCTCGTCCCCTTTCTGGAGTTCCTGGGCCAGCCGGAAGATGGGCCCGTAGAAGAACCGCCGCAGGAAGTCGCCCATGGCGGCTTCCTTGATGCTCGCCGTGCGTTTGGTGAAATCCTTGAGATCGACGAAGAGGTGAGCTTCCTGGCGTTCCTCGGGGATCACATACAGGGGCTCGCCATCGGAATCGATCCGGTAGCAGCGTCCCTCGAGGTAGCTGCGTTCCTGCTGGTTGTCCGGTACCCATTCGACGAGGGCGCCGATGGCCTTCTTCATTTCTTCGATCCGTTCGTCCATCGCGAGGACGACGGCCCCGGCGGCGGCGACGCGGGACCGGGCGTTCAGGTCGCCGTGGCGGCCGAGAAGTTGTGTCTGGCCCGAGGCGATCAGATCCGCCTTGTTCAGGAGATCCTCGAGCACGGTCAGCGGCTGCGGCGCGTAACCGCGCTGCTGCTTCGACCAGGCGATGAGCTGGTCCCGGCGGCGAGGGTCCTTCAGGTGCTGCTGGAGCAGGGCACCGGAGGCGGCAATCTTGCGGGCGGGATAGAGGTCCTTCTCCGTGTCCGGGCGGTAGTGCTGCATGAGAGTCAGGAGCAGGAGATCACGCACGGCCTCGGCGAGGAGCTGGAGCGAAATGGCCGCCTTGATCTCGCCGCTGGCGAGGAGCCGCCCGGCGAGCTGCTCGCGCAGCACCTCGAGGTCGGTGGTCTCGACAGCATCCGGCAGCAGCTTCTTCGCCAGCTCCACCGCCGCCGGAACCGTCCGGTAAGGATTGACCGGGCTTTGCAGGAGGTCCGCGGGTGTGAGTCCCATGGAGAGCGTGGAGACCGTGACCGAATACTGGTAGGCGAGTTTCGCCGACAGGTGGGCATCGTCGATGGCGCCGGAGTCGAGGAGCCCCTCGACGGCGAGCTGTAGCATCACCGGGGCTATGGCCTGGCGGCCCCTGGCCGAGTGGGCCGGTCCGGCGTCCGTGGACCTGCGGACCGCTTCAGTGACGGCGAGGTGGATGAAGTAGGCCGTCTCCGCGCCGCCTTCGCCGGAGCCCACCTCGGAAAGCCCCTTGAAGTAAATGGCCCCGGTTTCGTTCGCGAACGAGTTGCCGGTCTTGGGCAGCCAGATGGAGGTGCTCACCGGGTCGATGTCGCCGTCGATCTGCGCGAACCGGATGGCCCGGCGGACCTCGTCGGGGGTCCGGGTCGCCTGACGGTCCACGACGGGAAGCCCCACGGGCGGCATGAGTTCGCGCCAGCGGGCGATGAGGGAGTCGGGGACCGCCACCGGGATCCTCGTCTTGGCGGCCGATTCGCCCACGGCGAGCCGGAGCCGCTGGGGTACGAGCGCCAGAAACCGGCCCAGGGTGAAGTTACCCTGCCGGCAGAATTCCAGGACATTCCGGTAGAGTGACAGGCGCCACTCGATGTCGGCTGCAACCGAAGCCTGCATGGCCCGTCCGGACCGCCTCCGCGAAGACTTTTGGGAACCCCCGAAACCTGTTTTCCCAAGGGGTGAATTGTGGTCATCGAGGGCCCCGAGGGTCAACCGAAGTGCCGGGAATGTCAGGGGATTTCAGGGAAATTGCGTTGTGGATTGTTGCGTTCTGATACTGCGGCGGGGTTTGAGGTGGAAGTGGGCGGCGCTCGCCGCCGGAACAGGTCCGCGCGGACCGGCGAACCCTGGTGCCGGAAAATCGGTCTGGCCGGACAGCGGCGGATTTCATACTATCCCGTTTTCCGGCGGAGCCCGGTGTCCGTGCCAGGGGAGCTTACATGCGCAACACCTCAGTATACGGAGAAGCCAGACAGCTCCCTTCGCCAAAGCTGCTAAGTGTCCCCGCTCCGGGTCCGGAGGATGTGCTGGTCGACCACGACGGTTCGGTCATCACGGGCACGGACGAAGGCGGGATATTCCGGATAAAACCGGCGACCGGAGAAGCCACGCGCATTGCCCAAACGCACGGCCGGCCGCTCGGAATCGAATTCCTGCCGGACCGGCGGCTTCTGATCTGTGACACCCGGCGGGGCCTTCTGCGGGCAGACCCCTCAACGGGCGCCGTCGAGGTGCTGGCGGACACGGTGAACGGCCGCCGGATGCGGTTCTGCAACAATGCGGCGGTGGCGGCCGACGGCACCGTCTATTTCAGCGATTCGTCGCTCAGGTTCGGATTCGACCATTTTCGCCGTGATGTTGTCGAAGCCATTCCGACGGGACGGTTGCTCCGGTACACGCCGGCCGGGAAGATCGACGTGCTGCTTGGAAAACTCTCGTTCGCCAACGGGGTGGCGCTTCCGCCGGATGAATCGTTCGTCGTGGTCGCCGAGACGGCCGGCTGCCGGCTCATGCGGCACTGGCTCAAGGGTCCCAAAGCGGGTCAAAGCGATGTTTTCGCCGGCGATCTGCCGGGGATGCCCGACAACCTGTCCACCGGGACGGACGGGCTGCTCTGGGTGGCGCTGGTGCTGCGGAGGGACCGCCGGATCGAAGCCGTCACCAGGCTGCCGTATCCGGTCCGCAAGCTGCTGTCGCTGGTTCCAGAGTCGCTCGGCCCGGCCGTGCCGCGCAGCGTGCTGATGATGGCGTTCGATTTCTCGGGCCGCTGCGTCCACAACTTCGAAGGAGACACGGCGGCTTTTAACCTCGTTACCAGCGTGCGGGAGCACAACGGCACGGTCTACGCCGGCAGCATCGAGGAGAACGTGATCGCAGCCTATTCCCTTTCCTGAGGAGCGGGCCGCCCTGCCGCAGCCATTGCCCCCTCGCCATAAACGGGGAAAATATGCCAATAAACCAGCCGATGCCGATTCTCGACAGGAGCGTCTGGGTGCTGGAACTCTTCCGGCCGCAGCATTGATTCCCATGAAAAGCCGCTGGCCGTACCTGCTGATCGCCGCCGGGATTCTGACCGCCCTTATGGGGCAGGCAGTTCTCCGCTGGAACCGCCTCGGGGACGACGTCGAAATGACCGAACACAGGGAGACGGTCCGGGGCGGCGAGTTCGACGGGCTTGAGGTCTATTACCGCGTCTTCCGGCTGAAGGACCTGAAAACCCCGGCGCCGGCCGCGGTGGTCCAGCACGGGTTCATGGCCTCGGGCGAATTTTACGACGCCAACTACAACCTGCCGCTGGCCCGGGCGGGCTATGTGGTCGCGTCCATCGATTTCCGGGGTCACGGCAACACGGGCGGCTACATGCAGTTTCCCCGGCAGTTTCCGGCGGAAGGCTTCAAGGTCCTGCCCCGGCCCGAGGTCCGGTTGGTGTTCGAAGCCGTGTCGAGGCGTCCCGACGTGGACCCCTCGAAGGTGTCGCTCGTCGGACACTCCATGGGCGGCCATGCGGTGACGGACACGGCGCTCCTGTTCGACGGTGAGGCCGCGACGGTCGCCATCGCCGGCATCAGCAATGCTGGGGATTTCGGGGCGGCCCGGAACTACCTCTTTCTGAACTGCCGCTACGATCAGTACATTTCCGCGGAGCGTTCGCTGGAAATGGCGAAACGGTTTTCGGACGGGCGCATCATGGCCCCCGGCCAGACGATGGGCAGCTTCAATGACGGCTCGGCACGGGGTTACGAGCTGTTCCCCGCCTGCGAGCACCTGATGGAGGCCTATCACCCCGGAATGTCGCGGGCCGTGATCTCCTGGCTGAACCGGGCGACGGGGCACGAGGGCCGCCTGCCCTCGAACGGCGAGTTGTGGACCGCTTACGTGCGCGGATGGACGGGGTCGGGGCTTGCGCTGCTCGGCGCGCTGCTCGCGGCGGGGGCGATCGTCTGGCTTTGGGGCGCGCGGATCGAGGGAGCCGCAACGGCCGGTTTCGTCCATGCGGTTCCGGAGCTTGCGGGCGGCCGGCTTCGCGAGGCCATTCACGAAGAAGCCCCGCACTGCGCGGACGAACCGCTCCAGCTCGTTCCGGGCCTCGCCGGCTGGAAGGTCTGGTCCGCCCTGTGGTTCCTTGCACCGCTGGCCGGATGGCCGCTCGTGCGGGTGTTCGGCCTCGTGCCGCTCGCCCTCGCGGGGCCGGTCCTCGCCATGCTCTGGGGCGGCGGGCTGCTGGCGTTCGCGGCGTTTTACCTCGGGACCACCGAGGACGAACGGGCGCCGGTCTGGGAGTGCCTGATCCGGGGCGCGGGGCCCTCGCGCATCCTGCTCGGGCTGTTCGCGGGCGGGATCGCATCGTTCGCCATCGCGGCCGCTTTCGGCGGTGCGGTGATTGACTACTGGCCCACCGTGCGGCGGCTCGAATTTTCCGTCCTGCTCATGGTGCTGCTCCTGCCGCCGGTCGCCGCCCTGCTGCTGTTCGTGCGGGCGGTGACGGGGCGCGGCTCCCGGGACTGGAAACTCCCGGTTCCGGAGATGGGGCTGCTGGCGCTGGCGGCGCCAGTGCTGCTTGCCGGGATGGCCGCCTTCCGGTGGTGGAACAAGATCATGCCGCTGGAATGGATCGGTTGTGCGGTTGCACTGGCCGCGCTCCAGCTTCCGCTGCTTCTCCTGCGCCGCCGGGACGAACTCATCGCCCGGATCGTTGCGGGAACCGTGTTCGCGGGATTCCTGCTCGGAAACCTGCTCCCCGCCGCCGTGTGGGAGCCCTGACCGTCACAGCGCGGCGAAGATGTCCTTCATCTCTTCCGAGGTAAGCCGGGATACCGTCGTCACCTTGTCTGAGAATTCCTTGACGGTGGCGGGTGTGTTGATGCCCATGTCCACGAGGATCGAGAAGACGGTCACTTCGAGGTCTTCCTTCATCCGCTTGAATTCGGAGAGCCAGCGCGAAGAGACGACGCAGTCGCCGTCGGTGATAAACACGATGTCGCCGCGCTGCTTGTCGTCCCGCTCCAGTGAGTAGATCGCCTCCTGGAGAGGTTTCTCGAAGTCCGTGCCGCCGCCGATGAAATACTCGGCGAGATGCTCGATCTTCTCGATGCGGCGGTCCTTCTGCTCGTTCTTGGGGAACTCCATGACCGTGAGCGGGTCCTTCTTCGAGCCGAAGTGGATGGCCCGGAAGTTCCGCTTCTGGCGGGTGGCGATGTCGAGCATGGCGAGCGTCACGGCCTTGGACCAGAGCTCCTTCTCGCCTTCCATCGAATAGCTGCCGTCGATGCAGACCACGAGGGCGCCTTTGCCGCGCTCCTCGTCGCCCCGGAGGTTGTACTGGAGGAGCTTCCCTTCCACGAACCGGCGCATGAAATCCTTGCGCAGCACCGGATGCCGCAGGGCGAACAGTTCGGCGGGGATCAGCCGAGAGACGTCGTTGCCGAGCGTGACGTCGTACATCTCCTCGTGATGCTGGTGGACCCGGCGGCGCTGCTCGGCGAGGGCGAGCCGCTTGAACTTGCCGACCATCTTGGCGAGCCGCTTGAGCTTGTCGGAGGTCTGGAGCTTCCTGGCCAGCATGAGCCGCTGGTTCACGGCCATCCGCTGGTTCTTGCCCGATTCCTCGCCGAAGCCTTCCAGCAGTTCTTCCGAATCCTTCACGTCGTTCAGGGCCTGGTCGAAGCCCTCCTGGAGGGCGCGCTCCATGGCGCTCTGACGGGCGGGGTTTTCCTCGAAGTCCTGGACCTGCTGCTGGTAGCGCTCCTGGGTCTCGGACATCTCCTCCTTGGCCTGTTCGAGCCGCTCGCGGATCTTCTCCTCCATGTCCTCGGAGGCCTTGTAGTTCTCGAGCAGCTCCTCCAGCGAGTCGATCTCCTCCTGCTGCTGGGACATCTGCTGTTCGGCCTCGTGGAGATCGTTCATCTCCTCGGCCATCTCCTTCTGGATCTGGGAGAGGATGCCGGTGGCGAGGCTGTAGGTGGCGACGGCGGCGGACGGCTCGTTCATGATCGTGAACTTGCGCAGGTTCCGGAACTCCTGCCGCTGCATCGCCTGCTCGACGATGGAGCGGTTCTGCAGGTTGCTCTTCACGAGCGAGTCCGAGTCCGTGAGCCGGATGTTGTACTTGTAGAGCGAGGAAAACAGGTCCTGGAGCAGGGTCCCGAAGGGCGAGAACAAAGTCTCGCCCCGGCGTTTCAGTTCCGTGAGAACGGGCGAATCGTCCAGCATCTCGGCGAACATCATCCGGTCGAAGGCATCGTTCTCGACCGAATGGACCGACGAAGCCTGCATGAGCTCCTTCGGGTCCGCGGGCGCTTTCGGTTTCTTCCGGAAGTCGCCGCGCTGCTGGTCATTCGGCGGCGTGTAGGCCATCGGGCCGTCTCTCCGCGCCTTACGGCGCCTCTTCGAGGCCGAGGCAGTTCTCGAGAATCTCGTTGTGCATCTTCTCGATCCTCACCCGGACGTCCTCGATCCGGCCGATGGAGCGGCCTTCCTGGCCGGCGCGCTTGATGACTTCGCCGATGCGGGAGTGGATCTTCTTGAACTTCGTGTGGGCCTCGATGCCAGCCTTCGTGCGCTCGTCTTCGTCCGCCCAGTCGCGTTTCGCGTAGGAAGAGATCTCCTGCGCCTGCTGGAGGAACTCCTCGGCGCGGCGGTCGAACGGGTTGGCGATGTCGTAGACGATGTTCTCGACCACGGGGATGTCGTCCGGCGTCGTCCAGAGGACGTTGCAGAGGATCATCAGGTCCGAATCGATCACATGGTCGCGGCCGTCCATGAAGGCGGCGGCCTTCAGCAGGCTCAGGGAGTTCCGGAACCGGCGGTCGGAAGGCTGGATGTTTTCCTTCTTCAGCTTGTTCCGGAGCGTCACCATCAGGTTGATGACGAGGTCCGAGATCTCGACGGCGCCCGTCTCCTTCTGGAGTTCGGACAGTTCCTTCAGGCTGATGCGCGTCAGTTTCGTCTGCGGCTTCAGCGACAGCATCTGGACGAAATTCTGGTCGTCCTCCAGGTATTTCACGAGGTAGCGGAGCATGAACCGGTCGTAGAGGGCGGTGAGCTCCTCCTCGTCGGGCAGCTCGTTCGACGCCCCGAACAGGGACACGAGCGGCGCGTCCTGCGGCTTGTCGCCGTTGTGGAACTTGCGCTCGTTGATGAGGGAGAGCAGCGCGTTCAGGATCGAGCTGTTCGCCTTGAAGATTTCGTCGAGGAACGCCACATGCGCCACCGGCAGCTTGTCGCGCGGGATGCGGGTGTACTCGTCCTTCTCCAGCGCCTTCAGCGAGATGGGCCCGAAGATTTCCTCCGGCGTCGTGAACTTCGTGAGCAGCCACTGGAAGTAGCTCGCTCCCTCGATGCGCTTGCACAGCTCGTCGGCGAGCATCGACTTCGCCGTGCCCGGCGGGCCGATAAGGAGCACATGCTCCTTGGCGAGCAGGGCGGCCAGCGCCCCGTCGATCAGTTCCTCGCGCTCGATGAAGGTGTGCTTGAGTTCGGTACGGATGCTCTGGATGGGGTTGGCTTGGGCCACTGAATCACCTCGGGCGGTTGCGCGGCCCCCCTCCGGACCTTGCGCACCGGTAACCGGAAACTAGCTTATTCGCCCGGCGAACGAAGGGAAAGCGGTGCCCCTGACGGGCAGCGGGTTAAAATTGGGTGAGGGGGGAGTCCGCTGCCGCCCAACCTGAGCGGAACCGCCGGAGCCTGCCAGAATAATCCCGCCATCCCCTGAGGGGGCCTCAGACGCTCTTGCCGACGTTTTCCTTGAGCTTCTTGGAGAGTTTCTTTTCCGTGTAGAGGACTTCGTTCGTCGCCCGGAGCCGGGTGCACAGGCTCATGCAGAAGTGCTCGAGGAATTTCACGCCGATGGACGGGTGGTTGTCGATCAGCGAGCGGTATTTCATGCGCGAGAGGAAGTAGGTGGTCGTCGTGCCCTTGGCCACGCAGTCGGCGGTCGTGGGTTTCTTGTCGACAAGGCTGATTTCGCCGAAGTGCTCGCCCTTGGCGAGCGTGGCGAATACCTCGAGCTGGTCGCCCTGGCGGCGGCAGACCTGGACCTCGCCGCTCGCGATGCAGTGGAAGCCTTCACCGATCGTCCGTTCGCGGATGATGATCTCGCCGTCCTTCCAGGTCTTCTGGTCCATCTGGGCGGCGACTTTTTCCAGCTCGTCCGGCGTGAAACCGTGGAAGAGCGTGATATTCCTGATCTGGTCGGTCGGAACCATCTGGGCGAAACCTCTCCGTGAACTTCCCGGGAAACCCCTGACAAGACTGCCTGAAGTCCGAAACTAACCCATCGGAACCGGGGAGCCAAGAAGGCGGGGAGGGGCTAGAGGCCCAGTTTCCGGCGGATTTTTCCGAGGATCCCGAACAGCTCGTCGGCTTCTTCCGCCCTGAGGAGCCTGAGCAGCAGGGCGTAGACGATCACGGCGGCGCCGATGGGGGCAAAGGTTTCGAGGAGCCGGGTGGCCGCCCGGCCGAGCCCTGCGCCGGCAAGGGCGGGTGCGAGTACGGCATGAAGACCCCAGGCGGCTCCGCCGGTGACGAGGGCCGCCGTGCCCAGCTTGAGGACCGAGCCGGCCAGTTCCCGGCCGTCCAGGCCGCCCAGCAGGCGTCCCGCCGCGACGAGCTGGATGGCGGCACTGGTCAGCGTTCCGAGCGAGCTGCCGAGGGCGAGACCCCAGGCCCCGAGCCGCCGGTAGAGGACCCAGTTGAAGACGAGGTTCACGAGGACGCCGCAGACCGAGGCGATTACCGGGAACCGGGGCCGGTTGAGGGCGTAAAAGACCGGGGAGAGCACCTTCCCGGACGAGGCGAACACGAGCCCGGCAAGATAGGCGCACAGGACGGCGGCGGTCCCGGCCGTGTCTTCGGCGGTGAACCGGCCGTACTGGAAGATAAGCCGCACGACGGGCTCCGAGAGGACGGCGAGCCCCACGGCCGAGGGCAGCGTGAGGAGCAGGACGTTCCGGATCGCCCGGGAGGTCTGGTGCCGCAGGCCCGCGAGATCACCCCTGGCGGCGGCTTCGGCGGCGGCGGTGGCCGACACGGTGCCGAGCGCCACGCCGAAGAGCCCGATCGGCAGGTAGTAGAGCCGGAAGGCGTAGTTCAGGTGCGAGAGCGGCCCGTCGCCCAGTTTCGAGGCGAAGACCGAGTTCACGAAAATATTGATCTGGACGATGGCGAGGCCGAGAACGGCGGGACCCATCAGGGAGAGGATCCGCCGGATGCCGGGATCCTGCCAGGCCCCTTTCAGCGAGAGCCCGAACCGGTAGCCGGCGGCACCGAGCTGGGGGACCTGCACGAAGAGCTGCGCGAGTCCGGCAAGGATCACCGCTGCCGACCAGGCCCAGGCGGCCCGGATCGGGTCGTCCGTGAGCAGGTAGATGGCGCCCCCCGCCACGATGGAGACGACG
The DNA here is from genome assembly GCA_964621525.1 of uncultured bacterium. GTDB lineage: Bacteria > JAGRBM01 > JAGRBM01 > JAGRBM01 > JAHCIT01 > CAZMGV01. The sequence continues at coordinate 65,184 of CAZUMS010000009.1, forward strand.
TTGAAGAGGGCGGGGGCGATGGCGGGGACGAAGAACCGGCGGTTCGCGTTCAGGACACCCATGACGAGGGCCGTCGCCGAGATCACGGGCAGGAACGGCATCATGACGCGGGTGAGCTGGACGGCGAGTTCGTGCTTCTCGCCCGAGGCGGCGAAACCGGGGGCGATGAGGTCCACCACCGTGCCCGCGAACGTCACGGCGAGCAGCGTCAGGGTGCCGGTGACTAGCAGAGACGCGCCGAGGGCGAGCCGGAAAAGGTTCTGGGCGGAGTCGCGGCCCTCGTTCGTCTGCCGGTCGGTGAAGACCGGAACAAAGGCGGCCGAGAGCGCCCCCTCGGCGAACATGTCGCGCAGGAGGTTCGGGATCCGGAAGGCGATCACGTAGGCGTCGGCCACCCACGAGGCGCCGAACAGGGCGGCGAACAGCGTCTCGCGGAGGACGCCGAGAACGCGGGACGCGAGCACGGCGAGGGTGATGGGCCCCGCCGCAGCGAGCTGTCCGCCGGTTTTCGGGGGAGTTTCTTCAGCCACCCGTCAGGAGTCTTTCAGGAAGCCGATCACATGCCGGTTGGCGGGGCGGGCGGCCTCGACGAAGAAGCCGTGCCCGGCCTTGGGCAGTTTCACGAGCTTCGCCTTGGGAATAGAGCCGGCGAGGAGATCCGAGTGCTCGGGCGGGATCAGGACGTCGTCGGCGCCCGTGATGACCAGCGTGTCGTGGAAGATGTCTTTCAGCCGGTGGCGCGTGTCGTGGGCCATGATGGCGTTCATCTGGCCCATGAGCCCCCGGACCGGGGCCATGTTGGCGAGCGAGACGCCCAGCACCTCGTCGACGAGCGCCTTCTCCCGCTCGATGAATTCGGGGACGAACAGGATGTCGAGGGATTCGCGCGCGATCTGCTCGCGCGGCAGTCCGGGCCGCGGCATCAGCTTGGCGAGCACGGCCGGGTCCGGCGGCTTGTGGCCCATGGCGGGGGTCGTGCAGGCGAGGATGAGCTTGCGGACGCGGGTCGGGTGTTCCAGCGCGATGTACTGGGAGATCATTCCTCCCATGGAGGCGCCCATGACGTGGGCGGAGTCGATCCCCAGGTGATCGAGCAGCGCCATGGCGTCGGCGGCCATGTCGGAGAGCGTCCACTCCTTCTTGGGGAGCTGCGTCTTGCCGACGCCCCGGTTGTCGAACTGGATCACCTGGAAATGGTCCTTCAGCTCGTCCACCTGCCACTTCCACCAGTGGTGCGTGGAGCCGAAGCCCATGATGAGGAGCAGCGGGTCGCCGCTTCCGCAGGTTTCGTAATAGATGTCGAGGCCGGGGGTATTCGCGATCGGCATGGGGGGATTGTTACCGGAGCCGGACCGCCGGGGAAAGGGGGAGGTCCGGAACGGGCCGAAGGGCCGTTTTCCCCCTTGCCTGACCGGCGCTTTCCATGCAGCATGACGCGCGCGTCAGTTGGCGCAGGGAGAGATTGTTTCATGGACCAGAAGCAGGTGGTGGTGGCGGGTTCCGGGCTCGCGGGTCTGGCGGCGGCGGTGCACCTCGCGAAGGCCGGCCACAAGGTCACACTGGTCGAAGCGAAGCCGTTTCTCGGCGGACGGACCTATTCGTTCCGGGACAAGACCACGGGTGAACTCGTGGACAACGGACAGCACGTCCTCACGACGACCTACGATGCGACGTTCGAACTGCTCCGCATCATCGGCACCTTCGACAAGATCCACTTTCCCGACCGGCTCCAGACCTTCTTCAAGGACCAGAAGTTCGGCGACCACTGGCTCCGGGGGCCCAAACTGCCGGGTCCGCTGGCGCCGCTCGGCGGTCTGGTGGCGATGCTGCAGCTGAAGAGCCTCACCCTGGCCGACAAGCTGGCGGTGCTCAGGTCGCTTCCGAAACTGGGCGTGCTGCGGAACGGAGTCCCTGACCGGCTGGACCGGCTCACGGTGGAGGAGTGGTTCGACGAGATGGGCATTCCGAAGGCGGCCCGCCGCGCGTTCTGGGATCCGTTCACGATCTCGACGCTGAACGAGAAACCCTGGCGCGTGAGCGCCCACCTGCTCGGGCAGCTCCTCCGCTGGGGTTTCGTCGCGGGCAGGGACCGCGGCCCCTCGCTCGGCTATCCGACCGTCTCCATGGACGAGTTCTACGTCTCCCCGTCGGCCAAATACCTGGAGGGCCGGGGCGCGGAGATCCTGCTCGGCGATCCGGTGGTGGACGTGGACGTCTCGGCCGCGGGCCAGCGGGTGAATTCAGTGCGCCTGAAAAGCGGGCGCGAGCTCAGGGCGGACGCCTATGTGCTGGCGCTGGCCCCGCAGGGGATGGCGAAGCTGGTGAAGGATACGTCTCTCGGCGAGGATCCGTTCTTCCAGAAGGTCACGAAGATCCAGGAGGCTCCCATCGTCGGCATCAACCTCTGGTTCGACCAGCGGCTCCACATGACCAATTCGTTCGAGGGTCTCATCGACTCGCCCATCGAGTGGGTGTTCGACCGCACGGCCATGCACGGGAAGGAAAGCGGGCCGGGACGGTATTTCTACACGCTCATCGTGAGCGCGTCGTGGGACATGATGGACAAGAAGAATGCGCAGATCATGGAGATTGCGATGGACGAGATCCATACGCATTATCCCGAGACGCGGAACTTCAAACTCGTCCACTCGTCGGTGGTCCGCGAACCCACGGCGACGTTCTCCGGCGTGCCCGGCTTCAAGGACCTGCGCTGCAAGCAGAGGACCCCGGTCGGGAACCTGTTCCTCGCCGGCGACTGGACCGACACGGGACTTCCCTCGACGATGGAGTCGGCGGTAGTCTCGGGGGTGAAGGCGGTGCGGGAAGTCGAGCGGTATTTCGGCCGCTGACCGTTACATGTTCCGCCGGTACCGGCCTCCGGCTTCGTAAAGCGCGTTGCTGATTTCGCCGAGCGAGCAGACCCGGACGGCGTCCATCAGGACGTCGAAGGTGTTGCCGCCCGAAAGCGCCGCGTTTTTCAGCCGTTCAAGCATTGCGGGCGCCTCGCGGCGGCCCCGTTCGCGGAACTCCTGGAGCCTCCGGAGCTGGGACCGCTTCTCGTCCCCGGTGGAGCGGGCCAGTTCCATCTGCTGCGGCACCGTATCCCCGGCGGGATTCCTGAACATGTTGACGCCGACGATGGGATACGAGCCGTCGTGCTTCCTGTGCTCGTAGAGCATCGACTCGTCCTGGATCTTTCCGCGCTGGTAGCCGGTCTCCATGGCCCCGAGCACGCCGCCCCGGGCCGAGATCGCCTCGAACTCCTTCAGCACGGCCTCTTCCACGAGGTCCGTCAGCTCCTCGACGATAAAGCTCCCCTGGTTCGGGTTCTCGTTCATCGCGAGGCCCCACTCCCGGTTGATAATGAGCTGGATGGCGAGCGCCCGCCGGACGGACTCCTCGGTCGGGGTCGTCACCGCCTCGTCATAGGCGTTCGTGTGAAGCGAGTTGCAGTTGTCGTAAACGGCGATCAGCGCCTGGAGCGTCGTGCGGATGTCGTTGAACGCCATCTCCTGCGCATGGAGCGAGCGTCCCGACGTCTGGACGTGGTACTTGAGCTTCTGGCTCCGCTCGCCGGCGCCGTAGCGGTCCCGCATGGCGACGGCCCAGATCCGCCGGGCGACCCGCCCGATGACGGAGTACTCCGGGTCCATGCCGTTGCTGAAGAAGAAGGAGAAGTTCGGGGCGAAGTCGTCCACCTTCATGCCGCGGGCGAGATAGGCCTCCACGTACGTGAAGGCGTTCGCCAGCGTGAAGGCGAGCTGGGATACGGGGTTCGCGCCCGCCTCGGCGATGTGATAGCCCGAGATCGATACGGAGTAGAAGTTCCGCACGCGGTTCCGGACGAAGTAGTCCTGGATGTCGCCCATCATCCGCAGGGCGAATTCGGTGGAGAGGATGCAGGTGTTCTGGCCCTGGTCCTCTTTCAGGATGTCCGCCTGAACGGTGCCGCGCACGGAGGCGAGCGTTTCCGCCTTCAGCTTCGCCGCTTCTTCGGGCGAGGGCTCCCGGCCCTTTTCCTTGACGAACCGCTCCCGCTGCTGGTCGATGGCCGTGTTCAGGAACATGGCGAGGATCACCGGCGCGGGGCCGTTGATCGTCATGGAGACGGACGTGGACGGGTCGCACAGGTCGAAGCCCGAATAAAGGACCTTCATGTCCTCCAGCGTGGCGACGGAGACGCCGGAGTTGCCCACCTTGCCGTAGATGTCGGGCCTGGGGTCGGGGTCGGCGCCGTAGAGCGTGACCGAGTCGAAGGCGGTGGAAAGGCGCTTTGCCGGCATTCCCTCGGAGAGCCGGTGGAACCGGCGGTTTGTCCGGGCCGGGTCGCCTTCGCCCGCGAACATGCGCGTGGGGTCTTCACCCTCGCGCTTGAACGGGAATACGCCCGCCGTGAAGGGGAACGATCCGGGAACATTTTCGAGCAGGAGCCAACGGAGCAGGTCGCCGGGGTCCTCGTACCGGGGGAGGGCCACCTTGCGGACCCGGGTACCGGACAGCGACGTGCGGGTGAGGGCGCTGCGAATCTCCCGGTCGCGGACTTTCGTGACGAGCTCGGGGCGGCGGTAGGCGTCGCGGGTTTCGGGCCAGCAGGCTAGCAGTTCGCGCGACTCCGCCGGCAGTTCCGCTTCCTTTGCCGCAAGGAGCGCGGCGAGTTCGCCTGACGGCTTCCCCGCCGCTTCGAGCAGTTCCTTCGAGCGGCGGAGCGCCGCCGCCTCGCGGGCGATCCGGGACTCCCGCTCCACCCGGTCGTGGTAGCCGCGGATCCCGGCGGCGATGTCGGAGAGGTAGCGCTCCCGCCCGGACGGAATCACCGGCGCGCGGTTCGTCGACGCCTTCACGGAAACCTTCGGGAGCTGTCCGCCCCGGCTCTTCAGGTTCTTCTCCTGGAGGCGGGCGTTCAGCGCCTGGTAGAGCGCCGTCACGCCGTCGTCGCCGAACCGGGCGGCCATCGTACCGAATACCGGCATGTCGTCCGGCTGCTTATCGAACAGGTTGAAGTTCCGCTGGTACTGCTTGCGGACGTCGCGGAGGGCATCCTCGCCGCCCCGGCGCTCGTACTTGTTGATGGCGATGAAATCGGCCTGCTCCAGCATCTCGATCTTTTCGAGCTGCGTGGCCGCTCCGAATTCAGGTGTCATCACGTACAGGGAAAGATCCGACAGCGGGACGATGGACGAGTCCCCCTGGCCGATGCCGGAGGTCTCGACGATCACAAGGTCGAATCCGGCGAGCTTGCAGGCGCTGACCGCGCCTGGCAGCGCCCGGGAGACCTCGGAGCCGGACTCACGGGTTGCCAGCGAACGCATGAAGATGCCGGGGTGCTCAATAGAGTTCATCCGGATCCGGTCGCCGAGCAGCGCTCCGCCGGTGCGCCGGCGGGTGGGGTCCACGGCGAGGATGGCGATTTTCAAACCGTCGCCGTGATCCAGCCGGAACCGGCAGACGAGTTCGTCGGTGAGCGAACTCTTTCCCGCCCCGCCTGTGCCGGTGATGCCGAGGACGGGAACCTTCAGCTTCGCCGCCTCCGCCGCAAGCGCGTCGCGGACCGCGTCCGGACACACGCCATCGTCCAGCGCCGTGATGAGCCGGGCGAGCCCCCGGTGGCCGCCGGTGTGCAGGGCCTCAAGGGCCCCGGCCGGGGTCTGGGGGCCGTCTTTCCCGAGCGGGAAGTCCGCGAGGCGGACGACCTCGCCGATCATTCCCTGAAGGCCCATCTTCTGGCCGTCCTCGGGCGAGTAGATCCGGGTGACGCCGTAATCCTGCAGCTCCCTGATCTCGGATGGCACGATCACGCCGCCGCCGCCGCCAAACACCTTTACATGGGAGGCGCCCCGTTCCCGGAGCAGATCGACCATGTATTTGAAGAACTCGATGTGTCCGCCCTGGTACGAGGTGACGGCTATTCCCTGCACGTCCTCCTGAACGGCGGCGTTCACGATCTCGAGTACCGAACGGTTGTGCCCGAGGTGGATCACCTCGGCGCCGGCCTGCTGAAGCAGCCGCCGCATGATATTGATGGATGCGTCGTGGCCGTCGAAAAGCGACGTGGCGGTCACGAACCGCACGTGGTTACTGGGGTGGTAGAGCTGCTGTTCCAAGCGGACCGTCCAGACCGCGCTCCGGCAGTCCGGTGCGGCGGCACCTAACGTAGTCAACCGGCAGGGGCGCGGCCAGCCGCGGGGAGCGGGTTAACCGGGGCCCTTGCCCGTTCAACGGACTGAACGGAGACGGCGGACATTCAGGAGGAGGCCGGGCCGGCGGCGCAGGTGTGCGGGCCGGAGCTTATGCGGCAACAAGCTCATGCAATATCGCGGCGCGGACTTCTTCCATTAACCTTGGCACCGATGCCGAGTCGCCATCTGCGGGAAAGACCGGCGGGAGCACGGTCATGGTCACTTTCCCGGGGTCGTGGCCAAAGCCGCGGCCAAATGCTCCCGCTGCCGTTGAGGGATACTGCTCCACGACAGCAATTGGAATGACCGGAACTTTGCAGGCAACCGCCAGATCGAATGCACCCCGATGAAAACGGCCGAGTATTTCGCCTTTCGGGCGCCGTCCTTCGGGGTACATCAATATGGAGGTTCCCCGCTCAATGACCGGTCTGCATTGGCCGATCAGCATGGCGGATGAAGCTTTTGGCGGCAGGAAAATCTGGCCGGTTTTCACCGACATGACTCCGCCCAGTGGAAACTTCCGCAGATCGGCCCGGATGACAGCCCGCCAGTCGAGCCTGACGAACTGGGTAAAAAGGTACCAGTCCCATTCACTGCCGTGGTTGGAGACGAATACGCAGGGTTTCCCGGGAAGAAGGTGCTGGAGTCCGCGTGCTTCAGCCCTGATTCCGCAACCCCGGAGGATGCCGCCGGACCAGTACAGGCTTAAATGTTCATATCCCCATTCGGGTGTTTTGCCGCCGGCGAAGAACGCGCTTGCCACGCCGGCGACGGCACCAGAGACCCCAGCAATGACCGAAAGCCTGTAAAGTGTCCGCAGGGTTTCAATGGGGGACTTCACGGCAGGCTCTCCAGCTTCACGATCCAGCGCGACGGCGGACTGTCCAGCGACTTTGCCAGCGAAGCCGAAAAATCCGGTGACTGCATCGACTCGTACCAGTCTCTTCCACCCAGCACTGCGACTCTCTGTCCGAGCAGAACTGTTTCCCGGTCGCCGGCCGCCTCGCCCCAGTTTTTGCCGATGTCGTCGACGCGGTAGCCGATCACCGTGCTGGTCCTTCCGGGTTCCATATACAACCGGGGGTTCAGCTTGACCGCACTTCCATTTAGCTCAAGCCAATGGAGAAAAGCCCCGGACGGGTTCGCCAGCACCATCCACTGATAGGCCGAACCGGTCCTTATGCCTGCTAAAGGCCGGCTGCTTGCGGCTCCTGGAAGGAGAACCAGCGTGTCGTGCGAAACCTCGAAACCGTTATACAGGGTGATACCGGAACCCAGATTCATGACAATGCCAGGAATGGCGATCTCGATATCCTGAAGCACCAGATTATCGCAGACCAACAGCTTCTGCTCCCGGGGCTCAACGTACCTGACCAGTGCGCGAACAGATGCTTCTGACCGGCGAAGGGAGCAGGACTTTCCATTCTCCAGCGACATTGCAGTCCACCGGAAATCCTTTTCGGTCCGGCTGGTTGGTATGACGCCAAAAATGAGCGCTTCGAATCGAAGCCGGATTGCATCGGCCAGGTTCCTCTCCGCACCGGGCAGCCGCAAATTCCTGAAGAACCCGGAATTTCCGGGGAATTTTGCTTCCAGATAGGATCCCTGAAACGAACCGGCAGTCATTCGCTCGTTTCCGGCGGCCGGGGTATCCAGCTTCACCAGAAAGCCCTCGCGCCGTTCCTGCCCGTCACTGGTCTGCACGGTGATCCGGCCTTTGGCGTCTTTCGGGATGCCTGTACCGGCGGGGCCCATCCGCCCGGCGCGAAAATGAAGCTCAAAGCGATCCGGAGCCGTACCTGCAAGCGTGTCGGTCTCCAGATCGACCCAGCCGGTTTCATCACGGGTTCGAAGCGCCCATGGTCCCGGATCGGAAATCCCGACCGAAACATGATCGAATATCCCGTTCCGGGTAAATTCTGCGGGTTTGGCGGTCACAGGTGTTCCATTCATGGCGGCGGCAAAGAGGCAGGCGAATCTCAGAAAGCCCACGGAACCCCCCGGCGCCGGAATTCCGGCTCAACAACCAGATAATGCACAGTGGTTGCCAGGATCACTCCTGCAACTCCGTCCACCAGGTAATGACGCTTGAGCAGCAGAGTACTCGCAAATACCGAAATCCAGATCAAGATCGAGAGGACGGATATTTTCACCGAAACCCTGAGAAGCGACAGGCAAGCCAGTGTCGTTATCGCGACATGCAGTGATGGGAAGGCGTTCCAGCCCCGGTCGTTTAGCCAAGGAAGACGGGGCAACAGGAACGAATCGATCCCGCCAGTGACCGGCGGGGGAACACATCTGACAGGGATCAGCAGGAAAAGCGCAAATGAAACGATCATGGCGATCAGATAGGCGACCGCGCCGCGTCTCATATAATGGGACTGTGGAAACGGAAATACCGGCGCAATAATAATCACGTATCCCAGGCAATAGGGAATTGCAGCCCAGCTGGCATACGGGATCATGGCTTCGATACCGATCGATAGATCATAGCCTTGCCGTTCCCCCAGGATTTTCGGAATGCTGAGGTAACCCGCCGCAAAAACGGTTCCCACGAGAACGCTCCAAAAGAGGAATTCGGAGAAATTCCAGCCTTGCCCGGCGTCTGATCGTCCGGGTGCAAATACGGTCAGCCTCATGGCGATTTCATTCTGGCGCTTCAGATTGGCGGAGAGGAGCGGCTCCGTATTTCCACAGGCCGGTGGTATTATGGCACATCCTGCGGTTCCCCGCTCGCAAGATCGCCACGTATCCCCGGTGACGTCCTCAATATCCACAATTGAATCACCAGAAGATCGCCGAAAATGCATTAGATAGGGAAGGTTAAAGGTTATTCCGGGGATATTTGCGCTTTGGGGGACTCGAACCCTCGGCCTACGGCTTATGAGGCTCCCAAGGAAGGTTTCCATAAACATCTACCAGAGCCCGGAGATGGCGGAAAGGATTGTGGAAACGGGCAGGGCGGGATTCCGCTGGAGTCCGTTGGAAAACACCCATTTCCGGGGCGTTTGGCTACAGATTGGCTGTATTGGAATGCCGCTGGCCGTGTGACGGGTATAGAAGCACACCAAGGCGTAATTCTTGGACGCGCTAATGCGAATTTCGGGATGTACAGGCGATACGCCTTACACCGCACCATCACGTCATCCGGGCTCCGGCATCGAGCTTGATGACTTCGGCGTCAAACATACTGTTCTCGACGATCTGGCAGACAAGCATTCCGATTTCACGCGGATTGCCGAGGCATTTGGGGAACAACAACAACGCGCTGAAGCCGTTCGGCGAAGTTTATCCCGAGCAGGGTCGAGGGCACGCCCGTCACTAACGCTCAAAGTTCTCTGCCCGTGGCAGTATACGTTCCGGCCGGCGCCGGTCTCAGTGTCTCTCCGGATCCTTCCAGAACCGGGAGGTATCTGATCATGAACTGGATGCGGTGGTCTCCGGGAGGCACTTTGAGGGCGTCCGCCCGTATACCGACGAATTCGTCCCCCGGTTCTCTCTCGGGCCTCCATCTGGCTTCTGAATCGTCCCGGTAGTCCAGATTCAGCGTCAGGCCACGTGACTTGAATCCGTCGGACATGTCGAATTCGACCAGCATCTCGCTGTATCCCGGAAAAACCAGCGAAAACCACTTGTGATCCCTCGTTTCCAGCGAGCCTTCCTCCGAAGACATGGAACCGTCAAGATTGAACACACCACTGTTCCTGGGCGACTTCAGCCGCGTACCTCTGGCCGCATTGCTCAAATCCAGGCCGAACGTCACTTCACTCCCGCTGCGAAGTGCCAGCCGCGGATCAAACGGCACCTGAACAAGCAGCGGAACGATCATTCCATCAGGATAAAAAATATAATTGACGTAGGCCTTCGGAGTAACACGGAGGAAAAGGAACTCCAGCCAGAACAGGTTGCGGCGGATGACCCGGACCGGGCCGTCCTTGGAGGCGATCGTACGTGACTGAACGTCTTCTTCATCGAAGTTGATGGTAAACAGCGCCATGGTTTTCAGCCTGAGGCGCAATTTGAAGCGGTCGAGCAGATTGGGGCTGAATGAATCCACGCCCGTGCGGCTGTAGAACCCGTCCATGATGAAGGGGTGGGTGTTGTCGAAGTCCACCACTGCAAATGCCGACTGGATTTCCTGGGCTCTTGCGTTGTAGCTGACGTAATCCGTGTCCGAAGCGGCAGGTGGGCTGTCAAATGCACCGGCGTAGACGAAACCTGCCAGTTCGCCGGAAGTGCCGGTCACTTTCAGCTCGATCCATACTTTTGCCTTCGGCCGGGTGACGGATTCGGCGATCTTTTCACCGGCATCCCAAGCCATAAAAGCCAGCTCGTCATTGGTGTCGAAAACGGACAGATCTTCCGGAGAGCCCCACATCTGTTCGTATTTTTCGAGAGAAACCGCATCCATTCCGGCGTTTGCAAGTCGCTCCCGTTCGGCCTTCCATCGTTTGGAACGATCGTGCGAACTATCCCGCTCCTGCTCCAGGCTGAAGATGTATTCGCCCTCGATGTCTTTCTTGTCGATCTGAAAGGGGATTGGAGAGAGAGCGCCATTCCTGACGGCAAAGATACCGATGTTCGGGATCCTGGAGCCGACAAGCCCCTGAACGGGAGCGCCGGTAATCACTACCGGGCCGGACAACCGGCTCGACCGGAAGGCGCTGAAAGCATTGCGTACTCCGTTTTCAAGACTGCCCGTGCCGGGCGAGAAGGAATGACCGGCCTGTGGCAGATGGAGCAGGACAAAGCTGGCAACCAGCAGATACCTTTGCACGTATCCCGTTTTTCTGGCCGACGTGTTCAGCACCATCACGTCATCCGGGCTCCGGCATCGAGCTTGATGACTTCGGCGTTAAACATGCTGTTCTCGACGATCTGGCAGACGAGCATCCCGATTTCACGCGGATTGCCGAGGCGTTTGGGGAACAGCGGAATCAGCTTCAGCGCTTCCGTCACTTTCTCCGGCATCCCTTTCAGCATCGGAGTATTGAAGATCCCGGGTGCGATCGAATTAACCCGGATGCCATAACGGGCAAGATCCCGTGCGATCGGAAGCGTCATGCCGACGATGCCGGCTTTCGATGCCGAATAGGCCGCCTGCCCGGCCTGGCCCTCGTAGGCGGCCGCTGAAGAGATGTTGACGATGACGCCGCGTTCCAGATCCGCACCAATACCTTCGTTTTTGATCATTCTGGAAGCTGTGTGCTTCAGGACGTTAAACGTCCCGGTCAGGTTCACGTCGATAACCTTTTTCCAGGTATTCAGCGGGAAGACGTTGCCCTTGTCGTCGGCTGTTTTGGCGGCGAAAGGAACGCCCGCACAATTCACACAGATATGAACGGCGCCGAACAGATCGACGGTCTTTTCTACACCGGCGACAACGGCCTCTTCGTCCGACACATCCACAATTGCATAGGCCGATTTATCAGCACCGAGCGAGACGACAGCCTCCTTGCAGGCATCTTCATTCAGATCGAAGATCATCACTTTTGCGCCTTTGGCGGCGAGTTCTTCGCAAGTGCCTCGTCCGATACCGGACGCCCCGCCGGATACAATTGCAATCTTTCCTGGTATCTCCATCACTCTCTCTTTGCAGTTTGCATCGCAGGGTATTTGCTCCGGGTGTGGTGATCGCCTCCCTGCAGGCGTATGCTCACACGATCCGGCTTTTCCTGTCGCCCCAGTAGCGATCCTTCAGCAGGCGCTTGTAGAGCTTGCCTGTGGGGTGTCTCGGGAGCTCGGCCTCGAAGTCCACGGTGCGCGGGCATTTCACATCAGCGATGCGTTCGCGGCAGAATGCGATGAGTTCCCGGGCCAGTTCCGGACCGGCCTCGCTCATGTCCTCAAGCTGCACTACGGCTTTAACTTCCTCGCCGAATTCCTCGTTGGGCACGCCGATTACGGCGGCATCCGATACTTTGGGATGGAGGATGAGCGCGTTCTCGGTCTCCTGGGGGTAGATGTTCACCCCGCCAGAAATAATCATGTGGGCCTTGCGGTCGGTAAGGTAAAGCCATCCGTCCTGGTCGACGTACCCCACGTCGCCGATGGTGCTGTATCCCTGGGGGCTGCGGGAACCGGCCGTCTTCTCAGGGTCGTTGTGGTACCGGAATTTCGCGGAACTCTCGAAGTAGATCGTGCCTTCCTGGCCAGCTGGAACTTCGTTGAAGTTGTCATCCAAAATCCTCAGCTTGGCGTTGATCGGGCGCCCCACGGACCCTTTGTGAGCCAGCCACTCTTCCGAATTGATGAGGCAGAGGCCGTTTCCTTCGCTGCCGCCGTAATATTCATAGATGATTGGACCCCACCAGTTGATCATTGCCTCCTTGACCGGAATCGGACAGGGCGCCGCGGCGTGGATGGCGAATTTCATGCTGGAGACGTCGATGGCATCGCGCTGCTCCTTCGGGAGCTTCAGCATGCGGATAAACATGGTCGGGACCCACTGGCTGTGCGTCACCCGGTATTTCTGGATGATCTTGAGCGATTCGAGCGCATCAAAGTGCTCCATGATCAGAACCGTTGCGCCGAGACGCAGCGCGGCCATGGTGAAGCCGAACGGCGCGCCGTGGTAGAGGGGTGCCGGTGAGAGAAACACGGTCTCCTCGTCGACCCGGTACAATCCTCCGACGATCTTCATGATCCCAGTGGGTGCCGTGATCGGTTTGTCGGGTAGCGGGAGCTTGACACCCTTCGGATGTCCTGTCGTCCCGGAGGAATAGAGCATCGAGTTGCCCTCGAGCTCCTGCTTGGGCGAGGTGGAGGGTTGGGCAGAGACCGCCTCCTGCCAGGACCGGTACCCCTGTATTGGCTTTCCGACCATGTACCGGGCGACCAGCTTGGGGCACCGGTTCGCCAGAGCCTCGGCGAGCTTGGCCTTCGCCTCGGAGGTCACGAAAACCTTGGCGCCGCAGTCGTCGATAATGTACTCGACTTCTTTGGGCGTAAGGCGTGAGCTGATCGGCGTGTAGTAAAGGCCGGCGCGCTGGGCGGCCCAGGCCACCATGAGGAATTCGGGATTGTTTTCCATGCACAGGGCGATGTGATCGCCGTGCTTGAGGCCCAGCGAGTGAAACAGGTTGGCTCCCTGATTCGAGCGCTCGGCCAGCTCGCCGTAGGTTACGACCCGGCCGCTGCCGGTCATGATGTAGGCGGGCTTGTCCGGATTATTTTTGGCATGAACTTCTGGATTCATGGCCTCTCCTGATTCGTTTTTTGAAGGGGCCCGTTGGGTCGAGGTCACCCGTTGAGGCCGGGCAAATACTATGATACTAGTTAAGAAGCTGTCAAGAAATCTATTATCAAGCGCGGTTGGCGTCGGGTAAGGATGCTGCAGAAACCGCGAGGTGAACTACTCATGACCGAGAATGCCACTGGCGAACGCGTCGCTGTCCAGATAGCGCGCAAGATTGCCGGGGAGATCAGCCGCGGAGAAATGCGCCCGGGAACCAAGCTGCCTTCGGAGCATCAGATGGTGGAAGAACTCGGCGTCGCCCGTGCAACCGTGCGCGAGGCACTGCGATTCCTGGAACTCCAGGGGGCGCTCCGTATCAAGGCCGGTCCGGGTGGCGGACCGGTTGTGAGCGTGCCGGGGACCGAGCATCTGGCCAGCGCGCTCTCGCTTCAGCTCCAGTTCGCGGGCGCTCCTTATGACGCGGTTCTCAGGGCGCGAAGCGCGATTTATCCCGTTCTGGCGGCCGAAGCGGCGGAAAATGCGGATCATCAGGACATTGAACTGCTCCGGCAGAGTCTCGCCGACATGGCCGCCCATGCGGACGACCCAGACTTCGTGCTTCACGAGCACCGGCGGTTTCAGGCGCTGGTTGCCTCTGCCTCAGGCAATATGGTCCTTGGCCTGTTTGTCAATGCGCTGCACAGAATTTCGGAGCTCAAGGCGATCAAACTTGATTCGAAGTGGGCCCATGGCGCGGTTCGTGACTTTGAAAAGGTCGTCGCCGCGATCGAACGTAGAGATCCCGAAGCGGCCCGGCAAGCGACTTTTGCCCACCTGGAGGCAGCGAGGCGTTATATAGAACGCGCTGTGCCGGAACGGATGAAGGAACCTGTCGAGTGGGTTGGGCCTGACCGTTGAGAAAATAATGGTTGCTCGTATCTCATAACTATGATACTAGTTAGATCCATTGGCGAAGGGCGCGGGCCGGGAGGCCTTTGAGAATACGCCCGAGGCCAGGATTGCGCGGCATTGGGTGCCGCCTGGGAGATGCCGTCAGATGGAAAAATACACCGGTCCGATCTTCGACGCAGATAATCACTACTACGAGGCCCACGATGCGTTCACACGCCATGTGCCCAAACACATGCAGCCCCGCTGCGTTCAGTGGGTTCAGCTGGAGAATGGCCGGAAATACCACGTCGTTGCTGGGAAGATCAGTTTCGCCGTCGGCAACCCGACCTTCAATCCGATCTCCAAACCGGGAGCCTTGCGCGAGTACTATCACGGCAATCCCAGGGGCAAGAAATTCGGAGACCTGATCCGCGAATCGCTTGAGCCGATGCCGCCCGAGTACATGGACCGCGATAAGCGCGTTGAGCGTGTGAAAGAACAGGGACTTGAGGCGACGTGGCTCTTTCCCACCGCCGGCATCCTCTACGAGGAAGCACTCTCCCACGATACGGATGCCCTTTGCGCAACCTGCGAAGGGTTTAACCGCTGGCTCGATGACGACTGGGGCCTGGCTTACAAGAACAAAATCTTCTGTGCCCCCTATTTTTCTCTGGCCGATGTGGACTGGGCGTGCCGTGAGCTCGAATGGGCGTTGAAGCGAGGCGCCCGGGTCATTGTGATGCGTCCTCACTCGGTGCGCACCCGCCGTGATGGTTCCCGGTCGCCAGGAGACGAGATGTTCGACCCCTTCTGGGCACGGGTGAACGAGGCGGGAATTACGGTGGTGGCTCACGTGGGCAGCAGCGGCTACACGGCCAATGGTTACGCACGCTCCTCAATGAAGGATGCGCTGGGTGGCGGCGAGAGGCCGACCGTGGCAAGCCTGAACCCCGAGCGGGCGATCAACGACTGGCTCCTGACCCTGGCATTCGACAAAATGTTCGAGCGTTTCCCGAACCTTCGGGTATGCTCGGTGGAGAACGGATCGGCGTTTCTCCGCGATCTTTTCGTCAAACTCGGGCATTCGAAGCAAAGGTTGCCGAAGTATTACAAGGAAGATCCGTGTGAGCTGTTCCGGAAGCACGTCTGGATCAATCCATTCTGGGAAGATGATATCGCCGAGATCATCTCGATGATGGGCCCCGACCGCGTGATATTCGGCTCCGACTGGCCTCACATGGAAGGTCTGGAAAAGCCCCTGGACATCTACGATGAGCTGAAAGCGGTTTCCGTCGATGACCAGAAGAAATTCCTCTATTCCAACGCGGCAGCACTCAACGAACTCAGGCCTTTGTAAGCGAGGGCGGGCGATTGAACTTCGAAGACATACGCTACGAAGTGGGAGACGGTCGAGCGCGCATTACGCTCTCGCGGCCGAAGACCCACAATGCGATCACCTCGAAGATGCTCGAAGAGCTTGAGGAGGCGCTTTGGGAAGCCGACGATAATGTCGACGTGCATTGCGTGATCCTGAAGGGCGAAGGCGCTTCTTTCTGCTCGGGTTACGACGTCGGCAGACTGCCGGCCCGGGAACGAAAAGGGAACGCGAATTACCGGTCCGGCCGCAGCCATGATGACGACACCTGGCTGATCGAGCGGGGAAACAGGCGCATTCGCGCGCTCTGGGAGATGCACAAACCATCTATCGCCCAGGTACACGGCGCGTGCCTGGCTGGCGGGACGGACCTGGCGATGGCCTGTGACATGGTGATTGCTGCCGACGACGCCCGCTTCGGATTCCCGGCGGCCCGGTCGTTCGGCGCGCTTCCCAACAACCTGTGGGTCTATCACTGCGGCCCGCAGTGGGCGAAGCGGCTCCAATTGACCGGTGACCTGGTCAGCGGCGCGGATGCCGAGAAGATCGGGCTCGTCATGAAGGCGGTCGCGGCCTCCGCTCTGGAGGACGAGGTGGAGGGACTGGCTGACCGCCTTTGCCTGATAGACACCGATCTGCTGGCAGCCAACAAGCGGATCATCAATCTCGGTCTCGAGCTGATGGGGGCGCAGACACTGCAGCGGCTCGCCGCCGAAAACGATGCGCGTGCTCATCACGCGAAGGCTGTGCGCGAGGCGAGCCGTAACTTCAAGGAAATCGGCATCAAGGAAACGCTGCGCCGCAGGGATGAACCTTTCGGCGACGGAATGGCCAGGGTCGGCAAGCCCGAAGGACGTCTCAAGAAGTCCAAGTAGTCAGTCGTCTGTACTGGCGCGCCTCGTGCCAGTTCTTGGAGAGGGGGGATCCGTATGGATCTGATGCGACTCGAATTTCTTTCTCCCTGGTCGGAGTGGGGCTGGCCACTGGTGCGCCTGGTGATGGGCGTACAACTTGCCGCTCACGGTTTTCGCAAGGCCAGTGGCGGTATCAAGGGCTTCATCCCCTGGCTTGAATCTCTCGGGGTTCCGGCGCCCAAGCTGGCTGCAACCTGTGCCATGCTTGCCGAACTGGTCGGCGGTCTCTGTATTGCCGTGGGGCTTTTCACGCGCCCGGCCGGTCTGGCAGCGGCCTTTACCATGGCGGTAGCCATCGTGCTGGCACATCGGGAAGATGCGAAACACTTCGGCAAGCCTGAAGCGGGCCCCTTTGAGTACCCGATGCTGATTTTTGCAGTTGCCGTTGCGGCTGCCCTCGCCGGCGGTGGCCGCTATTCCCTGGATGCACTTCTGTTGAACAACGGCTGATAGAGGGAACCAAGGCGGCAATAATGAGCATTCTCACCGATCTTCTAAAGCAACGGGACGTCCGTGCCATGCTGAAGAAGGCTCCATCTACCCTTGGATACGTCAACCTGCTTGGCAGCGCAGTGCAGGTGGCGGCTTCGGGTGCGGGACGGAACGGCGGGATGCCGCGACACCTGCTTCCGGCATTGTGGCGGAATCTTGGACCCCGGAAAGCCGTCGTCACCCATTCCGGAAGCGTTTCCTTTTCGGAGCAGGCGGACAGGACCCTCCGGCTGGCCAGCGGCTTCCATGGATTAGGTCTCCGGCCTGGAGAGCACGCAGCGGTGCTCTTGCACAATGAACAGGCGTGGTTCGATACCTTACTGGCCTGTCTGCTTTCGGGCTACAAAATGCCGATGCTCAATACGCATCTGAAGCCCGACGAGCTGATGAAGTGTATCAGCAGCTGCCGACCGAAGATCCTCGTGTTCTCGGCAGGCTTCCTCGAACTGATGAAGGAGATCGAGCCCAAACTGGATTCGGCACCGGTGTTCATCTGTGCGGGCGCAGGCGATCTGCCGGATCACTACCTTTCACTTGAGTCGGTAATTCAAAATGCGAAGCCGGAACTCCCGCCGGGCCTCTCCGGAGGTCTGGGGCTGCCGCAAATGCCGTTCAGCGGGGGCTCCACAGGCGTCCCGAAGTTCGTGACGGAACGAGGCGCCATCCGGGAAGCCAACCCCCGCATGAAAGGGATGAACCCGGCCAGCGTGAAAGCGCTGCAGGCGGAATTCATCAACGGTCTGGCCCGTCTGGGACTGTGGTCCATTCCGGGGACAATCGTCTCGATGATCCCGGGTCCTCTCTACCATGCGGGCCCTCAGACCGCGGTACTGCCGCTGCTGTTTGGCAGCACGATCGTGGCGATGCAGAAGTTCGATGCAGAGAATTTTCTGCGGCTGATTCAGAATGAAAAGGTCAGCTACACCTTCGTCGCCCCGACGATGCTCGAGCGGGTTCTGAAGCTTCCCGATGAGGTCAAGGAAAAATATGATCTCTCCAGCATGCGGGTCGTTCTATGCGCCGCAGCGCCGTGCCCTGACTATGTAAAAAAAGACATCAACGCCCTTTTCCGGAAACAGGGAGCCAGAAGCAATGTGTTCCATGAGTATTACGGATCTTCTGAGGCGGCGATCATAACGGTGCTCAAGCCTGAGGATTACGAGGCGAATCCCAAACGCTACAAGAGTGTCGGCCGGCCCTCCGGGTCGGAATGCCGGATCTACGACCCGGACAAGCAGCGCTGGTGCAGGACAGGCGAAGTAGGGCATGTCCTTGTGCGCAACATCCGCATGTACCGGGTCCATTACGGCAATTCCGACGAGCTGGAAAAGGCTTTCATCGAGGTCGACGGGGTCTATTGGTACGACGATGGATGTCTCGGATACTTCGATGAGGACGGCTACCTGTATCTCACCTCCCGGAGCAAGGACATGATCATCTCCGGAGGGGTCAATATTTTCCCGCCCGAGATCGAAGAAGTTATCAAGACCCATCCCAACATCATGGATGTCGCGGTCGTTAAGGTCGCCGATGCCGACCTGGGCGAGGTTCCGGGAGCGCTCATTCAGACGGTGGACGGAAACGAAATGCCGGTGGACGAGGTGATCGCCTACTGCAAGGGGAAAGGGCTGTACGGCTTCAAACTTCCCCGGGCGATCAAGTTTATCAAACAACTTCCTAAGAACGACGCCGGAAAGATCAGGAAAGTGGAGCTGGAAAAGGAATTCGCCTCGTTGTGAAAAGGATCGCTCAATGACCGATTATGCAACCCCCAATTTTTCAACGGATCTGAAGGGTCAGGTCGCTCTGGTCACCGGCACGACTTCGGGGCTGGGGAATCGCTTTGCCCGTGTGCTGGCCAAATGCGGTGCCAAGGTCGCGTTGACCGGGAGGCGGGTCGAGCGCCTGGAGAGCCTGGCCAGGGAGATTCGGGCGGATGGCGGGACTTGCGAGCCATTTCCAATGGATGTAGCCCGGCGTGAGAGCATACGGTCGGTGGTGGCCGCCGCCGAGGAGAAACTCGGCCCGATCACGATCCTTATCAACAACGCGGGCGTTCCGGATGCCCAGCGTGCGGTCAAAATGTCCGACGAACTTGTCGACGGCGTGATTGACGTGAACCTCAAGGCACCTTTCATTCTCTCCTGCGAGGTCGCCCGCCGGCTTATGGAAAAGAAGCTTCCAGGCCGGATCGTCAATATATCTTCTATCGCGGCATTTGATTCAGGCCCGAATTCTGCCGTCTCGCTTTACTCGATTACCAAGGCCGGCGTGGTGCGGATGACCGAAGTACTGGCTCTTGAGTGGGCAAAGTTTGGAATCAACGTGAACTGCATCGCGCCCGGTGCGTTCTCCACGGAGATGCTCGATGGCCTCATCCAGCGCGTCGGAGACATCTCCGCGGGCTATCCCCGGAAGCGGATATGCTACCCGCCCCAGATGGACAGCACGCTGCTGTTTCTGGTCTCACCTTCCTCCGAGTGCGTCACCGGCGCGGTCATCAAAATCGATGATGCGCAGGCCAACCGTTAAGACAGCGATCCGGAACTAAACGAGAGAAACGGATAACACTGCATGACGAGTCCAGAACCGGTGCTGCTGGAAAAAAACGTCGATGGAGTGCGGATCCTGCGGCTCAACCGCCCCGAGAAGATGAACGGCATCAACGGGGAGATGATCAAGGCCCTGGTCGGAGCACTCGGAGCCGCGACTCGTGACGAGACCGTCCGGGTCATCGGTATCACCGGCGCCGGGCGCGCGTTCTGCGCGGGGGCGGATCTGGGCGACAGTAAAGCTTCCGATTTCAAGCTCGACAAGCTCGACGACGTGGGCTTCGTCGGGCGCCTTGCCCTCGCCATACGGGTGGAGTGCGACAAGCCGGTCATCGCAGGTGTCAACGGATTGGCCGTGGGGGGCGGCGTGGCCCTGGCCATGCTGGCCGACATGCGCATCGCCAGTTCGGCCGCGACCTTTAATCCCGGCTACGCCCGCGCCGGCCTCTCGCCCGACGCGGGTCTTTCTTGGACGCTTCCGCAGGCCGTAGGGCACGAGCGCGCCATGCGCTTCTTGCTCGAACAGGAAAAGATCGACGCCGAGACGGCGCTCAGGATGGGCCTCGTGGGCCAGGTTGTGGAAGCAGAGCGGTTCGAAGAGGTGTTTCTGGATTACTGCAAGAAGATCGCCTCCGGTGCCCCGCTGGCGTTGCGCCATACCAAACGCCTGGTCAGCAGGGCGGGCCTGGGTATCGATCTCGAGTCCCAGTTAAGGGACGAAAACTATTACGTCGACCGGTGCGGAAGGAGCGAGGATGCCAAAGAGGCGATCCGCGCTCTTTTCAAGAAAGAGAAGCCCGTCTTCAAGGGGCAGTAATGCCCGTGCGTTTATGACGACTGCGAAACTGGAGTGCCGCATGAAGCTTCCGACTGTCCTCGGCAAAAACCTGAAGGTCCCCGTCATCGGGGCGCCGATGTATATCGTTTCCGGCCTCGACCTTGTCATTGAACAATGTAAAGCGGGTATCATCGGTTCCTTTCCGGCGTTGAATGCCCGTGGCGATGGGGAATTCGAGCGATGGCTGATTAAAATCAACGAAGAACTCGGCAGACACGGCGAAGCGAATCCCGATCAACAGGCTGCCGCCTATGCCGTCAATCTCATCGTCAATCCGAAAACCAACAAGCGTTTGCAGGAAGACCTTGAGCTATGTGTGAAATACAAGGTGCCGATTATCATCACTTCCCTCGGGGCCATGGAAGAAGTCAACCAGGCGGTTCATTCCTATGGCGGAGTGGTGATGCACGACGTGATCAACAATAAATTCGCAAGAAAGGCCATTGAAAAAGGTGCAGATGGCCTGATCGCCGTGGCAGCCGGTGCCGGTGGGCACGGCGGCATCACTTCTCCCTTCGCGCTGATCCAGGAAATCCGGACGTGGTTCGACGGCCCGCTTGCGCTTTCCGGAAGCATTGCCTCCGGCGGTGCGATCCTGGCGGCGCAGGCAATGGGAGCCGATCTCGCCTACATCGGCTCGGCATTTATCGCGACCGACGAAGCCAACGCCGATGAAGAATACAAAAAGATGATCACTGAGTGCGATTCCGGTGACATCGTCTACACCGATTACTTCACCGGCGTGAACGGGAACTATCTGCTTCCGTCCATTACGAGGTCCGGAATGGACCCGGCCGTTCTGACGGCAAAAGGCCACGGAGAGAAGGCCGCGATCAAGGCGGCGCCAGAGGGTGGCGGGAAAGTGTGGAAGGATATCTGGGGCGCCGGGCAGGGGATCGGCGCCGTCAACAGAGTGACGAGTACAAAGGCATTCGTGGAGCGGCTTGCGAAAGAGTATGAAGCCGCACGCCAGCGTTTGCAGTTCGCAGCCTGATCTGAAGTTTGATGGGAGAAACGAGCATGGGACCGCTGAAAGGTTACCGAGTTCTGGAAATCGCCGGCATCGGACCCGGCCCCTTTTGCGGGATGATTCTCTCCGATCTGGGGGCGGAGGTCATCCGTGTGGATCGGGCAAGCGCGCGCGGCAGCGGCAACAAGTTTGATGTCTTGAGCCGTGGGCGCCGGTCCATTGCAGTAGATCTCAAAAATCCCGGCGGGGTGACAACGGTGTTGCGTCTCGTGGAGAAGTGTGACGTCCTCTTTGAGGGTTTCCGTCCCGGCGTCATGGAAAAGCTGGGTCTGGGTCCTGAGGCATGTCTGGCTAGAAATGGCAGGCTCGTCTATGGCCGCATGACTGGCTGGGGCCAACACGGAACGCTCGAAAAGGCCGCAGGGCACGATATCAATTACATCGCAATTAGCGGAGCGTTGCACGCTATCGGGCGGGCGGGGGAGAAGCCCGTGCCGCCGCTGAATCTGGTGGGGGACTTCGGTGGCGGTGGAATGCTCCTGGCGCTTGGTATCGTGGCCGCACTCCTTGAAGCGCAGAAGTCGGGAAAAGGACAGGTGGTTGACGCCGCCATGACCGACGGCTCCGCGTTGCTCATGGCCATGATGTACGGCTTTCACGGCATGGGAACCTGGAGCAATCACCGCGGCAAGAACCTGCTTGATACGGGTGCGCACTTTTACGAAACCTACGAGTGCGCCGACGGCAAATGGGTAGCCATCGGCTCCATCGAGCCCCAGTTCTATGCGCTGCTCATGGAGAAAGCCGGGCTCACCGATCCCGACTTCAAGAACCAGATGAACATTCCGAAATGGCCGGCACTCAAAGAGAAGCTGGCCGCCGTGTTCAAGGCGAAGACCCGCGAGCAATGGTGCGAGCTCATGGAAGGCACCGACGTGTGTTTTGCCCCGGTGCTCGACTTTGATGAGGCACCCAGGCACCCCCACAACGTGGCCCGCAAGACGTTTGAGGAAATCGGCGGCGTCATCCAGCCGGCCCCCGCCCCCCGGTTTTCCCGGACCCCAGGTGCGATCCAGGGAGCGCCCGGCAAGGCGGGTGCCCAAACCGACGAAGTTCTCCGGAACTGCGGCTTTTCCACGGACGAGATAACTTCACTCAAGGAGAGCAAGGCCATCGCGTGACCGGCGCAGCTTGAATGGCCATCGCCGGGGCTCGCGGGATGCTTGGGTTGTCGTCCTGCGCAAATCTAAATCATGAATTTAGAGGAACATCTTGGTGAATTGGCGAGGTGGTCGTTGGCGGCCAGGGTACGGGCCATCCTCCTGGGGCACATCGCGTTCTTTCTCATCGGAATCTGTATCTTCGGTTTTTCCACCCTTCTGCTGGGGCAAAACAGGTCAGAGGTCAGCCTGTACCTCGGAGGATTTCCCTCGCTTCTGGCAGCGGCATCGGGTGTCTGCCTGTTTCTCTTTCTGATCGGACATCTGGTGCAGCGGCACTGGCCGGAAAGCCGGGTCTACGGAACGCTGGCCTTCGTGGCGCTCCTCGGTTTCGACACGGTGATCTTCATTGAAATGGGCCTGTTCTCCCCGATCACCTGGCTCTCGATCATGGGAGTGGCGGCCGTCCTGTTCGCGCTTTTCGAGCGAACGACAGTCTGGCTGATCCTGTCTCTGGTACTGGGTGCCTTCGGCGCCTATAGCGGATTCGTTGCGCTCGGTGAAATGCCGTACAGGGACCTGCTCTCTGACATGACGGGGAATTCCGTCAACGCATCGGGGACCTGGCTGCTCATGCACTGGATCATGACCGTGCCTATCGCCGTTGCCGGAATCTGGCTTCTGGGGGCCCTTCTGGGCGGTTGGCACAAGAGGGAGCGCAGATTCGAAAGCGCTTCCGTCACCGATCCCCTCACCAGGGCCTTCAACCGGCGCCGGTTCATGGAGCAGCTCCATCGGTTATGTGAATCCGAGCGCGCCGACGAGCGGCCGTTTGCGGTCGCCATTTTCGATCTGGATTATTTCAAGAAGATCAACGACACCCACGGGCATGCGACGGGTGACCTCGTACTGCAGATCGTAGCGAGCGTCTTGAAGAACACGTTGAGGGAGGGCGACCTTGTCGCCAGATTCGGGGGAGAAGAGTTCGCGGCTCTTCTCCCGAGATGCAGTGCAGAGAGCGCCTTTGTCATCGCGGAGCGATGCCGGCAAGCAATCGAGTCTCAAAGAATTCCGACGAAGGCGAAGGGTATCACCCAGATCTCTACGAGCGTGGGGATCTCCATCGCAGTTTCCAGCGCAGTCTCTGCCGAGGAAATTCTGGAGGAGGCAGACAAGGCCCTTTATCAGGCCAAGGAAGCAGGCAGAAACCGGTCGGTGCTTTCCGTCGGCAGGCACAAATGAGCATTCAGCTGGCGCTCCGGGTCCCCAGCAGGCTCTGTGCGGTAGAAACGATCTCGTCGATAAGGACTTCTTCGGTAACGCCTTCCGGCAACCCGGTCGCGACTCCCAGAAAGATGCCCAGCACGGTGTTTGTCAGTAGAAACGCTTTCGCATCCAGGTTCTGAATTGTCCGTCCGCCGGCCAGCGAAATCAGGACAAATCGCAGCGTCGCTTCAAGACGGGTGGTCAGTTTGATGACCGCCGGATGTTTCATCACCCCGGGAAAATTGCTCAACAGGATCTTCACGCTTCTGGCGCGGCGGGAAACCTCGGTCATTGTCACGCGAAGAGCATGGCGCAATCCGTCTACCGGTCCGAGCTCGATGATCTTCAGCAGACCCAATTCGACTGCTTTCCAGACCTCCGCTGCCTCAAAGTCGAGAGCGGCGAGAATGATGTCGTCACGGTCCTCGAAATACTCGTACAGCGAGGCCAGTCCGATTCCGGCTTCCTTGGCTATTCTAACCGTTGTTGCCCGGTGATAGCCCTCGCGCTCAATAATCCGAAGGGTATGTCGGATTATATCGTCGACTTTCTGCTTGGAGCGTTTCTGCTGCGGTATTCTTCTAGGCATATCAATATGTTACACGAAAAATTGCATTTCAAAAATCTAGGATCAGAATTATATTGAACCCGATAGATATTACGTATTATGCTGCCATGCGTCAGCGCCGCGAATGCACGATCTGCAGCATTTGTCAGACCATCCACGTTGGAGTGCCCCGTGCAAACAAGTGATCAGAAATTGGAACCGGCCGTCGACGAACTCAGATCGTATTTCGACGGAGGTTCCACGCGAGATTACCAGTGGCGCCAGCAGCAGCTGACGGGGCTTCTCAAGTTTCTGTACAAGGAAAGAGATGCGATTCAGCAGGCCCTCAGAGCGGATCTGAGTAAGAACAAGGCCGCTGCGACCGGTGAATCCATTCCAACGGGCATGGAAATACTGGTCGCCAAGCGCAATCTCAGGCGCTGGATGCGCGACGAGCGCGTGGGAACGTCCTTGTTGCTTGCGCCTGGCAGCAGCTTCGTTCGCCGGGAACCGCTGGGTGTGGTGCTCATTTTTGGAGCCTGGAACTACCCGCTTCACTTGACCCTGACCCCGCTGGCTGGCGCGCTGGCTGCGGGAAATTGCGTGGTTCTGAAGCCATCCGAGCTTGCGCCAGCGATGTCGAACCTGCTGGCCGCCAGGCTTCATGAATACGTAGATCCCGCTGCCGTGAAAGTGGTGGAAGGCGGCCCGGCCGTGGCGGAGGAGCTGCTTGACCTGGAGTTCGGCCACATCTTTTACACGGGCAACGGCGCAATCGGCAGCCGGGTGATGCAAGCGGCGGCAAAGAACCTGACGCCGGTGACCCTTGAGCTGGGCGGCAAGTCACCGGTCATCGTGGAGAAAAGCGCGGACCTTCAGACCACCGCCAGGCGTATTTCTCTCGGGAAGTGGGCCAACGCGGGGCAGACCTGTGTTGCTCCGGATTATGTGCTGGTCGAAAAGACGGTTGAAGAGAACCTGTTACGCGCTCTCAAGGAAACGCTCGTCGATTTTTACGGACCCGAGCCGAGGAATAATCCGGCATTTGGGAAGATCGTCAATCAGCGTCACGTCGAGCGGCTTAAGGGTTTGCTGGGTTCGGGCCGGATTGTGGCCGGTGGCGAGGTGAATGCTGCCGACCGTTACGTCGCCCCGACGATATTGCGCGATGTACGCGGCGATGAACCCGTGATGCAGGAAGAGATATTCGGGCCCATTCTTCCCGTTATTCCCGTGGAATCAGTCGGTCACGCGATCCGGTTCATCAACGCGCGCGCCAAGCCCCTGGCGCTTTATCTCTTCACCAAAGACAAGGCGGTCGAACGGGATGTGCTTGCACGGACCAGCTCCGGCGGCGTTTGCATCAATCATGTGGCCTTGCAGCTCGCGAACCCGAATCTCCCGTTCGGCGGCGTGGGGGCCAGCGGGATGGGTGCCTATCATGGCAAGGCATCTTTCGAGACTTTCAGCCACCGGAAAGCCGTGCTGAAAAAATCCTTCTTCTTCGATCCGGACTTCATGTACCCCTCGTTCAAAAAGAATAAGGCACGAAAGGCGAACCACCAGCATGGCAACAGCAGCAAGTAGCGGAACCCGAATCAGCGGCAAAACCCTTGTCACCGGCGGAGCCGGCTTCATCGGCTCGCATGTGGTCCGGGGACTGCTCAAGGAAGGCCGCGAGGTCCGTGTCATGACCCTGCCGGGTGAAAACACCCGCAACCTCAAGGAACTGGATGTGGAAATCGTTGAGGGAAATCTCACCGATCCCGCCTCTCTCAAGGGCGCCGTGAAGGGGTGCTCGCGCGTCTTCCACCTGGCGGCGATATACACCGACTGGTTGCCGCGGCCGGAGACCATGTTCGAGGTGAACTGCATCGGCTCCCTCAATCTGCTTTGGGAAGCGCTTCGTAACGGTGTGGAGAAGGTCGTCTACACCTCCTCGGTTGTGGCGCTGGGACTCGAACCTGACGGAATCAACGACGAACAGACGCGATTCAACTGCTGGTCGGCGAATATGGACTATTCGCGTTCAAAGTGGCTTTCCGAACAGGAGGCACTGACCTTCTGCCGTAACGGGCTCGATATCAGTGTCTGCTGTCCCGGCATGCCTTACGGGGCGGGAGACATAGGCCCCACGCCGACCGGAAAGCTGCTCCTTGGGGCGGCGAAGTCCATGCCGCGCTTTGTGCCGGATAACTACATGTCGGTCGTCGACGTCGACGATGTCGCACGCGGGCATCTGCTCGCCGAAAAGAAGGGCAAGAACGGCGAGCGTTACATCCTGACCAACGCCAACATCAAAATGAGCGAATTCATGCAGACCGTGGCCGAGACGGTCGGCCGGACGGCTAATCCGTTGGGGCTTTCTCCGCAGATCATAGAGGTGGCCGCTCCCATTGGCGACATTCTCGAACAGCGGGCCTGGAAAACGAAGAAGAAGCCTGCTCTCACCGGCGGGAGCATACGCTACGCCGCCCGCAATTTCCGCTTCAGTAATGAAAAGGCAAAGAGGGAACTGGGCATGGAATTCACACCGATGAAGACGGCCATCTGCAAGGCTTTCGACTGGTTCATTCGTGAAGGCCGGATCAAGGACCCCAAATTCATCGCGGATTTCAACAAACACGGGGCGCGCGAGATCGAAGGGCTGGTCCGGGAATACTGAGGGAGCAGCGATGGGGATCCTCCTTTTCATATTCCGGCTTGCCGAGCTTTTTGTCTTCGGTGCTTTCTACAGCTTGCGCTTTCTCTACCAGGCAACATTGGGCCGCCTGATGGGGCACGGCGGATCGTTTCCCGAACTCGTCGGCCGGCTCTTGACCGACCTGTTCGAAGCCCTTGGAGCGACTTTTGTCAAAGTGGGACAGGTCATCAGCACGCGTCCGGATGTTTTCCCGCCGGCCGTCATTCGCGAACTCAAACGGCTTCGCTCCGACGTGGCACCATTCAGCCAGAAACTGATCCCCGGGCTTGTCCAGCAGGCTTACGGCCAGCCGATCGAAAAAGTCTTCGCCGAATTCGAAATGACTCCGATCGCCTCGGCAAGCGTGGCGCATGTGCATCGCGCCCGGCTCCATGACGGCAGGCAGGTCGCGGTAAAAATCCGTCGCCCCGGCCAGATCAGGCGGGTCAAGTATGACCTGTGGGTGCTGAAAATATTTGCGCGTATTCTCAGCGTAATCCCGGGACTCTCCGTCGTCGATCTGCCCAGCATGATCGATGAGTTCACCCAGGCGATCTACAAGCAGCTCGACTTCAGGACCGAGGCGGAAAACAACCGCCGGTTCCAGCGCAATTTCAGGAATGCCGCCCATATCAAGATTCCGGGTCTGGTTGAGGAACTCTGCAACGAGTCCATGCTGGTGATGGAGTTTCTGGATGGTCTTCAAGGCGTGGAGGAAACCGACCTGCCACAGCGCGACAAGTCGGTGGCGGCAGCGTCTCTCTTCGATGCCCTGTTTCAGATGGTCCTCCTCGACGGCTTCGTCCACGCGGACATGCATCCGGGAAATGTCTTCGTACGCAAGGGCGGGGAGATCGTGCTTCTCGATCTGGGACTCGCGACCGAGAGCGAACCCAGGCTGCGAAAGCACATTACGGATTATTTCATCGGCATGATGACCAGAAACGGACGGCTCTGTGCGAAAGCCATCGTCGAAGGCGCGCTCTCGCCGCCGGCGAAACTGGACTACGCCGCATTCGAACGGGACACCATCGCCTCCATCGACCGGAATGCCGGGAAAAACCTCCAGGAGTTCGAGACCACCCAGGCGATCGTCGAGCTGCTCGACATCATGAGGCGGTACCGCATTCGCACGGACCCCAGACTCACGAACATCTTCCTCTCCATCGTCGTCCTCGAGGGGCTCACCGGCATGCTCGATCCCACGCTGGTTTTCGACGCCGCGGGGCAGAAATTCATAGCCGAACGCATGGGTGGACAAGCCAGCGTAGCGGTCAATTGAGAATTATCCGAAAGATAACCGGGCCTGATTCAGGCAAGCGAAAAAACGGCAGAACCAAAGGAGTATTCGCAGTGAGCAGAAAAGTATTTGTGGTGGGTGTTGGAATGACCAAGTTCGAAAAGCCCGGTGCCAGGGGCAAGGAATGGAACTACCCGCAAATGGCGAAGGAAGCCGGCGAAAAGGCGCTGAAAGACGCAGGTATCTCCTACGACAAAGTTCAGCAGGTGGCTGCCGGCTATGTCTATGGCGACTCCACCTGCGGCGAGACGGCCGTTTACCAGTTCGGCTATACGGGCGTGCCAATCTACAACGTCAATAACAACTGCTCGACCGGCTCCACGGCGCTGTTCATGGCCAAGCAATTCATCGAAGGCGGGCTCGCCGACTGCACCATGGCCATCGGTTTCGAGAAGATGGAGAAGGGCTCCCTGAAGGGGCACTTCCCCGATCACACGCCGCCGTTCAGGGATGCCGCCTTGCGGATGGTCAAGCTCCGCGGCTTCCAGCCCAAGCCCCCTGCGCCTCAGATGTTCGGCAACGGCGGCCGGGACCACATGGACAAGTTCGGCACAACGCCCGAACACTTCGCCAAGATCGGCTGGAAGAACCACAAGCACTCGGTGAACAACCCCTACTCGCAGTTCCAGGAGGAATACAGTCTCAAGGACATCCTGGATGCGCCGATGGTCTACGAGCCCCTGACAAAGCTCCAGTGCTGCCCCACTTCCGACGGCGCCGGCTGCGCAATCCTGGCGAGCGAGGATTTCGTCAAAAAGCACAACCTCCAGAACAAGGCCGTTGAGATCATCGGCATGGCCATGTCTACCGACGGTCCGGAAACCCTCGAGCAGGACTGCCGCTACATCGTCGGCTACGGCATGACCCAGCGCGCCTCGAAATCCGTCTACGCGCAGGCCGGCGTCGGCATTGACGATGTCGACGTCATCGAACTCCACGACTGTTTCAGCGCCAACGAGCTGCTCACCTACGAGGCGCTCGGTCTCTGCCCGGAGGGCAAGGCGGGCGAATATATCGACAAGAACGCCTTCACCTATGGCGGCAAATGCGTGGTGAACCCCTCCGGGGGACTCATCTCCAAGGGCCATCCCCTGGGTGCGACGGGCCTTGCACAGTGTGCAGAACTCAACTGGCAGCTCAGGGGCGAAGCCGACAAGCGCCAGGTAACGGACGCCAAGGTCGCGCTGCAGCACAACCTGGGTCTGGGCGGTGCGGCGGTTGTCACCATGTACCGCAAGGCGCAGTTCTAGCACCGTCAAACCAGGACAACCGTCTCAAGTTGGGGGAGCGTGAAATGGACGACAACTACATCGCCAATAATATTCTGAACGCCCAGCGGATCGGGAAAAGCTGGTTCCCGCACGACCTCTACACGGAACTTCGCACCCGGCCGGCGCTCACCTGGCTCGAACCTGACGGGTTCAATCCGTTCTGGGCCATCGTGAAGCACGCGGATATCACCGAGATTTCCACTCAGCCGGACAAGTTCATCAACGCACCCCGGACGATCATCTCAGACCGTATCAGAGACAGGGTGCAGGCGGCAGCTCCGAAGATGCTTATCAACATGGACCCACCCGAGCACCGCGCCTATCGCAGATTTGTCAATGCGTGGTTCGTGCCCCGCAATATCAAACGGCTGGAAGATCGCATGCGCCGCTCCGCGACGGATCTTGTCGACATGATGTCCGCCGCGGGCACCTGGAACGGTGATTTCGTTTTCGATATCGCGGCCATTCACCCCCTGCGGCTCATCACGCACCTCTTTGATCTTCCGGATACCGAGGAGAAGCGCCTGATCGAGATCGCCAACCAGGCTTTCGGAACCGAAGACCCGGAGTTCAGGGTGGGGGGCGGGACTGAAACCGATATGATGGGGCAGCTCATGCAGGTCATGAGATATTTCAACGAGCTGCTCCAGGCGCGCAGGAAAAAGCCCGGTGAGGACCTGGCTTCGGCCATTGCAACCGCCGAGATCAACGGCAAGCCCATAGGGATGATGGAGGCCATCGGATACTACTTCATCATCCTGACGGCCGGCCATGAGACCACGCGTACTGCGATGAGCGGCGGGATGCATGCACTCCTGCAGAACCCGGCGGAGCTGCGCAAACTCAAAGCCAATCCGAATCTCGTGGAGCCGGCAGTGGAAGAGATGATCCGCTGGACCAGTCCCGTCAGCCAGTTCGGCCGCACGGCGGTGGAGGACTACAACCTTCGCGGCGTGACGATCAGGAAAGGGCAGTCGGTGTGTCTGTTCTACGGCGCGGCCAACCGGGACGAGGAAATCTTTGAAGACCCGTTCGCGTTCCGGATTGATCGAAACCCCAATCCTCACCTCGGGTTCGGTATCGGAGAGCATTTCTGTCTGGGAGCGTCGCTCGCCCGCCTGGAGATGAATGTCTTTTTCGAGGAGTTCATCAGGCGCGTGGACGTGGACTCCATCGAGCAGACCGGAGATGCCGAATACATGTCCACGTTCTTCGTCGGCGGTGTCAAGCACCTGCCGATGCGATGCTCGATTGCAAAGAAGGCCGCCTGAATCCAGGCCAAGGAGTCGACGAAATGGATACCAAACACATCGCCAACAATATCCTGAATGCCAAATACATCGGGAAAAACTGGTTCCCGCACGAATTCTATACCGAGCTTCGCGCCCAGCCGAAGCTCGTGTGGCTCGAACCCGACAACATCGATCCCTTCTGGGCGATCGTGAAGCATGCGGATATCTCGGAAATATCCACCCAGCCGGACAAGTTTCTGAGCAAGCCCCGCCCCTTCATTCAAACCCGCGCAATGGAAAAGTGGGTCAACAGCAATCCAGCTCGCACGCTTCTCAACATGGATCCGCCCGAACACCGCGACTACCGGAAAGTCGTCAACCCATGGTTCGTGCCCCGGAATATCAATAAGCTGGAAGACCGCATGCGTCGCTCGGCGGTCGAACTTGTCGACATGATGGCGGCAGCCGGTACGTGGGATGGAGACTTCGTCTTCGACGTCGCCGCAGTTCATCCGGTGCGCCTCATCACGCATCTTCTGGGCCTGCCCGACGAAGACGAGGGATACCTGATTAAGCTGGCTAACGAAACCTTCGGTTCCGAGGATAAAGAATTCGGAAGGGCCAGCGGGGACGGTCTCAAGGGACTGATGGAATCCTTCCGGGACGCGATTATCTATTTCGGCAAGCTCATGCGCGATCGTAGGGCGAATCCGACTGAAGACCTGGCTTCGGTTATTTCCAATGCGAAGATCAATGGCGAATTAATACCGCCCATGGGGGTTTACGGCTATCTCATAGTGATCTTGACGGCGGGGCACGAGACCACACGCACTGCGATGAGCGGCGGGATGCACGCGCTGCTGCAGAATCCCGGCGAATTACGCAAGCTCCAGGATAATCCGGGGCTGATCGACTCAGCGGTGGAAGAAATGATCCGCTGGGCGAGCCCGGTCAGTCAGTTTGGCCGCACGGCAGTCGAGGACTATGAAATCCGTGGCACGGTTATCAAGGCCGGCGAGCCGGTGTGCCTGCTCTACGGCTCGGCCAACCGGGACGAGGAAGTCTTCAAGGACCCATTCGCTTTTCGAGTCGACCGTGATCCCAACCCGCATCTTGGCTTCGGAATCGGGGAGCATTTCTGCCTGGGCGCCTCGCTGGCGCGACTCGAGATGAAGGTCTTTTTCGACGAATTCATCCGGCGCGCCGACATCGATTCGATCGAACAAACCGGCGATGTCCAGTACATGGCCTCGAATTTTGTGGGCGGCGTCAAGCACCTGCCGATGCGTTGCCGCATCGCAAAGGCAGCGGCCTGAGTATCTGACCAGATCCGCCCGGCTTCCCTGGAGGAGCGGGCAGGAATCGGGAGGAATTAAGAAAATGGACCTCAAGCAGATCTCCAACGACATCATGAGCCCAAAACGAGCGGCCCGGCAGTGGTTCCCCCATGATCGCTGGACGGAGCTTCGCGCTCTGCCCACCCTGGCTCGTTTGGAACCCAACGGGTACGATCCGTTCTATGCCATCGTGAAACATGCCGATATCACGGAGATTTCGACCCAGCCGGACAAGTTCATCAACGCGCCCAGATCGGTCATCGGGGACAGAATGCGCGAACAGCTGATGAAAGCGCTGCCGGCTCGCGGGCTCATCCAGATGGATCCACCCGATCACCGCGCCTATCGCAAGCTCGTCAACAACTGGTTCGTTCCGCGGAATGTCAAAAAGCTCGAAGACCGCATGCGGCAGTCTGCCATTGATCTGGTGGAAACGATGGCTTCGGCGGGAACCTGGGAAGGGGACTTCGTATTCGATGTGGGAGCCACTCATCCGGTGCGCCTGATCTCGCACATCCTGGGCCTCCCCGAGAGCGAAGAAGGCTACCTCATCAAGCTCGCCAACGAGGTGTTCGGCTCCGAAGATTCCGAATTCCAGCGCGGCAAAAATCCAAGCGACACGATGAAGATGTTCATGGAGGCATTCCAGTACTTCAAGAAACTCGACGATGAACGCCGAAAGAACCCCGGCGAAGATCTGGCATCGGCCATCGCTAACGGAGTGGTTAACGGGAAACCCCTGGGGGCAATGGAATCCGTCGGTTACTACATCATTATCCTCACCGCAGGGCATGAAACCACGCGCACGGCGATGAGCGGGGGCATGCATATGCTGATCGAGAATCCCGGGGAGATTCGAAAGCTGCAGAAGAATCCGGACCTCGTGAAAAGCGCTGTCGAGGAAATGATCCGCTGGACAAGCCCGGTCAACCAGTTCGGCCGCACGGCGACCGAGGATTACCAGATCCGCGGAACAACCATCAAAAAGGGCGAGTCGGTGTGCCTGTTCTACGGCTCGGCGAACCGGGACGAGGAAGTCTTCAAGGATCCCTTCGCCTTCCGTGTCGACCGGGACCCCAATCCGCATCTTGGCTTCGGGATCGGGGAGCACTTCTGTCTGGGCGCCTCGCTCGCTCGGATGGAAATGCAGGTGTTTTTCGAGGAGTTTATTCCCCGCCTGGATATCGACTCCATCGAGCGGACGGGTGAAGTTCAGTATCTGGCCTCGAATTTCGTGGGCGGCGTCAAGCATCTGCCCATGCGGTGCCGCGTTGCCAGGGCGGCGGCGTGAGCTTTAGGCTTGAGGCGACACCTAAACAGGTAAAGGGGATTCGAGATGGATGATCGCGCCGCGCAGACAATTCCCTACAGAAAGTTTGAATGCGTCATCTGCGGTCACGTCTACGACGAGGAGTTCGGCGATCCCCATTCCGGTATTCCTCCGGGGACGCGGTGGGAGGACATCCCGGCGACCTGGACCTGTCCGGTGTGTCATGTCAGGAAATCGGATTACGAAGAGCTGATCGAAAACTGACCGGCGATCAGGAAGCGGCGGAAACCGGCGCAGGAGAAATACGTGAGTGACATCTCGTTGCGTGGCCGCGCCGCCATAGCCGGTGCGGCCGATGCGGCATCCCCGACCGGCGTGCTTGGCGAATCTGTCCGGCAACTTGAAGTCCGGATGATCCGCGAAGCGCTTGATGATGCCGGTCTCGGGCTCTCGGACGTTGACGGACTTCTTTGCACCGGCCGTCTGATGCCATCCATGGAGCTGGCAGAGCATCTAGGTATCCGCCCCACCTTTACCGACAGCACCATGACCGGCGGTTCAAGCTTTGAAGTGCTGGTCGAACATGCGGCCATGGCCATTGCATTCGGGCTCTGCAAGGTTGCGGTGATCGTCTACGCGGCTACGCCGGCGCGCAAGAAGGAAAAGAGCAAGACAGGGTCCAAGCCGAGCGATGGCGGTATGGGCTCCACGAGCCTTACGCCCCAGCTTGAGTGGGAACTTCCCTACGGGCTGCTGTCACCAGGCGGATCGTACGCACTGGCTGCCAGCCGGCACATGGCCGAATTTGGCACCACACCGGAGCAGCTGGCCCAGATCGCCGTTTCGACGCGCCAGTGGGCATGCATGAATCCCAATGCCCGCTACCGGGAACCGATAACAATTAACGACGTTCTTGGCTCGCCGTATGTCGCCGAGCCGCTCCATAAGCTCGACTGCTGTCTCGTCACCGACGGTGCAGGCGCGCTCGTCATGACCAGCGCCGAACGGGCCAGGGATCTCAAGAAAGCACCTGTCTACGTACTGGGCGCGGCGACTCACCACGACCACGGCATGATGATCTCGCAGATGCCGGACCTTACGACCACTGCCGGTGCGGTATCCGGCCCGCGTGCATTCGCCATGGCCGGGATCGCGCACAAGGACGTGAACGTTCTGGAGTCCTACGACTCCTTCACCATCACGCAGCTTCTGCACCTCGAGGATCTCGGCTTTTGCCCCAAGGGGGAAGGTGGGCGATTTGTCGAAGGAAACCGGCTCGGTCCGGGCGGTTCTCTTCCCACCAACACTAATGGCGGGGGGCTCTCCTACACCCATCCGGGAATGTACGGGATGTTCATTCTCGTCGAAGCCGTGCGGCAGCTCCGCCGGGAGTGTGGCAAGCGGCAGGTCAAGGACGCCAGGATTGCCGTGGCGCACGGCTGCGGCGGAATACTTTCATCCACCGGGACTATCGTGCTGGGAACGGGGGATACACTGTGAACCCGCGCGCAATTATTGGAACCTCCGAGGTGGCGGCGCCCTTCTGGGAGGCGACGAAAGAAAAGCGTCTCATGCTCCAGCGCTGCCGGAGTTGCAAGAAGTTCGTCTTCTACCCCCGGGATTTCTGTCCGCATTGTTTCGGCGAGTCGCTGAGCTGGGAAAACGTTTCCGGAGAGGGCACCATCTACGCCATCAGCGTGATGCACAAGCCCGGAAACCCCCTGATGGCGGGCCAGGTTCCCTATGCCGTGGTGATTGTGGAGCTGAACGAGGGCGTGCGGATGCTGAGCAACCTGGCTGGCTGCAAGCCGGGCGAGGGACGAGTGGGGATGAAAGTCCGCGTCGCCTGGGAAGCGCTTCCCGGCGGCAGGAACCTCCCGCTCTTTGAGCCGGTGTAAGGACTGCTCTGATGGAACAAGTGAGAATCGAGATCGTTGATCAGGTAGCCGTCATCACGCTTGCGAGGCCCGGGAAGCGCAACGCCCTGAGCCCGACCATGCTGGATGAGCTGGGGCAGGTTCTCGTAGAAATAGGCAAACCGGGCAACGGGGTTCGCTGCGTCCTGCTCACGGCCGAGGGAGAGACCTTCTGTGCGGGTGGTGATTTCTCCGATACCTCGCTCAACAAGAAATGGAAGAGCGGCGAGCTGCTGCTGCGCAATGAATACAACCCGCTCTTTGCTTCGCTCAAACGGCTGAAAGTCCCCCTGATCACCGCCGTGCAGGGCGGCGCCGTGGGGATCGGGGTCAGTCTGGCGATTTGCGGGGACTTAATTCTCGCCAGCAAGGAGGCCTATTTCCATCTGGTTTTTGCCAAACTCGGCCTGGCGATAGAAGGCGGAGCGAGCCACATCCTCCCTCGCCTCATCGGCAGGAACCGGGCATTCGAGATGTCGTACCTGATGGAAAAGCTGGACGGCCAGAAAGCGTTCGAGTGGGGCCTCGTCAACCGGCTCTACGAAAATGCAGACGATCTGCGCAAGGGTTCGCTGGAGATCGCGAAGCAGATCGCCGGCAGCGCCGATTCCATGCAGCTCATTCGCGAAGCCTACATGGGCTCCTACGACAATTCCTTTGAAGAACAACTCGAGCTCGAAGCCAGGCTCGGCGGCCGGACAGCGGATATGCCGGATTTCAAGGAACGCATGGCGCGGATGACGAGCAAGTTCAAATAATCGGGCCTGGATTCCTCTGGGCCGGAACTCCCTCTAAAACAAACGGCCCGCCCCTTTCGGGGCGGGCCGTTCCGCGAACCGGACGAAGGCCGTCAGGCCGCGTCGATAAGCTTTTCGGCGAGAATGCGGCGCTGATAGATCGAGTCGCCGAAGAGGAACTGGTTATGCCGGTTCCGCTTGAAGTAGATATGCACGTCGCACTCCCAGGTAAAGCCGATACCGCCGTGGTACTGGACGGCACGGTCCCCGGCGAAGGTGCCGGCATCGCTCGCCTTGGCCTTGGCCATCCGGGCGAAGACCTCGGCGTTCTCGGGCTCGGTATCGACTGCGCAGGCCGCGTTGTACATAAGGCTGCGGGCCTTGTCGATGTCGAGCATCACATTGACGATGCCGTGCTTGACCGCCTGGAAGAACCCGATGGGGCGGTCGAACTGAACGCGTACCTTGGCGTATTCGTTGGTGGTCTGGAGGAGCCACTCGCCAGCGCCCACCAGGTCGGCGCTGATCACGGTGAGGATACCCGGCGTAGCCGCGCTGATGGCTTTCGCGCCGTCGCTGGAAACGGTGGCCGCGGGTTCAATGTCCTTGAAGGTGACGCGGGCCTGGTCGCGGGTGAGATCCACGATCCGGTCGGGTTCAATCTTCACGCCGGCCG
The DNA here is from genome assembly GCA_964621525.1 of uncultured bacterium. Taxonomy (GTDB): domain Bacteria; phylum JAGRBM01; class JAGRBM01; order JAGRBM01; family JAHCIT01; genus CAZMGV01. The sequence continues at coordinate 101,964 of CAZUMS010000009.1, forward strand.
CCGCCGCGCTCACGACGTGGAGGGAGATCTTGCCGCCCTCCTTTGCCGAGACGAGGAAGTGCTTCACCTTGCGTGCGTTCTGCACGAAACTCGCTGTGCCCGAGAGCTTTCCGCCGCTGAAGGAAACGTCGGTATCACCGGGCTCCCAGGATCCATCGGCATTCGTAATGGCGAGCGACATGGAGTCGCCTTCGGCGATCTTGCCGAGCCAGGCCTTGGCTTTGTCGGTGCCGCATTCCCGCAGGACAAGCGTCGAGAGGATCGTATCGATGAGCGGCGAGGGCCAGGCCGCGCGGCCGATCTCCTCGGCCAAGGCGGCCACGGCCACCATGCGCATACCCACCCCGCCGGCATCCTCGGGAACGGCCAGCGCGGTCCATCCCAGCTCGACAGCCTTGCGCCACTGGGACTCGTCCCACCGGCATTCGGGTTTGCGGTCGGGATCGGGGTTTCCCGCCACCAGGGCGCGCAGTTTCTCGACGTTGCAGTGCTCGGCCAGGAATTTCTTCGCCGACGTCCGCAGCATTTTCTCGTCATCACCGAATCCGAAGTCTTTAGGCTGTGCCATTTTTCTTTCCTTCCCGTTATTTCGACTTGGGCATGCCGAGTACGCGCTCGCCCAGGATGTTCCGTTGCACTTCGCTGGTACCCGCGGCGATGGTGGCGCCGTAGGTGTTCATATAGGAGAGCGGCCAGCCGCCGCCCGCCGGGGCATTGGGATCGCCCAGATAGAGCGAACTCCTCTGCCCTGCGATCTCCATTCCCAATTCGCCCACATGCTGCATGAACTCGCTGATCACGACCTTTCCCTGCAGCGGGATACGCATGGGGTGGTCGGTCAGCGCCTGCACGCGCGAGCGCCGCATATTCTGGGTGAAGCCTTCTTCCTCGATGAGCATCCGGACGATCCTGTCGCGCAGTACGGGATCTGCGGCTGCCGGCCTGCCGTTTCGCTTGCACTGCTTGGCAAGAGGAATGAGTTCCCGCGCACTGCGTCCGACCGTGTCCCCTCCGCCGGAGCCCGCGCTCGGGGTAACGAGCGGAGCCGCGCCGCGCTCATGGAGCAGCGTCGTCATGGCCACTGTCCAGCCCTTGCCCACTGCATCTAGGCGCAGGCTGTCGGGAATCTCCACATCCTCGAAGAGAACCTCGTTGAAGCCGGTCTCGCCGGTAATCTTGATCAGCGGGCGCACGGTGACGCCCTTGTGTCCCTTGATGGGGACGATGAAATAGGTGAGCCCCTCGTACTTGTCCGATTTGTCATGACGGGTGAGGATGATCATGTAGTCGGCGAAATGGGCCAGAGAGGTCCAGACCTTGTGGCCGTTGAGTATCCAGATGTCGCCCTTCTTCTCGACAAAGGCCTGAACGTTGGCGAGATCGGAACCTGCGCCGGGCTCCGAGAACCCCTGGCACCAGATCTCCTGGCCGGAGAGGAGCTTGGGCAGATACCGTTTCTTCACCTCTTCGCTGCCGTGATGGAGGATCGTCGGCGCCGCCATTCCCAGGCCGATGATCTGGATGAGCAGCGGCACCTGGGCCCTGGCCATTTCCTGGTTGGCGATGTGCTGGAAATTCTTCTTCCCGCCGCCGCCGTATTCCTTGGGATAGTCGCAGCCGACGAGGCCCGCGTCGTAACATTTCTTCTGCCAGTCCTGCAGATAAATGCGCTGCTCGTCGGTCATCACTTCCAGGCCCGACTGGGGCAGACGGAAATTGGGCTTGGGCGGCTTGTTCCCGGCGAGCCATTTGCGGCAGTACTCGCGAAACTCCGCCTGTTCGGGGGTATCTTTCTTTGCTGACATGTAAGCTTCCTCCGCTTCGGTGAATAATACCGGTTACAGGAAAAGGGTCCAGTCCGCCGGCGCATACCGGCTGCGGGCTACTTCGATTTGGGCATTCCCATCACGCGCTCACCCAGAATGTTCCGCTGTACTTCGCTGGTACCGCCGGCGATGGTGGCGCCGTAGGTGTTCATGTATGCCAGCGGCCAGCGGCCCTCTGCCGGAGCATTTACGTCCCCGATGTAAAGCGAGCTTCGCTGGCCCTGGATTTCCATCGAGAGCGCGGTGCAGCGTTGCGGATGCTCGGTCGTCAGGAGTTTTAGCTGAAGATCCAGACGCATCGGATTGTCGTTGAGTGCCGGGACCCGCGACCGGCGCGCATTCTGGCGAATGGCCGCTTCATTGATGAGGCACTCGACGATCTGGTCACGCAGGACCGGATCCTGGATCGCGGGCCTTCCACCGCGCTTGCACTCTTTCGCCAAGTCGATGAGCTGGTAGGCACTCCGGCCGATGGTTTCGCTGGCACCGCCCGCACCGCCTGCGCTCGGGGTGGTCAGCTTGCCGGCTCCGCGCTCGTGCAGCAGCGTCGTCATGGCCACGTCCCAGCCCTTACCGACATCATCGAGACGCATGGTGTCGGGGATCTCGACGTCCTCGAAAAGCACCTCGTTGAAGCCGGTCTCACCGGTCATCTTGATGAGCGGCCGGACGGTTACGCCCTTATGCCCTTCGATGGGCACAAGGAAGTACGTGAGGCCCTTGTACTTATCGGACTTGTCGTGCCGGGCCAGCAGGATCATGTACTGTGCGACGTGGCCGAGGGTGGTCCAGACCTTGTGGCCGTTGATGATCCAGGTGTCCCCCTTCTTCACTGCGGAGGTCTGGGCGTTGGACAGGTCGCTTCCGGCACCCGGCTCGGAAAACCCCTGGCACCAGATCTCCTGGCCCGAGAGGATTTTGGGGATGTAGCGCCTTTTCAACTCCTCGGTTCCGTGATGGAGGATCGTCGGCGCCACCATTCCCAGACCGATCGCCTGGATGAGGAAGGGTGTCCGTGCGCGCTTCATCTCCTCGTTGGCGATGCGTTGCAGGTTGTCCTTGCCGCCGCCGCCGTATTCTTTCGGATAATCACATCCGATCAGCCCGGCGTCGTAACATTTCTTCTGCCAGTTCTGCAGATAGACCCGCTGCGCGTCACTCATGATCTCCAGCGCGGACTGAGGCATCCGGAAATCGGGCTTGGGCGGCCGGTTTTCCGTCAGCCATTTGCGGCAATATTCGCGGAACTCGGCCTGCTCGGATGTGTCATTCCGGCTTTTTTCGCGCATGATCGTTCCTCAATGGCTTTCCCGAATCAGACGGTCTGAACCCGGCTGACGATGAATTAAGTAGTATACTATATAGCACCCTGCGTCAATACTTTTTGTGGAGTTGGATCTTAAGCTAAGAGCAAATATTTAATAATAATGGACCATTAGCTTGTATACTCACAGTATGGGAGCACCATAAAAAATACGCCCGGGAGTCAATTAGTATACTAGATATAATGATTTATGGATCAACTGGGGCTGGGAAACGAAGGCCGGAATTCGGGCCCGTCGGTCTAGCAAGGTCAACGTACAAGGAAACGAACCGGGCAGAGTGGACCTGTCCCGGCAAGTTTGTGCGCTATCGCGTGTGGTCATTCGCAGATGAGTCTGACGTTGGATACCTATTCCCATGTCCTGCCATCCATGCAGCAGGATGCCGCCGAGCGGATGTATTCATTGCTTATTGGTGGTTCAAAGGAAGCCCCATACCGGTTAAGGTCGAGCCGGAAAACCACGAACCCCAATATTGGCTACAAAATGGCTACAAACAGTGGGCTGAGGATGCCTTGCTCGATCCAGAGGATGCTGATTTAGCCAATGACCCTGGGCACTTATGTTGGTGGCTGGGGAGGGACTCGAACCCTCGACCTACGGCTTATGAGGCTGCCAAG
>CAZUMS010000010.1:0-101867 GCA_964621525.1 uncultured bacterium
CCGCCACTCTTTCCGCCTGCTGGAAGCGGTCCGCACACCGGACAGAAATTCCCGCCCATGCCGGCCACTCCTTTCCAGCTCGCCCCCTACCTGAGACGCATCGGTCTGGCTGCACTACCGGACAGTTCGCAGGAACGTCTGTTCGCCGTTCACCGCTGTCAGGCACTTTCGGTACCGTTCGAAAATCTCGATATCCATCTGGGCCGCGGAATCTCTGTTCGTCGCGAGGACGTCGTACGAAAGATCGTTCAGGAGGGCCGGGGCGGTTACTGCTTCGAGCTGAATCTCCTGATGCAGGATGCCCTCCGGGCAGCGGGCCTCGACGTCAAGCCGCGTCTGGCCCGGGTGCTGTTCGGACGCCCAGACCCCGGCCCAAGGTCGCACCTCGTCCTTGAAGTCACGGTTGAAGGCAAACGATGGCTCGCCGACACCGGATTCGGCGGCCCCGGCCTGCTCGAACCTCTGCCGTGGGAGTGCGGCCCCGAGTTCGCCCAGGGCGGGACCTTGTTCCGCCTGCGGGAAGATCCGGCCTTCGGCCTGCGTCTTGAGCGTAACTTCAAGGGCACCTGGATGCCGATCTACGTGTTCGCGGAGGAGACCTGCCTCGACGCAGACATCGAGATGGCGAATTACCACACTTCGACCCATCCTGACTCGCCGTTCACGCGGATGCGGATGTGTGCAGTCTGGAGGGACTGGGGACGCGCGACGCTGCTGGACAACAGCATCTCGCTCACGAGGCACGACGGGTCCGTGCAGATGGTCCGTCTGGAACCCGGTCCAGGTTATCTGGAAGCGCTCGAAACCTACTTCGGGATCCGGCTGGGAACAGACTATTCGGCGTTCCGGGATCACCGGTCGGCCCGTTGACCCCGGCAGCCAGTCAGTAGAGATAAATGACCGGGAAGAGCACCATCCAGACGATGGTGACGAAATGCCAGTACATGCCGGCGGCGGTGATACCGAAATAGGAGTCCGGCCGGTACCGGCCCTGAAAGCTGCCGGTAATCGCATTGACGAGGAAACCGAGCCCTACAGCCACATGGGTGACGTGGGTTCCGGTGAGCAGGTAGTAGGTCCCGCCGAACACGCCGTCGGTGAACTTAACGTCCGTAACGGTCCACTCGTGAATCATGGCAGCCATGAACAGGGCGCCGAGAAGGAGTGCGAGCCCAAGCCCGACGCGTACCCCGATCATGTCGCCCCGCCGCACGGAGATCTGGGCGAACACGAGGGCAACGGAGCTTGCCAGAATCACGGCCGTGGCGACGGCGGGGGCGGTCGCCTGCAGGTCGCTAATTCCGATCGGCGGCCAGACCCGGAACGCCCCCCGCAGATAGAAAAACGAAGAGACGAGACCCGAAAAGAGCATCGTCTCCATCACGATCAGCAGGATCATTCCGAGTTCGCGGCCCGGAATATTGGGCCCCATGCGGGGCGGGACGGCCTGTCCCTGAACCGATGCGGCTGACATCCTGACCGCCTTCAGTGCCCTGTCCGGCCCCGGAGGGCGGAAGTCACTTCATGTATTCCGGGTCCTCGACCACCTCGGTAAAGGAGAGGCTGAAGCCGATAAACCCGAGCAGGGAGGTGAGAGCCATCCAGACCACTGCATGCTCTGCATCGGCCGGAGCCTCGGCGCCGAACACCTTCATCATGAAGAAGGCCGCCACGACGAGAAGCAGAAGACCGGCAAAACGAAGGAACTTGAACCACATGGGCAGAATCTCCCGTTATTTCACGGTATTGACGGCGGTTAACCCCGTCTGGTGTGCGGATGTAGCCGTTTCCGTTTCACGGGGCAACACCGGCAGCTGGTAGAGCATGAGATAGACGATCACGCCCGTGATCGAAACATAGACCCAGATGGGGAACGTGAACCGTACGAGCCGCTTGTGCTCGGCCACCCGCTCCTTGACGGCCAGATAAACCGACCGCGGAACCAGATAGACGAGCGACATGGCGAGCAGCGTATGGCTCGTCAGGATCACGAAGTAGAGCGGGCGCGGCCATCCGCCGCCCGGGTACGGCACCGACCCCGTAATCGACATGCGGGTCACATAGGAGACGAGAAACACCGACGCCACGGTCATGGCGGCGACCATCAGCTTCCGGTGCATTACCCGGTCCCCGCCCTTCACTGCCCGGTAGGCGGAAATGAGCAGCACAAACGAGGAAAAATTCAGGCAGGCGTTCAGGAGCGCCAGCCACGGGCCGATCCCTTCCGGCGGAAATCCCCTCACCGGATCAGCCCCCCATCCCGGCAACCAGCGCCCGGATGTCGTCGCCGAGGCGGCCGAGGCCGTCCCGGTCGGTGACGTAATACCCCCGGATCCGTCCCTGTCCGTCCACCAGCACGAATCTCTCGCCGTGCATGATGTCGTAGGTCTTATCGAACGACGGAGCGTCACGGTCCCCATCCTCTCCGCCCATGCCCGCGTCCATGCTCATCCGGAAACCCTTGACGATCGTCTGTTCCACGAGCGGCAGGTTGCCGGTGAGGAAATACCAGCGGGAAAAATCCGCTCCGTACTTGACGCCGTACTCGTGCAGTTTTTCGGGCGTGTCCGTTTTCGGATCGACCGTGAACGAGGCAAACGAAACAGGCCACGGGCGGCCGTCCTTTTTCTCTTCGCCGGCGACCCAGGCCTGAACGCCCGCCATCTTCTGGGTCAGGATCGGGCAGGCACCCATGCAGCTCGTGAACACGAAGTTCGCCACCCAGACGCGGTTCTTGAACTCGTCGAGGCTCACCGTCCGGCCGTCCTGGTTCGTCAGCGTAAATCCCGGAAGCGTCGCCAGCGGGGGAGGCGCCTTGGCGCTCTCCTTCGATTTCGACTGGAGCAGGTAGGCAGTCACCGGAATAGCCAGCACGACAAGGGCCAGCAGGATCCAGACCAGCGGACGCGTACCGGCGCTTTCGACCGGTGCCGGAGCGGCAGGTACTGGGCTGGCGGCGGAATCGGACATGAGCGGACCTCCTTCGGGGGTGAAAACCGGGCAGACCCTTTCAGGTCCGGCGACGGCAGAACCACACCGTGAGCGTGAGCGTCACAACTGTGAACGCGAGCAGAACCAGAATGTCCACGAAAAGCGCCGTCTGCACCGGCACCTTCATGCGGTCCAGCCCGCCGAGTGCGATTCGCGTGGCGTCTACGGCATAAGTGACGGGATTGAGCCGCATGATGACCTGGAGCCACCCGCTCGCCCCTTCCACCGGGAACACCGATCCCGACAGGAACCAGAGCGGCATCAGCACGACCATCATCACGGCGTGATAGCCCTGCATGTTATCGATGAGCCACGCCATCATGAACCCGAGGCCGGTGAGGCTGAACCCCGTCAGGATGAGCAGGATGAAAAGCAGCCGGTAATCGATAGAACCGTAGGAATAGCCCGCCAGCGGGGCCAGCGCGATGAACAGCGCCGACTGGATCAGTGCCACGGTCGTCGCGCCGCCGATCTTGCCGATGACGAGGGACAGCCGGGAGGCCGGCGAGGCGATCACCGCCTGCATGAACCCCTCGTGGCGGTCCTCGATGACTGAAATGGTGGAGAAGATTGCCGTAAACAGCAGGATCATCACGACAACGCCGGGATAGAAAAAGTGGCGGTAGTCCATGTCCGCCCCGCCCGGCCCCCGGAACGACCCCGAAAGGCCCGAGCCGAGCATGAACCACATGAGAATCGGCTGGGCGAGTGCGCCGACGACACGGCTCCGCTGGCGGAAGAACCGGACGATATCCCGCTTCCAGAGGACCGATACGGCGGAGAAGTTCACGGCGAGCGTATTCATGCGGCCTCCCCGTCTTCCTCAAGGCTCCGGCCGGTGAGTTTGGCGAACACGTCACCGAGGGTCGGCGTCCTGATGCCGACGGAACGGAACCGCCCGCGGGGGAACGCCTCGACGATTCTCGGCACTGTCTTGTGAGCTTCCTGGCACTCGATGAGGAGCTGCTGGCCGGCAATACGGGACTCCAGCGACAGGGATTTTGCGATCTCCCCCTGGAGTTCCTCGAGCTGCTCGCCTTCGATCACGATAAGATCGTCCGCCACCTGACGCTTCAGCTTTTCAGGTGTCTCCACCGCCACACAGCGGCCGGACTCCAGCACCAGAAGCTGGTCGCAGTATTCGGCCTCTTCGGGGTGGTGGGTCGTCACGAGCACCGCGAGCCCCGTATCTTCGCAGAGGCGGCTCAGGCGGTCCCAGAGTTTTCTCAAGGTCGCCTGATCGAGCCCGGCCGAGGGTTCGTCCATCACGAGCAGCTCCGGATCGTGCAGGAGCACCCGGGCCACCTCGAGCCGGCGGCGCATCCCGCCCGAGAATCCCGATACCCGGTCGTCCGCCCGGTCTTTCAGGTCCATGAACTCGAGTACCTCATCGATGCGGCGGTTCGCCGGAGCGCCTGTCACGCCATAAAGCGCCGCACCGAATTTGAGGTTTTCCCGCGCCGTGAGATGGATATCGACCGAGGGCTTCTGGAACACGACGCCGAGCCGGGCCCTGTAATCTGCATCGGTGGGCTTCACGGGGACGCCGTTGAGCTTCATGGTTCCGGCACTGAGCGGAAGCAGCCCCGTCAGGAGATGAAACGCCGTGCTCTTGCCCGCACCGTTCGGCCCGAGAAAACCGAATATCTCGCCCCTGGCCACCTCGAACGACAGCCCTTCGAGCGCCGTCCGGTCGCCGTAACGGTGGGACAGGCCCTCGACTTCGAGACAGAGCGTGCGGGTCATGGCTGGATTCTCCTCATGACCTCAGCCCGGCATCCACCAGCAGGGCACCGAAGATGGCCACCAGATAGACGAGCGAAAGGGCAAAGAGCTGCCGGGGCCAGGCGGGCGGCTGGACCTTCGCCAGCCCCCGGAGACCGAGCAGGAAGAACGCAAGGCCCAGTGCGAACGCGGTGAGCAGGTAAACCGGACCGGCCACCCCGAGCACGAACGGCAGAAGGCTCACGGGGACCAGCACCGCCGACCACAAAACGATCTGGAGCTTCGTCCGCCGCTCGCCGCTTTCGTGCGGATGAAGCACAAGACCCGCGCGGGCGTATTCCTCGTTGCGGAACAGCGAGATCGCAAGGAAGTGCGGCACCTGCCAGACGAACATGATCGCAAACAGCACGATCCCCGGCAGTTCGAGCTGTCCCGTCGCCGCCGTCCACCCGATGAGCGGCGGCATGGCGCCGGGAATTCCCCCCACCAGCAGCGCGAAAGACGATTTCTGTTTCAGGGGCGTATAGATCATGACGTACGAGATAAAAGAGACCGCCGACAGGATACCGGCCAGCGCGTTCGCCCCGAACGTCACGGCCGGAATCCCGATGAGCGCCAGCACGACGCCGAACCAGAACGCCTGGTCATGCGGAAGCCGCCCCGCCGGCAGCGGACGGTTCTTCGTGCGCTCCATGAGGCCGTCGATGTTGCGTTCAATGTACATGTTGAGGGCGTTGGCCCCCGCCACCGTAAGGCCGAGCCCCGCAAGGCACCAGACCATGACGGAAATTTCGGGCTGGACCGGTGCGATATAGGCCCCGGCGGCCGTCGCGCCGAGCGCCGTCACGAGAATCCGGGGCTTGGCGAGCGCCATGAACTCCCGGAGCGGCGAACCGCTGCTTGTCAGTTCGCCGGCGATGGTTCCACTCCTTGCGGCAGGGGGCCGATGGGTGCCGGAACGACGGCGGCCTCCGGGCCGCGCGCGAGCATCCAGAGGCTCACATGGCAGACCAGCAGGAGCGCGCCCACGGCAAGATGCGCCGTCACCGTGATGAGTTCGAGGTGGGTGAAGACCGACAGGATGCCGAGCGTCACCTGCGCTGCGAGTACCATCAGCGTGACTTTCGCCAGCTTGCGAAGCGGATCGGCGGTTGCGGACGAGCGGATGATCTTCGCCATGGTCAGGGACGTGAGAACAGTGACGATCAGTGCGCCAGTCCGATGGGTCATGTGGACAAAGATCGCGCCGGACGGCCAGCCGGACTCTCCGCACAGGGGAAAGCCCATGCAGGCCAGTCCTGCGTTCGTGTGCCGGACCACCGCACCGAGGACGATCTGCACGTAAACGGCGGCGCCCGCCGCGAGGATCAGCCGCCGGATGGCCTCGGGAGCCTCCGGCGGGGGCCGCGCAGAGCGGGTCCTGAAGGCCATGACCGAAAGCAGGCTGAAGAAGATCATCGACGTCGCGAGGTGCGACGTCGAAACCGCAGGCGGCAATTTGAAGATCACCGTGATCCCGCCAAGCACCCCCTGAAAAATCACGATGGCGAGGAGCCAGGCCGCAAGCTTGCGGTGAGGGGAGTTCCACGCCGTAACCAGGACGCCGATGGTAAGCATGCCGGTGAACGTCGCAATCAACCGGTGACCGTGCTCAAAGAAAATGAGCCCTTCCATGGGCGGCATGAAGGTGCCGTAGCAGGTCGGCCAGTCCGGGCACGCCAGCGAGGCGCCCGTGCCGTGCACGAGCCCCCCCGCGATGAGCAGGATAAAGGTAACAACCGTTGTCGCGACGGCGAGCCGGTGAGTCCACATGAGGTCGCTGGTGGCTCCCTGCGGAAACCGCTGGAAAGGGGCCGTCCTGCCCGGACGGCCGGTTCAAACCGCCGTTCCAGTAGCCCCCATCTCCCCCCGAAACAAGGGGGCAGAAAAGCCCGTTTCCCGGCCGGTGAACAGTTGGGAATTCCCGGACCGGGCTTGCCCTTCGCCCCGAAGCACGGGTTATGGTTCGGCCGGTTCCTGACGGAACCGTCACCGAAGGGGAATGCGGCATGAGCGGAATCGATCTCACGGGCCAGAAAATTTTCATCACCGGTGCGGGACGCGGCATCGGGCGGGGAATCGCCCTCGTCTGCGCGCGGCAGGGCGCCGACGTCGTCATCAATTACAACCGGAGCGCAGAAGCCGCCGAAGCAGTGGTGAAGGAAGTTCAGGCACTCGGCCGCCGGGCGAAAGCCGTCCAGGGCGACGTGTCGAAGTCCGCCGACGTGAAGCGGTGTTTTGCCGAGGCGAAAGAGTTCCTGGGCGGGCTCGATTCCGCCTGCATCAATGCCGGCATTGCCTCGAAGTCGGTCAACGTGCGCGATACCACCGACGAGGAAATCGAGCGGGTGTTCTCGGTTGACCTGCTGGGCGCCTATTACTGTGCCCGCGAGGCAGCCGCGATCATGCACGAGCAGAAACACGGCCTCATCGTCATGATCTCCAGCGTATTAGCCAATACCCGCGGCGCGAAGATGGGCCCCTACTGCGTGGCCAAGGCGGCGCTCGAAGGACTCATGACCATGCTGGCCCGCGAAGAGGCCCAGTTCCGGGTCCGGGTGAACAACATTCTGCCGGGCCTCGTGAATACCGACATGGGCCTGAAAGTGGTGAAACCCATGGGCATCAAGGACCTGAAGCAAATCGGACCGGGATTCCCCCTGGGCCGGGTCTGCGAGCCCGAAGACATCGGCAACCTGTTTGCGTTCCTTGCCTCTCCTGCCGGAAGTTACATCACCGGCCAGTCGATCATGGTCGAGGGCGGTTCCACGCTGGTGAAAGGACTCCTCTGATCCGAACAGGGAACAACCGACCCGCCAGCACCTCCGTAACTGCTTCTTTAAAACTCCGTCTGTCCCAAGGGCAGACGGAGTTTCTGCTCTATCGCCCAGAATCGACATAGCGTATGGGAAAATCCGGGCTGCATCTCGAAAAACCGCCTCCGGCGACCACCGTCACAACGTCGTCAATTCTTCCCTAACCTAGCAATTTCAACAAGTTACAACGCTGCTACCCCGGCTGGTTTATCCACAGCCGTTCCAACCTCACGACACGCCTGTCACACGAATGTCACATTTAATCTGTAGGTTTCAGGTGTCTTTCGGCGGGACGTATACAGGAGAGAGGACTTGAGCATGCAGGTGCAATCGGACGATCCGGTTCCGGGATCCTCCTCCGGAAAAACGGGCAGTCCGCTGACGGACGGTCAGCCCCCGGCTTCCACCGGACGGAAAAGCCAGGACAGCTTCATCGCCCCGGCAAACTTCAAGCGCCGGGAACTCATCGACCGCCTTGCCGCCGTGGCCGTGAAGATCGGTGGACTCGGGATCATCGGGAGCATTCTGGCGATCCTCCTCTTCATTACCTGGGAGGTTCTGCCCCTTTCGAGCCCGGCCCATGTGGAGTCACGGCTCGAAATCCCGATCCCGCCCGAAGCGGCGGGCTTTCTGCTGGCCGATGAATACAACACGCATATGGCTCTCCTGGGGGTGGATGGCGTGATCCGGGTGTACGACTCGGCCACCAGCAAACTGACTGCCGAGCACAGGATCGAGATCGCCCCGATCGAACTGCCTCCCCCCGATCCGTCCGTGAAAGACGCCCCTCCGCTGCCCCAGCTCCCGGCAGAGGTGAAAATCACCGGCACATTCCAGATCCCCGGCACCGAGGACTACCTGCTCGCGACCAATGACGGACGTCTCGTGATCCAGCCGCTGGAGTGGGATGTCCGGTTCGAGGAAAGTACCCGCGTCGTCGAGGCCCACTTCGGAGACCCCATTGTCCTCATGATGGACGAGCAGTTCCGGCCCCTTCAGGCGTTCACCGCTTTTCATCACAAGGGCGATGGGCTCACGACCGCCGCTGCCCAGCTCGCCGATGGCACGATCTCCATCGTCCGCCGTACAGTGGAAGAAAACGCCATGGGCGGCGAAGGCGAAGAGACGATCGACATGTTCACCGCCGAGTCGCCGTACCGGCTCACCGCGATGATCATGGACGTCGAGCAGCGGAACCTCTATGCAGGCACGGCCGAAGGACAGATCGTCTACTGGCGCCTGGCCGACGGCCAGCCGGGACAGGCCCAGGTATCCTCCGCCGGCCCCGCCGGAATCACTGCCATGACGATGCTGATCGGCGGACGCTCGGTCGTTGTCGGCCAGTCGAACGGCGATGTGAGTGTGTGGTTCAAGGTACGCGCAGGCGAGAACGAAGAGAACTTCATCGTCACCCGGATCCGGGATTTCCCGAAACATCCGGGGCCGATCCGCCTGATCTCGCCGTCCAGGCGTGACCGGGGATTCTTCGTGCTCGACGAGACCGGCAAGCTCTCGCTCCACTTTTCCACATCGGAACGGACGCTCTGGGAAGGCAGGTCCACGCTGGACGCTCCCACGGCCATCTATTTTTCGCCCAAGGCGGATGCGGTTTATCTCGCACAGCCGGGCAAGCTGGCGAGCTATAAGGTCGAGAACCCGCACCCCGACATCAGCATGAAGGCCCTCTTCGGCAAGGTCTGGTACGAGGGCTATCCGGGGCCTTCCCACACCTGGCAGTCCACGGGCGGCACCGATGACTTCGAGTCGAAGCTCAGTCTGGTGCCGCTCATCGTGGGCACCCTGAAGGGCACCTTCTACTCGCTCATTCTCGCGATCCCGCTCGCCGTGTTCGGGGCCATGTTCGCCTCCCAGTTCATGCACCCGTCCCTGAAGGGCTACGTGAAGCCAGTCGTCGAGACCATGGCATCGCTTCCCAGCGTCGTGCTGGGCTTCATCGGCGGCCTGTGGCTCGCCCCTCTGCTCCAGGAAATATTCCCCGGCTTCATCGCCATGTTCATCGTCCTGCCGGCGCTGATCGTCGCGGCGAGCCGGATCTGGATGTCGCTGCCCCGGGCCACACGGAACCGCTACCCGGCAGGCGTCGAGGCCCTTCTCCTCACCGCCGTCCTCGCCGGAGGCATCTACCTCTGCATCCAGATGAGCCCGCTCCTCGAAAAAATCTTCTTTGGCGGCAGCTTCGAACTCTGGGTCAGCGACGCACTCGGCCTGCGCTACGACCAGCGGAATGCCGTTGTCGTGGGCCTCGCCATGGGCTTCGCCGTCATCCCGATCATCTTCGCAATCTCGGAGGACGCATTCTCGAACGTGCCGCGCCACCTCACCTCGGCCTCGCTGGCACTCGGCGCGAGCCGCTGGCAGACGGTGACCCAGATCGTGCTGCCCACGGCGAGCCCGGGTATCTTCTCGGCCATCATGATCGGCTTCGGCCGCGCCGTGGGCGAGACGATGATCGTCCTCATGGCCACCGGTAACACCCCGATCATGGACTGGGACCTGTTCAACGGATTCCGGACTCTGTCGGCCAACATCGCCGTCGAAATTCCCGAGGCGCCCGTGCATGGCACGCTTTACCGGACCCTGTTCCTCGCGGCGCTCATCCTGTTCACGCTCACGTTCGTTGTGAACACGCTGGCGGAACTGGTCCGCCACCGCCTGCGCCAGAAGTACGCCAAGCTCTGACCGGAGAACCCCATGCCCAACGAAAAGAAAACACGGGAAGAGATCGGCGTCACGTTCACCTGGTTCTGCGGCGGAGCCCTGGCGCTCAACATCCTCGGGATCGTGGGGCTTCTGATCCTGATCGCGTCAAACGGTATCGGGCACTTCTGGCAGAAGGAAATTGTCCAGGTCCGCATGACCGACGGCTCGGCTTACATGGGCGAAGTGATGGTCCGCGAGCGCAATCCCGCACAGGAAGGCGAGGACCCGCTCTCCACCGGCTACCGGAAAAATCTCAAGATCGGCAACCGCGACCTCACCGGCGCCGACTTCAAATGGATCGACGAACGCCAGTCGGCCGAAGTGACCCGCCCGGAATGGGCCGTGATGCTGGAACGCCTCGAGTGGGGCAACTTTTACGGCACCATGTCCGAGCTGAAACGCGGGGACGAAACCGTCGCCTCCGGCCCTGAAGCCGTCTGGAAGGCCTTCGGTCCGGCCCACGAGAAGGCCCGCGACCTCTATGCGAAGGTGAAGCGGATCGAGAAGAAAGAGATCGGCGAGGTAAACTACGAGACGGAGCGCCTCCGCCTCGAAGAACGCCGCCTCGCCGCCGACAGGGGGCTTTCCGATGCGGAGCGCGAAAGACGGATGGCGGACATCGCCGCCCGCCGGCAGGCTGCAAACGAACGGTTCGAAGAGCTGAACAAGAGCCTGGTCAGTCTCCGCGCCGAACTGAAGGCCGATACGATCGTGATGCTTACGGCTTCGGGCCAGAAAAAGGAGATCCCGGTCGGCAACATCGTCCGTGCCGTACCGGCGAACCAGCTTTCCGTCATGGGCAAGGCTGGCCTCTATCTCGCCCGCATCCACGAGTTCATCTGGGACGATCCCCGCGAATCGAATACCGAGGGCGGCATCTTCCCGGCCATCTTCGGAACCGTGATGATGGTATTCATCATGTCGTTCGCCGTGGTCCCGTTCGGCGTCATTGCGGCGGTCTACCTGCGCGAGTACGCCACACAAGGCCCGCTGGTCAGGATGGTGAATATTGCCGTCAACAACCTCGCCGGTGTGCCGTCGATCGTGTTCGGCATCTTCGGGCTCGGGTTCTTCGTCTACGGCATCGGCGGCTCGATCGACCGGATTTTCTTCGCCGAATCGCTCCCCACGCCGACCTACGGCACGGGAGGCATCCTGTGGGCGAGCCTCACACTTGCGCTCCTGACCCTGCCGGTCGTGATCGTGGCGACGGAGGAGGGGCTTGCCGCCGTCCCCCGGATCGTGCGCGAGGGCTCGCTCGCCCTCGGAGCCACCAAGTTCGAGACCATCTGGCGCGTCGTGCTGCCCGCCTCGGCCCCGGCCATCCTCACGGGGATGATCCTCGCCATGGCACGGGCGGCGGGCGAAGTCGCCCCGCTCATGATCGTGGGCATGGTGAAGCTCGCGCCGTCGCTCCCCATCGACGCGCACGCGCCGTTCGTCCACTTCGAGCGCAAGTTCATGCACCTGGGCTTCCACATCTATGACGTGGGATTCCAGAGCCCGAACGTGGAGGCGACCAAGCCGCTCGTGTTCGCCACCACCCTGCTCCTCATTTTCATCGTCACGGCCATGAACATCACGGCCATCACGGTTAGAAACCGCCTCCGGGCGAAATACGCCTCGAGCGCCGTCTGAACGGAAGAGAGACCCTCATGGAAGCAGCCGCCACGGACAGCAGCCGGAACCTCGGAAGCGACGCCCTCTCGAAGACGTCGATCCAGGTCAATCCCGGAGCCATCGCCACCATCGCGGACCCGGTCCTCGAAGCGAAGGAGCTGGACCTCTTCTACGGAAAGAACCAGGCCCTGTACAAGGTCGGCATCCAGATTCCGGCCAACAAGGTCGTCGCCTTTATCGGTCCCTCGGGCTGCGGCAAGTCGACCCTTCTGCGCTGCTTCAACCGCATGAACGACCTGATCGACGGCCTGAAGGTGCGGGGGAAGATCACCTTCCACGATCACGATATCTACGACCCGGAGCTGGACGTGAACCTGCTCCGCAAGCGGATCGGCATGGTGTTCCAGAAGTCGAACCCGTTCCCCAAGTCGATCTACGACAACATCGCCTATGGCTGCCGGATCCACGGCATCACCGAGAAATCCCAGCTTGACGAGATCGTCGAGAAGAGCCTCCGCGGCGCGGCGCTCTGGGACGAGGTGAAAGACCGGCTCGACCAGAGCGCGCTCGGCCTCTCGGGCGGCCAGCAGCAGCGGCTCTGCATCGCAAGGGCTATCGCCGTGGAACCGGAGGTCATCCTGCTCGACGAGCCCTGCTCGGCGCTGGACCCGATCTCGACCACGAAGATCGAGGAACTTATGGAAGACCTCAAGTCCCGCTATGCGATCGTCATTGTGACCCACAACATGCAGCAGGCCGCCCGCATTTCCGACTACACTGGGTTCATGCTCATGGGCAGCCTGATCGAATACGGACTCACCAAGGACCTGTTCACCCATCCGGTGGACAAACGGACCGAAGATTACATCACGGGCCGTTTCGGCTGAACCAGGGGGAAATCGGGCCATGCCGCAGCGCGAACACAGCAGCAAGCATTTTGAACAGGAACTGATCCATCTGCGCGAGCGCGTGCTCGCCATGGGGGCCCGCGTGGAGCGGATGATCGGCGGCGGCATGCGCGCCCTCGTCCAGCGCAACGAGGACCTCGCCCGGGAGATGATCGCCCTCGACAACGAGGTGGACCACGACGAGCAGGAGATCGACGAGATCTGCATCCGCCTGCTGGCCCAGCGCCAGCCGGTGGCGAGCGACCTCCGGTTCATCACGCTCTGCATGAAGGTCGTGACGGATCTCGAACGCATGGGCGACCTCTCCGTAAACCTGTGCGAACGGGCGCTGGAACTGATGGAAGAACCGCTCTTAAAGCCCCTCATCGACCTGCCCCGGATGGGCGACCTCGCCCAGCGGATGGTCCACTCCGCGCTGGACTGCCTGATCGAGGGCAACGTCGAGCAGGCCGAGAAGGTGCTTCAGTCGGACGATGCCGTGGACCAGATCTACGAACAGATCTTCCGCGAACTGATCAGCTTCATCCTCGAAGATCCGAAAACCGCCAAACGGGCCATCGGCCTTCTGTTCGCGGCCAAGCATCTGGAACGTATCGGCGACCACGCGACAAACATCGCGGAAATGGTTATCTTCTGGATCAAGGGCAAGGACGTCCGCCACGGCGGGATGGCCGCCCTGAACAACGGAGGCACACCCGCGGGCGGATGAACGGCAAGCGCATACTCATCGTCGAGGACGATCCGGATATCGCGGAACTCGTCCGGTTCAACCTCGCAGCGGAAGGCTGCAAGGTTGACGTCCAGACGCGCGGCCTCGCCGGGCTCGAGAAGGCGAAAGCGAATCCGCCCGACCTCCTGGTCCTGGATCTCATGCTGCCTGACCTGCCGGGCCTCGAGATCTGCAAGCGGCTGCGCTCGAACGAGGCGACGGCGCGGCTTCCCATTCTCATGCTGACGGCCAAGGGCGAGGAGATCGACCGGGTCGTGGGATTCGAGGTCGGCGCCGACGACTATGTCACCAAGCCCTTCGGCGTCCGGGAGCTGATGCTCCGCGTGCGCGCCCTGCTCCGCCGCTCTACCGGCGGCACCGAGACCAAGACCGTCTACAAGGCCGCGGACCTCGAGCTCGACACCCAGGGCCACAGGCTCCGGATCGGCAACGAGGACATCCCCCTTACGGCAACCGAGTTCAAGCTCCTCGTCTGCTTCTTCGAGAACCCGACCCGGCTCTTCTCGCGCATCTGGCTGCTCGAGCACGTCTGGGACTACGCCGAGGGGGTCGAGAGCCGCACGGTCGATGCCCACATCCGGCGGCTCCGTAAAAAGCTCGGCCCCCATTCCGACCTGATCGAGACAGTGCACGGGGCCGGTTACCGGTACAATCTGGCCCGCTACGACGCGCCGTGAAGCTTCATCTCAAGATCGCGCTCGTGGCGCTCGCCGTCTCGGCTGTGGCGCTCGCGGCGGGTTACACCTATGTGGTTCCTGTCTTCCGCACCAGCCTGACGGAATCCATCGAGAAGGCGCAGGACGAGCGGCTGAAAACCCTCGCACTCCTGCTGACGCTCCGTCCCAGGGAAAAACTCACTCCCGGCCAGATCCAGGATTACCTCGCCGGATACGCCGGGGCCGGCCAGGGCCGGTTCCTTCTGCTCGATTCCGCCGGTTACGTCGTGGCCGACAGCAACGCGAGCCAGCCGGTGCTGGCCCGCTCGGAAAACCAGTTGAACCGGCCGGAGGTCATCCGCTCCGGAGAGAACCCCGATTCGGGCGGCCGCCATGTGGCACTTGCACCGTTTCCGACCCTCTACCTCGCCCGCAGGGTCCACCTGCCGGACGGCGAGAACACGCTCCGGCTCATCTACCCGCTCGACGCCGTGGAGAACGCCGTCAGCCGGGTCCGCAACATTCTCTGGGGCGCGGCCGGTCTCTCGCTGCTCCTCGCCGGGAGTCTCGGTCTCCTGATCTCCCGGTGGATCACCGCGCCCATTCGCGAGGTCGCTGACGCGACCGCCCGGATCTCCGAAGGCGACTTCACCGCCCGCGTGCGGAGCCGCGCGGAGGACGAGGTGGGCGTGCTTGCGCGCAACTTCGACCGGATGGCCGAACGGCTCGAACAGACGATTTCCGCCTTCGAATTCGAACGCGAACAGGCCGAGCGCATCCTCTCGACCGTCCACGAAGGGCTCATCCTGCTGGACCGGGACAACCGGGTCGTCGTGTCGAATCAGGCATTCGGGAAACTGTTCGGCGCAGGAACGCCCGCCATCACAGGGCGCTCGCCGCTTGAGATCGTCCGTACCGACAAGCTGGAAGATGCCTTCGAGGCAATCTCCAGAGGCGGCG
This sequence comes from uncultured bacterium, assembly GCA_964621525.1. GTDB lineage: Bacteria > JAGRBM01 > JAGRBM01 > JAGRBM01 > JAHCIT01 > CAZMGV01. Next base: position 15,167 of record CAZUMS010000010.1, read on the forward strand.
AGGTGTATGAAGGCGAGTTCACGCTGGAGGGGCCCGGCTCCGAGCGCACGTTCGAGCTCTCGGCCGCGCCGATCCGCGAACTGGGCGAGCGTACGGGTGCCGTCATGGTGTTCCGCGACGTCACCCGGACCCGGCGGCTGGAACGCATCCGGCGGGATTTTGTCGCCAATGTGAGCCACGAGCTGCGTACGCCGCTTACCTCCATTCACGGCTACGCCGAGACGCTCGCCGCCCGGCTGGACAAGCACGAAACCTACGGCAAGTTCGTTGAAGCGATCCTCCGGAACTCGGAGCGCCTGACCTCGCTCGTGAATGACCTGCTGGACCTCTCCCGCATCGAGCGGCCTGACTTCCGGCTGGAGCAGCGGGAGGACGATCTCGCGTCGGTCATCCAGGCGAACGTGGAATCCCATCAGGCCGCCGCCGCACAGAAGGATATCCGGCTCGGGTTTTCTCCCGGGGAATTCCCCCACCGGCTCGGCTTCGACCGGAACCGTATCGACCAGGTGCTGACGAACCTGCTGGATAACGCCATCAAATACACACCCTCAGGCGGCAGCGTGACCGTGACGACGGTGCGGGGTCCCGCCGCGGTCACCGTGAACGTCACCGATACGGGCCCCGGGATCCCGGTGGAAGACCAGGCACGGGTGTTCGAACGGTTTTACCGCGTGGACAAGCATCGTTCGCGGGAACTGGGCGGCACGGGTCTCGGACTTGCCATCGTCAAGCACATCGTCGCCCTCCATAAGGGACAATCGGGGGTGGAGAGTATCGAGGGGCAGGGAGCCAGATTCTGGTTCTCGCTGCCCCTCGGGCCCGCCGAGCCGGGCAGCCAGACTTCCAGCCGGAACCCGGCGGCCTGAAACAGCCGGAGAACGGTATTTCTAGGGGCTTCCGCCCGGCCGATTGTCCGCCCCCTCCTCAGGTGTTATTTTAAACAAAGGATGGGCCGACCCGGCCTGTCCGCATTATTCCCCGCTTTCCGCCGGTTCCACGGCGGACGGAGGTTCCGGTTGAGCGACTTTATGAAAAACATGCTCCTGTGGGTGCTGATCGGCGTCCTGACCCTTTTCGTCGTTGTCTATTTCCAGCGAGGCCGGGTTCAGTCGAAGCCGATCCCCTACAGCGAGTTCATCACCGAGGTTCAGTCGGGCAACGTCGAAACCGTGGAGATCAAGGGCGCGACGATTCAGGGCAAGCTGAAGAACGGCCAGATGTTCGACACGTACGGTCCGGCCGGCGAATACAAGGTTTCCGAGGTGCTGAGCCAGCACGGCGTTGTGACCCGCTATGTGGAAGACGCCCAGTCGCCGCTCCTCCAGATCCTCATCAACGGCCTGCCGCTGCTGCTCCTCATCGCGGTCATGGTGTTTTTCATGCGCCAGATGCAGGTCTCCGGCGGCAAGGCCATGAGTTTCGGCAAGTCCAAGGCGCGGCTGCTTACCGACAACCAGAACCGGCTCACTTTCGCCGACGTCGCGGGCTGCGACGAAGCCAAGGAAGAGCTCGAAGAGATCATCGCCTTCCTCAAGGACCCCAAGAAATTCACCAAGCTCTCGGGCCGGATCCCCAAGGGCGTGCTGCTCATGGGCCCTCCGGGCACGGGCAAGACGCTGCTCGCCAAGGCGGTCGCCGGCGAGGCGGGCGTGCCGTTCTTCTCGATCTCGGGCTCCGACTTCGTGGAAATGTTTGTCGGCGTGGGCGCCTCCCGCGTCCGTGACCTGTTTGCCCAGGGCAAGAAGCACGCGCCCTGCATCATTTTCATCGACGAGATCGACGCCGTGGGCCGCTACCGCGGCGCGGGTTTCGGCGGCGGCAACGACGAGCGCGAGCAGACGCTGAACATGCTGCTCGTCGAGATGGACGGTTTCGAATCGAACGAGGGCGTCATCATCGTCGCTGCGACGAACCGGCCCGACGTGCTCGACCCGGCGCTGCTCCGGGCCGGACGCTTCGACCGCCGCGTGGTGGTTTCCCGCCCGGACGTCCGGGGCCGCGAGGAAATCCTCCGCGTGCACGCTAAGAAGGTCCCTGTGGGACCGGACGTGGACCTCTCGGTGCTCGCCCGGGGCACGCCGGGCTTCGTGGGCGCTGACCTCGAAAACCTCGTGAACGAGGCGGCGCTGCTGGCCGCCCGGAAAAACCAGGACGCCGTGTTCATGGCCGACTTCGAAGAGGCCAAGGACAAGGTGCTCATGGGCCGCGAGCGCAAGAGCGCGCTCATCAGCGAAAAGGACAAGCGCACGACCGCCTACCACGAGGCCGGCCACGCTCTCGTCGCCCTCAAGATCGAAGGTTCGGACCCGGTCCACAAGGTGACGATCATCCCCCGGGGCATGGCTCTGGGCCTCACGATGCAGCTCCCCGAGGAAGACCGGCTGAATTACAACAAGGATCATCTGGAAGGCGACATCGCCATCCTTATGGGCGGCCGCCTCGCCGAACAGATCGTCCTCAAGACGATCACGACCGGCGCAAGCAACGACATCGAGCGGGCGACGAACCTCGCCCGGCGGATGGTCTGCGAGTGGGGCATGTCGGAACGGCTCGGCCCCCTGTCCTACGGCCAGGGCGACAACCCGCCGTTCATGGGCCTCGAGATGAGCCGCCAGCAGAACTACTCCGAAGCGACCGCCATCGAGATCGACAATGAGGTCCGGGGCATCGTCCAGCGGGCTTTCGACCGTGCGAAGGCGATCCTCGAACAGAACATCGACGTCCTGCACCGGATGGCGAACTACCTGATCGAGCGTGAGACGCTGGACATGAACGAAGTCCTTGCCATCGCCCGGAACGAGGAACTCGCGCCCATGGTCCGCCAGGCCCCGAAAAAGGCCGAGCCCAAGCCCGAGGCCGCGAAGCCCAAGGAGGACGAAGCCCCCTCCCCCCTCGTCCCCGGCACAGCCCCGCTCCCGACCACCTGACGGCGGGGATTTCGGACCTGGAACAGCGGCCCGCCCTACCGGCGGGCCGTTTTCGTTTTACACTGGCCTCATGGCTTCACGCTCCTCAGCCGTCCCGTTCCGCACCCGCATCCGGGGCCGACTGCTCGACGCCTCGCGTTCGCCCCTCATCATGGGGATCGTCAACGTCACGCCGGATTCGTTCCACGACGGCGGACGCTACCCGGATACCCGCAGCGCCGTTCGGCACGGCCTCGGACTCATCGAAGCGGGAAGCCGCATCCTCGACATCGGGGGCGAATCCACCCGCCCCGGCGCGGCGCCGGTGACGGAGCGCGAGGAGCTTCGCCGCGTGATCCCCGTGATCCGGGGAATCCGCCGCCGGGACCCCGCCATCGCCATCTCCATCGACACGATGAAGGCCGCCGTCGCCAGGGCCGCTCTTGAAGCGGGTGCCGACATCGTGAACGACGTGAGCGGCCTCTCCGCCGACCCGGCCATGGCCGCCGTCTGCGCCAAAGCCCGATGCCCCGTCGTGATCATGCACCGGCGGGGTTCGAGCGAGCGGATGTACGACCGGGCCAGCTACCGGAACGTCTCCCGGGATGTCGCCCGGGAACTGAGCGGGCGGGTCCGGGCAGCGCTCGAGGCCGGCATCCGGCCGGACAGGATCATCCTCGATCCCGGTATCGGCTTCGCCAAAAAGGCACCTGACTCCTGGCGGCTCCTGATGAATCTGAAGCCGGTCATGAACCTCGGCTACCCCGTCCTGTGTGGATGGTCGCGAAAGAGCTTCCTGAAGGAAATTGCCGGGGATTCCCCCGAAGCCCGGCTTGCCGGCACACTCGCCCTTATCGGCCCCGTCGTGTCCCAGGGGGTGTCGATTCTCCGGGCCCACGACGTGCGGGAGACGGCAGCCGTGCTCGAAGTGCTCCAAGCCATTGAAAATGCTAAAGTTTCTTGAACTCGCCCGCCCGTTAAAGTTACAGAGGGCCGCTGGAGCCGAATGGTCGAAACGCTGATCTCCATCTGGAAAACGCTACGTTGGCAGGACGCGCTGGATATCGCCGTCCTCACGATCCTCTTTTACGCAATCCTCACCTTCATCCAGGGTACCCGCGCCGCGCAGATTCTAACCGGCCTCGCCGTTCTCGCCGGTCTCTACTACCTCTCGCAGTTCATCGACCTTGCCGCGACGCACTGGCTGATCGGCGCGCTCTTTTCGAACCTCTTTCTCGTCGTCGTCATCCTGTTCCAGGAGGACATCCGCCGCGCCTTCGCCCGCTTCGGCCGTACGGGCGGCATCCTGAGCCGCGTGCTCGCGGTGGAGCAGGTGCGTGCCCTCGAGGCGATCTCGAAGGCCTCGGCGAGCCTCGCCGAGGCGAAGATCGGCGCATTGATCGTCATCGAGCGCGAGATCGGCCTGAACGATTATATCGAAGTCGGCACCGCCATCGACGCCGTTGTGGACGACGACCTGCTCTACAGCATCTTCCTGCCCTATTCGCCGCTCCACGACGGCGCGGTGATCGTGCAGGGAAGCCGGATCAAGGCCGCGGGCTGTTTTCTCCCGCTCCATGTGGACCCCAACGTGAGCCGCCATCTCGGCACGCGCCACCGGGCGGCCATGGGCATCACCTCGGAGACGGACGCCCTCGCCGTTGTCGTTTCCGAAGAGGAAGGCCGGATCTCCATCGCCTTCGAAGGCCGCATCACGCCGGACCTCGATGGAGCGACGCTGCTCAATCACCTGACCGAGCTCATGCGGAGGACCGGATGAGCCGCCAGAATATCATCAACGGAGCGATCGCCTTCGTGCTGGCGACCCTCGCCTGGGCCTCGATCCGCCTCGGCGGCGACAACCAGATGAGCCTGCCCGTCAAGGTCACGCTGTCGGGCGTTCCGTCCCGTCTGATCGTCACCGAGAAGATGAAGGATTCCGTCACCGTGATGCTGCGGGGTACGAGGGCGGGGCTCTCCCGCATCCGGGAGGAAGACCTCGGCATCGAGATCGACGTGTCCGACCGCATGGAAGGAACAGCCAATCTCGATCTCGACCCCTCGCAGGTGAAGGGGCTCTCCCCCGGCGTTACCGTCGCCTCCATCTCGCCGTCGATCCTGACGGTAAAGCTCGAAACGCTGATCGAAACGGAAGTGACCCTGAAGGAAAATCTCGTCGGCAATCTTCCGGAAGGCTATTCGGTCAAGCAGGTGGAGATCATTCCGGCGCAGATCCGGTTCCGGGGACCGGCGCGGCTCACGAAAAAACTCGCCGACGTGCTTGTGGAGCCGGTCGAGGCCCGGACGCTCGTCTCGGCCCCGGAACGCGAAGTCAGCGTTATCGCCTCGCCGGACGTATTCCCCTACCTGAGCCCCCGCAAGGTGACGCTCCGGGTCCAGCTGACGGAGGAAACCGTCAGACGGACGCTGACGGTTCCCCTGACCGGCAGGCACCGGGACGGGCACCGGATCCAGACAGTGCCGGACTCCGTGACCCTGACTGTGAGCGGCCCCGCGTCAGCCGTGAAGTCCCTGAGCAAGCCCAGCTTTGAAATCGAGGGTGACTTTTCGCCGTTCCCGCCCGGCCGCTACCGCCGGATCACGCCGAAAGTGAAGATCGGCGGTTCCGGCGCTCACGAAGGTCTTGAAATCGGGTACGAGCCCAAGCAGTTTGACGCCGTGGTGACGGCAAAATAGGCGGACCGGGACATTTCATGGCGGACAGCGGCAAAAAGCGCACCCTTTTCGGCACGGACGGCATCCGTGGACTGGCGAACCAGTATCCGATGGACGCCGAGACGGCGACGGCGCTCGGCCGGGCGGCGGCGCATGTGCTGCGGCAGCGCGGCGCCAACCGTCCCCGGGTCCTGATCGGCAAGGACACCCGGCTCTCCTGCTACATGCTGGAACACGCCCTCGCCGCCGGCCTGTGCTCCATGGGTGCCGACGTCACGCTGATCGGGCCCATGCCGACGCCGGGTATCGCGTTTCTCGCCCACGACATGCGGGCGGATGCCGGTATCATCATCAGCGCCTCGCACAACCCCTACGAGGACAACGGCATCAAGTTCTTCGACCGGTACGGCTTCAAGCTGCCGGACGACGAGGAACTGGAAATCGAGCAGTGGGTCCTGAACGGAATCCCGCGGGACCAGCTCGCCACGGGCGGCGCGATCGGCCGGATCAAGCGGGTCGAGGATTCCGAAGGCCGCTACATCGTCCACGCCAAGCAGACCTTCGACCGGGAACTTTCGCTGGACAGCATGAAGATCGCTCTGGACTGCGCGAACGGTGCGGCCTACTTCGTGGCGCCCAAGGTGTTCGCGGAACTCGGCGCCACCGTTTATTCCCTCGGCATCTCGCCCAACGGAACAAACATCAACGACGGATGCGGCTCCCTTCACCCCGGAACGGTCCAGCGGGAAGTCCTCGCCCGCAAGGCGGACGCGGGCGTTTCGCTGGACGGGGACGCCGACCGCGTGATCCTCGTGGACGAGACGGGCAACGTCGTGGACGGCGACCAGATCATGGCCATCTGCGCCATCGACCTGAAGGAACGCGGTCTCCTCCGCCGCGACACCGTCGTCGCCACCGTGATGAGCAACATGGGTCTCGAAGTCGCACTCAGGGAGCGCGGCATCCGGCTGGTCCGCGTGCCGGTGGGCGACCGTTACGTGGTCGAGGAACTGCGCAGGAACGGATACTGCTTCGGCGGCGAACAGTCCGGCCATATGATCTTTCTGGACCACGCGACGACGGGCGACGGAACGATCTGCGCGCTTCAGGTGCTCGGCGTCATGAAGCGCACGGGCCGCAGACTCTCCGAACTGCGCAATGTGATGACCCCGATGCCGCAGCTCATCTGGAACCTCAAGGTGCGGGAGAAGGTGCCGCTCGAATCGGACGCCGCCGTATCGGCGGCGATCCGCGAGACCGAAACGGTGCTCGGAGACCGGGGACGGCTGCTTGTGCGCTATTCCGGCACCGAGGCCCTGCTCCGTGTGATGATGGAAGGCCCCGACCGCGGGCAGCTTGACCGGCTGGTCCAGCAGCTCGGGGGAACGCTCAAGGAACGGCTCGGAGCCTGACCGGCTCCCGAAAGGCAAGACGACCATGGCCCGCCTCTGCGTGAACATTGACCATGTGGCGACCGTGCGGCAGGCGCGCCGCACCGTCGAACCCGATCCCGTCGCCGCCGCCGTACTGGCGGAAGTGGGCGGAGCGCGGGGAATCACCGTGCATCTGCGCGAGGACCGCCGTCACATCCAGGACCGCGACCTTCAGCTGCTCCGGCAGGTGATCCGCACGAAGCTGAACCTCGAAATGGCGGCGACGCAGGAGATGGTGAAGATCGCCCTGCTCGTAAAGCCCGACCAGGTGACGCTCGTTCCCGAACGGCGCGAGGAGATCACCACCGAAGGCGGCCTCGACGTCGCCCTTTACCGGCAGCAGCTCCAGAAATACGCCGGGCTGTTCCGCGAGGCGGGTATCATGCTCAGCCTGTTCATCGACGCCGACCCCGACCAGGTGCAGGCGGCCCACTTCGTCGGCGCGCAGTTCGTCGAGCTGTGCACAGGTCCCTACTCGCTCGCCCGCACCGACGCCGAGCGGAAGTCCAGGTTCGAGATGATCCTGAACACCTCGCGCATGGCCCGGAAACTGGGGATGCGCGTGAACGCCGGGCACGGTCTGACCTACGACAACGTGCGCCCGATTGCGGCCCTCGAAGGGATCGAGGAGCTCAATATCGGCCACTCGATCATCTCCCGTGCCGTGCTCACGGGGATCGAGAAGGCCGTCCGCGACATGGCGGAGATTATCCGGAACGCCCGTACCGACAGCGACTGAGTTCATGCAGAAGCTTGCCACCGCCGCCGAGATGCGGGCGCTCGACCAGGGCGCCATCCGGGCCGGCATCCCCGGCGTGATTCTCATGGAAAACGCCGGCGAGGCGGTAACCGCGCACATCCTGGAGCTGCCTGCCCGCAAAGCCGGCCCTGTCGCCATCCTGTGCGGCAAGGGGAACAACGGCGGCGACGGATTCGTCATCGCACGGCTGCTCTCCGCCGAAGGCTGCACCTGCGCCGTATTCCTGCTGGGACGGGTTTCCGCCCTGAAAGGCGATGCCGCCATCAATGCCAGAGCCTGGCTCGCCACCGGCGGAACGGTGACGGAACTCGCCTCCCCCCGGACTTTCCGGGCATTCGCCCGGTCGGTCGATGCAGCCAGTGTGGTCGTCGACGCCCTGTTCGGGACGGGCCTCAATTCGCCGGTGACTGGGGCGGCGGCGAAATGCATCGGGATCATCAACCGCCGCAACCGGAGGAACGTCGTCGCCGTCGATATCCCGAGCGGCGTTAACGCGGATACCGGAGCCGTCATGGGCACCGCCGTGAAGGCTTCCGGTACGGTGACGTTCGCCCTCGGAAAACCCGGGCTCCATATCCACCCCGGCGCGGCCTGTGCCGGGTCCGTTACGCTGGGGGCGATTTCCATACCGTCCCGGCATCTCGCGCGGTTCGACCCGTCATTCGAACTCATTACGCCCGAACGCGAATGGCGGTCAGCCGGCTTCAGAAGCAACCGGGATTCGCACAAGGGCACTTACGGTCACGTCCTCGTGCTGGGCGGCTCGCACGGAAAATCCGGCGCGGCCGTCATCGCCGCCCGCGGCGCCCACGGTGGCGGGGCGGGCCTCGTCACGCTGGCGGTTCCCCAAACCCTCGAAGCCGCTGCCGCCCGTGACATGCGGGAGACAATGACCCTGCTTCTGGACGAGAGTCCGGCCGGCGGCTGGACCGAACGCTCGGTTACGGCCGTGCAAAAGGCGCTCACGAAACGGCACGTCCTCGTCACCGGGCCGGGGATGCCAACGGATGAACTGTCGCGGAAGCTGTTCCTGAAACTTGTTGCCGGCCTCGATATCCCGGTGGTGATCGACGCCGACGGGCTGAACGCGCTGGCATCGGCGAAGAAGCCCCCGAAACTGAAGAACGCCGTGCTGACGCCCCACCCTGGCGAGGCGGCCCGGCTCCTCGGAACCACGACCGAGGCCATCCAGACGGACCGGGTGGCTGCCGTACGAGCGCTCGCAAAGAAATACCGCTCGGTAGTAGTCCTGAAGGGCGCGGGGACGCTCGTTCACGCGCCGGGCCGCCCCGTGCGGATCAACCCCACCGGCACGCCCGCCATGGCGACGGGCGGCATGGGCGATCTCCTGTCGGGCCTGACCGGCGGCCTTCTGGCTTCCACGAAACTCGGCCTGTTCGACGCCGCCAGTTTTGCCGTCTGGCTGCACGGACGAGCCGGGGAACTGGCGGCCTCCAGGCTTAAACGTCCATCCGTCACCGCCACTGAAGTCTGGAAGCAGCTCGGCAACGCCTTCGCGGAATCACGGGCGGGCTGAACCGCCCTCGCGTCTGCGGCACCAGTCGATCGGAACCCCGCCGACGGCATCTCCCCACTGGAGGCGAACGAACGCTTCGAGGGCAGGTTCCAGCGCACCGAACCGGGACTCTTCGCGCAGGAAAAGCTTCACGGGGTCACAGCTGTCGAACTTCTGCCGCCAGATGCGGGCGCCGCCCTCCGGAAGCCGCTCGAAAATATAGCCCTCGAACCGGGTTTTCCCCGGCTCGACACCGGGCGGGAAATACTGCCCCGTGCGCGTCACCTCGCGGATCACGCCGAACACAGAGGCGGCGCAGAGACTCTCGCGGCCGATTTCCTCGCGCTCACCGGCGGCGAGTGAGCCCTCCGTCACGAGCTTCCTGACCAGCCGCACGCGCCGGGACTGCCCGCCCTCCGGCGGCTTCAGCGTTTCCACTTGATCGTGCACCCGATGGAATAGGTTTCGGGGACAGCCGGGGCCCTGCCCTCCGAGATGGTATCCAGGGCATTCCGCAGGTCATGCGATTTTGCCGCTGCGGGTTCCCGGTAGTTCTCGTCGATCCGGCCGTGATAGGCGAGCTTTCCGTCCCGCCCGAAAACGAACACCTCCGGCGTGTGAGTGGCTCCGAACGATCTGGCGGTCTTCTGGGTATCGTCCCGCAGGTAGGGGAAATTGAACCCCTTGAGCCGGTGGCGCTTCACCATTTCCTCGAAGGAGTCCTCGGGATAATTCACGTCGTCGTTCGAGTTGATGCAGACCAGCCGGACACCTTTTCCGGCATAATCCTTCTGGATCTGCACCATACGGTCTTCCCATCCCTGCACGTAGGGACAGTGGTTGCAGCTGAAAATGACGGCGAGAATACCGTCCTTCGAGAGCTCCGCAGAGGAAAGCGTCCGGCCGTCCACGTTCTTCAGCTCGAATGGCGGGAGCGGCGTGCCGATCCGGATCGAGGTTTCGTTGGTGGAGACGCCCATGGAACTGCCTCCTTCGGACGGCCGCCGGACTCAGGCCGGTTTCTGCACGCCGCCTGCGTTTTCAAGCGTGTACCGGGGAACGTTCCGGCGCCAGGCCACCAGAATCAGGCCGGCACCGACCACAAAGGAACCGATGGAAATGAACTCGGAAGTGGAAAGACCGGTCTCTCCCACAAACCCGCGCACCGTGTCGCCCCGGAACCGTTCGATCACCGCCCGGCCCACGGCGTAGGATGCGAACACCCACCCGGACACGAGACCGTCGAATTTCTTGATCTTGTTGAGCCAGATCGAGATACCCACGATCGCCATGCAGAGCAGGAATTCATAAATGGGAGTCGGATGAACCGGCAGTCCCTGCCGGAGATACTCGGCCCCTACCGTCGGGGGATAAGTGATCCCCCACGGAACGTCCGTGATTTTCCCGTAGCAGCAGCCGGCCGAAAGACAGCCGATCCGGCCAATGCCGAGGGCCAGGATCATGGCTACGGCGAGGACGTCAGCATATGCGAAGAACGGCTGCTTCTTCCGGTGAAACAGCCAGATAAACACGGGGAATACGAGCATCGGGCCGCCATAGAACACGAGCCCGCCCTTCCAGAGGGCGAACATCTGCATCCAGTCGTCGGCGAACCGCTCCCAGGTGACGGCGATGTAGAGGATTCTGGAGCCGATGACGCCGGTGATGACGCCGATGAAGGCAAGATCGGCGGAGAACTCAACGTCGAGGCGGTTCCGGGCGGCCTGCCACTGGCAGTAGTAAAGCGCCGCGAGAAATCCGAGCGCGGCCGTGAGGCCGTAGGTATGCAGCGAAAAGGGGCCGATTTCGAACAGTATGGGTCTCAAACCTGTATTCCTCTCACTCCGCCCGGGCGGCTTCCGCGACGGGGACGGCGGCGTCCTCGTCCTTGCGGAACAGCTCGAAGGCGAAGATCATCACCGCCCCGACTGAAATTCCGATGTCAGCAACATTAAAAGTCGGCCATGTGGGGCCGCCCTTGCCCCAATAAAAATCGAGGAAATCGACCACATAGCCGTATTGCCACCGGTTCACGGAGTTTCCGAGCGCCCCGGAGAGAATCCCGGCCAGCCCGCCGGCCAGCCAGACGTCCCGGTCGCGGAGCTTGATGAGGAACCACGCGATCGTCACAACGGCGACGAGCGTTACGCAGCCGAAGAACACATCCCTGGCACCCTCAGAGAGGTCCCGGAACATGCTGAATGCCGCGCCGTAGTTCCTGGCGTACGTGATGCTGAAAAACTCCGGCACCACCACGGTGCTTTCGCGGAACTCGTAATTGTCCACGATGATCTGCTTGGTCCAAAGATCCAGAAACAGCATCACCGGCAGGACCATTACAAATACCAGGTATTTGAGCGCGATCTTCCTGGGCCGGCTCATTTGACCACCTCGATGCAGCGCTCGCACAGGTCCGTGTGCGCCGGGAACGTCCCCACTTTCGGCGAATGGTGCCAGCAGCGGGCGCAGCGGGGCTCCGCCGCCTTCGTCACCGCGACGGCCACGCTATCGGAATCAGGACCGAACTCGAATCCCGAGACGATGAACAGCTCTTCCGCGACCGAGAGCCGGTTGCCGGATTTCTCCGTGTACAGCTTCTTGAGGTCGTCCAGAATCTGTCCGGTCTTCGGCGAGACTTTCACTTTCGCCTCTTCCGACTTGCCGATCTGCCCGCCCGTGCGGAATTTCTCGAGTTCGAGATTCACCGTCTCCCGGAGTGCCAGCAGCGGCTCAAGCCGGGCCACCGTGGCGCGGGCGGCGTCGAGAGCCGCCGCGTCATGGACCGGCAGGTCGTTCAGGAACACCGATTCGGGATTGAGCCTGCTTGCCCCCCAGGCGGCCGGCGTTCCAGGGCACTGCTGATGGAGCGTCTCCCAGGCCTCCTCGCAGGTGAACGAGCAGACGGGGGCGAACGACGTGAGCAGCGTAACCAGCACGTCGTACATGGCACTCTGCGTGGCCCGGCGCCACGGATCGTCCGCCTTCAGGATATAAAGCCGGTCCTTCGTCGCGTTCACGTAGATGGACGAGAGGTCCACGGTCACGAACTGGTTCAGGCCGTGGTAGATCCGGTGGAACTCGTAGTTCTCGTACCCCTGCCTGAGGTCCGACACCATGAGTGCGGCGGCGGACGTGATCCAGCGGTCCAGCAGCGGCCGGTCCGCGAACGGAACGTAATGACGCTCCGGCGAAAACCCGTCGAGGCACCCCAGAAGGTGCCGGACCGAGTTCCGGAACTTGCGGTACATCTCCGAAAGACGCTGGAGAATCTCCTCGCCGAAGTGGATGTCGTTGCGGTAATCCTCCGCCGCAACCCACAGGCGGAACAGCTCGGGGCCGCTCGCCTTCAGGGTCTTCTCGGGCGGCAGGAAAGTCGGGTTCGACTTGGAATATTTCTTCCCCGCCTCGTCCACGACGAAACCGTGCGTGAGCACCGCCTTGTAGGGCGGGCGCCCGCGGGTACCGATCGACGTGAGCAGCGAGGAATGGAACCAGCCCCGGTGCTGGTCGGAGCCTTCAAGATAAAGATCCGCCGGCCACTGAAGCTCCGGATTCTTCTCCAGGACGGCGGCGTGCGAGACGCCCGAATCGAACCAAACGTCGAGGATGTCCCGGCCTTTCTTCCAGCCGGTCTTGCTGCACTCGGGGCATGAATAGCCAGCAGGCAAAAGGCCTTCCGCCTCCTTCGCAAACCAGACCTCGATGCCGTCCTTCTCGATCTGCTTCGCCACGGCCTCGACCAGTTCCGGCGTCGACTCCACATGACCGCAAGACGTGCACTCGAAGCTCACGATCGGCACGCCCCACACCCTCTGGCGCGAAATGCACCAGTCCGGGCGGTTCAGGATCATGTTGTAGATCCGGTCCCGGCCCCAGGGCGGAATCCAGCCGCCGTCCCTGCTCGTGGTCCTGTCGTCGCGCATGGCGTCGATGGCCGCGAGTGCTTTCTGCCGGAGCTCGTTGTGCTCCATCCGGATGAACCACTGGGGCGTCGCCCGGAAGATCACCGGCTTCTTGGACCGCCAGCAGTGCGGGTAACTGTGCTTCACCTTCGACTGGGACAGAAGCGCTCCGGCGGCGTCGAGCTTCTCGATGACTTTCGGGTTGGCATCGAACACCTGGACGCCCACGAGGTCCTGCAAATTCTCCGGCAGGTCCTTCGTGTATTTTCCGCGGGAATCGACCGGCGAATAGGCGTCAAGGCCGTACTTCCGGCCGATCACGTAGTCTTCGGCGCCGTGGCCCGGCGCCGTATGGACGATTCCCGTGCCCGCCTCGAGCGTCACATGATCGCCAAGCATGATCAGCGAGGGTTTGCCCGTGAGCGGATGGACGCCGGCCTTCTTGTCGAGGTGCTTCGCCCTGAACCCGGCGAGCGTCTCCACGTCCGTGAGCTTGTTTCCCTGAACGAACGGTTCAAGAAGCCCCTTTGCCACGATCAGCACCCGGCGGCGGCCCTTCAGGTCCGTCGCCCGCACTGCCACGTAGTCAAACTCGGGGTGAAACGAGAGGCCGAGATTCGCCGGAATGGTCCACGGGGTCGTCGTCCAGATGACGATTTCGGCCTTCTCCCCTTTCAACTCCGGAGCGATCTCGGCGCTGTCGCCATGGTAGGCGAATGCCACGTACACGGACGGCGAGGTATGGTCCTCGTACTCGACCTCCGCTTCGGCGAGTGAGGTTTCGAGCGCCCAGCTCCAGTAAACCGGCTTGTTCTGCCGGTAGACGTAGCCGTCCTTCAGGAACCGCCCGAACTCACGAAGGATCGACGCCTCGTAATCCTTCGTCATCGTCCGGTAGCAGTTTTCGTAATCGGCCAGCACGCCGAGCTGCCTGAACTCGCCGCCCTGGATACCGACAAACTCGCCCGCGTACTGGCGGCAGGCGGCGACCATCTCCGCCGCCGAGGGGGTTTCCTTCTTCGCCCGGAAGTTTTCCGCCACCTTCTGCTCGATCGGCAGGCCGTGACAGTCCCAGCCCGGCACGTAGGGGGCCGACCGCGTGCCGGACATGTTCCGGTACTTGATGATGATGTCCTTGAGGACCTTGTTCAGGATGTGCCCGTGGTGGATGTTGCCGTTGGCGTACGGCGGGCCGTCGTGGAGGATGAATTTCTCGCGCCCCTTCGTGCGGTCCACCATCTTCCGGTAGGTGCCGGACTTCTCCCACCGCTCGACAAAACCCGGCGCCCGTTTCGCCATGTCGGCCTTCATGGGGAAGCCGGTCTTCGGCAGCAGGATCGTCTGGGAGTAGGGGTTGTCGTTTTTCGCCATGTCGTTCTTCAGATAGGGATCAGCCCGCCCGGAGCCGCAGGTCTATAGCCCCAAGCGGAAAGGCCCCGCAAGTCAAAAGCACAGGGGCGGCCCCGTTAAGGCGCCGCCCCCGTGATTAAGCCGTTTTCAGACGGTCAGCGGCTCTTGCCCTGCGCCTTGCGGTTGGAAACCTTGCGGGCCTTCTGCACGTAGACGATTCCGTTCACGGGGCCCGGCACCGAGCCCTGGATGAGGAGCACGTTGTCGTCCGGGCGGACCTGGATGAGCGTCAGGTTCTGGGTGGTCACGTTCTCGTTGCCCATGCGGCCCGGCATGCGCTTCAGTTTCCACACCTTGCCGGGGTGTTCGCGCGCCGAGATACCGCCGCCGTGACGGAAGTATTCGTGCGTACCGTGCGAGGCCCGGAAGCCGTGCATGTGGTGCCGCTTGATGACGCCGGCAAAGCCCTTGCCCTTGGAGACGCCCTTGACGTCCACGATCTCGCCGGCCTCGAAACCCTTGACGGTGATCTCGTCGCCCACGTTCAGCTTCGCCAGCTCGTCAGAAGCGAGCCGCACTTCGCGCAGCGTCGAGACGGGCTCCATGTTCAGCTTCTGGAACCGGCCGAGGTCGGGCTTGTTCGTGTTGTAGGCCTTCTTCTTGCCGAACCCGATCTGGATGGCCTCGTAGCCTTCCTTCTCCTTGGTCCGCTTCGCCGTGATCTTGCACGGGCCGGCCTCGACGACGGTCACGTTCACACGGGTGCCATCGGCGGTAAAAACACTGGTCTGTCCGAGCTTGCGGCCGAGAATGCCGTAGGTATCAACGCGCATGGAAAGGTCTCCTTCCCTGGTCGGGGGCGAATCCACCGCCTCCAGAGAGGCACGGATCCGTGGTCGGGGCGACGGGACTTCTGCGGGGCTCAGGTCCGATGCGTTCCGGACCCCTGCGCCGCGCCGCCGGGTTTTACACCGGCGGGCTCGTGCGTCGTCGCAAATTCAGTTGTAATCCCGCAGGGTTCCGGCTGAAGCCGTCCCCCTTGGGGGTGCGGGAAGTAAACGGTCCGGGCCCTGCCTGTCAACCGGGCGGCGGATCAGCCATCGGAGCCGCGCTATCTCCCTGTTTTTCCTCGGCTTTTTTCTCGTTTACGGTCAGCCAGGTCGGCGTCTGCGGCATCTGGTCCATGCTGAACTTCGTGATCTGTACGATCTCGCCGTAGTTCTGCGACCAGACCCACGAGCCCTGTGTCTCCGGGTCCAGCACCCCGAACCGGATGCTGTCCAGCAGTTCGCCCTTCTCTCCGTACAACTTCACATCGAGCCGGTAGACGTCCAGGCCATATTCCTTGAGGGACTCCTCCCCCTTGCCGCTGAACTTCCACGCCTTGAGTATCCGGAGCTCCGAGAGGAAATCCTCCAGATGGTTCACGTCCACCTTGCCGTCGATGCTCCGGTGGAACTTCCAGCCGCCGGCCTCGCGGAGCAGCACCCGGTCGTCGGGAATCGCCCCGCCGAACGCGATTTCCACCTTGTAGACCTTCGCCGGATCCGCCTTCACCAGCTGCTTGTTCCGGAAATCCTCGGCCGTACGCTGGAGCGGATTCAGGTCGTACGACTGGACGACATAGGTCGCGCCGTCCACCCGGAGATACTGAGATCCGCTGATCGGGGATTCGCCTCCCGCGGCGATCACGACGGGCGGCAGGGTCTTGCGCTTCACCGTCAGCTTGACGGCTGGCTTCTCCAGGCCGAAATCCGAATCGGCGGCGCCGGCCGGGATCTCGATCTTTCTTCCCTTCAGGAGACTGAGGGAGGTGATGAGATCGCCGATGGAGCCGGGATCACCCGGAAAGGCCTTCTCCTTCGTGTCCACTTCCCAGACTTCGGGGGCCGTCTGCCTGAGATTCATCGGCGCAGCGCCCTCGATCAGGATTTCCTCCACCGACGCCGCTTCGAGCGAGACCACCTTGACGGTATCGTCCGGCTTTCCCTCTTCTGCGGTTTTCTCCGGCTTCCTGGACTCGACGAAATACATGTAGGAACCGGCCGCAAGGGCGATTGCGGCCAGAACCAGCGTGTTGCGCAGATCCTTGTCCATGTCGGTTTACCTCGCTGGCCGCATCAGAGGCGGCGGCGGCGTAGCCAGGTCGAGATGCCCAGGCCCGCGACGAGCAGGGGCAGAAGTATCGTCGGGCCGTAGCCCACGAACCGCGTGTACGCCTCGCTCGGCAGGTTGATCGGCTTCTCGCCGCGCTTCCTCGGCCGGATCGAGATGAGGTCTTCCTCGCCCACGGTCCAGTTCACCGTGTTCAGGAACAGGTCGCCGTTTCCGTAGTAGCTGGCGTACTGGTTCGTGGCGAAGTCGGAGTCTCCGACGACGGCGAAGCGGACCTCGCGGGTCTTGGCCTCGGGCGCCTTGCCGCCCGGCTCGCCCGTGGCCGGGTCTTCCTCATCTTTGGGCTTCTCCGGTTCGGAGCCCGGCTCCTTCACGACCCGGTGACCGGCCACCATGAGCGTCACCGGTCCCATGGCGTCCGTGCCTTCGTCAGGCTGGGGACGCTCGCCCTTCTTCAGGTTCGACTCGCCCCAGGCTTCCTTGCTGGTCTGCACGATCGGGCTGGTGAGCACGGCCGAATCCGTATCGGCCGAGTTCTTCACCTCCTCCAGCGAGCGGGCCAGCGGGAAGATCGTCTGCACGTTGTCCATCTTCTCGCCGATGGGGTGCTTGCCGTAGGCGGCGGCGATGGGAGCCAGGAAGTTCTGGCCGGTGATCTGGTTGATCGGGTTCGCATCGACGATGATGTCGCCGCGGGCCTTGACGTTAAACCGCCGCAGCAGCGCCGACTGGTCAGGCGTCTGCGGATCGACCAGCAGGAACACACCGCCCGCGTTCTTCTCCACGAACGCCATGATCGCGTCCACTTCGGGAGCGGAGATCTCCTTCGTGGGGCCCGCGATCACGAGCAGGTTGCACTTGGGGTCCACGCCGCCGGCCGAGGAGACGTTCACCGTTTCCGTCTGATAGCCCTGTCCCGAGAGCTCGCCGCGCATGTTGGCAAGCCCTTCGCCCTCGGCGTCGTCAATATCCTTTTCGCCGTGGCCGTTCGTGAAGCAGACCCGCTTCTCGGCCTGCCGGGTAAGCTTGATCAGGCCGCGGGTCACATCCTGCTCGGCCGTACCGCTCAGCGTCTGGCGGCGGTCGCCCGATTCCATGATGACCGTGCCGGCCATGCCGACGTTGTAGGATTTCGTCGTGACGGGATCCGCATCCGGGTCGATGAAGCGGACTTTTATCTTCGGCGAGGCCTCCTGATAGAGATCCATCAGCTCACGGAATGTCTCGGCCTCGGCCTGCCCGCCCTTGAAGAAAGCGAGCACCTCCACGTCCGCCTCGAGCGCGCGGGCCACGTCCGCCGACTGCGGAGCCAGCGTGAAGATCTGCTCTTCCGTCAGGTCCCACTTCCGGTAGTTGCGGTTCGCGAAGTAGTTGACCGATACGAGAATGGCCGCGACAAAGATGACCTGAAGCAGGGCGCCGGCGGTCCGCCGGGTCCCCTTCGCCTTCGCGGTTCCGGCGACGGTTTCCCAGTCCCAGGCGACGTAGGCGGCGAGCATGCCGATGCCGAGCGCCAGAATGAGCACCCAGGCCTCGATCGCGTCGAACACCTTGATGTCGCTCCTGACCCGCCAGAACAGCAGGCCGAAGACAATAACGAGTCCGGCGGCGACCAGAAGCGGCCAGCGGCCGGAAGTTTCGCGTCTGCGGGATTCCTTCATGATGCTTTGCTCCCCTTCAGCTCCGCCACTGGCTCGTGCCGAGCATCCGGTTCGTGGCGAACAGGAACAGTGCCGTCAGGCTCAGGAAATAGATGACGTCGCGGGTGTCCACGATGCCCTTCGCGAGATTGTTGAAATGCCGGTCGTAGGCGGCGTACTGGATGACCGGCTGGAGCGCCGACCCCTCGAACACCCCGGCGAGCCAGCCGAGGACGAGCAGCGTGAGCAGCCCCACGAACGAGAGGAGCGCCGCGACGATCTGGCTCTCCGTAATGGAACTGGAGAACAGGCCGATGCTCGTGAACGCCATGGCGAGCAGCATGACCCCGGCATAACCCGCGACCACCGGTCGCATGTCGATGGGGCTGATCTGGCCGAGCAGCGGCGGGACATACAGGGTCCCGCCGACCATGACCGCCACGACGAACACCGCCGCGAAGAACTTGCCCAGCACGATGGCGGGCGTCGGCACGGGCGAGGTGAACAGCAGCTCGTCCGTCTTGTGGGTGCGCTCCTCGGTGAAAAGCCGCATCGTGAGCAGCGGCGTGATGAAGATCAGGAACACGACCATGTTCTGGAACACGCCCTGCGAGAGGATATCGTTCAGATCGGGCGATTCGCCCTTCAGGAACGGGCTCTCCTGCGTCATCAGGTAGTTGCGGACGTAGGCGTTCAGGATCGCGAGGAAGAACTGCCCGATCAGGAACAGGAACCCGGCGATGACCATCCAGGCCATGGGTCCGTTGAAGTAGGCGCGGATCTCGCGCTTCAGGATCGTCAGGAAGGCTTTCATCTCAGTTCACCCCCTCCGGGCCGGCCCGCTCAGCGTCGGACGCCGGAGCCTCCGGCGCGGCGCCGGCGGCGGGAGTCCCGCCGTCTGCCTGCGGTTCGTCCGCCGTGAGCCGGCGGAAAATCGATTCGAGCGATTCGGAGGCGCCCCGGAACTCGAGGAGCCCGTAACCCTTTTCCACGGCGAACCGGGCGATCTCGGCCCGGGGATCCGGATCCAGCTCGGTCTCCACCTGGAGTTCCCGCCGGGAGTCTCCGGCAAAGACGGCCGACTTCACGCCGGACACGGCGAGGATCTCCTCCGCCGCTCCGGGCGCGTCTTTCGCAAAGCTGAGCCGGAGCCGCCGGACATCAGCGCCCTGCAGGAGCCGCGTCACGGTGTCGCTCGCCACGATCCGCCCTTCGTTGATGATCGTCACGAGCTGGCAGGTTTTCTCCACTTCCGAAAGGATGTGGGTGGAGAGGATCACGGTGCGGTCCTTCGCCAGATCGGAGATGACGCTGCGGACCTCGATCACCTGATTGGGATCAAGGCCGGAGGTCGGCTCGTCCAGGATCACGACCTTGGGTTCATGGACGATGGCCTGCGCGATGCCCACGCGCTGGCGGTATCCCTTGGAAAGGTTGCGGATCAGGCGGCCCTTTACGTCCGCAAGGCCGCAGAGTGCCATGGCGTGCTCGACCAGCCCGTTGCGCCGAGCGCCGTCCACCCCTTTAAGGTCGGCGACGAAGCGCAGGTAGTCCTCCACCAGCATGTCGCCGTACAGGGGCGGCGTCTCCGGCAGGTAGCCGATGCGCTTTTTGACCTCATGCGGGTTTTCCACGACGTCGAACCCGTCGACGCGAACTGCGCCGGAGGTGGGCGGCAAGAAGCCGGTCAGGCAGCGCATGGTGGTGGTCTTCCCGGCGCCGTTCGGGCCCAGGAATCCCATCACCTGGCCTTCTGCCACATTGAAAGAAACATCTCTCACGGCGAGGTAGTCGCCGAAATAACGGTCCAGATGAGATACCTCGATCATAGCGACGGCTCCAGTAACCAGCGGTTTTGACGGATTTGAGACAGACCCGGAGAACGATCCGCCCCAGGTTCCGTTCCCTCGATCCCTCTGCCCGCCGGATAGGTGAAATCGGATACTCCCGTTTCCTCCATCCGCGCAAGGACAAAAGCGATTAAAAATCGTTCAACTGCTGCAGGATGAGTCAAACCCTGCGGGATGTTCCGGGGAAGCACCGGAACGGGTCTTAAAATTCCGCCCCCGCTCGTCAGGACCGGGAACAATGATCCCGCCCTGTTTCCAACCGGGCATTGGCGGCCTATAGTGCGTCCACCGGATCCTCAATGCGACTTGCGGCCCAAAGGGGGCATCGCGCATACTGGGCCGGAACAACTGGGGAATTTCCAGATTCGCGGCTGCGGGGAACCGGCGCCCGGGTGATGCACCCGGACGGTCCTGCCGCCGGGTAAGGAACCGGACGGCGTGGCATCGTTAGGCACCCTGCTCATCGACGCAGGGATCATCACGCAGAAGCAGTTCGACGAGGCGCTCCAGAGCCAGGTGCTCTTCGGCGGCAGCATCGGCACGAACCTGATCGAGCTCGGCTACCTGCACGAGGACCAGCTCTCGCAGGCGCTCTCGAAGCAGCTCGGTATCCCC
The DNA here is from genome assembly GCA_964621525.1 of uncultured bacterium. Taxonomy (GTDB): domain Bacteria; phylum JAGRBM01; class JAGRBM01; order JAGRBM01; family JAHCIT01; genus CAZMGV01. The sequence continues at coordinate 35,930 of CAZUMS010000010.1, forward strand.
TGCGTCGCGGCCGAACGGCTCGAAACGATTCCGTCCGACGTTACCGCCCTCGTTCCGCAGAATCTCGCCCGCGAGTATTACACGGTCCCCTTCAGCAAGGAGCGGGACGAGCTCTGGGTGGTCATGGCCGACCCCCGCGACCCGGTGGCGCTCCAGCAGCTCCAGCTCAAGACCGGCCTCAAGATCCGGCCCCATGTGGTGCCCGAGGTCCGAATCTCGTACCTGCTCGAAAAGCACTACGGCATCCGCCGCGAGCAGCGCTACCTCAGCATCGCCAAGCCGGTCACTCCGAAGGCGGCAGCCCCCGCGCTGTCACTCTCATCGCAGATGGCCGCCACGCTGGCGAAGCCCGGCGAAAAGCACGAGGCGTTCGCCCGGGTCTCGGCCTCCAGGCCGCCTGAACAGGATATTGCCGCCTCCATCGCACCGGCACCCTTGCCGGCGGCTCCCGCCGCCGCCCCTGAAAAGGCCGCGAAGGAGCCGCCCGCCCCGCGCCCGCGCCGGATGACGCCGCAGGAATTTTCGGAACGGGTGAAAGCGGTCAAAAACCGCGACGATGTGGCACAGATCGTGATCGACTACGCGCAGGGATATCTGAAGCGCGGCGTCCTGTTCGTCGTAAAGCGCGACATCGCTTTCGGCTGGGCCGGCTTCGGCGAGAAAATCTCGCCCGAGACCGTCCGGGGCCTCATGCTGCCCCTCTCCCAGCCCTCCCTCTTCCAGCTCGTCTGGAAGAGCCACGGCCACTACCTTGGCACCGTCGCCAGTTCGCCGATCAACAACCGGTTCTTCAGCGCCATCGGCAACGCCCATCCGCTGACCGTGGTGGTGCTGCCGGTCATCTACAACAACAGCCTCATCGCCCTCCTTTACGGAGACAACGGCGATGGCAAGGGTGTGAGCCCCTCGGGCGCCACCGACCTGCAGATCCTCACCGGCCAGATCGCCTCGGCATTCGAGGTACTGCTCAAGAACCTGCGCGATTCCCGCGCCGCCGGCCCCTCGAACTGAACCCATGCGGCAGGACTATCCCGAAACCAGCGTCGTTTCGGTGGCCGATTTCGTCCGCGGGGTGAACGAAGTCCTGCGCGCCGGAGTCTCTTCCGCCTGGGTCGAGGGGGAAATCTCCACCTGGAAGGTCTGGCCGAGCGGCCACGCCTACTTCACCCTGAAAGACAGCGATGCCGTGCTGGAATGCGTGATGTTCGCGCCGGCTCCCAGGTTTCTGAAGTTCACGCCCCGGGCCGGGCTTCAGGTCATCGTCCACGGGCGGCCGGACATCTATGCGCCGAGAGGCCAGTTCAAGCTGCTGGCCGACCGGATGCTGCCCCAGGGCGAGGGACTCCTCCAGCTCCAGTTCCAGCAGCTCGTCGAGCGGCTCCGCAAGGAAGGACTGTTCGACGAACAGTGGAAGCGGCCGGTTCCGCCGGTACCGGAGCGGATCGGCGTTGTGACGTCGCTCCAGGGCGCCGCCGTGCGGGATTTCCTGCGGACCCTGTTCGGACGCTGGCCCGCCGCCACGGTCGTGCTCGCCGACACTCCGGTGCAGGGCGAAGGCTCCGCCCGGAAAATCGCGGCCGCCCTTCTCGATCTGGCCTCCCACGGCGACGTGGACGTGATCGCGCTGGTGCGGGGCGGCGGCTCTCTCGAAGACCTGTGGGCCTTCAATGACGAGGACCTGGCCCGCGCCATCCGCTCGTCGCCCGTACCGGTCGTGACCGGCGTGGGTCACGAGACCGACGTGACGGTCGCCGACTTCGCCGCCGACCTCCGTGCATCCACGCCCACCCAGGCCGCGGTGCTGCTCTCCCGGAACGTCTCGGACGTCCTCGATGCGGTCCGCCGCCGGCGGCAGGCGCTCGGAACAAGCCTCGACGCCCGGCTCCAGGACTACCGGCTCCGGGTGACGGCCGCCTCGGGCCGGCTCGCGGACCCCCGTCACCTGTTCGCCCGCCAGCGGCAGGCTCTGCTGGACGCCCGCAACCGGATGGAAGCCCGGATCGGCGACCTCCTGTCGGAGGCCCGCGCGCGTACCGGGCAGGCGGCGGCCAGGGCGGCCGAGGGCGACCCCCGGCGGCGGCTCGCCTCGCGGTCGAAGCAGGCGCTTGAGCTCGAGGCACGCCTCGTCCGTTCCATGGACCGGGTGCTGGCCGGACAGCGACAGCGCTTCATGGAGCTGCCGGCCCGGCTCGATGCCATGAGTCCGCTCAAGGTGCTCTCCCGGGGTTACGCCGTGCTCACGACGGCCAGGGGCCAGGCCGTTCGGGAATCCTCCGACGTCAGCCCCGGCGACGAACTCACCGCCCGCCTCCATCGGGGAAGTCTCACGGTGCAGGTGAAGCGGCGGGACTGAAAGGTCCCCGTCCTGAACCGCCGGGGAACGTGCTAGGGTAACTGCCAGTGAAAGTCGCGAACGCGAAAAAGATCGGGAACCGCTTCTTCGAGAAGACCGTGCTCGCCATCGGCAACTTCGACGGCGTGCACCGGGGCCATCATGCGATCCTGAACGAGACGGTGCGCCTTGCGAAGGATCTCGGCGTGCCGTCGGTGATCTACACGTTCCAGCCGCACCCCCGGAAAGTCCTGTTCGGCCCTGACTCCACCCGGCTCCTCACCGACTTCGACACGAAAGTCCGCCTGCTCGCCCGGTTCGGGATCGACTGGGTGGTCTGGGACGAGTTCACCCGCGACTATTCCGAGCAGACGGCGGCCGAATTCGTCGAGCGCCGCCTCGTCAGCGTCTTCCATGTCACGCATGTGCTCCTCGGCTACGACAGCCACTTCGGCAAGGACCGGACGGGCGGAGCGAACGAGCTGGTGGAACTCGGCCGAAGGTTCAGCTTCAAGGTGGACCAGCTGGGCCCCGTTCATGTGGGCGAGCGGCCCATCAGCTCCACCTGGATCCGCGAGCGGATCGAGGTCGGCGACCTCCAGACAGCCAACGACCTGCTCGGTTACCGCTACTTTCTGAACGGCCTCGTCTGGCAGGGATTCAAACGGGGGCGGACCATCGGTTATCCCACGGCGAATCTGATGACACAGGCGGAAATCCTTCCCGCCATGGGCGTCTATGCGACCCGCGTGCGCATCGACGGGAAGATCCTGGACGGTGTCACCAACGTGGGCCGGAACCCGACCTTCACGGGCGAGGATTCGGCCCGTCCCGTCAATATCGAGACGCACATCTTCGACTTCGACAGCGATATCTACGGCCGCCGGATCGACGTCGTCTTCTACGAGAAGATCCGGGACGAGAAGAAGTTCGGCGGCCTGGACGAACTGAAGGGCCAGATCGCCAGGGACGCGGCGCAGGCCCGGGAAATCCTGAAAGCCGCCCCGGCACCGGAGGAGATCTGACCCATGGGCAGTTCCAGCACCCCCAGCGTCACGGGCGTCTCCGGCACGACGCGGCTCCTCGCCGTGCTCGGCGACCCGGTGGGGCACTCGCTCTCCCCCGCCATGCACAATGCCGCCATCCGGGCGCTGGGCCTCGATCTCGTGTACGTCGCCCACCGGATCGCGCCGAAAGATCTCAAGAATGCCATCGACGGTTTCCGCCGCGCGGGCTATCTCGGCGTGAACCTCACCGTTCCGCACAAGGAAGCCGGCTACCGGCTGTCGAAGACGCTCTCGCCCGAAGCGCGCCTCGCCGGCAGCGTGAACACGCTCGTCTTCGGACCGGACGGCATCGCCGGCCACACGACCGACGGCGCCGGCCTGCTGCGCCATCTCGAAACGGAATTTGGCCTGAAATCGAAGGGCAAACGGATCGTCATCGTCGGGGCAGGCGGAACGGCGAGGTCAGTAGCGGCCGCCGCCGGAGCGGCCGGGGCCGCCTCGGTCCATATCGCGAACCGGACGGTCGTCAAAGCGGAGACCCTCGCCGCCCTGCTCGGCTCCCGGTCCAGAGGGATCGTGACCGCCTCGAGCCTTGACCCGGTGGAACTCGCGCACCCCGTTTCCGAAGCGGACCTGATCGTCAATACGACGAGTGCAGGGCTCACGGGCGCGGCGATCCCCCGGTTTCCCTGGAAGCAGGCGGCAAGATCCTGCATCGCGGTGGACGTCATGTACGGGAAGGAAACCCCGTTCCTCCGTGACGCGAGGAAGCACCGGCTGAAGCACACGGACGGCCTCGGCATGCTGGTCCATCAGGGAGCGCTCGCCTTCGAGCTCTGGACGGGCAAAAAGCCGCCTGTCCATGAGATGTTCCGGGCCGCCGGAACGCAGCTCAAGGGCCGCCGTTGACCCCTCCGGACCCAGCCTTTAGGGTGGCGCCGCGCCAGGGACGGCGCGGCATGTTCTGAATGTACGACGAGTTTCTCAAGAAGGTTTCCAGAGCCTGGACCCGAACCATCGTGGCCCGGCCCGGCCTCATCTTCCTCATCGTCCTCGGCTTCACCCTGATCTGCGGCGTTCTGGCGTCCCGGATCCAGCTCCGGACCGACTTCAAGGAACTGCTCCCCCGCGATTCACAGGCGGTGAAGGATTACACGAAATTCCGGGACCGGATCGGCGGGCTCGGCAATTTCATCGTCGTCGTCGAGAACAGCGACTTCGAGAAGGCCCGCCCGTTCGTTGACGACGTGGTGAAGGCCCTGAACGAGCAGGTTCCGCCCGGCCAGATCCGCTATATCGACTACCGGATCACCGCCCAGAAAGCGTTTTTCGAGAAGAACAAGTATCTCTTCGTGGACCTCACGGACCTGGAGTCGGTCCGTGACCGCCTCAGGACCAAGATCGAGTGGGAGGTGAAGTGCAAGAACCCCGCCTACTTCGATCTTGAGGGCGAGTGCGAGCAGGATCCGGGTTTCGACCTCGAGGACCTCGAGAAGAAGTATTCCTCCACCACGCGGAAATACACCCGCTACATCGACGATTACTACACCTCGGCGGACGGGAAACTCGCCGCCATTCTCGTCAAACCGGCGGCCGACGGCGCGAAAATCTCCGACGTCGAAAATTTCGTGAACACCGTCGATCCGGTCATCCGGTCCGTCGATCCGGAGAAGTACGGCGCGAACATCCGGGTGAGCTACACCGGCGCGTTCATCGTCCCCTACGAGGAATACAAGATCATGCGGCGGGACATCGCCTCGACGGCGGCGCTCTGCACCGTCCTCGTCCTGGCCTCGCTCGTCGTCTACTACGGCCGGTTCCGGTCCATCTTCCTGGTCTTTTCAGCCGCCGCCGCCGGAATGACCTGGATGTTCGCCTTCACGGCCGTCACCTACGGCTACCTGAACTCGGTCACGGCGTTCCTCGGCACCATCGTGCTCGGCAACGGCATCAACAATGCCATCGTATTCTTCGCGCGCTACCTTGAGGAGCGCCGCCGGGGCGAAGGCATCCCCGAGGCGCTTGAGACCTCCGTCGCCGCCACACTGAAGGCCACCTTCGTCGCCGCCTTCACCACCACGGCGGCCTACGCGGCGCTCGTCGTCTCCGGCATGCAGGGACACAAGCAGTTCGGCGTCATCGGGGCCGTCGGTATCGCCCTGTGCTGGCTGGCCACCTATGTCGTCATCCCGCCGCTCATCTGCCTCGCCGAACGGCTGCGCCCGCTCGCCGCCGCCGACAACCAGGAGACGCGCCTCCACATCGGCGACTGGATCTACCACGCCATCCGCCGCCGGCCGCAGGCCTGGCTTGCGGGCGGCGCCATCCTCACGGCGGCCGGCGCCATCTGCCTCGTCCTGTTCCTGCGGGAACCCTGGGAACAGGATTTCAGCAAGATCCGGTCGTCCTCGGGCCTCAAGACCGGCCACCAGCACATGAACCGCCTCATCATGGAGCAGATCTTCGACCTCTCCCTGACGCCTGCCGCAGTGCTGGTGGACAGCCCGGAAGATGCGGACCTGGTTGTGGACGAACTGAAGGCCCTGATGCAGAAGCCCGGTTCCATGATTGACGCCGTCCGCTACCACCGGGATCTCGTCCCGGAACAGCAGGACGGGAAACTCGCCGTACTTGGAGAGATCCGCACGCTGCTGGACGGGCAGGCATTGAAATTCCTTACCGAAAGCCAGCGCCGCGAAGTGGAGCGGATCCGCGATTCGATGGATCTCACGCCCATCGGCTACGGCGACGTCCCGCAGGAGATCGTCCGGGCGTTCCGCGAAAAGGACGGTTCCTACGACAAGGTGGTCTACGTCTTCCCGGATAACGGCCGGGATCTCTCGAACCGCAAGAACCTCGAGGCCTTCGTCCGCGAGACCCGCGAGATCCGCCTGCCCGGCGGCCGCACGGCGACCTCCGCCAGCGAATCGACCCTCGTGCTCGACACCGTGGATCTGACGATCGCCACCGCACCCAGGATCATCCTCTATTCGTTTATCCTCGTGGCACTGCTCGTTGCGGCGACATTCCCGCAGGTCCGGGCCTTCGCGACGCTGATGCTGACGCTCCTCGCCGCGCTCTGCATGATCTTCATCGGCTTCTACGGGCTCGACCAGAAACTGACCTTCTTCAACTTCATCGCCCTGCCCCTCACGATCGGCATCGGCATTGACTACGGCACGAACATCTACAGCCGCTATGAGCAGGAAGGCCCCGGCTCGATCCGCGAGGTCATCCGGCACACGGGCGGAGCGGTGCTCCTGTGCTCCCTCACGACCGTCATCGGCTACGCCTCGCTGCTCATCGCGAACAACCTCATGCTCGTCTATTTCGGCTGGCTCTGCCTGATCGGCGAACTGGCCACCGTCTTTACGGCCACCGTGCTGCTCCCGGCCTGGCTCCTCTGGCGCGAACGCCGCAAGGTCGGGGCCGCCTGACAAACGGCGGTTTTTGTCTCTCCCCGAAGGCCCCCGCCGCCTCTGGAAACCCGGCCCGGCAGCGGTTACACCGTCCGGGAGTTTCCGCCGGTTTTCCGGCGCCAGACCTTCAGAGGACGTACGATCATGGATCTTCAGCGGGCGGTATTCGGGCTTTGGAACGGCGGCCATTTCCTTCATTTCGGCGAGGACATCGGCGTCCAGCGGCTCAAGGATCTGGTGCGCAAGTCGTACGACCTCGGCGTACGGACGTTCATCACGGCCGATGTCTACGGTGAGGGCGAGGCGGACACGATCGCCGGCGAGGTACTGAGCCAGTATCCCCGCGACAGCTACTGCCTCGTGGGCGGCATCGGCCACGATTTCTACAAAGGCGAGCGGGAGGGCGAAAAGGGCTACCCCCGGTTCACGGACCCGGCGCTCCGGCCCGCTGCCGAATACGACAGCTACATCCGCATGGCGGTCGAAAACTCGCTGAAGCGCTGCCGGACCGACCACTTCGACCTCCTGTTCATGCACAACCCCGACCACACGGGCTACACGAGCGCGGCGGTCTGGGATTCGCTCTCGAAGGTAAAGGCAGAGGGCAAGACGAAAATGCTCGGCCTCGCCCCCGGCCCGGCCAACGGTTTCACGCTCGACATCATCAACTGCTTCGAAAAATTCGGCGACCGCATCGACTGGGCGATGATCATCCTGAACCCTCTGGAGCCCTGGCCGGGAAGCTACAGCTTCAAGGCGGCGAAGAAGCACAACATCAAGGTGGTCACGCGGGTCGTGGACTACGGCGGCCTGTTCCACGGCTACATCCGGCCCGGTCACAAGTTCCCCCGGAACGACCACCGCTCGTTCCGCCCCGCCGGCTGGGTCGAGGAGGGCCTGAAGAAAATCGACCGCATGCGGCCCATCGCCGACAAGCACGGCGTCTCGCTGCTCCAGATGGCCTGCCTCTGGACGCTCGGCCAGGAACCGGTGGAAGCGGTCGTCCCGACACTGCTCCAGGAACAGGGACCCGACTCGGTGCCGGTCGAGAAGCAGCTCGAAGACCTCTCGAAGCTTCCGGCGAAAAACCTCCTCACAGCGGAGGAGATCGCCGAGATCACGAAGATTGGCGACAACAAGGGCTGCATGGCGCTCAAGGGCGGTTCGCGGCAGTTCTCCGGTCCCTCGCAGGCGGACCAGTGGCAGATCACGCCCGAGCTGGAAGACGTGGCGAAACGGTGGGGCTTCGAGCCCGACCGGGATTTCTACTACGGCGGCGATCCCCGCGACATGCGCGAGCGCGGCATGCCGGTACGCGGACAGCCGCAGCTCTCCAGCCGCCGCCTGTTCGTCCAGCTCCAGTGCTTCACGAACGCCAACGGCGCGGGCCCCCTGATCGAGGCGCTGAAGAAGAGCGGCATGGAAAGCGTCCTGTACGCCAGCGTGAACGACCCGCACGGGGTCGGCGTCCTCGTCCTCAGCGAGGACGAGAACACCTTCGTCACGACGGCCCGGGACGTCTTCAACAGCGAGGCGTTTGCGAAGCTGAAGCTGGTTCCCGAGATGACCATGTTCGGTCGCAGCTACGGCAGCGGCCGCGAGGCCGACCTCGAGGACTGGCTGCTCCGGCACCCGCGCCGGAACGCCATGAACAAGAACTGCCCGTGGGCCGTCTGGTATCCGCTCCGCAGGAAAGGCGCCTTCTACCGGCTGCCCGAGGCCGAGCGCGGCAAGATTCTCATGGAGCACGGCATGATCGGCCGGAACTACGGCGCGACGGGCCTGGCCAACGATATCCGGCTCGAATGCTTCGGCATCGACCGGGACGACAACGAGTTCGTCATCGGGCTCGTGGGGCCGAGGCTCCACCCCCTGAGCAAGCTGGTCGCCGACATGCGTCCCACCACCCAGACGTCCGAATACATGGACAAGCTGGGACCGTTCTTCGTCGGACGGACGCTCTGGCAGTCCGGCTACCGCGGGGAGTGAGACGCGGCGGCCTCAGGCCGCCGGCTTCACGCTCACGCCGCAGCTTTTCAGGAAGTTCGCGATCAGCTTCTTTCCCTCGGTCGTCAGGATCGACTCCGGGTGGAACTGGACGCCCTCGACCGGAAGCTTCTTGTGCCGGAGCCCCATGATCTCGCCGCCTTCGGTCCAGGCGCTTACTTCGAGATCTGCCGGCAGCGACTGTTTCTCCACCACGAGCGAATGGTAGCGGGTGGCCGGAAACGGATTCTGGAGTCCCGAAAACACCCCCTTCCCGTCGTGATGAATCTCGCTGACCTTCCCGTGCATGGGAACCTTCGCCCGGATCACCTTGCCGCCGAACGCCTGCCCCATCGCCTGATGGCCGAGGCACACGCCGAAGACCGGGTATTTGCCCGCGAGCTTTTCGAACACCCCGAGGCTGATGCCCGCTTCGTTGGGCGTGCAGGGGCCGGGGCTGACGACGATGCCCTGGGGCTTCAGCCGCTCGATCTCCTCGACCGTGATCTTGTCGTTCCGCACGACCTTCGTTTCGGCGCCGAGTTCGGAGAGGTACTGGAACAGGTTGTAGGTAAACGAATCGTAGTTATCGATGAGCAGAATCATGACAGACCTTTCATCGCCATCTCGAGGGCGCGCCGGAGCGCCGAGGCCTTGGCGAGACATTCCCGGTGTTCGCTGGCAGGCACGGAATCGGCGACGATCCCGGCCCCCGCCTGCCAGTGGACCCGTCCGTCGGCGAGGTAGAACGTGCGGATCGCGATGCAGAAATCCATCTCGCCGGTGGGCGAGAAGTAGCCGACAGCGCCGCCGTACCAGCCGCGCCGGGTCTTCTCCATCTCGTCGATGATCTCCATGGCGCGGATTTTCGGGGCGCCCGACAGCGTTCCCGCCGGGAACGCCGCCGCCAGCACGTCGAAGGCGTCCTTGCCGGGGGCGATCTTCCCCGTGACGTTCGAGACGATGTGCATGACGTGGCTGTACCGCTCGATCACCATGAGATCGGTCACTTTCACCGACCCGGCGGCCGCCACCCGGCCGACGTCGTTCCGGCCCAGGTCCACGAGCATGATGTGCTCGGCCCGTTCCTTGGGATCGGCGATGAGCCTCTTCTCGTTGGCCAGGTCCTCCTCCGGCGTCTGGCCGCGCGGCAGCGTCCCGGCGATGGGCCGTACCGTCACCTCGTCGCCGTCCAGCCGCACGAGTACCTCCGGGGAAGAGCCCACCAGCGCGCAACCGTCGAACTCGAGCAGGAACAGGTAGGGGGACGGGTTCACCTGCCGGAGCGCCCGGTAGAGCTGGAACGCGTCCACCGGCACGTTCGCCGTGAACCGCTGGGAGAGCACCACCTGGAAGATGTCTCCCGCGGCGATGTACTCCTTCGACCGGCGGACCGTCTGCTCGTATTCCTCCTGCGAGGTGTTGTGGTCCACCCGGAGCTCTCCGCCCGGCGCTTCGGGCAGGTCGGGGAGCGGCCCGCGGATCGCCGCCGCCATCGCCTCGAGCTCTTCCACGGCGGCCTGCCGGGCACGTTCGACCGTCGGATGGGCGTCGAGGTCGGCCAGCGCCACCAGCGTCATCTGGCGCGTGACGTTGTCCACCACCGCCACGCGGCCGGTGAAAATGAACTCGAAATCGAGCGCGTTCAGTTCGTCCGGGAGCCGGTCCGGCAGTTTCTCGAAGTAGCGCACCGAATCGTAGGCCGCGTAGCCCACCGCCCCGCCGAAGAACTTGGGCAGTCCCGGAACCTTCGCGAAGGGACTGGCTTTCAGGCGTTCCCGGACGATCTCGAACGGATTGCCGGCGGGCTCAAGCGTCTCCCGCGCCGTACCCCGGACGATCTCCACCTTCCGGTTCTTGCACCGGACGATCTCCCGGGCTCCGGCGCCGATGATCGAGTAACGGCCCCACCGCTCTCCACCCTCGGCGCTTTCAAGGAGAAACGACGGCCTGACGGAGGCAAGCTTCCGGTAGACCGACAACGGGGTATCGAGGTCGGCCGGAAGCCGGAGGGTCAGAGGGACGAGCTTCGCGCCGCCCTCGCGGGCGATCCGTTCGAACTCGGCGAACTCGGGCAGAATCGGGTTCATGACATGCTTTCGCTGGTGCTGCGGGTGCCGGCGTATCGCCGGAGCCCGGTAGCCCTCTCACCTTGGAGAGGGTCCTGATGAATAAACGCAGGGGTGAAAAAGAAAAAGCGTCAGAAGGCCCGGGCGGGCCACCAGCGGAGAACGGAAATGAGGGGAAACTCAGCCATCCTGAGGGGAGTCTAGGCGGAACTTCTCCAGCTCGTCAATGAGCCGGTTCATCTGGGACTGCGCCTCGGTCGTACGGCCCGCCGCAAGGTCCGACTTCGCCTGGACCGCCAGATTCTTGATCGTCCTGATTTCGTCGCGGTTCTTGGCAACCACCTGATTGACCAGCACGGCCAGTTCCTCGAAGTGGTCGCCCGGCCGTCCGCTGAACTTCACCGTAAGATCGTGGTTCATCACCCGCTTCAGGGTGTTCTTGAGCCCCACCACCGGTCCGAAGATCCGGTGGCTGCCGATCACCGACACGAGGCCGACGGCGATAAAGGGAAGAATAAACCACGGCCACTTGTCGAGGTGGTAGAAAAGAAACTGGTTCGTCGCCCGCTGGGCGTCCGAGAGCTGCCACTGGGGGCCCGGCCGGTAAATCGGGATCATCACCGCGCCCGCGAAGATGAGACAGTAGAGCCAGGCGCGGACCATGAACACGGTCTGCTCCTGCGGCTCGATAAACATGCGGCGGCGCTTGTGGAAGTTGTTGTCGCTCACGGCAGATGGCCCTCCGGCCCATGAGAATTCGTTCATGGAGTTATACCCGCCCCCGCACGCCGGGTAAACCCCTTTTGGCCTCCCCCTCCCCCGCCTTGCGGCGCCCGGCGTCCGGCGGCTATTCAGAGGCTCCTGACCATGACGGCGGAAACCGAACAGCTCGTCCACAACCTCGTCTTCATCCCCATCCTGCTGTCGTCGGTGGTGGGGGTGGCGGTGGCCATCGGCAAGGCGTTTGCGCTCCGCTGGGCCAGGGTGTTCCCGGAGCGGTTCCTCGCCGACGCGGACGGCCTCATTGCCCGGCGGCAGTTCGAGGAAGCCCGCACGCTCTGCCGGACCCAGGACTCGCCCTCGGCGCGGCTCCTGCTCGCCGCCCTCGAAACCCCCGGCGCGCCGCGCGCCGTCCTCAAGGAACGGGTGCTGGAGGCCGGGGGCCGAGTGACGCGGGACCTGGAGCGCGGTCTCGACGCCCTCGGAACGATCTCCACGCTCGGCCCCCTGTTCGGCCTGCTCGGCACCATCGTCGGCATGGTGCTGATTTTCCGTCGCGCCGCCGAGGCGGAGGGCATCGCCACGCCGCAGGAGCTCGCGGGCGGCATCAGCACGGCTCTCTATGCGACGGTGGCGGGCCTGCTGCTCGGCATCGTCGCGCTCATCCTGCACCGCTATTTTCTCGCCCGCGCGGACCGGATCGCCGGGGGGCTCGAGGAACTCGCCTTCAGGACCATCGACCGGCTTCAGGGCGATGAGACTACCGCCGCCGGAGACCGCCCGTGAGTTTCGGGGCGAAAGGCATCGCCCGGTCCCGGCGCGAGCCGCCGGAACTGGTCCTGACGCCGTTCATCGACGTCATGTTCGTGATCCTGATCTTCCTCGTGCTCTCGACGTCGTTCATGGTGCCGACGTCGCTGAAACTGAATCTCCCCGAAAGCCGCACCGGGCAGGCCGCCGCTCGCGGCGCCGGCAGCCCCGTCGAGATCGAGGTGTCGGCCTCCGGGGAACTTCGCCTGTCGGGCGAGCCGGTGGAACCCGGCGCGCTCGAAAGCCGGCTTAAAGCCCTCGATATCAAACCCGGCCGGGCCGTGCTCCTTGCGGCCGACCGGGACGCCGCCCACGGCCGCGTGGTCGAGGTCATGGACCATCTGCGCCGCGCAGGCGTGACCAGCTTCGGCATCCGGACGCTCTCGGGGCGCGACGCCGGAGCGCCGCCCCCCTGAACCGCGCTTTCATAAGCGCTTCCATAAAATTCCCTGTTTCCTGAATAATATCCAATACTTGACGGCGATTCCAAAACATGGGTAAATGTCCCCTCACGATATGCTTCGCCGCTGGCTCATGGTCTCGTCCGGAATCGTCGCCTCACTCGCGCTGTTCTGGCATCTCGCGAAAAACGCGAACGACCTTTTTCACCAGCGCCGCCAGCTCCACCGCGCGCAGGCGGAAGTGGACCGCCTGAACGGCCGGATCGCCGAACTCGAACGCGAACGCGAACGCCTGAAATCGGACGACCGCTACCTCGAAGCCGTCGCCCGCGACGACCTCGGCATGGTGAAGCCCGGCGAGATCGTGTACTACTTCCCGCAGTCCAACTGAGCGGACCTTACGGTTTCACGACGGCGAGAAAAATCAGCATCGGAATGAAGATGCCCACGAGCGGCGTCACGATCGTGAAAAACTTCCAGTGGAAGCGGACGAGGCTTTCGTACTTCTCGGGGTTGTCCCGGTGGCGTTCCTTCTTGCCGCCGAGGTGCGAGAGCCAGATATCGACGATCTCCATGGGCAGGAAGATCGTGACGAGGATGAGCAGCTTCCACTTGAGCCACGGGCGGTCCAGACCCCAGCCGCCGATCACGAACATGGAAAGCCCCGTGACGATGGCCACCGGGAAGGCGACGTGCTCGATGATGGCGCCGTTGTCGAACTGCTCGAGCGCCCAGTCCTTGCGCCGCTTGTACTCGGGATCGCCGGGGTTTTTCTTCCAGGAGATATAGGCGTTCCGCAGGAACCAGTAGTACCCGACCGACGTGCTCCAGGCCCACGCGCTGATCGCGAGCACATGAATGAACTTGATGTAGGGATAGAACGGCGCGAACGTGTTGACGAACCAGTCGTGCATGGAATTCCGGTGCTCCCCCGCGGCGTTTCCTCCGCTGACGCGCCGATCATCCACCCCCGGAACGGAAAAGTCTAGATGTTAAGGAACGCCGGCGGACGGCTTTCCAGGCTGGCCGGACCTGCGCTTGAAGCCGTCCTCCGTTATTGTTGCAAATATTTGCTTTTATAAAAGACGGCGTACATGCTCGCAGGAAATCCGTCCCGCCGACGGAGCCAGGAGAGTAGCGATGCAAAAACTGCCGGTGACGGTCCTGTCGGGGTTTCTGGGGGCCGGGAAAACGACGCTTCTCAATCATGTCCTGAACAACCGGGAAGGACTCCGCGTGGCCGTGATCGTCAACGACATGAGCGAGGTGAACATCGATGCCGCGCTGGTGAGGGACGGCGGAGCCACCCTGTCACGGACCGAGGAAAAGCTGGTCGAAATGTCCAACGGGTGCATCTGCTGCACCTTGCGGGAGGACCTCCTCGTGGAGATCCGCAAGCTCGCCGAGGCCGGTCGCTTCGACTATCTTCTCATCGAGTCTACCGGCATTTCCGAACCCCTCCCGGTCGCCGAAACGTTCACGTTCGAGGACGAAGCCGGCAACAGCCTCTCCGCGGTCGCACGGCTCGACACGATGGTGACCGTCGTGGACGCCAGGAATTTCCTTCGCGACTACGAATCCCATGACGATTTGCAGGACCGGAAGGCCGCGCTGGGCGAAGAGGACACGCGTTCGGTGGTGGACCTGCTCGTCGACCAGGTCGAATTTGCCGACGTCATCGTGATCAACAAGGCGGACCTTATCCCGCCCGCCGCGCTTGCCAGACTCGAGGGAATTCTCCGCAAACTGAACCCAGATGCGAAGTATCTCGTTTCGAGATTCGGCCGCGTGAATCTGGACGAAATCCTGAATACCGGCCGTTTCAGTCTCGAACGGGCGCAGCAGTCTCCCGGATGGCTTAAGGAGCTCCGCGGCGAGCATACCCCCGAATCCGAGGAATACGGGATTTCCAGTTTCGTCTACCGGGCGGACCGGCCATTCCATCCCGAACGGTTCTGGGACCTCCTGAACCGGAAGTGGAAAGGAGTAGTGAGGTCCAAGGGATTTTTCTGGCTCGCTACCCGCATGGAAGAAGCCTGCGTCTGGTCCCAGGCCGGCGTGTCGTTCCGGCTGGAGCCGGGCGGCAATTGGTGGGCGACCGTGCCCGAAGCCGACTGGCCGGAAGACGCGGCAGAGAGGGCCGTCATCCTGAAAGGCTGGCACCCGCAGTGGGGCGACCGCAAGCAGGAAATCGTCATCATCGGGATGGATATGGACCGTGAGAAACTCACCGCCCAGATCGACGCCTGTCTTCTGACTGACGCGGAAATGGCGTACGGACCGGCCGGCTGGATCGAAAACATGAAGGATCCTTTCCCCCGCTTCCCCGATCCTCTGGACGAAAACGCGCCCGCGAGTCCCCCGGCCGATGCGGAAATCGCAGGCGAGGCGGAAGCCGGCTGAGCCACCGGCTCAGGGCGGAGCCTGCGTATGAAAAAGCCGAACTGGCAGAACCGGAAGAGTCCTTACTATGTCCGCACGGAGGATCTGGAACTGCTGAAGGCACGGCTGCTTGCGGAACGGGCCGAACTGCTGGCCGCAGTTTCGTCGAACGACGATCAGGAGACCGGCTCCCAGCGCAGCGAAGTCGGCGACGAAGCAGATGCAGCCAGCGCCGAGAGCGAAAGCATCCTGGTCCACCGGCTCCGGGACCGGGAACGGATTCTCCTGAAAAAGATCGACAAATCCCTGAAGCGGATCGCTGACGGGACCTTCAATATCTGCGAGTCGTGCGGTGTGCCTATCGGCATCAAGCGGCTTCTGGCGCGTCCCGTGAGTGTTCTCTGCATCTCCTGCAAGGAAGAGCAGGAACGGGACGAGCGCGGCTTCGCGGATCCGGTCCCCGGCGGCCTGCCGAATGGAATCTGGGAGTGACGGCCGGCATGGCGAATCCCACTCTCCGGCATCAGCTGCCCGTTTCCCTCCTCTCGGGTTTTCTGGGCGCGGGCAAGACCACACTCCTCAATTACATTCTCAGGAACAACCGGGGGCTTAAGATCGCCGTCATCGTCAACGAGTTCGGAGAAACCGGAATCGACGGGGACCTGATCATCCGGCAGGACGAGGACACTATCGAGTTATCCAATGGATGCCTCTGCTGCTCGGTCCGGGGAGACCTGATCAACGGTATCCGTGGCCTGCTCGAGCGCCGGGAGGCGTTCGACTACCTTCTGATCGAAGCTTCCGGGATGGCCATGCCCGGCCCGATCGCGCAGACTTTCTTCCTGCCGGAAATCGAGAAGTTCGTGCGTTTGGACTCTATCGTCTGCGTGGCCGACGCGGAAAATTTCGAGAAGAACCTGAGTGAAACCGTTACGGCCGGAGAGCAGATCGGATTCGCCGACATCATTGTGCTCAATAAATGCGATCTTGTACCGCCGGACCGGGCTGATGCTATCGAGAAGATGATCCTCCGCCTGAATCCGTACGTACGGATTTTCCGTGCCTCCCATTGCGAGATCGATCTCCAGCTTCTTCTTGACGTGGGGGCCTTTTCCCTCGACAAATGGTTGAAGGCGAAACCCGGTTTGCTGCAATCCGGCGGGAACCCATCGGAAGGCCAATCGCACGACCGTGACGTCCAGTCGGTCAGTTTTGAGTTTCAAGAACCGCTGATCCCCGAAAAATTCGAAGGGTTTCTGGAAGCCATATCCCTCAAGCCGGAATTGTTCCGGTGCAAAGGGATTCTTCAGTTCAAAGGCGTCGACAAGCGCGTGATCTGGCACGGTGTCGGCAACCGGTTCACCGCCACCTACGACCGGCCCTGGGGTGACGAAGCCCGGAGCACCCGGATGGTGTTTATCGGCAAGAATCTGGATGCGACGTCTCTCAGGAAAGAAATCGAAACCTGTACTCCCATTCCGAAGGCCAGCCTTCTCAGCAGGGTCAACCTGCAGGGGTCCCGGCAATGACCCGGATACCGGCCATCTTCCTCGTAACCCTGCTGGCCGCCTGCCAGTCCGGACCTGGCCCGACTCCCTTACCGGCGGATTCCCGCGTGCCGGGGAACCAAGGCGGACATGATGGCCACCATCAGGCACCCCATGGCGGAACGCTGATCGTGCTCGGCGATGAATTCGCCCATCTGGAATTCGTGCTCGATCCGGGGACCGGCGGACTGACCCTCTATGTTCTGGACGGCGAGGCGGAGCGGCCGATCCGGCTGGGCCAGAAAACCGTGGAAGTCGAGATTCAGGACCTTCGCCGTCAGGAAGGCCCGGATGCGCCGGCCTCCCCGGAACGCATTTCACTTTCTGCCGCTGCCAGCCCGCTCACAGGCGAAACCATCGGCGACACCGCACGGTTCGAGGCCGCTTCTCCCCGCCTCATCGGAGTCGCCGCCTTCGAAGCCCGAGTACTGTCCGTGACGGTCAGAGGGCGGGAGTACAGGAATGTCCGCGTCAGCTTCCCCCGGGGAAATGAATGAGCGGCAACGGATGCCGCCTGGAGCCGGACCTAAACAGGGAGAGAGCGCCTTCAATGCAGCCGGTCGACCTGTCACGAATCGCCCAGATCGAAACCATTCTGTCCGAATGGCTTGAGGTACCGGGCATAACGCTCTTTTGCGGGCGCTGGGGAGATGGAGCGACGATGGAACTGCTTCCGTCCTCGCCGCCCCAGCTGACAGAAGCCCGTTACGACGGCTGCTTCGCGGGCTTGCGCGACCTGACGATCTCCGGACAGTCGCACCACATCCATCTGGACCTGAACCAGTTCCGCTATGCGGTGTACTCGATCGAACCGAGCGTATGCTTCGGATTTAAACCCTCATTCGAACTCAGGTTCTCGCGCCGGATGCGGAAGAACGACGACACATGGGGTTTTGCCGTCGGGCTCCGCGCCCCATATCCCGGCGGAATGCTCGACCAGCGCTCCGTCCTGGGCTTTTTCTCCCGCCTTGCCGGACATGCGCGGCGGTATCCGGCCGTTACCCGTCTCAGGGTTGCTCCAGGCAGCACTGCCAGGATTCCGGCCGGTCTTCGCCGGGAGGTGGAGGAGCTCTTTCTCAGCAGCATTGGACCTGTTGCTCCGGCCTTGCCGGACGGGGATTTCGACCGGCGCCTGATGGCAATCTTCGAAACGCTCAGACCCGAAAGCGATACCCGATGCGCCTGAACGATGTGGAGGATATCCTTAGGGCCGCGTTGGGCTTCCGGGAAGGCTCTCTCGTCATTTATCGCCGGGGCCTGCTGATCGAGTTCAAGACCGACCTGCTGAATGGTCTGCTTTCCCGGCATGAGGAAGATGGCTACCTGAGCTGGCAGGTCGGTGAATTTTCGGGTCACCACTGCCACCTGAACCTGGCAGCGGTCAATCGGGTGGTCTTCGGCGCCGAACCTGTAAGCTGTCAGCGGGGGAGGCCGAACTATACCGTCTGGTTTGAAAGTCCCGGCGACTGCGGCAATCCGTACCGGCCTGCGGCCGTCTTCTCCGTGACCCTGAATTCACCGTATGGCGCGGACGGCATTCCGAGGGCCACAATCATCCGGCAGCCGTACGACCTGTACGAACGATATGCCGGCTGTCCGGGCGTTGTTGCGGAAGCCGGTTTCCACGATTTGCTGAACCTCCCCGCCCTGGCCCCAGGAGTTCCCGCCCCTCACAGCAGGTAGCTGTCCAGGGGCTCGTCGATGGACGCGAGGAAGTCGATGGTGAGGTTCAGCCGCTGGTCCTTCAGCGCCCGCACCGATTCGGCCGCCTGCGGGTGCGCGAGAATGTGTTTCTCGAAATCCTCCGGCGCGAGATAGAGCACGACGCACCCGGTGACGCTGCGGACGGTGGCCGTGACCGGCTCCTTGAGGAGCAGCGAGATCTCCCCGAATACATCCCCCTCGCGGAGCTTCGCGAAGGCGTGTTCCCTGCCGGCGGAATCCTTGCGGATCACATCCGCGACGCCCCGGAACAGCACGAAGAACCCCTGCCCCGGCTGGCCCTGTTCGAGGACGTTCACCCCCGCCGCCACCGTGCGGCTCCGGAACTTCTCGATGATCGCCTGCTTCTCCGGGCGTGAGAACGCCTCGAACAGCGGGCTCGACTGGAGCAGGTTCGCGAGCAGCCGCGTCCGGTAGAACCGCTCGGCCACCTCGATCACCTGCGGATAAGCCGCCGAAATTTCCTCGAGCGCCTCGCGCTTGAGCTCGAGGACGACGGTGTCCTCGCGGGCGATGACGGAGACGATCCGGGGGGCGCTGGCGATCAGCGCCATCTCGCCGAAGAACGACCCGCGGCCGAGCACCGCCACGGGCTTCGCCTCGACCCCCTTGAGCCCGCGCACGACGCCCGCGCTCCCCTGCACGACGATATAGAGCGCGTCCCCGTGCTCGCCTTCCTTCAGGATATAGTCCCCCCGCCGGAACGAGAGCAGGCGCAGCCGGTTCACCGCCGCCATGAAGGCGTCCGCTGGCATCGACGAGAACAGCGGAATCTGCGGCAGGCTGTCCAGGTCGATCATCACCGTGTCGAGGTCGGAGAGATCCGTCTGCGCCCGGTGCCGCGTGATGGCCGTCTCGGTCTCCGGCGCCACCGGAGCGGCCGCCGGCGGCGTCCCGGCCGGAACCGGCTGGGAAGCCTCGTCCGCGAGCCGGAAGAACTCCTTGTCGTCCTCCGTGAGCTCGATGTCGATTTCCTTGTCGTGCAGGTGCGCCGGGGTGCCGGGCCTCGGGGCCGGGCCCTTTGCTCCCGCCGCCGCACCCCTGGCGCCAGCCGTTCCTGCCGTTCCCCTGGGCGGCTGCGACACCCGGCCCGAATCCAGCGCCGGCGCCTCCTTGCGGTTCGCATACAGCCGGGCGAGGAACTTCTGGATCTGCGTGTCGTCCGGTTTCAGTCCGAGGATGATCTTGCAGACGGCGATGGCCTTCAGCACCTGGCCGTCCTTCGCATATTCGCTCGCCACGAACCGGTAGACGTTCGCCGCGTCGTCCGTGCGGCGGATCCTGGCCAGCAGCTCACCCACCCGCTGCCGGAGCGTGAGGTCCCCCGGCGAGAGCTCCACCGCCCTGCACAGCTCGCGGATGGCGTCCTCGGTTTTGCCTTTCGCGAGAAAAGCGGCGGCATTGTCCTTGTGCTGACGGAGCTGCGTCGGGGCTGCACCCATAAAGTCACGTCCTGAAAAACCGGATGATGTCCGGAGAGTCTAACGGACCGATCCGGCGGGGGGAACGGCGCTTCAGCGGCGAGTGGACAGAAATGGAACGGTGCCCCGGCGCCGAAGATTTACAAAAAAGTCGGCCCGGACGGTCGCCGTTTCGTCCCGATGGGCCTAGCATGCGCGCCCAATAAGGAAATGAAGGCCGCGGGCTGCTCTTCCGCATCACCCGCGCCTTCGCCCTCGAAGGGATCAAGGTCGTGAGCGCCGAAATCACCACCACCGGCGGAAAGGCCCATGACCGGTTCCTCGTCACCCGCCGCGACGGCAGCCCCCTCGACCTCGCCGCCGGCCTCCCCGGCCTCCTCCGCGAGATCAAACGCGAGAGGTGGTAGGGGGCGTAAAACCCCCGGCTAAGGAACACTCCCCTCCGGCGGCTACGCCGCCACCTCCCCACGACATGGGACACTCCCCTCCGGCGGCTATGCCGCCACCTCCCCACGACGTGGGGAGGATTTTCCGGAAATTCTCCCCCGCTTTGCGGGGGAGACGAGCGAAGCGAGAGGGGGAGCGCCGCCACCTCCCCACGACGTGGGGAGGAATTTTCCGGACATTCTCCCCCGCTTTGCGGGGGAGGCGAGCGAAGCGAGAGGGGGAGCGCCGCCACCTCCCCACGACGTGGGAATACTCCCCTCCGGCGGCTACGCCGCCACCTCCCCACTATGTGGGGAGGAATTTTCCGGAAATTCTCCCCCGCTTTGCGGGGGAGACGAGCGAAGCGAGAGGGGGAGCGCTATAATCCGCCTTATGGCCGTCGATTACGAAAAGACCCGTTCCAGAACTCTCCGGCAGAATCTCTCACCGGTCGAAGCCCTGGTTTGGAGCCGCCTGAAAGGCCGCCAGCTCGGAGGATACAAATTCCGGCGCCAGTATCCTGCCGGTGGGTATTTCATCGACTTCTACTGCGCCGAAAGGAAGCTGGGCCTGGAGTTTGACGGCTCACAACATGCGGAGAAAGACGCTCCCGCCTACGACGCGGAACGGGACCGGCTCATTGCCGCCCTCGGAATCCGCATCGTCCGCTACTGGAACCGGGAAGTCCTCACCAATCTCGATGGAGTCATGGACGATCTGCTCCGGCGGCTGAACGGTGCTGACCCGGCAAAATAGGCTCAGGGCAGACCCCTCCCTGCTCAGGGAGGGTTTTCTCAGCCGCTCGACCCTTCGACGGCGCTCAGGGTGAGCGGCATCCGGTTCCCCCTCCCTGCCTGTAGGGAGGGGGTCAGGGGGAGAGTCCAGAAAACGAGGGGGTGAAGGCGCCCGGTCTCCCGCCAGGGTGAGCCGCCGGTCCAGCGCGTCGTAGACGTAATGGCCGGAATGCGACAGCGCACCGCTTCGTCTCCGACCCTATTCATCCAGCCAAAAATAATTACGGATGGCCTTCCACGGATTGTTTACAAGCCCGGATAGCTGTGCCCAGAACATCAGACAGAACCCAACCGTAAACCCGCCGAGATCAACTTCGGGATCGACGGACTGGGTATTCATAATCAGAAGTTCCGCCATCCGGCGTTCGATCCCTTCCCGCTGTTTCTCCGCATCTCCAAGCTGTAGTTTGCACCACCAGTACAACGCCTGATGGCAGATATGATCCCGGTTCTTCGCCGGGTCGAAGGACCGGCTCAGTTTCGGCGACGGGGTCAGGATATCCGAATACTCAATCCCCCGACGCCATTCCCCAGCGATTACGCATTCCTCGAGAAACGAATTTGCATAATAAACCTTATCTGCCTTTACAAATATCTTCACACGGGATCTATGCTTTATCGTCTTCCGCCGGATCTCCTCTCCTTCCTTCAGAATCGCCAGCGGCAAGGCTCCCTCCATCATCCAGACGGCTTCAACCTGGTACAATCCAGCCGACACCGAATAGTAGCTATCATCATCCAAGAGATTGGGCTCGTATCGTCTTGGAACTTCCGCTCCCCATCGCATCCAGAAGCGCTTGAGGTTGGCCCACGCTTTCAGCCTGTTACAAACGGGCAAATTCCATCCCACTGTTACCGTGGTTACGATATCATTTATTAATGTGCGATTATCATCAAAACGTTTCTCCTCTTCGCACCTCTTACCGGCATTCACGGCGTAGTCGGTCATGTCGGGATCGTCCGCATTAATACGAATAATGCGCGAAATACGCTGCTCAATGTCCTGCCGCTGCGCAGCGGTCGGCTCGCCATATTGGATCAGCGGCCGTGTGCGTGATCCCGCCATTAGGCCCCCCCCCGCGTTGCACTTCCCGGCGGCACAGGCCGTGAGTCTCCCCACGTTGTCGTAACCGTAGTCCGGCGAAAACGATAATTTATTTAATTAGCTGATCCGAAAACTCGCCAGACCGGGAGGATGGATTACGGTGTAATCATCTTTCCCCGTCTCCCTATAGGCGGCCTTTATTTTAGTTAGCTGACCGCTTCTCCGAAGTACAAATTCGATACGCTTAAAGGTTTCTTTCGGTGAATCCGTATGAATAAATATATTCATTTCCCCCGACCCGGCGTCGTGCCCATCGACGGCTCCAAGATTGCCTATGGTTCCTATTATCTTTTCCTCAAGGGCGATCATCTCATCGTAGTCGTTGATCGATTCCGCAGGCATTTGCAGAACGAATACATATTTCTTCTTCCTCGCCGCTCCATTCATCGCAAGTTGATTATCTTGGTCGATTGGCATTCTGCACCCACCTTTGCATTTCGTCCCACCAATTTGTTGCTTCGCTGTGCAGTTGAGAAGAAGCATAGTCCGGATCCAGAACGGGCGCTGCTTCTTCCCCGTCGGATCGTAATTGTTCACCGGATCGGCGTTGGCGTAGAGGTATTCGTGCAGGCTGAACGGATCGGTTGGGCTGTACGACCTTGGGTCTTCCGAGATAAAGATTCCCGCGTCCGGGTCGTACCAGCGGGCTTTCATCTGGACGAGGCCGGTGACGGGGTCCATCTCCTGGCCCGTGTAGCCGAGCGGGAGTCCCGTTCCCCCAATTCTTTCAGTTAGTTACGCCGTTTTTCTTTTCTCTGCTTGACTTCGCCATCTTAATACGTATTATATACGGTACTCGCTGGGAGCCGGTTCTCCCCGGTCCGGCGGCGCGGCCACCCGGCAAAGAGGGCACAACTCCATGGAGCGAAAACTGAAAATGGTTCCCCGCAGCGGCGACACCCCGCAACATGCGCGGCGGGCCTTGTTCGCCGCGGAGCCGGGGGCAACTGCGGATGACGGAGGCTTTGCGCCGGTTCCGCCGCTTCCCACAGGTCCCAGTCCCGTCGATCCCGCCCGGGCGGTGCTGGACGAGATCCAGCAGAAGATCATCCGCGGGCAGCCCGTGCGGCGGGACGACTGGCAGCGGTTCCAGATCCAGATGATCAACTTCAACCTGGACCTCTGCCGCCGCGACGACGTGCCCGTGCGCGTGAAGGCGGCCGCCTCCGGCAAATGCATCTGGGCCGCGCAGCAGAATCAGGAGATGATCCGGCGGGACGAGGAACAGGCGCGGGATCACGCCCACGGCCATGAGCTCGCCTCACACAGGGCGGAGTTTGCCGCGGACGCCGCGAAGACCGGAGGCAAGGACCGCCACCCTGATTCCGCCGCCGGAGGAGACGAAAGTTCCGCCGGTCCGCCGGAATATCGGGCGCATATCGACAAGCGCCTGATCCGCTGCGCGCTCCCCCTGCCCATCGCCATTCCCAGACTCGATCTCCCCGCCAGCGTCCCGCCCCAGCGCCCGGACGAGTTCAATCCTCTCGGCTGCCCGGGCTGGGCGCTCCACCGGGACAACGGATTGACCCGGACCGATCTCGATCCGGACGACCTGCCCGACGAGGTCTACTGGCTGGGCTCCCGGCCCGGGCGGTTCCCCCCTCGCACGAAAGAGCCCCTGTTCCGGGTGCTCGACTGGAATACTTACGGCGCCGCCCGTTATGTCCGCACCGTGCGGGGCCGCCGGTTCCGTCCGGTTCTCTCCGCAATGGACAGCCATGACAGCGGGATCAATCTCCGTCATTCGCCCTGGCACGAGGAGGCGATGCTCGCCGCCGAGGCTATCCTCGCCGCCCTGCTTCCGCTCCGGACGGACTAAAGTTCCCGCGCGCACGTCTCTGCACGAACGAAACCGCCGCTCCGGAATGCCCCCATACGGGACGCCGGTATCCCGTTTGCACGGGTCAGCACACATCGACACGCGTCAGCACGGAAAAACACGGAACGAACTCACCCGCCCCTCCGGGGCTGCCCTCTCTACTGACGTAAAGAGGGCTGGAGTCCAGCTAACCCCGGTAACTGAAGCGGTCCCTTCTCTACGCAGGTAGAGAAGGGTGGTGCGGGGAGCGCCGGGATGAGTTCGAGTCAGACAGAAAAAATGGGGGGGGTGGCACCCGGTCTCCCGCCAGGCTGAGCGGCATCCGGTTCCCCCTCCCTGCCTGTAGGGAGGGGGTGAGGGGGAGAGTCCAGAAAACGGGAGGGGGGGGGAGGCGCCCGGTCTCCCGCCAGGGTGAGCCGCTTCCTCCCCTCCCGTTAATCCTCGTTTCAGAAACCCCGTTTTCGGGGGTGGGGGGCGGGGACCCCTCCTTATAACGGCGGTTTGGCTTCCATACCGGCCGCTCCCCAATCTGGAACAAAAGCCCTGTTCCCGGATCGCCCACCGCTCGTTTTTGGAGCGCCGCGTTACCTGTATAACTAGCTGATATTTATAGGATTTATTCTTTGGCACATCATTTGTAATACATAAAATCGTGATCATCAGGCCCCCGGACCCAACCCCCCGGAGGCCCCCTCAAGAAGGAGGGACTGAAGATGAAAGCGAATGTGAAAAGGATCTCCGGACTCGCCGCCCTGGCCCTCGTGCTGGGGATTTCCTCGGGCTGCGCCGAGGCGGTGCTCGTGACCGGCACGATGGCCGCTCCGGCGGTCGCGGCGGGCTCTTCGCTCGCGCTGGCCGCCAAGACCGGCGAGACCATGACGACCACCAAGTGGTACGACGGCCTGGACCACTACGACCGGCAGGACCCGGCGGCCGTCCGCTACGCGAAGCTCCAGGACGCGGCCCGCGAGATCGAGGCCCGGTTCGGCATCCCCGTGACGCCGATGGAAGTGGAAGTGCTGGCGAAGCTCTACGAGGCGAAGAACGCCGACCTGAAGACCTTCGCCGAGGACCGGCGCATGAGCCGCACCCAGATCACCGAGGCGATCCGCACGCTGCGGGCCAAGGGGCTCGTCTCCGTGCGTGACGACAGCACCCGGCCGGGCGGCTACGTGGCCGCCCCCACGGGCCGGGCACTGGCCTTCGGCCACCCGCTGGAACTGGGCCGGGAGCCCGGCGCCGGCCAGCCCCCGGTGTTCGTCCTGAACGAGATGGCGAAGGACTAACCCGGCGTTCACCGGAACTTAACGGACCCATCGTTGGAAAGAGTGAGGCACGAAACCATGAACGAACGCGAATACCAGAGAATCCTCGCGAAGATCCACGAAGTGCGCCGCAAGGCGGTGCAGGGATACTCGGCGAACGCCCCCGAAGACGGCCCTGACGGCGGCGGAGTCGCCGGTGCCTGCAAGGTGATCTCGCTGGTGCAGAAGACGATTTTCCGTCCGCAGCCGGCCCCCGCCGCGCCCCGCCCGGCCGGAGCCCCGGGTTCCGCCCGCCGGTCCGCCGCCGCCTGATCCGCGGCCCCTGGCCGCCCTTCACGAAAGGGACGGCCCGCTCCAGAGAAGGGCTCCCGCCGCAAGGCGGGGGCCCTTCAGCTTTTCCGGACGTTTTTCAGGAACACCGCCCCGAGCGGCGGCAGGGTGAGGCTCAGGGAGAACTCCCGCCCGTGCGCGGGCACGGCCTCGGCCGTCCTCCCCCCCAGATTACCCTGCCCGCTCCCGCCGTAATCGGCCGCGTCGGTGTTCAGGATCTCCCGCCAGTGACCTCCCGCGGGCACTCCCGTGCGGTAGCCGTATCTCGGCACCGGGGTGAAGTTGAACACGGCGAGAACGGTATCCTCGGGCCGTTCCGACCGGCGGACGAGGCTCAAGATGCTCTGAATCGAGTCGTTGCAGTCGATCCATTCGAAACCGCCGGGCTCGGTCTCCAGCCGGTGGAGCGCCGGCTCCCGCCGGTAGAGGCCGTTCAGGTCGCGCACGAGTTTCTGGACGCCCCGGTGCGGGGCCGCCCCCGCGAGGTGCCAGTCGAGACTCTCCTCGTGCGTCCATTCGCGTTCCTGCCCGAACTCTCCGCCCATGAACAGGAGCTTCTTGCCCGGTTGTGCATGCTGCCAGGCGAACAGCAGCCGGAGATTCGCCAGCCGCTGCCACGGGTCGCCGGGCATCCGGCCGAGCAGGGAACCTTTCCCGTGGACCACCTCGTCATGGGAGAGCGGCAGCATGAAGTTTTCGGCGAAGGCGTAGAGCATCCGGAAAGTGACGTCGTTGTGGTGGAACTGCCGGAACACCGGGTCGAGCGACAGATAGCCCAGCGTGTCGTGCATCCAGCCCATGTCCCACTTGAGCCCGAAGCCGAGCCCGCCGATATGGACCGGCTTCGACACCATCGCCCAGGAGGTGGACTCTTCGGCGACCGTCTGGACGTCCGGATAGTTGAGATAAACGGTTTCGTTGAGGCCGCGCAGGAAAGAGATGGCCTCAAGGTTTTCCTTGCCGCCGTAGCGGTTCGGGATCCACTCGCCTTCTTTCCGCGAGTAGTCGAGGTAGAGCATCGACGCCACGGCATCCACGCGGAGGCCGTCCGCGTGATAGCGATCCAGCCAGTAGACGGCGCTGCTCGTGAGGAACGAGCGGACCTCGTGACGGCCGTAGTTGAAGATGTAGCTCCGCCAGTCGGGATGAAACCCCTGCCGGGGGTCGGCGTGCTCGTAGAGGTGCGTCCCGTCGAAGAACGCCAGCCCGTGGCCGTCCGAAGGGAAGTGCGAGGGCACCCAGTCGAGAATCACCCCGATGCCGCTCCCATGCAGCGTGTCCACGAACGCCATGAAATCCTGCGGCGTTCCGTACCGTCCGCTCGGGGCGAAATAGCCGGTCGTCTGATACCCCCATGAGGCGTAGAACGGGTGTTCCATCACCGGCAGCAGTTCGACGTGGGTGAACCCCATTTCGAGACAATAGGCAGCGAGCCTCGGGGCGATCTCACCATAGGACAGGAGGCGGGATGGTTCCGCCGGATCCCGCTGCCACGAACCCAGATGCATCTCGTAGACGGACATGGGGGCCTTGAGACTGTTCGCCTCCCGGCGCTTTCGCATCCACTCCCCGTCGTTCCAGCCGTAGGCGAGATCCCAGACGATCGAGGCGTTACCGGGCGCGGGCTCCGTGAAGAACGCAAAGGGGTCGGCCTTGTCCGTCCGGAAACCGTCCACGCGGGATTCGATGAAGTACTTGTACCGGTCGCCCTTCTTCACGCCGGCAATAAAACCTTCCCAGACACCGGACCCCGCCAGCATGGAGAGAGGGTTGCTGCCGCTGTTCCATCCGTTGAAATCGCCGATGACCGAAACCCGGGCCGCGTTCGGAGCCCAGACAGCGAACCGCACCCCCGCCTTCCCGTCCTCGACGGTCGGGTGAGAACCGAACTTCTCGTACAGCCGGAAGTGGGACCCCTCGTTGAACAGATAGAGATCCGTTTCCGTGAGACGTGAACCGGCTTCCTTCATGCCTCACCTCCACCCTTCGGCCTGAGGCTGCGCCAGCGGGCGAACATCGCGGCTACGGCCTCGTCGGCCTCGACATGCTCCAGGGAACGGGCGGCCTTGCGGCTCCAGTTGGCGTTCTCGGTCACGGTGCCCGGCATGTTCTGGGGTTCGGTCTCCTGCCAGAGATCTTCAAGGCTGACCACCGCCAGTTCTGCGGGACTCTTCCCGATCCAGGCGGAGCAGGCTTCCATGACAGCCGGCAAATCGTCCCGGTCCGGAGCCAGAAGCCCCTCGCGCCTCAGGAAGCTGACGACTGCCGCCCGCATCCGTTCGCGGGCCGCCTTTTCGGCCGCCACCTGGTCCCCGGTCAGGAAACCCAGTTTCTCCCGCCGGTCGAACTCCTCTCCGGTCCAGAACGAGGCGAAGGGAGGCATGTCGTGGGTGTTCAGGCAGGCGGCAGCGCCTTCGGGAACCGGCTGGATCGCGGCGTCCGGATTCTCCGTGCACATGAACTGCATCACGTAGAGCCGGCCGAACCCGCGCTTCGACATGAGATCACGAACGGCGTCGGGAACCGTCCCGAGGTCCTCGCCGATGAGGGCGCTCCGGTTCCGCAGCGATTCGAGGGCGCAGACCGCGAACAGTTCCTCTGCCCGGTAGTGGACGTATACGCCTTCCGTCGCCGGCGCGCCCCTTGGAATCCAGTAGAGCCGGTGAAGACTCATCACATGGTCAATCCGCAGCAGCTTCGCCGCCGAAAGATGATGGCGGATCACATGGGCGAAATGGGCGTACCGCTGCTCGCGAAGCTGCTCGGGCTGGAGCGGCGCGAAGCCCCAGTTCTGCCCGGCCATGAAAAACGGATCCGGCGGAGCTCCCGTGGCGGCGCCGTTCGCATAGCAACCCTGCTCGCGCCAGACGTCGTAGCCGTCCGGATGCACGCCGACGGGGAGGTCCAGATAAAGTCCCGCGCCGGACACCTCCGCCCGGTGAGTCGCGTCTTTCATCTGTTCGTGCGCAATCCACTGGGCATAGACATAGAAATCCCGCGCCTCGAACTTGAAGTCCGCCTCCGACAGCCGCCCCGCCTTCTGCTCCGCCGGCCAGTTCCACCAGGACGCCCGGCGGTGCTCGGTAGCCGCACGGAACCGGGCGTAGTCCTCGACCTCGGGCCGCCGCTTCGTGAACTCGGCAAACGCCTTCCACCGCTGGCCTGGGTTCTCGAAGAAATACCGGGCCAGCTTCGACAGCAGCATCCGCTTGATGGCGAACACTTCCTTGTAGCGGACATGCGGATCGTCCCGGAGGGAACCGAAGATCAGCATCTCGTCCATGGAGGCGATCTGCCGGCGGACTTCATCGCAGCTTTCGAGCTCCGGCACTCTGGAGATATCCACATAAAGTTCATTCCAGAAGATGCGGCTCACCGGGGAATAGGGGCTCGGATCGTACGGCTTGGCGAGGAACGACGGAAGGAGCGGAAGGGTCGCGAGGAACGAGGCACCCTGCCCGCCGAGCCACGCCGCCAGTTCGCCGAGCCCCGAATAGTCCCCCGCGCCGAAATCCTTCGCCCGGCGGAGGGCATGCAGCGGCAGGAATCCGCCCCAGGACCGGCCGAGCCCGAGTTCGCCCGGCTGAACCGCCCGCGGCGGAGCGACGATCACCAGCGACTCGGAAAAAGACCCCGCCAGTTCCGCATAGAGCGAGTGGTACCCGGGCGGCAGATCGGACGGGAACGGAAGCCACCGGGGCAGGTATCCGTCGAGACCGTACCGGTCCGCGCCTGCATCGGGCAACGCACCGGGAACGGCCGTCCATTCCCGCGCGGTGCCGTCGTCCAGAACCAGTTTGAACCGGAGCTGCCGGTCCAGTTCTCCGGCCGGGACACGGATGATCGTGCCGAAGTCCCCGCCCTGCCAGAGGGCGATGACCGGCTCCAGAAACCGTGCGGCGAGTAGCTGCCGCCGGGCTGCGAGCGCATCGCCGGCGCCCGCCCAGCAGTCCAGGGGAACGCCAAGCGCTCTCAGGATCGCCAGCAGTCCGTCAGGCGAGGCCGTACGTTCGGCCCCTGCGATGTCGTGGTATGCTGTCTGAACGCCGTAGAGACGCGCCAGCTCCTGCATGTCATCCGTCAGTGACAACAAACCCTTCCCCTGATGAACCGGCCTCGTCCCCGGAGCGGACGGCTCCGGCGGAGCATACCCGTTCGGCGAATCAATAACCCATTTCGCACGGAAGCAGATGAGCCCGGTCAGTAGGCCTCCGGGACCGCCCCTCCGCTGACACCGGCATCATACACACCGTTTCTTTGCCCAGCTCCCGCTTGCTTGTCGAATCGCCGTTCGGTGAGCTAGTGACGGCCCTCGCGCCGCACTTTATCCCCCGGGATAAAGGCGGCAGCAGTCTCAGGCAGACAGAGTTTCAAAGGAGCAGTTTCAATGGAAATCCAGCAGGTCGGAGTCGTGGGTCTCGGCGCCATGGGCAGCGGTATCGTGAACGTCGTGTCGAAGGCCGGCATCAAGGTCGTCGCCGTGAAGGCCACCGGCGGCGATACGGGCAAGGCAAAGAAGGATTTCGAGGCCGGACTCGACAAGGAAGTGGGCCGCGGCAAGCTGGCCGTCTATAAGGCGAACGCCGCCAAGGCGGGCGTCACCTGGGCGACCTCGCTGGATCAGCTCAAGGACTGCGACCTCATCATCGAATCGATCGTCGAGGAACTCGACAAGAAGAACGACCTGTTCGGTAAGCTGGACAAGATCGTTAAGCCCTCGGGCATCTTCACCACGAACACCTCGACCATCGGCATCGACAACATGGCGAAGGCGACGAAGCGCGCCGACAAGTTCGCGGGCCTCCACTTCTTCAATCCGGCTCCGGTCATGGGCCTCGTGGAAGTCATCTCCGGCCCGAAGACGGCGAAGGAAACCGCCGACTCTCTGGTGTCGTTCTGCAAGAATGTGAACAAGACGCCGGTCCCCCTGCCGTCGGCGCCGGGCTTTATCGTGAACCGGCTGCTCGTCCCCTACCTCGTCGATTCGATCCGGCTCTACGAGCAGGGCGTCTCGAACCCCGCCGATATCGACGCCGCCATGAAGCTGGGCTGCAATCACCCGATGGGCCCGTTCGAGCTGTCGGACTACATCGGCCTCGATATCGTCAAGCACATGGCCGACATCCTCTATTCGGAGATGAAGGAAGACCGCCTCAAGAGCCCGCCGAGCCTCGTCAAGCTCGTCGCCAAAGGCGACCTCGGCCGCAAGACCGGCAAGGGCTACTACGACTACTCCGACGGCCAGAAGCCGAACCCCGACGCAAAGGCCTGATTTCAGGCTCGTTCTGCAGATCGCTCCGAAGGGCAGGCCGACAGCCTGCCCTTCGTGCTTTTGGGTACCGGAGGATGCAGTGGCCGAAGGGGTGCCGGCACCTGAATTTCATTCGCCTCCGTTGACTCGCGAGTCAGTCTAACGCCCTGTTTTCCTTCACTTTCCGGTTGCCTGACGGGGGCAAACGGATTAACTAGCGCGCGCCCGTGACGGCCCTCTGGAGCCCCGCGCGGAGCCCTTCTCAGGAACAAGGACACCCACCCCACATGGCCGGATTCCTCAGTGAAGAACACGATGCGCTTCGCGACAGCGTGCGCAAGTTTGTCGACAAGGAAGTGATGCCGGTTGTCGACGAACTCGACAACAAGGCTGCCGAGATCCCGATGGACATCATCCGGAAGATGGCCGACAACGGCTACTTCGGGCTGATCCTCCCCGAGCAGTACGGCGGCGCAGGCATGGACCACCTCTCGATGGCCATCGTGACCGAGGAACTCT
This sequence comes from uncultured bacterium, assembly GCA_964621525.1. GTDB lineage: Bacteria > JAGRBM01 > JAGRBM01 > JAGRBM01 > JAHCIT01 > CAZMGV01. The sequence continues at coordinate 67,255 of CAZUMS010000010.1, forward strand.
CGCGCGGCTGGCTGTCGGTGGGTTCGGTGATGACCCGCAACGTGATCGCGGGGACGCTGATCCTGAACGGCGGCACCGAGGACCAGAAAAAGAAGTGGCTCCCCGGCCTCGCCTCCGGGAAGCTCCTGTCGGCCGCCGCCTTTACCGAGCCCAACCACGGCTCCGACACGGCGAGCTTCGAGCTCAAGGCCGAGAAGAAGGGCGACGTCTACGTCCTGAACGGCCCCAAGACCTGGTGTACGTTCGCCAACCGCGCGAACATCATGACGATCCTCGCCCGCACGAATCCCGACAAGTCGGTCCGTCACAAGGGCCTCTCGATGATCGTCCTCGAGAAGGAGCCGGGCGACAACTTCATCCCGCCGAAGCTCACGGGGTCGTATATCCCGGCCATCGGCTACCACGGCCTCAAGAGCTGGTCGCTCAACTTCGAGGACCTCGAGATCCCGGCGACGAACGTGATCGGCGGCGAGGAAGGCAAGGGCTTCTACCAGCTCATGACCACCTACGAGTCGGCCCGCATCCAGACCGCCGCCCGCGGCCTCGGCGTCGCGCAGGCGGCCTACGACCATGCGCTTCAGTACGCGAAGGAGCGCAAGCAGTTCGGCAAGTACCTCTCCGAGCACCAGCTCATCCGGCACAAGCTCGCCCACATGGCCATGGAGATCGAGGCGCTGCGCCAGCTCCTCTATTACGCCTGCGCCATGAAGGACCAGGGCAAGCGCTGCGACCTCGAGGCCGGCATGGCGAAAATGCTCGCCGGCGAGGTCGCCGAGAAGGTCTCGAGCGACGCCCTCCAGATCCACGGCGGCTACGGCTACTCGAAGGAGTACCGGGCCCAGCGGTTCTGGCGCGACGGCCGGATCATCAAGATCTTCGAGGGCACTTCGGAGATCCAGGCCGAGGTCGTGGCCAAGCGCATCATCGACGGGAAGTAAGACCGGGCGCGTTTCACCCCCGGACGGAAATTTCAGCAAGGAAAGGAACGATAGGTAAATGTCATATCACCTGGACAAGATCAGCGAGAAGAAAGTCCGCCGCTCGGAGCAGACGACCCCCGGTCATTCGGAGAAACTCTGCCAGAAGGCGGCCTCCGGCAATGCCGATATGGTCATGCTCGACCTCGAGGACGCGTGCGCCGTCAGCCAGAAGGTCGACGCCCGCAAGGTCGTCGGCAAGGCGCTGGCCGAGTACGACTGGGGCCAGAAGATCCGCGGCTTCCGCGCCAACAACATCCGCACGATCTGGTGCCTGGACGACATCATCGAGGTGCTCACGGTCGCCCGTGACGCCGTGGACGTCATCGTGATCCCGAAGGTCTACGGGCCCGAGGAGATCCACTACTACGACTTCCTGTTCGGCCAGCTCGAATACAAGCTGAACATGAAGAAGCAGGTGAAGTTCGAGGTCCTGATCGAGAGTGCCCAGGCCGCCCTGAAGGCCTACGACATCGCGAAGGCTTCGCCGCGCATGGACGCGCTCATCTTCGGCATCGCCGACTACGCCGGCGACGTGAACGCCCGGGTGATGAAGGGCGACGAGCAGTTCCAGGTGTTCCACTGGGCGAAGAGCCAGGTCGTCACCGCCGCCCGCGCCGCGCAGATCGACTCCGTCGACAACGTGACGCTGGACTACAAGGACCTGGACCAGGTGCGCAAGGACGCCACGAATGCCCGCAACATGGGCTTCGACGGCAAGTGGTGCATCCACCCGACGCACGTCGAGGTCGTGAACGAGGTGTTCACCCCGTCCGACGAGGAAGTGAAACGCGCCAAGGAGATCATCGACGCCTACGACAAGGCCGACAAGGAACAGGGCCTCGGCGCGATCACGTTCGGCACCGAGATGGTCGATGCGGCCACGCTCCGGGTCGAGCGCTGGAAGCTCTCCATCGCCAAGCGGGTGGGCAAGATCAAGGCCTGAACCCCTTGCCCGGTTCGCACGGAAAACCCGCCTTCAGGCGGGTTTTCTTTTTCCAGATACCAGAAGCCCCGTCAATTTAGACCTCGAAAAAGTAGCGCAAGTATTATCAATAGTTTCAACAAGTTATAGATAGACTTTAGACCTGAGTATAAGTTTTTGTTGCAATGAGTCAGCAAAGCCGTATGATGCCCGCATCTTGCCGCGCAAGCGGTCTCACACGGGGATGATCATGGTCAAGAACGTATTCAAGGCACTTCCGAAGGCTGAACGCGAACAGGTCCGCCGCATCTACATCGACTACCTGAAACGCCGGAACGGCAGGCCCGATTTCGACGCCCACACGTCGGAGAAGCGCGACGAGTTTTTTGCCCAGCTCGACGCCCAGCCCGTGCTCGTGTCCGAAAAGGGGAAGCTCGACCAGGAGAAGTTCATCCGTAACCAGCGCGCCGGAAAGCCCGAAAAGGGCCTCGATCGCCGCACGCTCTGGGCCGTCTGTGCGGCCAACGCCAACCTGACCGAAGATTACGGCGTCAAGTACGGTTTCGAAGTGAAGCCCCTGAAAGATCCCGAATACCCCTACTCCTGGGTCCAGGTGGAGGAAAACTATCACACCCGGCTTCTGGCCGATTGCGTACGGACCCTGGGCGCCAGAATGGAGCTCATCCCGCCGAAGTTCGGGACCCGTGTCATCCTGAACGTCCTCGTCCAGCTCCCCTTCTACTGGTCGAATGTCCTGATCCTCTGTGCCGAGGCGATCGGCCTCGTTGTATTCAAGGGCCTCCAGCAGCAGGCCCGCGAGCTGTTCGCCGACGAACCGGAAGCCGCCAAACGGATCGAGGCCCTGTTCGACCAGATCATCGTGGACGAGATCGGCCATGTCCGCTGGGTTCACAGCCAGATGGGGCAGTTCCGGCTCTCGTTCACGAAGCTGATCATTCCGCTGATCGCCCGCGGCTTTCTGCGTGACCTCCCGGATATCTGCGAGCTTCTCGGCAAGGACCGGATTCTTGCCGAAGTCTCGAAGATCGCCGAGACCGGAATCATCGACATGGGCGACGGCCGCGTGCATCCCCTCGACGTGATGCTCGGCAATGTGGCCGACGAGAAGAAGGAATCGGACGCCCTGTTCGGACTTTCCTACGCCGCCTGACCCTGGGAACCGCCCGCCACGAGAACCCGCCTGAAGGCGGGTTCTCTGCTTTTCCGCCGCCGCCCGCTCAGCGGGCGGGACGGCGGTCCCCCCGGAACCACCAGATCCCGGCCATCGCGAGCGACAACAGCGATATCCAGATACCGGTGAACACCGGTTTGGGCCGGAAGGCAAACTCCACCGACGAGGAGCCCGCAGGAGTCCACGTCGCCAGCTGGAAACCGTTCATGGCGAATACAGGCGCAGGCTGTCCGTTTACCCTCGCCTCCCAGCCCGGAAAGAAGTTCGTCCCGATGACGACCGGGCCGGGCCTGTCGCGGGTTACGGACAGGCGTTTTTCCTGATCGCTCCAGTGCTGAACCGTCAGCGTTACCGCGCCTCCTTCCCCTTCGGGAATTTCGGGGATGAAATCCACCGGTTTCAGAAACCGTCCGATCAGTTCCCTGCCGTTCTCCCAGGTCGAAAGTTCCTTTGCGGCAGCCTCAAGCGCTGCAGGATCACGGAAGTAGCTCCATCGCTCCGGAGCCCGCACCCGCCTCAACGGATCCTTCATCCGGCAGATCCCCGCCCCGGGGAATTCAGGCAGCGCGCCGCACTCCCAGGCCTCGCCGGGTTGCGGTGCGACCGATGCCCCCGCCGGCACCAGAACCGCTTCAAGCCCCTGTAGCCGGTGCCGCACACCGGCCGGGATCACCCGGTTGGCGGCGAGGTGACCGGCGATCCAGGCAGACGCGACACCGTCCTCCCGGACATACGGAGTGAACAGGACGAAATTGCCTCCGATCCGGTCCCAGAAGGACCGGGCCGACTCTTCCTCGAAAGGCCGAAGTCCCGGCAGAGCGGTTTGAAGCATGACGGAAATCTGCGGCGCAACCGGCGGCGAGAGTTCTTGCCGGAGCATCCGGACCGATACGGGAACCCCGGCAACTGCCGATGACGGAACCAGCCGGAGCGCCGGCAATGCGAACACCGAAAGCTCCACAACCAGTGCTCCCGCAAACAGCAGTGGACGCAGACGAAGGTGAGGTTCGGGCAGCCACAGGGCCGTCACGCAGAGACCGAGCGGCAGCAGCGCAAGTCCTGACTGCGATTGCAGGAATGCGATCCAGGCCGGACCGGCCTGAATCCCTGTGAGCCCGGCCACGAAACTCGCTACCGGATCCAGAACCGCGACAATCCCCGTGATCAACAGCCAGCAGAGTCCCGTCCACCGGACCGCTTTTGCCGCCTTCCCTGCCTGATCCGGCTCCGCACCCGGCTTTGTCCACAGGGAGACCGCCAGTACCGCCCAGAGGTTCGCTGCCAGAATCCCGTAAAACAGGATCCGCTCAGGAAAGCGGAACTGCTTCCAGCCGGGCAGAACCCACCCCAGCCATTCATAGAGGCCGCCGTGCCTCCCAAGCGCCAGCCAGCCGGAGATGACGATCAGGCAGCCGAGAAGCATCATCCGCCGGTCCCGCCGGACAAAAACAAACCCGAGCGGAAACAGGATTCCTGCCAGCAGGAACGGCTGGCCCCGGTTGAAATAGACTGAACCCTCCCCGGTGGGCCCGATCCCGACCGGACTCAGATCGACATCTGCTTCACGGGGCGGATCGAACATGCCCGGCGAGATGAATTCCAGCAGACGGGCCGGATGCCAGGACCACCGGAGCGAAATACCCGCCAGATTCTGCTGCTCGCGCGCGGTCTCCCGGGAGTATTCGAATCCCGGCAGAATCACGGCCGCCGAGAAAATTCCCCCCGCCGCCAGAGCCGCCCCTATGGATACCAGAGAACGCCTCCGGTCCTTCGCCATCAGCAGGGTCACAGCCAGGGCCAGCAGGCCGAACAGATAGGCAGCCTGAAGATCGCCGGAGAAAACGAGCAGCGCCACCAGGAACGCCAGCTCCAGCATTCGCCGCAAACCGGGGCTCCTGATCAGCCGGATCAGGGCCGTCAGCGCGAACCCCATCACTGAAAACCCGTACAGGAACTGAAGACCCCAGTGGAGCGAAAGGGCCGCCGGGCTGTAGGCGATCAGTACCGATCCCGCGGCAGCCAGAACGGAACCGGTGCCGAGTTCCCGCAACAGGCGCGCGAAACCCGATTGGGCCAAGAGAAAATGAAGCCCCACGACAATGCCATAAAGGTGGAAGGCACTCACCCAGGGAGCGAGCAGGTAAAATACGAACTGGCCCGGAAACAGGACCGACGCACCGGGATCCGCCCACAGCGGAAGTCCTCCGAGAATCTGGTCGGTCCAGAGCGGCAGCTCCCCGCTCCAGAACCGCATGGCCATGGCAAACCGAACAGCGGGGTAGTTGGCGAAGGCATCCCGTTCAAAGAAAATCGCCGTTCCGCTGTACACCGGCAGGAACACCAGCAGATTAAGGGCGACTGGAATAATGGACGCCAGGAATTTCCAGAGACGGCCGTCGGACGATGTGCCGGGTAGATCCATTCAGCTAGGTGGCAAAGGTTACTACCAGCGCTGCTACCATAAAATAGACCCTGTCGCTCCCGGATGGGATCATGCCATTGCAACTTTTCCGGTACAACGCCCGAATTGCTGCTAGACTGGTTGCCGCGAGCGATGAACCCACTCCGCCACAGGATGTTCCGGCCCCTATTCACGGCTGCCTGTGCGGCGCTGTTGGCACTGGGGTGGACAGTATCCGCTCATGCAGAACCGGCATGGGATGAGCTGGAGCCGGGCCTGTACTACCTGAATGGAAAGATCCCTTCGCCCACCGGTCCCGTCACCGCTCACCTGCTCAAGATCGATTTTTCCGCCCACCGGCCGGTCGTCCGGCAGGCGTCTGCAAAGCCGCGGATCCAGATGCAGGAACTCGTGCGCAAGTCGGATATCGCTGCCGTGAACGGCGGTTATTTCGAGGAGAACGGACTGCCGTCGGGACTGGTCCGATCCGGCGGGAAAACCCTGGCGAAACTCTGGGGCGGCGGGAGCGGTGCCCTGATGCTGTTCCGAGACGGCGCGGCGATCATCTACAAGAAGAACTACCCGAAGGAACCGGAGCCCGACGACGCCCTGCAGGCAGGGCCGGTGCTCGTCGATCCGGGCGGGCTGCCGGGGATCCGGAACCGCTCAGGAAAGGCGGATATCCGCTCCTTCGCCGCAGTCACGAAGAACCGGGCGCTGATTCTGGGGGCGACCACCGGACTGGTCGACCTCTACGATCTGGCCGAATTCCTCCGGCTGAGTATCGGCGTGGACAGCGCCCTCAATCTGGATGGCGGCCCGTCCACGGGGTTCTATATCCGCCACCCCAAAAGGACGGTTCAGATCGAGCCCGAGTGGGCCATTCCGAACGCAGTCGCCATCGAACGGCGGCAGCCCTCCCCCCCTTCCCCTTGACCGGATACCCGGAAATCCGTATCTTTAGGGCCGTGATGGTTCGTTCTTCGGAACAGCTTCAGCTTCTGGGTCTCCTCCTTCTTGGCGGAGCCGGGGAGCTTTGCGCGTAAGTCGAACCAGACCGAAAACGCCAGAGAACGCCCCGGCCTCCCGAAGAGACCGGGGTTTTTCATTTCTGGCAGAGTTGAGCTAACACGCGGCGGCCCCGGAGGCGGGGCGCCAGGAAGACGGTAACAACGACATGAGCGATCCGGCAGGCAACAGGGTTTACATCTTCGACACGACGCTGCGCGACGGCGAGCAGTCGCCCGGCTGTTCCATGAATACGCCCGAAAAGCTGCTCATGGCCCAGCAGCTCGCCCGCCTGAACGTGGACATCATCGAGGCCGGCTTCGCCATCGCCAGCCAGGGCGATTTCGAGGCAGTCCGCGAGGTCGCCCGGACGGTCAAAGGCCCCCGGATCATGAGCCTCGCCCGCACCGACTTTGCCGACATCGACCGGGCCGCCGAGGCAGTGAAGCATTCCGACCGGTGTGGCATTCACACGTTCATCGCCACCAGCGACATCCATCTCAAATACAAGCTGAGGAAGACCCGCGAAGAGGTCATCGTTGCGGCCGCCAAAGCGGTCGAACGGGCCCGTTCCCACGTCGACTGGGTCGAGTTTTCGGCAGAAGATTCCACGCGCTCGGACCCCGAATTCATGTGCCAGGTGCTCCAGGCGGCGGTGGACAGCGGTGCGACCGTGCTGAATATCCCCGACACCGTGGGCTACACGATGCCGCACGAGTATTACGACCTCATCACGCTGATCCGGAAGGAAGTACGCGGCGTGGACAAGTGCATCATCAGCGTCCACTGCCATAACGATCTGGGCCTCGCCGTGGCCAACTCCCTGGCGGCGGTTCGTGCCGGAGCCCGGCAGGTGGAATGCACCGTGAACGGCATCGGCGAGCGGGCAGGCAACGCCGCCATGGAAGAGATCATCATGGGGCTGAAGGTGCGGCACGACATCATGCCGTACGAAACCGGCGTCGTGACCGAGCAGATCTACCCGTCCTCGCGCCTGCTCTCCAACCTGACCGGCATGCCCGTGCAGCCGAACAAGGCTGTGGTCGGCGCCAATGCCTTCGCCCACGAGGCGGGTATCCACCAGGACGGTGTGCTGAAGCAGAAAATCACCTACGAGATCATGACCCCGGAATCGGTGGGCATTCCCCAGAACAAGCTGGTGCTCGGCAAGCACTCCGGACGCCACGCCTTCCGGGACCGCCTGAAGCACCTGGGCTTCGAGCTCTCCGACGGGGAGGTCGAAAAGGCGTTCGTGAAGTTCAAGAACCTCGCCGACCTGAAGAAGGTTGTCTACGACGAGGACATCGAAGCGATCGTCACCGGCGGGCTGATCGGCGCCAGTGACCGGCTGAAGCTGGTGGCCCTGAACGTGTCGTCCGGGACCCAGCTCCGCCCGAACGCCACCGTCACGGTCGAAGTCGACGGCGAGGCGAAAACCGCCGCCGCCTTCGGCGACGGCCCTGTCGATGCGGCGTTGAACGCCATCAAGCAGATCACCGGGACGGCCGCTTCCGTCACTTCGTACGTGGTACAGGCGATCACGGGCGGCACGGACGCCCAGGGTGACGTCTCGGTAACGCTTGAGGAAGGCGGCAAGGTTGTCCGCGGCTCGGGCACAGATCCCGACATCGTGGTCGCGAGCGCGCGGGCTTACCTTCAGGCCCTGAACCATCTCGCCGCACGCGGCCAGACCCGGATTCGCGCCCAGGGCTGAACGCTACCGTTTGCCTCGGGCCGGTTCCCCGGACAGGCTTTGCCATCCGCAGGGGAACACGGACCGGAGGCAAACACATGAGCGGCTACGTACTCGTTACCGGAGCATCCAAGGGAATCGGCAGGGAAATCGCCCGCGAATATGCGCGGCGGGGCCGGAATCTCGTGCTGGTCGCCCGGAGCCGCGACCTCCTCGAGCAGTTCGCCGGCGAGCTGCGCAATGAATTCGGCATTCAGGTGGACCCCGTCGTGGCGGATTTCACGAAGCCCGCTGCCATCCGGGCGCTGGTCATGAAACTGGACGCCCAGGGCCTTGAGGTGACAGGTCTCGTCAACAACGCCGGCTTCGGGACCATCGGCTACTACGACAGCATCGATGCCGACACGGCCCTCAGGATGATCGACCTGAACATCCGGGCGCTGACCTACCTCAGCACGATCTACCTGCCCCGTTTCAAGGCGAAGGGGAGCGGCTTCATCCTGAACATCGCCTCCGTGGTGGGTCTGACCCCGGTGCCGCTCATGGCAACCTATGCCGCCACAAAGGCGTATGTCGTCTCCCTGTCGGAATCGCTCGCCGTCGAATGCACTGGCACCGGAGTGACCGTGACCTGCATCTGCCCCGGCTATACGGAGACGGAATTCGTAAAAACCGCCGGCATCGACGGGAAGCGGGCATTCAAGGTATCGAACCAGTCTGCCGATACGGTTGCCCGGTATGCCGTTGCGAAGGCCGAGGCCGGTTCAAGATTCGGCATTCCCGGCCTTCTCAACCGGCTGATGGCTCTCTCCATTGCGCTCGTGCCGCGTATCCTCGCCACATGGAGTTCGTTCTTCGTGACGAAGACCTTCCTTCCGGAAGCGAAAACGCTGTCCTCCTGAACCGGCCCAAACTGGAACAGGGTTTGACGGACGAACCCGTGGCCGCCACAAGGCCACTTTGCATCCCGTCCAAATCGTTATAAATAGGTTCCGGGCGCGAGGGGTTTGCGCCCGGGGAATAACCCATTGCGGATCATTGACATCTATTCGATCAAGGGAGGCGTCGGGAAGACCGCCTCTTCCGTGAACCTTGCCGGCGAACTGGCCGCGCTCGGTAAAAGGGTGCTTCTCGCCGATCTCGACCCGCTGGGTGCCTCGATCCTCGGCCTCACCCCCGCCAAGCTCCGGGCGGCGAAGCCATTGCCCGCCGAACCGGGCTCCCTGGCAAAGTCCGTCGTTCTCTCGTCGGTTCCCAACCTGTCGACCCTGTTCCTGGGGAGCATCGCCGCCGAGCGTCCACCGGAGGAACCGGCCCTGGATTCACTCGCATCCGAATTCCGCGAGTTGTCCAGCCAGTATGACGTCACCGTGCTCGACTCCCCGCCGGCCGGAGGCCCGTGGGTCCGCTGGGGCATGCGCGTTTCTCATTCGGTCGCGGCGATCGTGCAGAGCGAGCCGCTCGCTTTCCGGATCCTGCCGAAACTTCTGGACCAGATCCGCGAAGCCCGCGGGGAGAATCTCACCCCCTATGTCGAGGGGCTGCTGCTCACCATGGTCGGCAGTTCGAACGATCTCACGTCCAGGATCGCCGCCTACGCCCAGAAGCGCTATCCCAAAGCGGTCTTCCGGACGACGATCCCGCGCGATCCGGTGATTCCCGAAGCGAACTACAGCGGCCTTATCGCTTCGGCCCAGAGCGAAGCGAGTCCGGCGGCGGTTGCCTACCGGGAATGGGCCAAAGAAGTGATCGAACGCTGGGCCCGTACCGACAAGCTGGTCCTGGGATCCCAGGGAGCCTGACGGCCCGCCCCGCGACGGCGCTGGACTCGCCCCGGCCCGGAAGCGACAATAGGGCCTTTCAGGCGGAAGAGGCGCAACCGGGCGCCGGAAGGAGTCTGTCAGGTGTCCCTGAGCGAACCGCTGGCATGGCCATTCCGGGAAGAACAGCTCGAAGCCATTGCCTCGCGCATCCGGGCCTGGAACTCGGCCGTACCTGCCGCAGCCCCTCTTCATCCGCCTGAACCGCCCTCCGAACCCGCCTGGGCCGGTGCAGCCGCACCGGAATTATCGGCCCCCGGATCCCAGCTCCCCGAAGAACCGGTTCAGGCCGATGGCGATGGCCAGCAGGGCGCTGAGCCGCCCTTTACAGACGAACCCGGCAGCATCGCCGCCTCCGTTTCTTACGATGCCGAAAGCCGCAGCGTCAGTTTCGAGGGGATGGCCGATTCCTGGGAGATGGACGCTCCGGCCCAGACGGAGCCGGCAGCCGCCCACGAACCGGCTCCGTTCGTTCCCGCCTTCGAACGGGACGAGGAAGACGATTCCGAACTGGATATCCGGCCAGAAGACCGGGCCCTTGTGAAACCGGAAGGGGATTCCGGGGACGGCGAGAACCCGTGAGATGAAGACGTTCGTCATCACGCCGCTGTCTCCGAGGGCCGGAGCCTCGACGCTCGGAGCAAATCTTGCCGCCTTCATGGCAGCAGCGGGCGGCAGGACCGGTTTCCTCGACCTGTCGGATACGGCGGTCTCGTGGACCGGAAAGCCGGAAGAGCTGGAACTGCTCCCCTCGGGCACGGCCCGGTCCATGATCGAGGAAGGCCGCGTGGAAGATCTCCAGACGGAGCTTTCGTCTCACGGGTTCGACCGTCTGGTCGTCACGCTGCCCTACGCCAAGGAACCGTACCTCTGGACTTTTCTCCAGTTCGATCCGGATCTGATCCTTCTGGCCCGTCTCGAAACCGCTTTCGCCCGGTCGATGAACATGTTCCTCGACATGATCGAAACGGTCCGGCGGGAGACCGGCTGCACAGGCCGCATCTCCGGCCTTCTGCTGAAACTCGCCACAAAAGGTTCCGTCACCGACGACATGACCGCCCGGATGGAAGCCATATTCGGCCGGGACCTCGCCTTCGTATCCATCCCTCACCTGCCCGAACTGGCCGAAACCGAGACTGCACTTCTGGTGGCCCGCGAGAACCCATCCCCGATCGGCACGGTCCTGTCAGAAACCGCCCGCAGCCTGGTCGCCCGGGAACGGAATCAGTCGGCGGCAGCGGAGTTCGGAGCCCTCGTCCGGGTTGCCAATGCGCTCGGCGGGCACCCGCCCGGATGGCTGGCCCGGGCGAAGGAGCTGGGCATACCCGTCGAACTGAAAAGCGCCGCCGGGCAGTCGGCCAACGAGATCATCGACGAACTGGCGGCCGAGATCGAACACCTCCAGAAGGAACTCTCCGAAGCCCGCAAGACGCAGGGGATCCTGGAAGAGCAGATCGCCGAACTGGAAAAACTTCCCGGCTCGGGTCCCGAGAGCGATTCCAAGGACTTCTATGCCCAGACCGCCAACCTGACCATGGAGGTCAGCCGCCTCAGGAATTTGCTCGATTCCGCCCTCGGCGACGCCGAACAGGTGATGCGCGAGCGCGATGTGCTGCGGGAAGAACTTCAGAAGCTCCAGGATGGTTCGGCTCCGGAGCTCGAGATTTCGGAAGTCGAGACGGAGACTCCCCCCGCCGCCACGGATTCCGAAGCGTTGGACAGGGCCGTCCGGGAACGGGACGCGGCCCTCGACCGGGCCAGCGCCCTTGAGGAAGAGATCCGCCGCTACGAGTCCTTCAAGGACCAGATGGAAGAGCTGCGGGCCGCCTTCAAGAACCAGATCGAGGAACGCACCGTTCTCGAACAGAACTTCGCCCGCGAAACGGAAATGCTCCGCAGCGAACTGGAGGAAGCCCGCCGTAACCAGGAGGCTGAACAGGCGGCGGCCCGGCAGAGGCTTTCCGAAGAAATGGCCGGAATTTCCGCCAAGCTGACGGACGGCTTGGCGCTGATCCAGACGCTGAAATCGGAACGCGATGACTTCGCGGCGGAGATTGCGGCGCTGAAAGCCGCCGCCGCCAGCACTCCCCCTCCGGTGGACGACGGGCTCCGGGCCGAAAACGACGAGCTTCGCCGGCGTCTCGCCGAAACCGAAATGCATCTTCAGGGCTATAAGGCCGAGAGGGACGGTCTCGACGACAAGTCGGCCCGCCTCCTCCGCCAGATCGAGGAACTCCAGCGGGCGGCCTCGAACCCGCCGCCCGATACCGGCAGGGAGCGGCTGGAGCAGGAGGCCTCCTCGCTCCGCAGCCGGATCGCCGAAACGGAGATGCACCTGCAGGGTTTCCGGGCGGAGCGGGATCATTTCGCCGGCCAGGTAGCTTCACTCTCGACGGAGCTCTCGAAGCTCAGGTCGGAGCCCCCCGAAATCCCGGTCGAGGTCGAGCTGGACCCGGACGCCGCCATCCGCCAGGAGGAACTCTCCCGTGAGCTGGCCGAAAAGTCGGCCGAGCTGGAGACAGTGAGAAGCCAGCTTCAGCAGGCGCAGACGCGCATCGAAAAGCTCGAGACCGCGCGGGGCATCTTCGCCCGGGAACGCAACGAGCTGATGGAACGGCTGGAACAGTTCCGCCGCGAATCGGAGGAAGCCCACGCCTCCTCGAACGATCTCATCGGCAGCCATCAGGAGCTCGTCCAGACGATCCAGAGCGACCGGGACCGGGTCAGAACCGAGCTCGAGATCCGCAATTCGCTCTTCGGCCGCCTGAAAGCCCAGATCGATCCGCTCCGGGACGCGTTGAAGACCGGCCTGCGGGAAGTCCCGGCGCTTCGCTCGAGGGCCGAACAGGCGGAATCCCGGGTCATGGCCCTTGAGGACCGATGCCGCGAACTCGAGGAAAAGCTCGCACAGATGCCCGAACCCGGCGAAGGCGACCGGGAGCAGATTTCGGCCCTGAAGCGCGAGGTGGACGACACCCGTACCCGGCTCGATGCCGCCGAAGCCCGGCTGGCCGAGCAGGAGACCCAGCTCCGGGAAGAGTTCGAGCAGCGCGCCTCGGGCCTGCGCGACACGATCCGGCTGCTCGAATCGGAACTCGACAAGGCCCGCTCGGCCTCCGATCTCTCCGCCATCAAGCTCCAGACCGCCGAGAAGGCGCTCGAGAACCAGACCCGCGAGTTCCAGCAGGAGCTGGCCGCGAAGTCCGCCGGCACCCGCAGCGAGGTCGCCCGGCTCGAAACGACGCTCGACGAAACCCGGGCCGAACTGGGACGCCTCGAAGCGAAGGTCCAGGAAGCCGAGACCCTTCGCGAGGAACTGGATCAGGTCCGTATCCAGCTCGTGGCCGCCAAATCGGTCGCCGACGAGGCCAGCCAGAAACGGCTCTCGCTCGAAGCCCGCGTGCGGGAGCTCGAGAAACAGGCCGAGGAGGCGAGAAACGCCGGAGACGGCTCGCGGAAATACGAGGCCCTGCTCAGGGAACTGGCCGACTCCCGCGAGGAACTGGTGCAGCTCCGCCAGAAAGCGGGCCGCGCCGCCATTGCCGAGAAGATCGCCGTGGAGCGTGCCGCGCGTATCGCCCAGCTCGAAGCCGAGCTGGACGATCTCTCCAAGCGGGCCGGTCTTCCCGGCCGCGCCTGATCAACCGTTCATCGACTGTTCGTAGTCGGCCAGGAAGGCCGTTTCCTCGTCCGAGAGCTTGGCTTTCTGCTGCCGGCGCACGTCCAGATACTTGTAGCGGAGATCCCGGTTGTCGGGTTCCATCGAGAGCGCCAGCTTGAAGTTGAGGTCGGCGGAAGAAAGGTTCTTCTGGTTGAGGGCCGTGAACGCCAGCTTCGCATAACGCCTGGCGTTCTCGTTCTTGCAGATGTCCTCGTCCTTGACCTTCCGCTGCTTCAGCTCTTCCTGGTCCTTGAAGTAACGGAGATGTTTCATCCGGTCGGGGCCCGAGATGCGCTTGTCGTAGACCGCCTTGCTGGCCGGGTCGCTCAGCACCTGCTGGGCCTCGACCATGCGCTTATAGACCTGGGTCACCATGCGGTAGACGTCGTCCGGGACCTGCCGGAAGTAGCGGTCCGGGTGCCAGGCCTTGGACTCCTTGCGGAAGGCGTCCTTGATCTGGGCCAGATCCGCGCCATGCGGCAGGCGGAGAAGCTGGTAGTAGTCGCCCTTGTCGATGGCGACGGCGTAGCGCCGGATGGTCTGAAGCTGTTTCTCGTCGAGGGGCATCGAACGTCACACCTGTGAATTGGTCCGTCAGGTTACTGAACGGTGAGATTGGACTGGCGCGCGGCTTCGACGGCTTCCTGGTTCATCGCGCCGTATGCGGTGATCGAGATGGACTGGGACTGGTTCGTGTCCCGGTCCATGGCGGTCACGTGGACAATCCCGTCGGTATCGATCTCGAACGTCACCTCGATCCGGGGCTCGCCGCGGCCGGCGGGCCGGATACCGGTCAGGGTGAATTCGCCGAGAATCTCGTTCTCCGCCTGTTTTTTCGAATCGCCCTGGAAGACCGAGATCTTCACCTGGTTCTGGTTTTCACTGGTCGTCGTGAACTCCTTGGACACCTCGATGGGCAGCGGAGAGTTTTTCTCGATCAGGTGCTGGACCATTCCGCCCACGACGCCGATTCCGAGCGTCATCGGCGTCACGTCGATGAGCAGGGCCTTCTGGCTGCCGTCGGTGAGCGCCGCACCCTGGATCGCCGCCCCAAGGGCCACGATCTCGTCCGGGTCGATGTTCATCTGCGGAGCCTTGAAGAAATATTTTTCCACGGAGGACCGGACGATCGGCATCCGGGTCGAGCCGCCGACGAGAATCACGCTGTCGATGTCGTGAATGGTCATGCGGGCGTTCTGAAGCGCCTCGTCGCACACCTTGAACGTGCGCTGCACGAGGTCCATGCACATCTGCTGGAAATGATTGCGCGTCAGGACCGCGTTCAGGTCGAGCGGCCCCTTGGGACCGGCGACGAAATTCGGCACCGAGATCTTCACCTCGGTCTTCTCCGAAAGCGCCCACTTCACGCGCTCCGAAAGGGTCTTGAGTTTCTGGAGAGCTTCGAGGTTCTGCTTGCAGTCGTAGCCCGTGGCTTTGCGGAACTCGTCCGCCAGGAAGCTCATGATCCGGTCGTCGAAATCGTCGCCACCCAGATACGTGTCGCCGGCGGTCGAGATCACCTCATAAACGTCGTTGCCGATGTCGAGAATCGAGATATCGAATGTGCCGCCGCCGAGGTCGTAGATAGCGATCCGCTGGTTGATTCCCTTGCCGAAACCGTAGGCGAGCGCCGCCGCCGTGGGCTCGTTGATGACGCGGAGGACGTCGAGTCCGGCGATCCGGCCCGCATCCTTGGTCGCCTGCCGCTGACCGTCGTTGAAATAGGCCGGGCAGGTGATGACCGCCTTGTCCACTTCCTCGCCGAGGGCTTCCTCGGCGATCTGCTTCATTTTCTTGAGAACGAGGGCGCTGATCTCCGGGAGCGCGTAGTCCCGGCCGTAGATCTGGATACGGACCTCGGCGTTCGGGCCCTCGACGATCTTGTAGGCGACGTGGTTTTTCGCCTTCTTCACTTCCTCGGAGAAAAACTTGCGCCCGATGAGACGCTTGGCCGAATAAACGGTGTGGGTCGGATCGGTGATGATGCGCTTCTTGCCGTCGGTGCCGACGAGTACGCGGCCGTCCGGAAGGAACGAAACCACCGATGCCTGGGTGTTGGAGTTCTCCGCATCCCGGAGCACCTCTGCGACCCCGTCGGTCACGGTGGCGACGCAGCTGAAAGAAGTCCCTAGATCTATACCGATTACGCGGCCCATCTGCCTGTTTTCCCCCGGCGAATTCCGTTCCGGTAAGTCCCGGACCCCCGCGCCGCCGCCCCTGCCGGCCGGACTGTTACCGGCCGCCCGCCGGGCGGTTTCGAACGGCAGCAGTGTAGCCGTTCCGTAGCGAAAATGAACAACCGGAAAAACCGAAAACCGGGCTGCCCAGGGCTACTTTTCGACGATGACGAACTCGACCCGGCGGTTCGTTTCCCGGCCTTCGGCAGTCGAATTTTCGGCAATCGGGATCGCCTCGCCGAAGCCCACGGCACTCAGGCGGCCGGCTTCGACTCCGGCGCTGACCAGGAACTCCACAACCTTCTGTGCCCGCTTCTCGGACAGACGCTGGTTCTCGATGGCGCCGCCCCGGTCGTCGGTATGCCCCTCGACCTGGATTTTCTTGATCTCCGGATGGTTCTTGATGGTCTGGGCGACCTGGGTCAGCAGCTCATAGGAGCTCTGTTCGATCTCTGTCTTGCCTGCCTTGAACCGGATCTTGTCGTCGATCGCCAGCCGGTCCGGCTCCACCCGCACGGGGCCGAGATCGACCACGACGGGCTGGAGCACGATCTCAAGGTCCTGCACCTGCCCCTCGTCGATCCGGAACGGCATTTCCCGGCGCTGGTAATTCATCGCCGAGCTGATGGCGAGGTAGGAGCCCGGTGCAATCCGGCGCTCGACCTTGCCTGCAGCGTCCGCGACCATGGCGCCTTCGGGATCGGGGGGATCCAGGACCACAATGGCTCCGGCCAGGGCGGCACCCTCGGGGTTCTTCACCCGGGCGCGGAAGACCGACGGAGCCTTGAGTTCCGGCGGAGCCTCTTCCTTCACAACCGGAGTGAGCCGCAGGTCGATCTGCTGGACCTTGTTGGAAACGACCTCGATCGATTCGGATTTCGGCTCGTAGCCCTCGGCCGTCACGACGTACTGGGCGAGCCCCGGTTCGAGCTGCGGCGAGGCATAGGTGGAGAGCGCCGGATCGAATTCGAACGCCTGATCCACCGGCTTCTTGAGACGGACGGATGCGTCGGGAACCGTCTTGCCGGTCTTCGAATCCAGCACCTTGACAATGAATGCTCCGCGCATCGGGGCGATCTGCTGGCCGCAGACGGCGTTCGGGTTCACCTCGCGGCGGCCGAGCTTCGCCTCCATGGGCTCGATCATCTCCCGCACAGCGAGCTGGGCGACGCGGGAGAGCGGATCACGCTGGCTGGTGAACACCGCGAACGACGTCCGGCTCATGGAGTTCGACCAGACGATCTCCCCGCTCGCGACGTCGAGCAGGCGGACGTTCATGCCGACCGTCGGTTCGTCGCCCTGGAGCAGATGCTCGGAAAAGTCGGTGCCCGTGGTGTTCGGGTACCAGTATTCCGACACGGAGCCGTAGATCACGCCGTCCACGTTCAGCTTTTCGCCGAGGGCGCGGGCAAACTCGGCATTCATCCGCGGCGGCAGCGGGAGGTTCACCGCAGCCGCCTGCTGGACGACCTCCGTCCGCTCCATCACCCGGAACATGCCGGTGGCGTAGAGGTCGGTGGCGATGAAGTCGGCCATGATGAGGCCGGCGTTGGGATATGAGGTCAGGTTGTCGAGCGGGAACACTGCCACGCACTGGACCGGTTCCAGGGCGGCGGTCGAGCGGACCCATTCGCGCATGTACCGGTTGCCGCAGCCGCCGGCGGCCAGCAGCAGTGCAAACAGCACAAACGCACGGGATACCCTCGCCACGGCTACCTCACCTTCAGCCGGCGCAGAAGTTCGTCGGACATCTCGTTCGCAACCTTCTGGGCGATGCGGTTCAGGGGATCGCGTTCGCTGGTGAACACGTCGTAGCTCGAACGGGTCATCGTCGAGGCCCAGATCACGGCCCCGGACCGGACGTTTACCATGCGGATCGAGAACGAAACCGCCGGCTCGCGAGGAGCCTGCCGCAGCTTGTCCAGACGGTAGTTGAATTCGCTCACGCTGCCGATGATGACGGCGTCCGCCTGGATCTTCCGGCCGAGCTCCACGGCGAAACTCCGGTCCGTGAGCGGCGGCCAGGGAAGCTGGGACTCCGATGCCAGCCGGACGGTCGTTTCGCGCTCGATCACCTTGTAGCGGCCGAGCGCGATCAGCTCCGCGCCGACGATGTCGGAAATCGCCTCGCCCGCATTCGGGAAATCGGTAAGGTTCTCGAACGGGGCCAACGCCACAACGGCCACGGGCTCGAACTGGTCCGGACCCGCCACATAGCTCCGGAGGAACTGGTTCCCGCAGGCCGGGAGGACGGCAACAAGCGCCAGCAGGACCGCGGCCATCGCCGCCCTCCGTGCCGTTCCCCTGTCTGCCGCAATCTTCATTCAGTCTGCCGGTCCGTCCCGTTTCGCCGGTTCAGCCCTTCGAGGGCAGCCGCACGAAGGCGGTGCCCTTCACCGTGACGTTTCCCCGCTGGGTGGCGGTTTCGAGCTCGCACTCGATTTCCTTCTTCGCCGGGTTGACGGACTTCACCGTCCCCTTGCAGGTCACCGTGTCCCCGTTGTCGGTCGGGGAGGTGAACCGCACGTCGATATCGCGCACGAAGGTTTTTCCGCCGCCCCAGTTCATGAGGTACCGGCCGAGAAAACCCATGGAGAGCATGCCGTGGGCGATGCACTGCTTGAGGCCCGCCTTGTGGGCAAAATCCTCGTCGTAGTGGAGCGGGTTGAAGTCGAGGCTGGAGCCCGCATACTTCACAAGCTGGACCCGGTTGATCGGGTCGGTGATCATCGGCGGAAGCGCATCCCCCGCCTTCACGTCTTCAAAATAAACCTGCTTCATTTCCGGATGTGCCCCTTGAACGGTTTGTTGGTTCTGCGGCGGTGAGCCCCGCACACATTCATCTCCATTAATGACCAATTCCGGGCCGGATTGGCAAGCACTTTCTTAAATGATTACGTCAAGTTAACCGTGATTAGCCGCACATTATTGAGGCGGTTAGGCAAGTCCCGGTGCATCGGTGTTCCGAAAATGCACGGAATAAAGCGGATTGATAGGAATGTCACTGCCCGCAGACCCGCATTCGCTAGGAACGCAGAAGATCTGAAACCGCCGCGAGGCCCTTGAGATCGGCGATATCGGAGTCCAGCTCCTCGACCCAGTGCAGGAACCGGCCTTCGGGAAGCCGGCGGCGAATCTGGTCCACATTGCGCCGGTCATTCGAGATCTGGATCTGGTGCAGGGCCAGATTCCGCGTGAGCCGGTTCAGGACCGGAAGGACATCCGCCGGAGCCTCGAGGTTCTTCATCAGCGACGGCACGAGATCGCTGTCCACCTTCGGGAGCTCGGCGACCCGCGAGGGGAGATACCCCTCGGGCAGTTCGCCGAGGAAATCCTTCCGGGCGCGGTTCACGATCACTCCGTCCGTTTCGATCCCGAGCCGCTTCAGCTTGTCGACGAGGAACATCGCCTCCTCGATGGTGATGAGATTGGTGCTCGTCACCACTGCGAAGCCGCAGGCCTCCGACCGGAACACCTTGTACACCTGGTCCGTCCGGACCGAAAACCCGCCCATCAGGTTGCTGAAGGCGAGGAAGAATTCCGCCGCGTCCTTGATCGCCTGCTCGCCGGTCACGATCGCCAGCGTCCGGAAGACGATCCCCTTGCCCAGCTTCGCGATGGAGAACCCCTGCCGGTTCGACGCCCGCATGGCATCCACCAGCATCTTGATCATGGGGTTCTCTTCGAGGATCCCGCGCCACCGCTCGGGCGCGGTGATGAAATCGATGGCGTGCTTGGCCGGCGGCGTGTCGATGATGACGAGGTCATAGTCCCGCTCGTGGTAGAGTTCGTGGAACTTCTCCATCGCCATGTATTCCGGCGAGCCGGTGAGCGCACTCGATCCGTGTACGTAGGCGGAGTTGCGGTAGATCGTCTCGGCGATTTCGGGGTTCGGGGCCTTCTTGCGGATCAGGTCGTCGAAGGTCTGCTTCGCGTTCAGCATCATCGCGAAGAGCTTGCCCTTGCAGGGCCTTCCGGTGAGGCCCTCAACATCGACCTCGCACTCCTGGTTATCGGTGAGCGTGACCCCCAGGGCCGTCGCCAGCCGCCGGGCCGGATCGACCGTCATCACGACGACCTTGCGGCCCTCGAAGGCTGCGAGAAGTCCCAGCGCCGCGCTCGTCGTGGTCTTTCCCACGCCGCCGGATCCGCAGACGATGACCGCCTTCTTGTTCCGTACGAGATCGATCAGGCGCCCGCTCACGAGATCTGTCCCTCCAGATGGCGTGCAACCTCGTGAATCGTGGTCTTGTCGAACCGCTCGGCGTAGATGAACGGCACCCGGAGGACCGGAACCCCGTCGGGTTTCAGTTTGGCGATATGCCCCTGCTCCACCGCATGGCGCTGGTCCCAGAGCCGCTGGCAATCAGTGATCGCCCGGAGCACCCGGTGCGGGGGGGCGTCGCTCGTGGCATGGGAAACCGAAAGCTCACGGACCTTCGCCGCCAGGGCTTCCTCTGCCGCCGGGACAGCCCGTTCATGGAGGCCGTTGAGAAACACGCAGCCCATGCCGACGTTCATCGTGCTCCGGATCGAGTCGATGAATTCCATCGTCTCCACCACCGGCATTTCCTGCGCGATGGTCACGAGGTTCAGGCGGGTCCGGCGGGGATCCACGATCAGGTTGTTGACGTCCCGGGCCACCTGGATCAGCGGTCCGGCCTTCAGCACGTCAATCAGGGTTTGCGGCATGGTCAGGAAGAAAAGTCCGTGTCCGGTCGGCGGCGCGTCGAAGACAATGAGGTCGTATTTCTTGCGGCCACGGCGGTCCCGCTCCTCGGACAGCTCGAAGATCGCGAGCATGATGAGCAGTTCCTTCACGCCCGGAGCCGCCACGTAGGCCATTTTCACGAAGTCGGTGTTGAAGATCGACTTCACGACCGCCCGGATCTTGATAATGCTGGTGACGTAGTTCTCGAGCGCCTGGTCCGAATTGAGAGACGCTCCCCAGAGGTTCGGGAAGATTTCCCGGGGCTCGTGCCCGAGCGGCGGGACCTGGAAGATTTCGTGGAGGCGGCCGAAGGTATCGGGCTTCGTGTCGCTCTCGATGAGCAGGACGCGCTTTCCCCTGCGGGCAGCCATTACCGCCAGACCCGCCGAAAGCGTGGATTTACCCACTCCGCCTTTCCCTGAGTTGATGAGCAGGGACTTGTCGAGAAGCTCAACCATCCAAAAAGCCGATGCGGGGAGGCTAACACCAATTCGCCTCCCCGCAAACAGGACTTGTTGAAACGGCCGGGCCGTTATTTCCGCGTCACTTCTTGAAGAACCGCATGATGCCCTTCATGACGTTCTGGTCGGAGCCGGCCACGAGCTCGAGCTCGCCGGCGTCGAAGCCGATGTACCCGCAATCCCCGCACTTGTCCGCCACGACGACCTTGAAGTTGAACTCGTGCATCTGGCCGCCGCACTTGGGGCATTTCATCCAGTGGGCCGCCTTGCGCTGGGCCGCTTCCTTGGCCGCCCGTTCCTTGTCGAGCTTCTCGCGGAGCTTCTTGATCCGCTCGGCGTCCTGCTGCTTGAAAAACTCGTCCTCGAGCGAGGGGGCATCCGTGGAGGTCAGTTTCTTGTAATTATCGGACATGCAGGCGCTTCCTTTCCATCGCCGGGATCATCCCGAGGCAATCCGGCGGGGCGCAATTTGCGCGGGATTTCACGCTCTGTCAACGGTGAATGGGAACCGGGAGGGGCGGGAATGACCCCGGTCAGGATCTGGCGGACGGGAGAACCGTCAGGTTGGCGAACCGGACCATCATTTTCTTTTCCCCGGCCTTCGCAAACCGGACCGTCACGAGCTCCTGGCCGTTCACTTTGGCCTTTTCCGTGATGATGCCGGGGCCGAAAACCGGATGATCGACCTTCGTGTTGACCTGAAACGGGGATGCGGTCTCGCTCCGGGCGGCACCTTTACGGAGCACGGCCCTGGTGCCGGAACGCCGCCCGCCGCCAGCGTCACCCCTCGCCTCGCCGTCATCTTCGGCGTCAGGGAGGTTGTCCGGCACGCCGTCGTCATCATCGGCCGGAATATCACCGGAATCGTCGAACCGGGACCGGAGAGGCGGACGGCGCTTCAGCGGGTGCCCGCCCGCCCCCGTCACCTCGATCACGGCCTGGGGGATTTCGCCGATGAACCGCGAGGGATCCCGGACGTAGGTGTTGCCGTAGCTCCGGCGCATTTCGGCGCAGGACAGGTAGAGAAGCTCCCGGGCGCGGGTGATACCGACATAGGCGAGCCGCCGCTCCTCCTCGAGGTCCTCGCGGGTGAGCGCCGCCCGTTCCAGCGGGAACAGGCCTTCCTCGAGCCCCGTGAGAAACACCACCGGAAACTCAAGTCCCTTCGCCATGTGCACCGTCATCAGCGTCACCCGGTCGGTGTAGTCCGGTGCGGTATCCGCCTGGGACAGCAGGCCCACGCGCTCCAGGAATAACGAGACCGACGGCTCGGGCGTGCGCTTCACGAACTCCTCGGCGGCGTTCAGAAGTTCGCCCAGGTTCTCGAGCCGCGCCTCGGCCTCGGGGGTATCCTCTCCCTCGAAGGCATCCACGAGTCCGCTCCCTTTCAGCACCTTTTCCAGAAACACCCGGACATCCGGAGTGCCGACCGACGTTTCCAGATCCCCCATGATGGCGATAAACCGCGCCAGCCGCTTGGCCGCCGCCGGTTTCAGCACACCGGCTTCCATCGCCGGCCGGCAGGCGGCAAGCAGCGGGAGATTGCGCTCCCGGGCGAACCGGGAGAGCTGTTCCACCGTGCTCTGGCCTATTCCCCTGGCCGGGGTGTTCACCACCCGGAGAAATGCCTCGTCGTCCGCCGGGTTCAACGCCAGCCGGGCATAGGCGAGCGCGTCCTTGATCTCCGCCCGGTCGTAGAACCGCATCCCGCCGATGACGACGTACGGGATGTTCCGCCGCAGGAGCTGTTCTTCGAGTACGCGGCTCTGGGCGTTGGTCCGGTAGAAGACGGCGAATTCGTGCAGCTCGCGGTCCTCCTCGCGGTGGAGCCGGCCGATCTCGCCGATCACGAATTCGGACTCGGCGATCTCGTCGTCGGCCAGGAAGAACCGGAGCGGCCTGCCCCCGGTCTGCTCGGTCCAGAGGGTCTTGTCCTTGCGGTCCCGGTTCCGGGAGATGAGGGAGGACGCGGCCTTCAGGATCGGCGCCGTGGACCGGTAGTTCTGCTCGAGCTTCACGGTCTTGAGGCGGGGGAAGTCTTCCTCGAAGTGGCGCAGGTTGGCCGAGTTGGCCCCCCGCCAGCTGTAAATCGACTGGTCGTCGTCGCCGACGACGGCGACGTTGCCGTGGCCTTCGGCGAGATACCGGACGAACCGGTACTGCACGTAGTTCGTGTCCTGGTACTCGTCCACAAGAAGGTAGCTGAACGCCCGCTGCCACCTCGAACGGGCGGCGGGATCGCGCTCGAACAGCTTCACGATGTGCAGGATCAGGTCGCCGAAATCCATGGCGTTCGACTGCTTCAGCCGTTCCTGGTAGCCGAGGTAAATCTGGCGGAACCGGCTGTCGAACGTCCGGTCGTCCTCTTCCCACGGATCGTCCGGCAGGAGCCCCTTGTTCTTCAGGCGGTCGATCTTCCAGGCGATCCGCTTGGGCTCGAACACCCTGGGGTCCAGCTCCATCCCGCTGACCACCTTCTTGATGACCGAAAGCGATTCCGATTCGTCATAAATCGAGAACGGGTTGCGGAAGCCGATGGCCGGCGCCTCCTGCCGGAGCATCCGGGCGCAGACGCCGTGGAAGGTTCCGATCCAGAGGTTCGGCAGCCCCCGGCCGATCAGCGCTTCGACCCGGGCGTTCATCTCCCGGGCCGCCTTGTTCGTGAAGGTCACGGCGAGGATCGCCCACGGGTCCACACCGAGGTCCCGGATGAGGTGGCCGATCCGGTAGGTGATGACGCGGGTCTTGCCGCTCCCCGCACCCGCAAGGATCAGCAGCGGCCCTTCCGTGTGCAGGACCGCTTCGAGCTGCGGGGGATTGAGTTCGTTCTCGAACTGCATCCCGCAACCGTTACTCGACGGTGACGCTCTTGGCGAGGTTCCTCGGCTGATCCACGTCGCAGCCGTTCAGGACCGCCACGTGATAGGCGAAGAGCTGGAGCGGAACGGTCATGACGACCGGCGCGGCGAGGTCCCCGGTTTCGGGAACCGTCACCACGTCGTCGTGGGCCGAAGCGAGCTTCGCCCCGGCCGGGTCGGCCACGACGACGACCGGCGCCTCGCGGGCACGCACCTCGGCGAGGTTCGAGGCGGTTTTTTCAAGGTGCGGCCCCTTGCGCATGACGCTGACCACGGGGAACTCGCGGTCCAGCATGGCGATGGGACCGTGTTTCATTTCGCCGGCCGGGTAGCCCTCCGCGTGGACGTAGCTCACTTCCTTGAGCTTCAGCGCCCCTTCGAGAGCCACCGGCGCGAGGTCGCCGCGGCCCAGGAACAGGAAATTCTTCGCTCCGCGGCGGCGGGCGGCCAGCTTTTCGATCTCCGGCTCCAGCTTGAGGACGGCCTCGACCAGAACCGGCAGGTGCTTGAGCTCCCGGATGGCGGCGCGGGCTTCCTTCGGCCCCAGGGTTCCCTTTTCGAGGCCCGTCTGGATGGCGACGAGCAGAAGGCACACGAGGGCGTTGGTGAAACACTTGGTGCTGGCGACGCCGATCTCGGGCCCCGCGTGCATGAGCACCGTTTCGTCCGCTTCGCGGGTCATCGTCGAGCCGAGCATGTTGACGATGGCGAGGGTCTGCGCGCCTTCCTTTTTCGCGAGCCGGAGGGCCTGAAGCGTGTCGGCGGTTTCCCCCGACTGGCTCACGGCGATGGCGAGCGTTTTCTTCGTGACGATCGGCTCGCGGTAGCGGTATTCGCTCGCCACCTCGACGTCGCACGGGATCCGGGCGAGCCGTTCGATCCAGTACCGGCCGAGCTGGGCCGCATGCCACGAGGTCCCGCAGCCGAGCAGCGTGACCCGGTCCACTTTCGGCAGTTTCAGTTTCCGGAAGCGGAACGGCGGCCCCTTGGGCG
The DNA here is from genome assembly GCA_964621525.1 of uncultured bacterium. Taxonomy (GTDB): domain Bacteria; phylum JAGRBM01; class JAGRBM01; order JAGRBM01; family JAHCIT01; genus CAZMGV01. Next base: position 92,132 of record CAZUMS010000010.1, read on the forward strand.
GTAGGCGGCCCGCCAGCGCGTTGGCGATGGCCACCGGCTGCTCGTGGATCTCCTTCAGCATGAAATGCTTGTATCCGCCCTTTTCCGCCGAGACGGGATCCATGTCGACCGTCGTCACGGGGCGGCGGACCTTGCGGCCACGGCTGTCCGTCACGAGGATGCCGCCGGAGGAAAGCTCCACCACGTCGCCGTCCTCGAGGAACACGGCCTTCCGGGTAAACGGGAGCAGCGCCGGCAGGTCGCTCGCGAGCAGGTATTCGCCCTTCCCTTCGCCGACACCGGCGATGAGCGGCGCGCCGCTCCGGGCCCCCACGATGATTCCGGGGAAACGCTCGCTCACGACGGCGACCGCATAGCTGCCTTTCAGCCTGCCGAGCGACTTCCGGACCGCCTCGTGGAGGCTCTTCGTCTTTTTCAGGGCGTCATGGACGAGGTGCGAGAGCACTTCGGTATCGGTCTCGCTGCTGAAACTGCTGCCGTTTCCGGAGAGATGCGCCTTGATCTCGTCGGCATTCTCGAAAATCCCGTTGTGGATCACCGCCACGTCGCCGGCCACGTGAGGATGGGCGTTCGTCTCGCTGGGCCGTCCGTGCGTCGCCCAGCGGGTATGGCCGATGGCCGTGTGCCCCGGCAGCGGACGGGCGGCGAGTTTTTTTTCCAGCTCGGAGAGTTTGCCCTGTGCCCGTACGAGGGAGATTTTCCCGTTTTCGAGGACGGCGACGCCCGCCGAGTCGTAGCCCCGGTACTGGAGCCGCCGCAGACCCTCGATCACGACCGGAACGGCCGCCTCGCGGCCCAGATATCCGACGATCCCGCACATGGGTTACTTCTTGCCCTTCGGTTTTTTCGAGGCTGCCGAGAGGCGGCGGCGCAGGTCTTTCGCCCGGCCCGCCTTGTTCACCTGCCGGGAACGGGCAATGGCGAGGGAGTCCGGAGGGACGTTCTCCGTCACCGTCGAGCCGCTCGCCACGTAGGCTCCCCTGCCGATCTTCACCGGGGCCACGAGCTGGGAATCGGACCCGACGAACACGTCGTCTCCGATCTCCGTGAGGTGCTTGCTGTAGCCGTCGTAATTGCAGGTGATCGTGCCGCAGCCGAGGTTGACGTTCTTCCCGATCTTCGCGTCGCCGATGTAGGCGAGGTGGGATGCCTTGGACCCCTTGCCGAATACGGCCTTCTTCGTCTCGACGAAGTTGCCGATCTTGCAGCCGTCGCCGATCGCGGAGCCCGGACGGAGCCGCGCGAAGGGCCCGATCTCGCAGTCCGAACCGACGGAGGATTCCGAGATCACCGAGTACGGTTTCACATGGGTTCCCGCGCCGATCGCCGAACTCTCCAGGATGGCGCCCGTCTCGATCCAGGCGCCCGCGCGCACCACGGTCCGGCCCCGCAGCTCGACGCCCGAACCCAGCCTGACGCCCGGTTCCACGGAAGCTTCCGGATCGACCTTCGGAGGAGTGCCGGAATCCACGATGACCCCGGCATCCAGAAGCTGCGCCATCCGCTTGTGATAAAGGGCGTCCTCGGCCGTCAGCCGTTCCATCTGCGTGTTGACGCCCATGACCCGCGTGGCCCCCTCGATGGGCCAGGCGACGACGAACTGGTGGTCCTCGCGGGCGCAGGTCACGACGTCGGTGAGGTAATACTCGCCCTGGGCGTTCTTGGGCTCAAGCCGCTGGAGCCACCCGGCCAGCATCTTCGCGTCGAACACGTAGACGCCGGAGTTGATCTCCTTCACTTTCCGCTCGTCCGGCGTCGCGTCCTTCTCCTCGACGATGCGTTCCACGTCGCCGGCCGGTCCCTTCATCACGCGGCCGTAGCCGTAGGGGTTGTCCACCATCGCCGTCAGCACGGCGACGGACGCCCCGTGGGAGCGGCGGCAGTCGATCAGCTCGCCGAGCGTGCCGGTATCGAGAAGCGGCGTGTCGCCGCAGACGACGAGGACTTCCGAGACGCCGGACAGGGCCTTGAGGCCCGCCTTCGCGGCGTCGCCGGTGCCGAGCGGCTTCTTCTGCACGGCGGTTCTGGCGCCCCTGGCCCCGGCAAGGGCCTTCACCTCGGGCCGGAGCGGCGAAACCACCACGGCGGTCTGCTTCGGCTTCAGGCCCGCCACCGCATCCAGCACGCGCTCCAGCATCGGACGGCCGCAGACGGGATGCAGCACCTTCGCCGTTCCTGAGCGCATCCGCTTGCCCTCGCCGGCGGCGAGGACGATTACGCCGAGAGTTTCAGCCATGGGCGGGGTTCAGCTCGCCTTCCGGTTGCGCTCGGCAACCAGTTCGACGATGTCGGCCATGATGCCGGTGATCTCGAAATCCTTGGGGCTGTAGCAGCGCGCGACGCCGGCCGCGAGCAGCTTCTTCTGGTCCGGATCGGGGAGGATGCCGCCCACGATCACCGGAATGTCCGCCGATCCCCGGCGCTTCAGCTCCGAGAGCACCTGCGGCACCAGCTCGATATGGGAGCCGGAGAGGATCGAAAGGCCCACGACGTCCACGTTCTCTTCGACCGCCGTCTTGGCGATCTGTTCCGGCGTCAGCCGGATGCCCTCGTAGATCACTTCCATGCCGACGTTGCGGGCGGCGACGGCGATCTGCTCGGCGCCGTTCGAGTGGCCGTCCAGGCCCGGCTTTCCGATCAGGAACCGGACCGGGTGGCCGATGGACTTCGCCACCGCCTTCTGCCGTTCCAGCACGGCCTCCTCGCGGGCCGAGCGCGACTGGGCCGACACCATCCGGAGCGCGCCTGCGACGCCCGTCGGGGCGCGGAACTCGCCGAACACCTCGCGGAGCGCCTCGGCCCACTCGCCGGTCGTCACCCCGGCGAGGGCCGCCTCGATGGACGCCGGCATGATGTTCTCGCCGCTCTCGGCAGCCTTCTTGAGACGCTCGACGGCGGCCTTCGCCTTCGCCGAATCCCGGCTCCGGCGCCAGGCCTCGAGGTTCGCGATCTGCTCGCGCTCGGCGGAGGAATCCACGACCAGAATGTCGTCGGAAGAGCCCGTCTGGAGCGGCGAGGGTTCCGTCTCCCTGAACTTGTTGACCCCGACGACGGTGATCTCGCCGTTCTCGATCGACCGGACGCGGCGGGCGTTCGACGCCACGAGCTGCTCCTTGATGTAGCCGTTCTCGACCGCCTTCAGCGTGCCGCCCATGCCGTCGATCTTCTGCATCTCGGCCTCGGCCCCGGCGACGAGGCTCGCGACCTTCTGCTCGACGACCTTCGAGCCCGCCAGGATATCCTCATACTCGAGGAGATCGGTCTCGAACGCGAGCACCTGCTGGATCCGGAGCGACCACTGCTGGTCCCACCTCCGCGGCAGGCCGAGCGCCTCGTTCCAGGCCGGGAGCTGGATCGCGCGGGCCCGGGCGTCCTTCGAAAGCGTCACCGCCAGCATCTGGAGCACGATCCTCTGGATGTTGTTCTCGGGCTGCCGCTCGGTGAGCCCCAGCGAGTTCACCTGCACGCCGTAGCGGAACCGGCGGAGCTTCTCGTCCTTCACGCCGTAGCGGTCCCGGGTGATCCGGTCCCACAGCTCGACGAACGCCCGCATCTTGCAGACTTCCTCGACGAAGCGGATGCCGGCGTTGCAGAAGAAGCTGATCCGGCCGACGACCTCGGGGAACAGGGCGTCCGGAACCTTGCCGGACGCCTTCGCCGCGTCGAGCACGGCGACCGCCGTGGACAGCGCGTAGGCCAGCTCCTGCGCGGGCGTCGCCCCGGCCTCCTGCAGGTGGTAGCTGCAGATATTGATGGGGTTCCACTTGGGGATTTCCGTCACCGTGTAGGCGATCATGTCGGTGATGAGCCGCATGGACGGCCCCGGCGGATAGATGTGCGTGCCGCGGGAGAGGTATTCCTTGATGATGTCGTTCTGGGTCGTGCCGGAGAGCTTCTTCGTATCGACGCCCTGCTTCTTCGCCGCCGCGACGTAGAGCGCCAGCAGCCACGCCGCCGTCGCGTTGATCGTCATCGACGTGTTCATCTGGTCGAGCGGAATCTGGCTGAGGAGCGTCTCCATGTCGCCCAGGTGCGATACCGGCACGCCCACCTTGCCCACCTCGCCGCGCGCCATGATGTGGTCGGAGTCGTACCCCGTCTGCGTCGGCAGGTCGAAGGCGATCGAAAGCCCCGTCTGCCCCTTGGACAGGTTCGTCCGGTACAGCTCGTTCGAGGCCTTCGCGGAGGAGTGGCCCGAGTAGGTCCGCATGACCCACGGGTTGTCGCGCTTGTGGTTGGGGGACGGCGTCTTCTCGCTCATGGAAATGCCTCGGACAGGTTCTTCCGGCGGAACGCGGAAACGCGCTCCGGGGTCGAATCTATCTAGCACGCGGGACAAGGGGAGAAAAAACGGACCGTCCGCCGGACTGACTGGCGGATCAGTAAGCGAAATCCGGTCCGCCGCACGGCCGCTTCAGCGTTTGCGCAGGGCCGAGAGCGCGGCCCGTTCGTCCATGCCGTCGTCCGGAAGGAGATCGTCCGTGTTTCCCGCGGCCGTGATCCGGCCGTCCTCGATCAGGATGATCCGCCCCGCGAGCGCCCGCGCCTCGCTCCGGTTGTGCGTGACGTGGATCAGCGGAACGCCGGTCTCTTCCACGTAGCTGTACAGGTCGGCGGCGAGCCTGAGGCGCAGGTCCCGGTCCAGCGCCGAGAACGGCTCGTCGAGGAGCACGAGACGGGGCTCCATGGCGAACGCCCGCGCCAGCGCCACCCGCTGCCCCTCGCCGCCCGAGAACGACGGGGGCTTTCGTCCGGCGAGATGCCCCACCCGCATCCGCTCCAGCATGGCGAGGGCCCGCCCCCGGCGCTCCGGGTCCGGCAGCGAGCGGGGGATTCCGTACCGCACGTTATCCAGCGCCGTCAGGTGCGGGAAAAGCGCCAGCGACTGGAACACGAGGGCAGCGCCGCGGCGGTGGACCGGCAGTTCGAACCCCGAGGCGGAGTCGAACCAGATGTCGCCGCCCAGGGCGATGCGGCCGCTGTCCGGGCGGATCAGCCCGGCGATGGCGGCGAGCACGGTGCTTTTTCCCGCCCCCGACCGGCCGAACAGCGCCGTGATGCCCGGCCCCGCCTCGAACTCCACACCGGCGGAAAAACCGCCGCTCCCGCCGTAGCGGTGCCGGACGGACACCGACAGCGTCCGGGGGGCGGCGTTCGTTACAGGACCCTGCACGGCGTTCTGCACGGCGTTCATGCCTCGTGCGCCTTCAGGCCGAGCCGGTTGATGGCGTACAGCATGGCGACGGCCATGAACCCGAGCGCGAGGGAGAGCGCCCCCGCCTCGGTGCTCCGCCCCGACTGAACCGCGTCGTAGATCGCCAGCGCCGCCGTCCGGGTCTCGCCGGGAATGTTGCCGGCGACCATCAGCGTGACGCCGAAGTCGCCGAGCGCCCTCGCGAATCCGAGCACGATTCCGGCGGCGATCCCGCGCGAGGCGAGCGGGAGGTGAACGGTGAGGAACGCCCGGAGCGGCCCCGCCCCCAGCGTCCGGGCCGCCTGGACCAGCCGCCGGTCAACGCTCTCCAGCGACGCGCGCGAGGACTTGATGATGAACGGGAGCGCCCCCACGAACGCCGCCACCGTCGCCCCCGTGACGGTGAAGACGATGGGGCTGCCGAACGTCTCCTCGAAGATCCCGCCGACCGCGCTCCGCCGCCCGAGGAGGACGAGGAGGTAATACCCGAGCACCGTGGGCGGCAGCACCATCGGGACGGTGATCAGCGCGTCCACGACCTCGCGCCCCGGAAACCGCCGCCGCTCCAGCAGCGCGCCCACGGCAATGCCCAAGGCGGACGCCGTCAGCACGGCGACGAGCGACACGCGAAACGACAGCAGCAGAGGTTCCCACATCCCGTTCAGGCTTCACCGGCTCCCTAGTGCCCCTGTATACGGGGCCGCGGGAAACGGGGCAACGGGGGCGCGCGGCGCGGTCCCGCACCCCCGGTTCTTTAGTGGCACCAATTGAAGGCCGGCCATGTCCCTGCCGCTCACCCTGAGCGCCGTCGAAGGGTCGGGCGGCAGCGAGCGGTTCCGCTTGCTTCCCACACCCCCAGGAAATCTCAAACCCCTGTTGACGCACCCCCCACCGCCCGCTATCAGTGCGCGCGGGAGATTAGCTCAGTTGGTAGAGCAGTTGACTCTTAATCAACGGGTCGCCGGTTCGAGCCCGGCATCTCCCACCAAACCCACCCCCTGACAATCCGGAAGTTGATGAACGTGCGGACCCGGCCGGGTGCGTGATGGGCTGTTTTCGGCTCTCCGCTCCTGACGGCCGGACGGTTGACTCTCTTGGGTCAATATGGACGGGAGGACCCCGCTTGTCGGGCTCGTCGTTTCCTGGGCCATTCTTGAAGATCGAGCAGAATGGCCCGGCTAAGCGCCAGCATATCGGCCGGCGATCCCCATATATCATCGCCGAAATCTCCCATGCCGGTACGTGCGACCAGAGACACAGCCAGTTGCATGAGAGCTTCGCGCACCGGCGCATCCGGCGGGATGGGCGGGTCCGAGGTTTCGCGGAGGTAGGCTTCAAAACGATCGATATATGGAATGACCACATCGCGCACCAGGCTACGCGCGGCCCCGTCGGGCTGCATCATCTGGGCGAAGGCCACGACGACAAGCCCCCTCTCTTGCTGAAGGAGATGATCGACCATCAACCACAGATGCGTAAAGACTTCGTCTGCCGCGCCTGCACTGGAAATCGATTCCTCCATCAATTTTCCACTCTTGTCCAGGAAACGCGCGCGCAGCACCGCTTCAAACAAACCCTCCTTGCTCTCGAAATGATGAAGAAGGGCACGCCTCGTGACCCCAACAACCTCGCAAATTCGCTGAAGGGATGTGCCATGGTAGCCATGCTCGGCAAACAGCCTGGCTGCGGCGTCGATAATTTCCTGGCGGGTATCACCGCTTTGTGCTTTGAGCGGTCGAGCCATCGAAGAGTTCCGATAAGAGCAAATTCAGCCGTTCCCTTGGCTTTCGCAACGTAGTCGATGCGAGAGATGCGCACAAGTATTTGTTTTCACTCGAAATTCTGGTCATTGACAATAATGAACCCGAAGTTCATTATAATGACACGTTGGTTCATTTCTGATCGAACCAAGAGGCATTGATGCCCACAGCGCCAACGTAAACAGGAGGAGCAATGCGACCCACATCCGCACAGACCCCAACCGAGGCCATGGGGATCACGATCAAACCCCGGCTTCCTGATTTTGAGTTCACCGATGACTTTCCTTCGGCGATGTTTCCGCAAAGCAGGCCGTACAACGCTATGTTCAACATGGCCACGATCATGTTCAGCGCCGCCGAGGCAGTGTTCATTCGTTCAGCCAAGCAGATGCTGCCTATGATCAAGGATCCGGTATTTCGTGACGAAGCCCGCCGTTATATCCAGCAAGAGGCCTACCACTCGGTCGTGCATGGGCGACTCAATCGCCTGCTTGAGAGGCGTGGTTACCCGGTTGAGCCATTCCAGCGCTTCGTCGCGGACATCATGCAGCTTGTAGAGGACTGTGCCGGGCAATCGATGGTTCACGCGATGAGCGCAGCCGGCGAGCAGGCCATTGGTGAGACGGGCACGATCGCACTCAATGATGAATCGCCAATCAGACATGCCATACCGGAGGCGCAGGAGCTGTTCATGTGGCATTTTTATGAAGAGGTGGAGCACGCGACTGCATTTTTCGACGCATTCCATCAGGCATATGGGGATACGTGGCGTACCTACGTCGAACGGCTCGTCAGCCTCCCTTACTTTGCCACTTCAATTGCTCTGATGTCGGGCGCGGGTTTCTTTGTCTTCATGGAGGGCGAGGAGGCCGATGGCGGGAAGAGACTTCGCAATTGGCTGGCGCTCTTCGAGTCCATGCTCGGAGCGAAGGGAGCGATCGGCGGCTCGACCCATGTGCTGGTCGCCTCGCTGAGAAAAGGCTTCCACCCCTGGAAGATGCACCCCGATGCGGCAGAACTGCTCGAACGGCGCAAAGACCTTGTGCGCGAAGAGTGGGTCCGCATGGGGCGACGCGGTGACGACATCGTTGATCGTGATGAGCAACGGGAGGCGGCGGGATCCCATGAATGAAAGAGCGAAAAATCAGCGACGGCATCACCCCATCGAACAGTTTCTCGCGTTTCCCCGATTTTTCTGCCTGGCACTCAGGCGGACCAGGGAATTTCTTAGGGAAGCCAGGGACAATCACTACTGGCGTAAATCCAGTGCATAGATAGAAATGATGCAAGGAAATCCATGACACTGGGCCATCATTTCCCTATGACCCCGGATCATCCAGAGCGCATCTCAAAATCTCCGCATGAGAAACACCGGGCAGGCGAGCTGTAGAAAACCGGGGCAATTCTAGGCGTATTATTGCGCGGCGGCGGAAGCCGCTCAGGAGTTCTTCGGCTTCGGTGCGCGGTCACGGGCGGGAGTGCGCCCCAGCCGTTCAGTGCAGGACGCGGGCAGCGCCGGCATCGTTCGCGGAACGGCCGAGCGGATTCTCCGGCTGGCCTCCGCCACGCTCCGGGCCTCTCGCCCGCGGGGTTTCCAGCCGGTGGCGGCGGGCGTTCCTGCCTTTTTCGCCGGACGGGTTTTAACGGCCTTCATGACGGGGGACCTCGCTCTCCAAGTATGGCTGGCCGGCACGAGGGCGCACAAGACGGAACCCCGCCGCCTCGTAGCGGGGGATCAAATCCGCCTCCGGTTCAACGAGCCGGATGCGGCGGCAGCCGGTCGCCATCGCGTAGTTGTCGGCCGCCGCCAGCGTCAGGTCGAGGATCCGCCCCTTCAGGGGATGTGACGGATCCGGATTCGCTTCCAGGTATTCAAGGGACAGATGGGATCTCGCCCCGGAGGGTTTGCCCAGACAGAGCCCGCACAGGATTTCGCCGCTCCAGAGAGCCAGATCGAAACGTTCCGGATATTTTCTCCGGTAATGCTCGGCCAGCCCCGGCCATGGCCAGCCCGTCGTCTTCAGGTGCTGCTGCCTCCAGACCATTCCCCAGTAGTCGAGTGCGCTGGCCGTAATCTCCGTCAGTCTGACGGGATGGTTCTCCATCACCGGCGTATACGACAGCCTGCGGAACTGGCGATACCGTTTCTCGGAAATGTCCCGTCCCTGCATCCGTCACAAGCTGCATGCGGCGGCCCGGATGTGGCCCTTCTGATTTCAACGGGTTAGCCGTGGACCGATCTGCCCCTGTACGGATTCCGAACGGAAAATATTGCGCAGCGGCCCTTCACGCCCCTGCCCTGCGGTATCAGGTTCGTCCGGGCGGGCCACACGGGGACTCTCCAAAATAAATACCCACGCGATTTCCGGGGGTTGTGCAATCCCCTCGGGGACCCACTCTTGATCTCCGGTTCTTATGTTCTAGACTGGCTTCGTGGGGTGGGGTTCCGCCTCAGGGCCGCGCCCTGGCGCGTGCCGCCGGTCTGGCCGTTCAACCGCCGGAGCCCCTGGAAAAATGCAGGGAACGGTTTTCCTCCTTATTCCTCGTTATCGGGCCTAACCGGCCGGGATCGTTCAGGTTTTACTCCGCCTAAGCGCTGTCATTCCGGCCGAAGGCCGGAGCGGAGGGATCTTCTGCTTGCTCAGACTCTCCCGGCGCTCCGCGCCACCCTCCCTACTCAGGGAGGGTTTGCTCCGGTTCCCCCTCCCTGTGAATAGGGAGGGGGGGGAGGGGGAGAGTCCGAAAAAACAGGGGGGGGGGAGGGGTCCCCCGGCGGGATGAC
>CAZUMS010000011.1:0-100856 GCA_964621525.1 uncultured bacterium
TTGGCGTTTCCGTTCGACGTATTCGGAAAAAACGGGGGAGAAGAAACTTGGTGCGAGAGAGGGGACTTGAACCCCTACGCCTTTTGGGCACAGGCTTCTAAGACCTGCGTGTCTGCCATTCCACCACTCTCGCAGCACCGGCCGGAGATGCCGGGTCGTGAGGCCGACTCTAAAGCCTATCGATCAGGCCGGTAAAGCCATTCAGGAAGCGGCGCAGGTTGACCCTCCACTGCCTGACGGGGCATCTATGGGTATAACTATTTGAAATCACTGATTTATTTCGAGCATTTTCAACGCCTCTGACAATCAAAGCCTTTTTTAGTCCTATCTTGACAATAAGGCCTCTGATCGCCATCTTGATCTCGGACATTTCCGGTCTGGTTTAGGGTTCTCCCCAAAGGGCGGGACCCGGCAAGCCGGAACATGGGTGGTCAGGCGGCGGGAGTCATGGGATTTCCGGCCGAGTGACAGGGGCAGACAGATGTTCCAGTTCACCAAAAAAACGGAGTACGCGATCATCGCGCTCAAGCACATCGCCTCCCAGTCGGAGGGGACGTACTCGAGCGCCCGCGAGATCGCCGACCGCTATCACCTGTCCTTCGATCTCGTCTCCAAGATCATGCAGAGGCTGAAGCGCGAGGGCTATGTGCAGAGCCACCAGGGCATTCTGGGTGGCTATAGCCTGTCGGCCGACCTGAACCGGATCTCGCTCGCCGATTTCGTGGAGGCCATGGACGGTCCTCTCGGCATGATCGAGTGTGCGCGGCCTTCGGGCACGGACGGTGCCGGCGCCCAGACCTGCATCCAGTTCAACCACTGCACGATCGTGGGTCCCATGCGCCGGCTGAACAGCCGCGTGCGGGACGTGCTTAAGCAGACCACGCTCGGCGAGATTTTCGCGGAGATTTCCGATCCGGCCAAGGAAGGCCAGCGGCCCGAGGCCGCCGCCGTTTGAGGCGCTTTTCTGGAGGTTCACCGTCAGCAGCCATGCCGCAACTGAAGACACTCGATAACGGCGTCCGGATTCCGGTCTACATGGACCATAACGCCACGACGCCCGTGGACCCGGAAGTGCTCCAGATCATGCTGCCGTACTTCTCTGAGGAGTTCGGCAACGCTGCGAGCCGGAGCCACGCCTACGGCTGGGCGGCCGAATCCGCCGTCGAGAAGGCGCGCGAGCAGCTGGCGGCGCTGGTCGGCGCCTCGTCCAAGGAAATCGTCTTCACCTCGGGCGCCACCGAATCGGACAACATGGCCGTGCTCGGCGTCGCCGAGATGTACGAGGAAAAGGGCAAGCACATCGTCACGACGAAGCTTGAGCACAAGGCGGTCCTCGACCCGTGCAAGTACCTGGAGAAGAAGGGCTGGCAGGTCACCTATCTGGACGTGGACCAGCATGGCCGGATCAGCCTGGACGCCCTGAAGGATGCCATTCGCCCGGATACGGTCCTCGTGTCGGTGATCTTCGCCAACAATGAGATCGGGACGATCCAGGACATCGAGGCGATCGGCAGGATCTGCAAGGACAGGAAGGTCGTCTTCCACACGGACGCCGTGCAGGCGCTCGGCAAGGTGAAGGTGGACGTGGAGCAGATGGGGATCGATCTCCTGTCCGTTTCCGCCCACAAGATGTACGGTCCCAAGGGGATCGGCGCCCTTTACGTGCGGCGCCGCAACCCCCGCGTGCGCGTAGCTCCGGTCATTCACGGCGGCGGTCACGAGCGCGGCATGCGGTCGGGTACGCTGAATGTCCCCGGCATCGTGGGCCTCGGCGCGGCGGCCGAAAAGGCGGGCCGTGTGTGGGAAGAGGAGAGCGGCCGCCTCAAGCAGCTCCGCGACAGGCTCTGGACGCGGTTCCAGAAGGAACTGGACGAAGTTCACCTGAACGGCCATCCCGTCCACCGGCTGCCGAACAACCTGAACGTGTCGTTCGCCTTCGTCGAAGGCGAGTCGATGATGATGGCGATCAAGAATGTGGCTGTGAGTTCGGGTTCCGCCTGCACGTCGGCGAGCCTCGAGCCGAGCTACGTTCTCCGGGCGCTCGGCGTCGGCGAGGAACTGGCCCACAGCTCGATCCGGTTCGGGCTCGGGCGGTTCACGACCGAACAGGAAGTGGATTACGTGGCTGGGGAGGTGGTGGGCGCCGTCAGGCGTCTCCGCGACCTTTCCCCGCTTTATGAAATGTACAAGGAAGGCATCGACCTGAAGACGGTCCAGTGGACGGGTCACTGACTCCCGCTGCGGCGGTCCGGCAATAACAGAGGTAACGTCACATGGCATACAGCGACAAGGTCATCGATCACTTCGAGAACCCCCGGAACATGGGCGCGCTCGACAAGTCGGACGAGAGCGTCGGCACGGGTGTTGTCGGCGCTCCCGAGTGCGGCGACGTGATGAAGCTGCAGATCAGGGTGGCGAACGGCGTCATCGAGGACGCGAAGTTCAAGACCTTCGGCTGCGGCAGCGCCATCGCCAGCTCGTCGCTCGCTACCGAGTGGGTGAAGGGCAAATCGGTGGAAGATGCTCTCAAGATCAAGAACACGGACATCGTGAACGAGCTGGCGCTCCCGCCGGTGAAGATCCACTGTTCCGTGCTCGCCGAGGACGCCATCAAGGCGGCGGTGAACGACTACCTGAAGAAGCAGGGCAAGGAGCCCTCCAAGAGCTGAGCCATGAGCGAACCGGTCATCACAATGACAGAGAAGGCCCGCGAGCAGGTGAGATACCTGATCGACAAGGAACAGCTCGGCGAAGTAGGCCTGCGGGTCGCGGTCGTGGGCGGCGGCTGCTCGGGCATGAGCTACCGGCTCGCCTTCGAGAAGGACCCGGGCCAGTTTGACCGTATCCAGGACGAGAGCGGCCTCCGGGTGTTCATCGACCCCAAGAGCTCGCTCTACCTACAGGGTATCCAGATCGACTACGCGGACGGCCTCGAGGGTTCCGGCTTCACGTTCCAGAACCCGAATGCCTCCAAGAGCTGCAGTTGCGGCGAATCGTTCGCCGCGTAAACGCGGAACAGTAACGCCATCAGCGACACGGTCTGCCAGGGTTGTGGAAAGCCGGTGAGGCCGGCGGAGCCGCTCTGTCCTGCCTGCGGCTGGGTTCAGCCGCTCCGCGGAGACGAAGACCTGTTCACGGTGCTCGGGCTTCCGCGCACGCTGGAACCGGATCTGAAAGCGGCCGAGAGCCGGTTCTACGAGCTGTCCCGAAGGCTTCACCCGGACCGGTTCGGGAAGAAACCCGAACAGCTAGAGAACGCGATGCAGCGTTCGGCGCTTCTGAACGACGCCTGGCGGACGATGCGCGACCCCACCGCCCGGCTCGACTATTTCCTCGGGCTCGAGGAGAAGGAACTGGAGATTCCGGCGGGAGCTTCCGCCGGGGCTAAGGCTCAGGTCCCGGCCGAGCTTGCGGAAGACTATTTCGAGATGCAGGAAGCGCTGATGGACGGGGAGAGCGGAGCGCTCCGGAAGATTTCGGAACGCCTGGAGGCTCTCGAGACGGAGAACCGGCAGGCGGCCTCCAGGCTCTCGGCCCGCTGGAAATCGGAGGGGCTGGAAAATCCTGGGGAGAGGGCGGGCAACGGAGCGCTCCGGCGGGAGATCGCCGGGGAACTGCGGAAGTTGAAAACAGCCGGGCAGTATCTCTATCGCATGCGTGAAGATATTCGCCGGCGGACCGGCGGTTAAGGAGCAGGTTTCATGGCGCGTCCGATCATGATCGACATGTCGGCTATCAAGGGGAAGAAGGAAAAGGCCCCGGTCATCGGCATCGACCTCGGCACGACGAACAGTCTCGTCGCCGTCTCGGACCAGGGCGGCCCCCGCATCCTAGTGGACTGCGACGCCCAGCCGCTGGTGCCGTCGATGATCGCCTTCACCGGTGACGGAATCATGGTCGGCGACCGGGCGAAGGCACAGCGGCTTCTGAACCCCGAGCTCACGCTCTTTTCCGTCAAGCGGTTCATGGGCAAAAGCTATGACGAAGTGAAGCCATTTATCGGCGGGCTTCCCTACAAGGTTGAGCCTACGGGCAAGGAGATGGTGAACTTCAACGTGGGCGGCCGGAAGATCAATCCGGTCGAGGCGTCCTCGCTCATCCTCGGTGAGCTGAAGGACCGGGCGGAGACAGTGCTGAAGCTGCCGGTGGAGGATGCCGTCATCACGGTGCCGGCCTACTTCAACGACAGCCAGCGGCAGGCGACGAAGCTTGCGGGCGAGATCGCCGGGCTGAATGTGGTCCGGATTATCAACGAACCCACGGCGGCCGCACTCGCCTACGGTCTCGACAAGAAGAAGCAGGGCCTGATCGCCGTTTATGACCTGGGCGGCGGCACATTCGACATTTCGGTCCTGAATCTCAGGGACGGCGTATTCGAGGTGAAGTCCACGAACGGCGACACGCAGCTCGGCGGCGACGATTTCGACAGCGCCTTCGCCGCGTTCGTCAACGATTGCTGCAAGCGGGATACCGGTAAGGACCTGCTGGCGACGCCGGTGGGCCGTGCCGTGCTCAAGGCCGAGTGCGAGCGGGTGAAAATCCGCCTCTCGGACGAACCGGGTGCGCATCTTGAAGTGAAGGCTGGCGACTTCAGTTACAGCCGTACTGTTTCACGCAGCGAATTCGAGGGGATCATCCGTCCCATCGTGGATCGCACGGGCCGGATCGTCCGGGCGGCTCTCGCCGACGCGGGGGTCTCGCCCAAGGAAATCGACGAGGTGGTTATGGTGGGCGGTTCCACCCGGGTGCCCTTCGTCCGCAAGTACGTGGAAGACCTGTTCGGCCGCCGTCCGCATACGGAGATCAATCCCGATGCTGTGGTTGCGCTCGGGGCCGCCGTCCAGGGAGAGATTCTCTCCGGCGGCCGCGACGATCTGCTGCTGCTCGACGTGATTCCGCTCTCCCTCGGCATCGAGACTCTGGGCGGCGCGATGGCGAAGCTCGTTCACCGGAACACGACGATTCCGTCGCTCGCGAAGGAGAACTTCACCACCTTCGCCGATGGCCAGACAAAGGTGGCGATCAACATCTACCAGGGAGAACGCGAACTCGTTCAGGACTGCCGCCTGCTCGGCAAATTCGAGCTGACCGATATCCCGCCCCTTCCGGCGGGCGTCCCGCGCATTGAGGTGTCGTTTCTCGTCGATGCGAACGGCATCCTGAAAGTGACGGCTAAGGAGCTCCGTACGGGGCGCGCCGCCCAGATTCAGGTGGAACCGGCCTCGGGGCTCGACGAAACGACCATCGAACGGATGCTGAAGGACTCCATCGTGAACGCGCAGGCGGATCTCGAGATGCGCCAGCTGCTGGAACTCCGGGTCGAGGCCGAAACGATGGTCCGGGCGACCGAAAAAGCGCTCGCCAAGGGCAACGTAAAGCTCTCTCCGCCCGACAGGATGCGGATCGATCAGGCGCTTCTGACCACCAAGGCCGCCGCGCAGGGGACCGACCGGAACCTGCTTCAGGCCTGCATTCAGGAACTGGATCGGGCGACGCACGGCCTTGCAGAGGAACTCATCAACAGTTCCATCCAGAACGCTCTCGGCGGCCAGGAGGCGAGCGCCATCGCCGGCACGAAGCTTGTCCAGAACGCCGATGAGAGCGGCGGCCACCCGCCGAAACGCTCCTGATGGCTTCCGTCCTGTTCCGTCCTTCGGGCGTCACGGCGGAGATTTCTCCGGGAACATCCGTTCTCGAGGCGGCCCTCGCCGCCGCCACGGGACTTGGTCACGAATGCGGCGGCCAGGGCCGGTGCACCACCTGCCATGTGATTGTTGAATCGGGGCGGCAGTTGCTCTCACCCGCTTCCGAAGCGGAGGCGATGAAGCTGTCCGCTGCGAGAGGGGTCACGGCGTTCTCCCGGCTGGCCTGTCAGGCACGGGCAGAAGGTGACGGCCGGATCGTCGTCCGGATTCCCTAGACGCGGTCCACGAGGGACGGGTACCGGCGATTGTAATAGAGGATCCCTCCCGCCAGAAGCAGGAGATTAACCGCCATAGCCGCTCCCCAGACTTCAGGGGGACCAACGCGGCCTTCAATGACGGCGAGGCGCCCGAGCGCCGCCCACTGGGCGAGCGGGTTAAAGCCGAGCGAGGCTGTTCCCAGAAAACCCGGGAGCTGTTCCTGCGGGTAGAAAACCGGCGAGAGAAACAGCCATGCCTGGAGGGCCCACTGGAGCAGCGGCTGGAACTCCCGCCGTTCGGTGAAAAACGCCGCCGAGAGGAGGGCGAGACCTGCGAGGCCTGCGGTCTGGATGGCGAGCACGAGCGGAAGGAGCAGTATCGCCGGGCTCCCCCGGCCCCCGGCCACGAGAACCGTCAGGCCGATTCCTGTCGCGATCAGTTGCGAGATCATCGCCGGGCCCAGGGGCACCAGCGGAACGGCGTACTTTGGAACCGGATACGAGCGGACGAGCGAAGCCCGTTCGAAGAACGAGAGGCTCGACCGCATGATCGTTTCCTGAAGCGCAAGGTAGGGCAGCAGGCCCAGAAAAAGTGCCGAGATGTAGCCGGTGAATCCGCCGCCGCCGAAGCGTACGTCGAGAATGCCGAAGAACACGCCGGTCATGAAGGCGAGGTAAAAGAGCGGCTGGAGCACGACCCAGACCTTTGCGAAACGGCTGCCGCCGTAGCGGACCTTGAGGTCCGTCATTACCAGCGTTCGGTAAACGGCGAAACCGGAAGCCGCGCTCACCGTTCGCCCTCCTGACGGAAGCTCACAGGCAGGCGGAATACGCCGGCCCGAAGCTCGAAGTTGCTCCGGCTGTTGTCGATGCTGAAAAAACGCCTGCCGGTCTCATAGTCGAAATATCCGACGACGAGGCCCTTGGGGATCAGGGCGATGTTCAGGCTGTATTCGCCGGTCGTGAGCGGGATCTCGGGGCAGTCGCCCCGCAGCAGGGTCCGGGTGCGGCCGCCATCCGGCGCATCGAATTCGTAGCCAAACTGAGAGACCAGCAGTCCGTCGCTACGGTAGACATAGAACGAGACAAGCATCGAGGGGAGCGGGACGTCACCTTCAAGAGATACTTCGAAGCCGAACCGCCCGCCGGTGGAGAAGCTGCGGGCTTCAAAGCCGTCAGGACCCAGAAGCCGGAATCCGGCGATCCTGACCGGCATCGCGGCGGAGGTGTGGTGGATCCATCCGGACGTCGCGCCGAAGGCGTGGGCAGGGAGTTCGCGGGAGTCTCCCGAAGAGCGCTTGTAGGCATCGAGGACGCCCGCACTCGGGCCGTCATCCCTGATTTTACCCCGGTCCAGCCAGATCGTCCGGCGGCAGAGCATCTCGATCCGGTAGAGGTCGTGGGAGGCGAAAATGACGGTGGTGCCCCGCTCGAGCAGCGAGATTACGCGCCGGTTGCATTTCACCTGGAACTCCTCGTCCCCTACGAGCAGCAGTTCATCGAGAAGCAGCAGGTCGCCGACAAACGCCGTCGCAGCGGAGAAGCCGAGCCGGAGAATCATCCCCTGCGAGTAGGAGGCCAGAGGCTCAGCCAGTTTTCCTCCAAGTCCGCTGAACGCGGCCGCTTCCCCGTGGAGGCGGTCGAGATCGCCAGCGGGAGCCCCCTGGAGCTGGAGGGCAAGGCGGAGGTTCTCGGATCCGGTGAGGACGGGGGAGAACGGGGCCGTGAGTTCCAGAACCGACGTGACGCGCCCGTGTATCTGAAGGTTGCCGGAGTTCGGGTGCAGGATCCCGGCGGCGAGCCGGAGCAGGGTGGTTTTGCCTGCACCGTTGGGGCCCACGAGCCCGAGAGCTTCTCCCCCCGGCACCTCGAACGAAACGCCCGACAGGGCCCAGGTTCCGCCGCCGGATTCGAACGGACGGGGCGGGCGTCCGCGGCCGAACCACTTTCCGAGCTGATCGGTCTTGAGCCGGGGCTTCATGTGTCTCCGGGACCGCCGCCGTCCCGTTTGTCAGCAGGCGGGGACCTGAATCCCTCCGGCAGAACCCAGCCGGGAATCCTGAGATCGCGCCGGCCTGCCTCGACAGCAAGCCGGTGGAGCCACCGGTAGAGGGCGGACTGGCGCAGGTCGCGGAGATCGCTTTTCAGCCCTTCGATCTCCCGGGCGAGATGCGAGATGACGCCTTCGAAGCGTCCGGTACTTTCAGCTTCGAATCCGGACAGGGGGCCGAGGGCTGTCGCCGAGGCGATGGCCGGAAGCTTGCGCATGGACGCAGCGGCTGCCCAGCCCCGGTGTTCGAGTTCCGGAAGGCGGAGGGTGGTTTCCTCATGGCCGAACGGAAGCACGGTGGCGCCGGCATAGGTCACGAGCCGGAACAGCCGGACATGGGGGAAATGCTGCCGCATGAGTCCCAGCAGGCGGCTATGGGTGAACCGGTTCCGGTGATAGGGGTTTGCCGCCGGGAGCAAACCGTCGTTCGGGACGCTGACGATCACGAGACCGTCGGGTTTCACGACGCGGCGGCATTCTGCAACCGCTGCATCGGGCTGGTCCAGATGCTCGATCACCTCGAGAGCGGTGACGAGGTCGAACGACCGGTCGGCGTAAGGAAGGGTTTCGGCGGGTCCTTTCTGAAGATGCACGTTCGGATACCCGGCAAGTTGCTGGCGCACGGCATCGAGGGCCTCTTCCGAACCGTCGATACCGAACAGTTCCGCGGCGCCGTTCCGGGCCGCGAGTTCCAGCATGAGGCCTTCGCCGCAGCCCACATCAAGAATCCGCTTGCCGGCCGTCAGCTGGGCGATAAAACGGTACCTCGCCTCGTGTTCGAGGCTGAGCTGCGTCCGCCGGCCATAGGCTGCCGCAGACAGGCGCTCAGGCGCCGTATCGTCCGGAATTCCGTTTCCCACCGTCAGGCCGATTATACCGCAAATCGGGCGGAAACCACCCGGAGATGGATCACGGCGGCCTGGGGCTATTTGCGCAGTTCGATGCCGAGCAGGCCGGCGCAGGTACGGGATATTTCAGTTACGTTGGACGGCTTACGGAGAAACTGGTTCGCGCCTTCGGTCACGGCGACCATCTTGAGGTCGATGGCCGAGTAAAAAAGGATCGGGAGAACCGAGCCGTTCGGCATGGTACGAACACGTTTCAGGGTCTCGAGGCCATCGATTTTCGGCATCAGGTGATCCAGCACCATGAGGTCGAACGTCTCTTTCTCAAGTAGTTCGATGGCGTCGATTCCGGACGGCACCATGGTCACGGTCACATCCAGCGCCCGCTCGAGCGTCGTCTTGAGCAGCTTCGAGAGGTTCGGATCGTCGTCACATACGAGAACGCGCTTGGACAACTGGAAGGGCTCCCTCTCCGCCCCATCGGACGGATGGATATGCTGCGGAATCAGATCCGCCGCCGGATTTCGTCGGCGAATTCCGGGCGTTTGAAGCTGGTTGTGGAGAGAATATGGGACAGCCCCAGCCGGAAATCGTTTTCCTGGCCGGTCTGGCGATACCGTTTCTCGAGGACATCGAGGCGGACAGACCAGTCTTCCGGGGTCCAGGACAGCTCGTGCGCCTGGATCAGGGCCTGGATCACTGGAGGGTTTTGCTTCGGTGAGGGCATAATGAGGATTCCTGTCCCTCCCTTTGGGGACGGGCGGGTTACATAGTTACTTCGCCGCCTTGCGGCAAGCTGGCCGGAACGGCGGGGTCAAGAGGGGTTATTTCATCAGGCGGTGGCCGAGTTCGTTTTCATCCAGATAGTGGAGGAAGATAGTCCGGGAATCCGAAGGGGCGGCGAAGGCCAGCCGGCCGTCCCGCTTGCCCTCCAGTTCGATGGCGGAACCGGGCTCCAGCCGGATTCTGGACCCTTCGGGAAGGGTATCGCCCGGGTGCAATGTCTGCTGTCCGCTCCGGACCGCGGCCAGCCGCTGAACGGTGCCTCGGACGGCAAGCACCTGGAGGGGCCCCCGCGCGCGGATGGATTCAAAGGGAACAGCCGTCATAATTGGGGAGAGGATGGCATGGTCCGGCCGCCGCGGCGAGCCGGACGGAGATTGAGACCGGGACGTAAGAATGAGCGTTGAGCGGAAAGAACGGAAAAGGATCGCATGGGTCATCACCTTCGGTGTCCTGCTGACGATCTTCGCCGTGATGTTGACCGTGGGATGGAACATCCTCATGGTCCGCGACTACCTGCATCTTCGCCAGCTCAAGGAGCGGATCGGCACCTCCCACTGGGTGGTGCTCGGATTCGGCTCCCTGTTCTTCGCCCTGATCATCGTCGGGCTCATCCTGTTCATCATCCGGCTTGTGAGCGAGATCCGTCAGAACGAACGGCAGCAGACGTTTATCGACTCGATCACCCATGAGCTCAAGACCCCGATCGCCTCTCTTTCGCTCTACCTCGACACGATTCAGATGCCGGATCTGGATCCCGCACTGCGGACGGAGTTCCATGGTACCATGCGCCGGGAACTGAACCGCCTCAGCCGGGTGATCGAGGAAGTGCTCCAGGTGCAGACCATCGACGCGGAGGACCGCCGGGACCTGTTTCAGCCGGTGAGCCTTCCGGCGATCCTGGACGAATGTGCCGCCGAGGCCCGCGAGCGGTACCAGCTCGGCGACAGCCAGTTCGAGTGGCGGAGGACGGGCGAGGCGGTCGTTTCCGGAGACGCGGAACTCCTCCGGGTAGTGTTCAGGAATCTGATCGACAATGCGGTCAAATACAGCGGCGAGCGGGTCCGGGTGACCGTGTCGATGGATCTCTCCGTCCCGGACCGGGCCGTTGTGTCGGTGACGGACGAAGGGGTAGGGATCCCGGGATTCGCCCTCGAAAAGATATTCGACCGTTTTTACCGGGCCCCCGGCGACGAAGTCCGCCGCAGGGCAGGGTCGGGACTCGGGCTTTATCTTGCGGCCCGTTCGGTGCACCTGCACCGGGGGAAAATCGAGGCCATTTCCGGCGGCCCCGGCCGGGGCACGGTGTTCCGGGTGACGCTGCCGCTGGTTCGCGACGCCGAACCCGCGCTGGTCCGGGAGGTTTCCGGTTCCCATGCCTAGACTGCTGCTTGTGGAAGACGACGCCGCGCTTTCCCGCGGACTCCAGTTCAACCTGGACCGGGAAGGTTTCGAGGTCGTTGCCGTGGATAACGGCAGGGTAGCGAGCGAGCGGGTCCGGGAGGAGAAGTTCGACATTGTGATCCTGGACGACATGTTGCCGGGGATGGAGGGCACGGAAGTCGTCCGGGGGATGCGCAAGGCGGACAACTATACGCCGGTTATCATGCTCACCGCCCGGTCGCAGCCGGAGGATCAGGCTGGCGGACTCGAAGCCGGGGCGGACGACTATCTGACCAAGCCGTTCGACTTCAAGATTCTTCTGGCCCGCCTGAACGGACTGCTCCGCCGTCAGGAGTGGTTGCGCGGACCGGGCGGGAAAACCGCCAGGACGAAGATGGGCGTGGCTGAAGTGGATTTTGCCCGCCACGAGATCGCCCGGGGGGGCGAGCGCCAGACCCTGACGGTGAAAGAGGCGATGCTTCTCAAGATTTTCGCGGAAAATCCCGGACGGCTCGTCCCCAGAGCCGAACTGCTGGAAAAGGTATGGGACCTCAAGCCTGACACGAATACCCGCACGGCCGACGCTTTCATCGTTCGGCTCCGCCGGTTCATTGAGGCCGATCCCGTGAACCCCCGTTTCCTGCTCACGGTACGGGGGCTCGGCTACCGATACGACCCGGATGGAACGGGCGAAAGCTCCAATTCCTGAACCGGGGCGGCTAGGCTTCCGGTATCTCGACGTGCCCGCACCATCAGGCAGCGCCTGCCGTCCCGGAACGCCGCCGGCTGGTGTCTGAAAGGATCATGCCATGAGTTCACGCCCTCAGCCTGTGCCACCGGAAAAAATGTCACTCTGGCGGCGGATCGCACTGCACGTCTGGGACGAACCGGCTTCGCCTACCATCTGCGCCACACGGGACTATGACGTCGAGGCGGCGATGAAATTCCTCGCCTGGTACAACACCACGAACGATACCCACGTGACGATGACCGGGCTTCTCATCAAGGCAGTGGCGCTCAGTCTTGAAAAATACCCCGAGCTGAACCGCCGGATCGTCGGCAAGCGGCTCTACGACCTGTCCACCATCGATATTGCCGCCCCGGTGAACCTCGGGGACAAGAGCGAAACGGCGATGATCCTGATCCGGGATGCGAACCGGAAATCCCTGAAAGAAATTGCGGCCGACATGAGAGGGCGGGTGAAAGTGACGAAAGAGTCGAGTGACCGCATGGAGAAAGGCGGGGAGATCGGCCGGCTTCTCGACGCCCTGCCGCCGTTCGTCCTGAACACGGTCGTTCGGGCGGCCAAGGCGGCCATCAGCAACTTCAGCCTCGGGGAGGTGATCCCGGACCTCGATGTGAGCCCCGGAAGCTTCTCCGTCAGCTCGCTCGGCATGAACGAAGCGGCGACCTTCACCGGACTAGCTCTCATGCCGCCGCCGGGCATCGGGATTGTGGCGTCGATGGTGGTCGGCCGGGTAGAGAAAAAACCGGTGGTGGAGAACGACCAGATTGTCATCCGTCACCGGCTGCCGCTGATGGCGTTCTTCGACCACCGGGCCGTGGACGGCTGGAAGATCACGAAATACGGACAGTTCTGGCAGGAATTCCTGAAGGATCCCGGAAAACATCTCGGGATCGACTGGCCGGGTGCCTGAGGATCAGGCGGTTTCCTTGCCCGTATCGCAGCAGGACGCATCGCCTTTGCTGCAGGTGGAGATCCCGAACGGAAGGTAGGCCGGGCACCACCGCAGGGCGGATGTCGTGAGGGGAACAACGCCGATCACACCCCACCAGGACTGGTAGTATAGGCCGGCGGAAATGATGCCGAGGCCCATAACGGCCCTCGCAATTCGATCAGCGGTTCCCACGTTGGCTTTCATGTGGACTTCCTCCATATCCGGGCGAAAGGCCCGGTATCGCACTTAATCATGCCGGAACTGTGGCTGGTACCCCATGATCTGAGTCATCCCGCTCCGGGCTCCTGGGCAGCCTTCCCGGCAGCCTGCCGGGCGGTTCTCTCCGTATGCCATTTTCCAATCCGTTCCTTGTAATCGTCCGACACGAGATAGAACGCCGGAACGACCAGCAGGCTGAGAACCGTCGAGACGATGAGGCCGCCCAGTACCGCAATGGCCATGGGGGCACGGACTTCGGATCCGGCACCGAGCTGAAGCGCCACCGGCACGGACGCCATCATCGTCGTAATCGACGTCATCATGATCGGCCGGAAACGGACCGCTCCGGCGCGGTAGAGAGCCTCCAGCACCGGCATGCCTTTCTCGCGGGCCTGCTTCGTGTAGTCCACGAGGATGATCGAGTTCTTCTTCACGAGCCCCATCAGGAGCAGAAGGCCGATCATGCTGAAGATGTTGAGACTCTTGCCGGCAAGCCAGAGCGCAGCGGCCGCTCCTGTGACCGAGAGGGGAAGAATCGTCAGCACGGTCACCGGATCCAGATAGGAGTTGTACTGGGCGGCCAGAATCATGTAGGCGACGACAATGCCGAGGACGAGGGCGAATAGCAGGCTGTTCATCGACTCCTGGAAAGCCACAGAGGATCCACCGAGCACGAGTGTGTAGCCCGTGGGCATCTTCGATCGCAGTCCCTCGACGAAGGCGACGGCTTCTTTCTGCGAGTGACCGGGTGCGATGTTGGCGAACACGGTGATCGCCCGCTCGCGGTCCTTGCGGGTGATCGCCTGGAGCGCCGGCTGTTCGATGGTTCGCACGAGGGAGGACAGCGGGACCAGGTTTCCTCCCGAAGTGCGGAGCTTCAGACGGGAGAGGTCTTCCGGGCGGGCCCGCTGTCCGGCAAGCAGCCGGAGCCGGACGTCCACCCGGCGGCCACCGGTGCTGAATTTGCCGGTCCGGACACCACCCACAAGCGCGTTTACGGTCGTCGCCACGTCGGCGACGGGAATGCCGAGATCCGCCGCCCGGGCCCGGTCGGGCAGCACGCGGAGCTCAGGCATGCCGAGCTGGTAGTCGGTATCGAGGTCGATCACGAGGCCGCTCTGGCGCAGCTCTTCCACCACGTCCTGGCTGAGTTTCACGAGTTCGTCCCAGTCGGAACCCCGGACGGAAAACTCCAGCGGGAAGCCGCGTTGCGCCGTAAATCCCTGCTGCGAAAGATCCTGCACGACCGCTTTGAGTCCGGGGTAGGAGTTCAATTCCTTGCGGAGCCGGGCGGAGAATTCCTTCTGTGTGACGTCTCGCTGGCCCGGCGGCTTCAGCGTGACGAACATGACGCCGGTATTCACCTGGCCGCCGCCCATGCCGCCTACGACGGCAAAGGCGAGATCCACTTCCGGCTGGACGTTGACGTATGCTTCTGCCTGCTTGAACAGGCTGTCGGTTTCCCAGATGTCGGAACCCACGGCCGTCTGCAGGCGGACAAGCACGCGGCTCTGGTCCTGGCTCGGAACGAATTCGCCGGGCAGCCGGGAGAACACCCACACGCTGGCAACGAACAGGAGGACGGCTCCTCCCAGCACCAATCTCGGATTCGAGAGCGACCAGCGCAGAGCCTTCGCGTAAATGCGCTCCTGCCGCTCGAACTCCCGGTCCACGGCACGGCCGATGCGGCCGCGCTCGTGTTCGGCGGAAATATTGAGGATCTGGGCGCAGCGGGCCGGAGCCAGCGTGATGGCTTCCAGATACGACAGCATGACGGCTACGCAGAGTGTCACGCCGAACTGGATGAAGAACTTGCCGATGACGCCGCCCATGAAAACGACAGGAAGAAATATGGCGACGACGGCGAGCGTTGCGGCGAGAGCAGCAAACTTGATCTCGTCCGTACCCTCTTGTGCGGCGGTCACCCTGTCGGAACCTTCTTCGGCACGCCGCACGATATTCTCCAGCACCATGATGGCGTCGTCCACGACAATGCCGACGGCGAGTCCGAGACCGAGCAGGGTGAAGGTGTTCAGCGTAAAACCGCAGAAATAGATGACGGCGATCGTGCCCATGAGAGACATGGGAATCGCGAGAATAACGTTCAGCGTCGACGAGAGCGATCCGAGGAACAGCCAGCAGACCAGCGCGGTGAGTACGATGGAGAGCACGAGCTCGTGCTCAATATCGGTCACCGACTGCTCGATGAACTGGGTGGAGTCGAAAGTGACCTGTAGGCTCATCCCCTCGGGAAGACTCTGCCGGATTTTCTCAAGCTCCCGATGAACGCCCTGGGCTACCGCTACGGCGTTGGAGCCGCGCTGCTTGCGGATGCCGAGCGACTGGGCCGGTGCACCCATCACACGGGCCAGGCGGCGAACGTCTTCGAATCCGTCTTCGACGAGGGCTACGTCCTCCAGATAGACCGGTCCGCCCTGCGTCTGGCGTACCACAAGCTTGCGAAACGAACTGAGGTCGAGGGCTTCGCCCATGACCCGGACATTGATCTCGCGTCCGGACGTTTCGATGCGTCCAGCGGGCAGTTCGATGTGCTCTTTCTGGATGGCGGAGATGATGTCGGTGACGACGATGCCCTTTTCGTCCAGGCGGGCGGCATCGACCCAGATGCGGACGTTGCGTTCCAGAAATCCACCAAGCGTGATTTCCCCAATGCTGGGCACCGTCTGGAGCCGTTCCTTGATCCGGTAACGGACATAGTCGGAGAGTACCTGCGGCGAAAATGGGCCCGAGAGGGCAACCCACATGATGGGCTGGTCTTCGGGGTTGCTCTTGGAAATGACCGGCGGATCCAGCTCGTCGGGCAGGTTTCGCTGGGCGGCGACGATTTTGGACTGCACGTCCTGGAGCGCCACGTCCACGTCGCGGGAGAGATCCAGCTCAAGAGTAATGTTCGCCTGGCCCTGCTTGGCGCTGGAGGAGATCGACCGCACGCCTTCGGTCTGGACGAGGGCCTCCTCGAGGACCTCGACGACGTCGTTCTCCATCACCTCCGGAGCTGCCCCTTCCCAGGTGACGCTGACAGTGATGTTGGGGAAGTCGACGTCCGGGAACTGGCTGATCCCGATGCGTGTGACGGCGACGACGCCGAAGATGATCGTGGATGCCATGATCATCCACGCGAGTACCGGGCGCCGTATGCAGATTTCCGTGATGTTCATCGAGGCGGACGCTCCCCGGTTTTCAAAGGTTCTTTTCGGGTGCAGCAGGAGTGCCGGGTGCTTTTCCTGCGGGAGCCGCCGCCGGAGGAGCCGCCGGGGCCGGCTGCTTTTCGGCTTCTGCGGCCGGCTGGGTGCCATTCATCGTCACGGTGACGCTCACGCCGTCCCGGAGGGCTTCACCACCCCGGATAACGATGGTCTCGCCCACGGCAAGTCCTGATTTCACCTCGACCCAGCCGTCGGCGGTCCTGAGCCCGAGAGTGATCTGACGTTCTTTCGCCGTACCGGCTTCGACGGCAAAGGCGAGGAACCCCTTCGAGGTGGGACGGATCGCCGTCTGCGGAATGACCGGACGGTCCTGGCGGTTGCCTACCGGTACCGTCACTTCGGCGAATTGTCCCGGGCGCAGCGCCGCCTGCTTCTTGTCCGTGACTTTGGCCGTAACGGCTACCATGCGGGTGGTGTCATCTGCTTTGGTGGCGACGTGGATGATCTGGGCGGTGTAGCTCGTGTCGCTGTCGCGGACTGTGAAGCGGGTTTCCATGCCTGCCGACAGGGGAGCGGCATCCTGTTCTGGAACCTGGAACCGGAGCAGCAACGGATCGCGGCGGATCAGTGAAGCGAGAACCGAGCCGAACTTCACATACTGGCCGGTCTGAACCGTACGTGTTTCGATGATTCCCGCCACAGGGGCACGCACGTAAGCATCCCGGTATTTCAGTTCCGCCAGTTCCCAGTTGGCCTTTGCGGCCTGAGCGTCGGCGGCTTTCGCCTGTGCGTCGCGGCGCAGGGCATCCAGATCTTCCTCGGAAATAATGTCGGGAGCCGTCTTCTGGAGTTCATTCCGGCGTGCGAGGGCGTTTTCGGTATCACGGCGTCCAGCATCGGCCTTGCTGTATTCCGCTTTCGCAGCGTTCGCGGCGAGGCGGAACCGCTCGGGCTCGACTTCCACCAGAATGTCCCCGGCCTTCACCCGGTCGCCCTCGGTAAAGCGCACTTTCTCGACGACGCCCTCGACCTTGGCACTCACCTCGACCCGTTCGAAGGCATCCACGGAGCCGACCGCCTCCACCGAATACTCCACCTTCCGGGCCTGAACGGCCATGGCTTCCACGGGAAAGCTGACCGGCTTGGATTTGGCGGCGCCTCCTGCGTCCTCCTTGGAGCATCCGGTAGCGAGCGCGAGTCCAAGGCAAAGGGCGGCTGCAGCCGGGAGACCGGGAGTTTTGAGACTGTATTTGGATCGGATCACGGGTGGCTCCGGGCAAACAATGAAAGAAAACGGGGTAAAAGGCTGATGGTTACAGCCGTTCAGTTTTTAAGAAGGCATTCCGCTTGAGTCAGGGCCGCCGGGTGAACCGGCCAGAAATCCGGTTACCTGCCCGGTTTTCCCTCGGCAACTGTTTCATATCGATCCCCGAATCGGTAGACGACGCCCAGAAATTCACCGGATTGCCGCTTTTGACTCTAGGTGTGAAATTGATAACGGTATTCAATATGGACCGGTTCCCCGGTCCCTGTGTTTTCCGGTGGAGCGATGCGGGTAGCAAAAAAGTCCGGTTCGGGCCTGGCGGCAGTTCTCCTTCTGGGAGTTCTGGTCCTCGCTGTTCCTCCTGTCCAGGCGATCCGGTACCTGCCGGATGCCGAAGCCTATGCCTATGTACTTGGCGAAGGGGTGGAACTCACTCCCGAAATCCGCACTCTGACCGCCGTGCAGGCGAAGGAGCTGGAAGCCTATTCCGGTATTCCTTCGGGTGAAGGGGACAAGGTCGAATTTCAGGTGGGCCGCAAGGCCGGGCAGGTGGTGGGCTATGCGCTCATGCTGACCGAGAAAACCCGTTACCGGCCGATTACCTTTGCCGTATCGGTGGGACCGGACGGCCGGGTGATGAAATCGGTGGTCGTGGTCTACCGGGAACCCCGGGGCGAGCAGGTGAAGTCGGAACGGTTCAACAGCCAGTTCGAAGGAAAGACTCGCGACGATTCCCTCAAGGTCGGCGCTTCGATACGGGCCGTATCGGGTGCTACGGTGTCCGCCGAAGTGATGACGATGGGTGTGAAGAAAGCTCTCTATCTTGTGAGCGAATTTTTTCTGAAACCAGGCCAGCCCGCGGGAGGGCCTTCATGAAGCTGTCCCGCCGGGAATCGCTCCGGATTCTGGGAGTGGCAGGCGTGGCGGCCCTGGCCCGGCCGTACCGGCTGCTGGCAGTCTCCGATGCGTCGCTCATCGCCCGGGCGGCTCCGGTCATGGGGACGATCGCCGAAGTATTTGTCCGCCATCAGAACCGTGCAGCTGGCATTGCCGCCGTGGAAGCAGCGCTGGAGACGCTCCGGGCTGTGGACCGCAATCTGTCCCACTACACTACGGAGAGCGACCTCGGCCGCCTTCATGGCGCAGCCGGTGAATGGACACCTGTATCTGGAGATTTCCTCGCCGTGTTCGGCCGGAGCCGTGAGCTCCACGATGCCAGTCGTGGCCGGTTCGATCCGTCCTGCGGAGCGCTGATCCGCCTCTGGAAGGACGCGGCGAAGACCGGCTGCGAGCCATCGGTTTCGGCGCTGAAGGAGGCCGCTTCCGGATTCGGTGGGATTGAAGTGGACGGAGCCAATCGCCGCGCCCGGCTGCTCGATTCACGCATCCGTCTCGATTTCGGTGCCATCGGCAAGGGGTACGGAGCCGAACGGGCTGCAGAGACACTCCGCCAGCACGGAATCAGCAGCGGACTTGTGGCGGTAAGCGGCGATATCCGGGTGACGGGAAAGATGCCGGTGGAGGAAATTGCCATCCAGCATCCAGAAGCCCCGGACCGCTTCCTTGCGGCTATCTCTCTGGACGACGCGGCAGTCTCGACTTCAGGCGACTACGAACAGGGTCTTGTGTTTGCGGGCCGCGCGAAATCCCACCTGGTCGATCCGTCGTCCAGGGCTCCGGTGGCTTTGCCGCCCCGGAGTGTCAGCGTCATTGCTCCGGCAGGTGCCCTCGCCGACGGAATTTCGAGTGCTGCGTTCATCCTCGGCGAGCAGGAGGGTTTCAGTTTCGCCGCTGCCCGGGGTGAAGTGCTGGTCGCAGGCCGGGAAACCGTGTCGGCAACGCCCGGTTTCCTGCGGCGGCTTGTTCGTGAGGTCAGCCTGTGAGCGGAAAACGTCCACCAGTCGTTCACTACCGGCTTTCCCGGTCTTCACCGGCGATCAAGGTGCTGTCGACCGGCGCACTCCTGCTCACCCTTACCGGCATCGTCATCACCATATTCTTTGCCCTGAAGCAGAGCGGCCTCACGCCGGATGGCCTCACCGCCCACTACGCGGGAGGTGACGAACTGGCCGAGGGCACCTCGCTCTACTTCGCCATCGACTACGAGACCCTGCTCCGCATCACGCATGTGCACTGTTTTGGCATGGGCATGCTGCTGTATATCTACGGCCACATGCTGACGCTCACGGCCTTCAGCGAGCGGTTCAAGGTGGCCGTGATCGGGTCAATGTTCGGCGGCCTGATCCTGTTCCTCGCGAGCTTGTGGCTGATCCGGTACGTCTCGACAGGGTTTGTCTGGCTGTTCCTTGCCAGCTTTGCCGTTTCGCTGGGTGCGCTCGGACTCACTGCCATTTGCGTGCTTCGCGAGATGTGGGGCCCTGAACGGGCAGCTCCCTACACGCCGCCTGTGGCCGAATAATCGTTCCGGATGAAGCAGGTTTAATGGTTTAGGGGTTCCTGTCTCTACCCCGTTTTCACCTAGAATCCGCCCGATGACTGTCGTCGAAATGACCGGCGTGGAAAAAATCTGGCGGACGCCTGGGGGCGCTCCGGACGCGGCCGTACGTATTCGAAGCTTCCGGCTCGAAGCCGGAGAAGAACTGGCTGTCCGAGGTCAGAGCGGATCGGGCAAGACGACGTTTCTCAACCTCATTGCCGGTATCCTGAAGCCCGACTGCGGCACCATCCGGGTGGCTGGGGCCGAGCTGTCGGCGATGACGGAGGCCGGACGCGACCGCCATCGTGCACTCCATGTGGGATACGTCTTCCAGTCGTTCAATCTGCTGCAGGGATATACGGCGCTGGAAAACGTCCTGCTCAGCATGAGATTCGGCCGGGGGATGGATGAAGGCGAGGCCCGCCGCCTGCTGGACCGGGTGGGGCTTTCGGGACGGCTAGGGCACCGGCCCGGCGAAATGTCGGCCGGTCAGCAGCAGCGTGTCGCTATTGCCAGGGCGCTCGCAAACCGCCCCGATATTGTGCTTGCGGATGAACCTACGGGCAATCTGGACGAAGAAAACTCGAAAGAAGCCCTCAGGCTTCTGCGGGAGGCCTGCCACGAATCGGGAGCCACCCTGCTGGTTGTCTCCCATGACAGCGCGGCGCTGGACACCTTCTCCCGGACCGTGTCCTTCACGGAAATTGCCGGCGCCCGGACCGCTGGCCGTGAACCGGCAGAGGGCGGGCCGTGAACACGATCCTCCTTCTGGTCCGGCGCAGCCTCCGCCAGCATCTGGCAGCCACCGTCGTGACGGTGCTGTCCATCTCGCTTGCTTCCGGCCTTGCCATGTCGATCTGGACGCTCGAAGCCAGGAGCCGGGCTGCATTTACCGGTGGGGGCGCGGGTTTCGATGCCGTTCTCGGCGCGCGGGGCAGCCAGCTTCAGCTCGTTCTGAATTCTGTGTTTCATCTGGAGACTTCTCCGGGGAATATCCCCTGGAGTCTGTACGATCAGGTGCGGCGCGATCCGCGCGTGGAACTGGCCGTGCCTTATGCTGTGGGGGACAACTTCCGGGGATTCCGGATTGTCGGCACCACGGAAGACATCTTCAGCCGGGTGCCTGGGCGCCGGTTTTCGGATGGCATCCCGTTCGATCCCGGCCGTCAGGAGGCGGTGCTGGGAAGCACCGTGGCTGCAGCCACGGGACTAAACGTGGGAGATATTTTTCACCCGAGCCACGGCACGGTCGAGGGCGAGGGGCATGAGCACAAAGACGAGTACACGGTGACAGGAATCCTCGCACCGTCGAATACCCCCGATGACCGGGCGATCTGGATCCCGATTGAGGGCATCTTTCGCATGTCCGGCCATGTGCTCCGGGGGAGCGGTTCGATGTACGAACCGGATCCGGACGAGGATATTGCAGACGAACACAAGGAAGTGAGCGCCGTGCTCCTCAGGCTGAAAGATCCGGCGGCCGGGTTCGCCCTCGATCAGTCCATCAACAAAGACGGCCGGACCGCCACGCTCGCCTGGCCCGTGGGGCGGGTGATGGCGGAACTGTTCGACAAGCTGGGGTGGGTCAATCGCGTGCTGAAGCTCGTCGCCGTGCTCGTGGCCGTTGTGGCGGGATGCGCCGTTGCCGCTTCGCTTTACGGTTCGCTTGAGGCCCGGCGACGGGAGTTTGCTATCCTGCGGGCGATCGGAGCTTCGAGGGCAACGGTCTTCGTTTCACTGGTGGCAGAATCGGCGAGTGTAGCGCTCCTTGGCAGCCTTGCGGGTTATGCCGTCTATCTGGCGATTCTGGGGATAACGGCAGGCATCGTCCGTTCGCAGACCGGCGTGGTGATCAGGCTGCTTGAGTTCCATCCGTCGCTGGTGCTTGTGCCTTTCGGCATGACCCTGTTGGGCGGGCTGACCGGGCTGCTCCCGGCCTGGCGCGCTTATCGTACGGATGTGGCTTCGAATCTCGGACCGGTGGTCTGAGGGCCTGTTCATCAGGCGGAGAGTAGTCAAAGCGAACGTCCGGCGATGAAAGTAGACCCACTACCCACCCGGCCCCGGCCGCTGCTTCGCAGAGCAGTCAGGTTCGTTGCGGCAATGGCCCTGGTTCTCTGGGCGGGGGCCTCGATGAATCCTTCACTGGCGGAGCGTGCGGCTGAGGAAACGCCGAGAACACCAGCAGTAAGGGGTCGGCCGTTCCGGACTCCGCAAAGTGCACCTGCTGCACCCGAAGGCCACCCAGTGACGAAGCAAAAAGGACCGAAAGAGATAGACGGCTATCTCTTCGCGCCGTTCGAATTCCTTGCGAGTTTCGACTACCGGCTGCCGGAGCCCGAACTTCCGGATTCGAAGCCAGTTAAACCGAAGCCGGCTCTGCCCGCTCCTTCGGTCATACCGCCGGAGATCCGCTCGCTCTCCGGAAAGAAAGTGGCGATCAAGGGGTTCATGATCCCGATCGAGGTGGACAGCCAGGGAGTGTCCCGGTTCGCTCTGGTAAGGAACCAGATGGCCTGCTGCTATGGTGTCACCCCGCAACCCAACGAATGGGTTTATGTGGTGATGAGCCGGGGGAAGAAGACCGAGACGATCATGGATCAGTTGATAACGGCATTTGGCACCCTAAGGGTTAGCGATACAATTACCGAAGGGGGAATTAACAGCCTCTATCAGCTGGAATGCGAGCGGGTAAAGGGACCGATTGAATAAGGCCCATCAGGGTCTAAATTGCTGGAACCATAAGAAAACTAAACTTGTACACCGGGCTCGGGACACATGAATTTGGTTGACGCGTCGCGACGGAATTCAGTAGCCTTGTGACTGTAACGGGCGCGTTCGTAATTTGGTCAAGCGCCCGGCCGGAGGCCGGCCTTCAGCTGGTTACCATGGATAATAACACGCAACCGAGCAGGATTCTCATCGTCGAAGACAACCCGATGATGCGTACCTTTTACCAGATCGCGTTCAAGAACTATCCGGCCGAGCTGATCTTCGCCGCCGACGGGCAGAAGGGCTACGACCTTTCCCGCCAGGTGGAGCCCGCCATGATTATCATGGACATCAACCTGCCGGGGATGGACGGGCTCGTCGTGACCAAGCTGATCCGTTCAGACGCAAAACTCGCACAGGTCCCGATTCTCGCCGTCACGGCCCGGCATAAAGACGATCCGGCGCTCCGTTCACACCTATTCAACGATATCCTTTTCAAGCCTGTGAAGGTCGACGACCTGCGGAACGTGGTGTCCCGTTTTCTGCCCGATATCGGCGATGAGGAAGAGCTCGAGGTCACTCCTCCGGCCCACTGAGAGTATTTCCCGCTGTCAGCGGCTGAACTCTTCGACCTGGATGACATGATCCAGGTTCGCGATCCTGAGCCCGTCCCGTGAATTCAGATAAAAGAAACGCTCGCCCCGGTTGAGGAAATCGAGCGTGCGGTCTTTGTCCGGCGGCATGTTGATGATGACCTGTCCGCGCACCTTGATTCCCCCGGTGAGCGAGACAACGAGTCCGCGCCGGTCTCCAAAATCCGTTCCCGTGTCACTGTCGCTGGCGAGATCCGGTGCCGCCAGTTCGACCATCAGGATATGGGACTTGTTCAGCAGGGTGGTCTCGTTTTTCTCGGGGTTGAAGAACGGGATCATGGGTCCTTCTGCGTTCAGCACATCCTTCACCCGTTCATGCCCGTGATGGGCCGCCGATTCTGACGCAAGCCGGAACTCGCCTTTATAGGCGTGCCCGTCCGTCAGGCGGACGAGCACGGTCGCGGACAGCTTGGGAACGATCAGATCCTGATTCTTGCCCATGATTCGAGTTCCATCCTGGCGCCGGGAATTACCTCAGGCGCAGGCACGGTGGGCCGTGGCACGGACCTGACGGCCTGCCGGTTTCAGGGTGAAGCGGGATTTGATCCCTTCGGAAGGTTCGGTGCCCGCGATCTCGAACAGGCGGTTCAGGTCGTGGATCACGACCGTACCTTTGGGGGTGCTGATCCAGCCTTCTGCACGCCAGGAGGACAGCATGCGGATTCCGGTCTCGACGGCACAACCGACAAGGTCAGCCATCTCCTGACAGGTGAAACTCTTGTCCGTCACCACGTTGCCGTTCACGTTACGGCCGTTCCACTCCACGAGACGGACCAGCACGCGGGCGATCCGGCGGTCGACGCCGAGGCCTGCCTGTACCTGCCAGTCGCTCGAGGACCGGAAGCGGCGCCCGAGTTCCTGAAGCAGGTTCCGCTGGAGTTCGGGATACTGGCCGGCGAGGGCGGAGAAGGTGCTTGCCGGGATAGCGATCAGTTCTGTCTGGTTGCCGGCGATGGCGGTGGTCGAGTGGACACCCATATCGGCGAACACCACGGCTCCGACCGTATCGCCGGGGCGGAGAACATCGAACAGGACGCCGTGGCCGCCGGGCGTTTCACGGATGGTCCGCACCCATCCGGACTTCACAATGTAAAAGGCATTCGGCTGCTGTCCTTCGGTGAAGATCCGGTTCCCGCGGCGGAACGGAACTACGCGGGCGGTCTCGGCGAGCCGGGCGATGAGCGAACCCGGCAGGCTTTTCAGCATCGGCACCGTCCGGAGAAAGTCCTCCGCGGCGGCGGTCTGGCTGAACCGTACCTGAGGAGCGAACTTGACCGGGGTGATTGTGGCGGTGGCGAGCTGCATGATGACTTCTCCCTCTTCTTGCTGTCTGCGTATGGAAAACCGTTGGTGAGGGGGAGTAGAGCAACAGCCGGGCCAACATGGACACCAGCAGATGGTGACCATGATCCAGGTCAGGATTTCCTTATGATTTCAGTCAGTTAAGCGGCCATGGTTTCTTGCTGCCGATCCGGGATCAAATGCCAGTGGTATCTGAAGCGGCTCTCCGGCGGGGACTTTTTCCCGGAGGCGGGGAATTCCCCCCACCAAGGCACAGGAAGCGGGCGGCTTGGCTGCTAATGGATGGCCGGAAGTTCCATTACAAACCGGGCACCACGCCCCGGGGCATGGACAAGGCGCAGGTCTCCGCCGTGGTCGATGGCGACACGCCGGGCAACGGCCAGGCCGAGGCCTGTGCCCTGAGATTTTGTCGTGACGAACGGCTTGAAGATTTCCGCCTGAAGGTGCGGAGGAACACCGGGCCCCGAGTCCTCGATCTCGATAATCCCGGAACCCGTCTCGCTGTTTCTTGCCCGGACCTCGATTTTCCCGGTGCCGTTCATCGCCTGCGCAGCGTTCAGCATGAGGTTCAGGATGACTTCCGACACCATGGCGGCATCGACGTTCAGCACAATATCATCGAGTTCCGGACAGATCTCGACCGACTTGAATGCGGGGTCGTTCGAAACCTGCCGCAGCACGCCGCCAATCAGATCTTTGGCGGGGATCCCGTTCCGGGCCGGCGTTCGCGGGCGTGCGAACACCAGCATGTCGCCGAGCCGCCGCGCCAGCGAATCGGCCCGGTTCACGATTTCATGGCAGACCTGCCGTTCCCGGCTGGCTTCCGGAAAGCGGGTGGCAAGCACCTGGAGCGCACCGGAGATGCCGGCAAGCGGATTTTTCACTTCATGTGCGACGATGGCGGCCATCTCTCCCAGCCGGGCGAGACTTTCCTTCTCGTTCAGTTTTTCCTCGGCCAGCTTGCGTTCGGTGATGTCGTGCCGGATGGCCATGAACTGGTAGATTTCGCTCGTATCGCTCCGGAAAGGGATGATCGTGGTGTCGACCCAGTAGATTGAGCCATCCTTCGCCCGGTTGCAGATCTGCCCATGCCAGACTTTCCCGGACTGGATGGTTTCCCAGAGCTGCTGGAAAAAGGCCCCGGAGTGGCGGCCGGAATTGATGATCCGGTGGTCCTGCCCGAGCAGTTCTTCCCTCGAGTATTTCGAAATCCGGCAGAAGTTATCGTTGACGAAGGTGATTTTCCCGCGGGCATCGGTCGCGGCGACGATGGCCGCCTGGTTGAGGGCGAAGTTGAGGGCGGACAGTTCGCGGCTGCTGGCGGCGAGCGCCTGCTCCGCCCGGCCCCGTTCTTCGCGTTCGGTCGCCAGTTCCAGTGTGGCTGCCTCGCTCCGGGCGCTCGCTTCTTTTTCTATCGTGGATACCGCCGAAAGCTGGCGGCGGGCGATCCAGTAGACGATGAAGATGGAGACCGCGGCGAATATCCAGCCGCGGTACAGGAAGACTGCTTCCCTGAGCGCCGGGTCGGTAAACAAGAAAACCCGCGCCAGTTCTGTCAGCAGGATCCAGAGGAGGCTGACGACCGCATACGAGGCCGCGATTCTCCAGGCAGGAGCGAATTTCCCGTTCATCGCCGGGTATTCTCCTCAGCTAGACGGGTGAATACTCCGGGAGCAGGTTCATTGTTTTTCATGGGAAGGGATGAGATATTGGCCCAGTCAGTGCAGTGGAGATGGGAGCAGTCCCGGATAGGCCTGTTCCAGCCGGGAAGTGGGGGATATTTCCCCCTGACTGCGGGAATTTCCCCATGTTCGATCAAAAAACACTTCTTCTCATAGTCGACGACGAGATGCTGATCCGCTGGTCGCTGGCCGAGCGTCTCGTTCAAGAAGGCTACGAAGTGATCGAAGCGGCCGACGGCCTCGCCGCCCGGAAGGAGTTCGCCAAGGGGCTGAACCGCCCGATGGTCATGCTTCTCGACATCAAGCTTCCTGATGCCGACGGTGTGGAGCTGCTTAAGGAGTTCCGGCGCCAGAAACCGGACTGCCGGGTCATCATGATTACCGCTCATGGTGCCGACGATCTGGCCACCGAAGCCCATCGCGAAGGCGCTTACGCCTTCTGCAACAAGCCCTTCAAGATCGAGGATATCGTCGGTCTCGTGAACAGGGCGAATATCGACGTTCCCCGCTAGGATAGCGGCCGTATTCACTGCACACCCCCTCCGGATTGCAGGCGGGACACTTCACGTCGACGCGAAACTTATATTAGTCTATTCTTATCGATGTTCTCCCGCAAGCGGAATTTTCGGTTTTACGCAGGACCGGCGAAAGCTGCCGATGCGGATGTGTCCGGAGAAAGCGGCTAAAAGCCTGATCGCGTACGCATGGCAAGCCCCAGAATCATTATCGTCGACGACGAAGAGCTGATCCGGTGGTCGATCCGGGAGCGGCTGACGGCCGCCGGTTACGATATTGGAGAGGCTGGTACCGGGGCCGCCGGCCTTGAGCTGGCCCGCAAGGGTGCCGACCTCGTGCTGCTCGATTTCCGCCTGCCGGACACGGACGGACTGACTCTGCTCGACCAGATCAAGGCGGCGGACCCCGACATCCTGGTCATCCTGATGACCGGACAGGGCAGCATCGAAATGGCCGTAAAGGCCATGAAACAGGGGGCCTTTCATTTTGTCCATAAGCCGTTCGATCTCGACGAGCTGGAAAACCTCGTGGGCCGTGCACTGGAGACGACGAAGCTCCGGCGGGAGGTGAAGGCCCTGCGGGGGATGTCGGAGCACTTCGGTTTCGACCGGATCGTCGGCGAATCGCCGGCCATGAAATCGGTCAAGCAGCTTCTGGCCCGCATTGCCGCGAGCCCCGGTTCCACGGTGCTGCTGACGGGCGAGAGCGGAACGGGCAAGGACCTCGCTGCCAAAGCGGTCCATTACAACAGTGACCGTGCCGACGGCCCGTTCATGAATATCACCTGTTCAACTATCGCCGAGACGCTGCTGGAGAGCGAGCTGTTCGGCCACGAGCGGGGCGCGTTCACCGACGCCAAGACCCAGAAGAAGGGCCTGCTCGAGCTTTCACATGGCGGGTCGGTATTTCTGGACGAGATCGGCGAGATGTCGCTGGCCCTTCAGGCGAAGCTGCTCCGTTTCCTGGAAGACCGGACGCTGAAGCGCGTGGGCGGCAGCGTCGATATCAAGGTCGATGTGCGGGTGATTGCCGCCACGAACCGCAATCTCGAAGAAGCTGTTCAGAAGCGGGAGTTCCGCGAGGACCTCTACTACCGGCTCCGGGTTCTGCCGGTCGCGATCCCGCCGCTGCGCGAGCGCAAGGGCGATATCCCGCTGCTGCTCGGCTACTACATCGACCGCTTCAATACAGAGTTCAAGCGGAATGTGAAGGGCGTGAACGCGGCGGCGCTCAAGGCGCTGGAAGCACACCTCTGGCCGGGCAATATCCGGGAGTTCCGCAATGCCGTCGAACGGGCGATGCTGCTCTCCATGAGCAGCGAGCTCGGCCCCGACGATTTCCTGATGCTGGTCCCGTCCGGAAGCGCTGCCGCCGGGCCGGCTGCGGGGAACAGGCGGTTCCAGCTTCCTTCCGAGGGAATCAATTTTGAGGAATTCGAGCGCGATCTGGTCCGTCAGGCGCTCGCCGCAGCAAACGGCAACCAGACGAAAGCCGCCCAGCTTCTTGGCATGAACCGCGACCAGATCCGTTACCGGATGGAGAAGTTCGGGTTCGACAAGAAAGACGCCTGACCGGACTTATTCTCCGGTCTTGTCCGTACCGGCGGAAGGCTCCGCCTCTGCGTGCGAAACCGCAGGTTCCGGTGCCTCCGGCCTCACCTGCAGCAGCGGAATTTCATCACCAGGTTTTGCCGGAACCGCGGGTGCGTCGTCCGTCGGCTCGTCAATCCACGGTGCGTTCGGAATCCGTTCGCGCCGCCGCTTTTTGCGGCGGCCCTGCTGCTGGCCGTTCGCCGGCTGGCCTCCGGGCTGGCCCTGTTGCGGCCGTTGCTGCTGCTGAGGCTGCGGTTTGGGCTGCGGTTTGGGCTGCGGTGGCCGCTGCTGCTGGGGCGGCTTCGGGGGCTCGGGTTTGGGCCGGGGCCGCGGAGCAGGGATCGTCGCCAGCTTCTCGATGGCGGCCTTGAGCCGGTTGATCGCCTCCGGCACTTCCTCGGGGGCGAGGTCCAGCACCGACACCGCGAAGTGCGTCGACTCGGCGAAATACGGTTCGAACAGCTCGCCCGGCCAGATGGCGACCTTGTGCTCCAGAGCCACGTCGGCGAACTGGTGCGTCGGCCGGTTCGAGCGGAGGCGGAACCAGAGATAGTGGCCGCCGCGGGGGGCATGATACTCCACATGCTCCTTGAGCGAACTCTCGATCCACTGGAGCCAGGCGTCACGCCGCTTGCGCATCGTGACGCGCAGGCGGTCCAGATAGACGTTCCAGCCGTTGTGGTTGATGAGTTTCGCCGCGATTTCCTGCGCGATGCGATTCGTACGGATTCCCTGCGCGTCCACGTAACGGACGAGGCGATCCTTGAGGGCGGCCGGCAGGGTCATGGCGGCGACAGGAATCGACGGCGAGCCGAGCATCTCGAAGTCGAGAAGGTGCACCCGGAACAGGCCGGGGGGCGGGGGGATCGGCCTGGGAGGCGGCGCGCCGTAATAGATTTCCCGGAACGGATCGTCCTCGACGAGGACCACGCCCCGGCGGGCACAGATCTCGGCGACTTCCTGACGGCGTTTGTCGAACAGAACCGCATCATCTGGTTCCCGGTAGGTGGGGTTCAGATAGACAAACCTGACGCCGCCCTGTTGGAGCCGGCGGTCCAGGCCCCGGGGATCGAGACCTTCGTTGTCGGACGGGGCGATCTCGACGCGGGCATTGGCCGCCTTGAACGCATGGATGGCCCGCGCGCGCGTGAGTTTTTCCACGAGGACCGTCGTGCCGGGGTCGAGGAGAGCCAGCGCCAGCAGTGTGAGCGAGTGCTGGACACCCGAGGTCACGAACACGTCGTGCTCGGTAGTAGCGACGCCCTCGCGGGTAAGAAACCGGGCGACGCCGTCCCGGAGCTGGGGCAGGCCGTCGGGCGGGACCGGGCCCATGAGGTCGAGCGGTTTTGGAAGCCCGGAAATGGCTTCCTGCCAGATCGGATCCCGTTCCACTTCCTTGGGCTGCCGGAGGCCGAGGGGGGCGACGACGCCGTCAACGGCGCGGACTTTTTCGATCCACTGCTGCCACGGATCGCGGCGGGGCGTGGCGCCGCCGGAACTCAGGGCACGGGCAAACTGGATCTGCTGGGGTTCGCGGGGTGGCAGGGGCTGACCCGGACGGCTGTCACGGTGTCCCTGCTGGTGGGGCCGCCCGTCGCGGCGTTCACCGCCGCGGCCATCGCCGCCTTCGCGCGGCCCCCGGCGGTCTCGTCGTCCTTCGCGCCGGCCTCCGGGACGGTCGCCGGGCCGGTTGCCCTGGCGGCCTCCCTGCGGGCCGTTAGGCCGTCCCTCGCGGGGCGGACGGGTTGCTTCGGCTGCGGGTGCCGGGGCGGCGCCGCCTTCCGCCGGGCTCTGCGGCGGGTTCTGGTTCTCTTCGCTCATAGGAGGACTTCCGTAACTGAAATGTGCCGCTGTGTCACTTCTTCGTGAACGGATTCGGAGGGTATGGGTCTGCAACCGTTTTGGGGCGCCGGGGGAGCAGCACTTTGCGGCGGAGCACCAGCACCTTCTCCGATTTCTGGTTCCAGGCGCGGGTTTCGACGTAGATCACACCCCGGTCGTCTTTGGTTGTGGACGGGGTAACGTCGAGGATCTCCGACTCGGCATAGATCGTATCGCCGTGGAAGGTCGGACCCACGTGCTTCACCGTCTCGTATTCGAGATTGGCGATGCAGATCTCCGAGACGTCCTTCACACTCATGCCGACGACGATGGAGAACACCAGCGTCCCGTTCACGAGGCACTGCTTGTGCTGCGACTTCGACCCCCAGTAGGCGTCGAAGTGAAGCGGGTTCGTGTTCATCGTGAGCAGAGTGAACCAGGTGTCGTCCGCCTCCGAAATCGTGCGGCCCGGCCAGTGCCGGATCACCTCGCCCTTCGTGAAATCCTCGAAATACTTCTGGGCCATCGGCCTTTACTCCTGCTCCGGTCAGTCGATCGAATAGCGCTTCTTGATCTGTTTCGCGATCACGGTCTGGAGGATCTCGTTCGCTCCCTCGCCCACGGTCATGAGCGGGGCGTCCCGGTAGTAGCGTTCCACGTCGAACTCCACCGTGTAGCCGTAACCGCCGTGGAGCTGGATGCCCTCGAACGAATGCCGGGCGCAGGCCTGCGAGGCGAACAGCTTGGCCATTCCGCTTTCCAGGTCGCACCGCTGGCCGTGGTCCTTCTTCTTCGCTGCATCAAGCGTCAGGAGCCGGGCGGCCTGAAGGTCCGTGTGCATATAGGCGAGCTTCTGCTGGATGAGCTGGTGCTCGATAATGGGCTTGCCGAACGTCACCCGTTCCTGGGCGTATTTCGCGCAGTCTTCGAAGATCGCCCGCAGGACGCCGACGGCACGGGCCGCCACATTGATGCGGCCCGTCTCGAGGCCGTCCATCACCTGATAGAATCCTTTCCCTTCCTCGCCGCCGACCAGGTTGGCCGCCGGGATCCGGACGTTTTCGAAGTTCAGCTCGCAGGTCTCGATGCCCTTGTAGCCCAGCTTCTTGAGGTTCCGGCTCACGCTGAAGCCGGGGTCGCCCTTCTCGAAGATGAAGCCGCTGATTCCCTTGAAGGCGGGATTGGTATTCATGTCGGTCTTGGCCAGCAGGAAGTAGCAGTTTCCGTAGCTGCCGTTCGTGATCCACATTTTCGTGCCGTTGACGACGTAGTGATCGCCTTTCCTGTCTGCACGGGTGCGGAGGCCGGCCACGTCCGAGCCGCCCTGGGCTTCCGAGAGTGCAAGGCCGCCGCGCAGCTCGCCGGTGGCGAACTTCGGGAGGAACCTCTTCTTCTGGTCCGGCGTGCCATAGGTCTTTACGGCGTAGGCCATGATGAGGTGCGTGTTGATGAACCCGGACAGGGACATCCACACCCGGGAGAGTTCCTCGTTGATGAGGGCGTAGGTGTAGTAGTCGAGGCCGAGACCGCCGTACTCCTGCGGAATCGTCGCTCCGAACAGGCCGAGGTCTTTCAGCCCCTGAACGAATTCCGCCGGGTACTCGTCCGCGTGCTCGTAAAGCTGGACCTTCGGCTTGACGTCCTTCTCCAGCCATTTGCGGATCGTTTCGATCAGCACCCGCTGATCGTCGTTCATGAGCGTTTCGTCGATGGCGCGAAGCATCTTGAAAGGTCCCTCTTGCAGCCCGGTCAGCCGGGGACGGGGACACTAGGACCGGACGGGCGGGAGGGCAATACGGCACTCAGGCGAACACCAGTTCCACCTTGATGCCGAGCTCGTCGGCCCGTTTTTTGAACCTCGGGGCATTGGAGATGAGGAAGGCGAACACGTCGAAGTTGGGATCGAACATCTTCGACATGCCCTCGAAGGTGGCGTAGGCGACCGAGATCATCGTGGCGTCGGAATCGAACGGCATTTTCCATTTAAAGGCGAGCTGGAACGTCTTCATCATCATTTCGCCGAATTCGATCTCGGAATGCGACTTGCCGCGCATGAGGTCCAGTACCCCGTCGATATCCCTGATAAACAGCTCGAATTCATCGTCCGTGCCGGGGAATCCGTAGGCTTCATCCAGAGCGTCGGCCATCTTGCGGGCATTAAGGCCCCAGAGGGCGAAGTTCACCTTGTAGTGGGACAGGAGATAGGTGGGCTTGATGGCTGTCGTGAGGCCGAGGTCGATCATCACCACATCGCCGTTCGGCAGAAACCACATGTTGCCGGGATGCATGTCGGAGTGGATGAACAGGTCCTCGAAGGCCATCTTGATGTAAACCTCGAAGAGCCGTTTCGCCATATCAGCACGGGAGAGGGTAAGCGCACCGTCCTTCGTGGCCTCCTCGATCCGGTGGCCCCTGACGAATTCCATCGTGAGCACTTCCTCGCCGCAGAAACCTTCGTAGAGTTTCGGAATCTTCATGTAGGGCACATTGGCAAAGTTCTTCTGGAACCGGCGGTTGTTGTCTGCCTCGGTGCGCAGGTCCGTCTGGGCCCGGATCGCCGCCCCGAACTCCGCCACCTGCTTTCCCGCCTGGGCCAGCGTGATGACCGGCAGCCGGTCCAGAACCCAGGCGAAGGCGGCCGCTATGGCGAGGTCGCGGTCCACCTGCTCCCGGATATTGGGGCGGAGTACCTTCACGGCCACTTCCTCGCCGGTTTTGAGCCGTGCCCGGTGGACCTGGGCGACGCTGGCGGCCGCCACCGGTACTGGGTCGAACTCCGAATAGATGTCGGAAATCTTGCGGCCAAAGCTCCGCTGGACCGCTTCCTCGACCCTGCTGAAAGGGAACGGCGGTACCCGGTCCTGCAGATGCTTCAGTTCCGAGACAAGATCCGCGGGCAGGAGATCCGGCCGGGACGAGAGGATCTGGCCGAGCTTGATGAAAGTGGCGCCCATCCGCTGAAGGAGCTGCCGGACAGCCTTGTAGATCTTCCGGTTCCGCCAGGTCTCCCGTTCGGCCTTGCTCTTTCCGCCCATGAACCAGGCGGCGACATAATAGGAAAGGATCTGAACGGTGGAGAGCGACGCCTCCAGAAACAACCGGAAGGCGTTAAGAACGGTACGCATCGGATGGGAGAACCTCGGCCGGGACTAATACGCCGTTATAGCGGGACTGGCAACAGCACCACCCCCTTGAACCGGACGGTTTCTGGCGTTCAGGATGCGCGCGCCGCCGGTTGACCGGCGAGTCAACATTTCAGGAGCTGCCTCATGGCCGGATCGGTCCAGAAAATTCTCAAGTCCGGGAAATCCCTTGTACTGCCGGGGGTCTATGACGCGCTCTCGGCCCGGCTCGCCGAGCGCGCCGGTTTCGAAGCCGCTTTCGTCAGCGGGTATTCGCTTTCGGCCGCCAACCTGGGCGAACCCGATTTCGGATTTATCGGTCAT
The DNA here is from genome assembly GCA_964621525.1 of uncultured bacterium. Taxonomy (GTDB): domain Bacteria; phylum JAGRBM01; class JAGRBM01; order JAGRBM01; family JAHCIT01; genus CAZMGV01. Next base: position 33,454 of record CAZUMS010000011.1, read on the forward strand.
GCGGAGATCGTCGATGCAGCCCGCCGGATCTGCGGCGCGGTGAAGATTCCGGTCATCGTCGATATCGACACTGGTTATGGCAACGCGTTCAACGTGGAGAAGGTCGTGAATGACCTTATCCACGTGGGAGCCGCCGGTTGCTTTCTCGAGGACCAGGTATGGCCCAAGCGCTGTGGCCACATGGAAGGCAAGCGGGTGATTCCCCTCGAGGAATATCTGCCGAAGCTCCGGGCGGCGGTCGAAACGCGGGGCAATCGGCCCTTTTTCATCACCGCTCGCACCGATGCCCGGGCGGCAGTCGACCTCGACGAGGCAGTTCGCCGGGGCAAGGCGTTCGCGAAGGCGGGTGCCGACGCCGTGTTTATCGAAGCGCCCCAGTCGGAAGCCGAGATGAAGCGAATCCGAAAGGAACTGCCCGCGAGTGTGCCGCTCGTCGCCAACATGGTTGAAAACGGCAAGACACCGCTCCGGAAGTTCTCCGAACTGAAGAAGATGGGTTTCTCCGTCGTTGTCTGCCCGGTCACGGGACTCCTTGCAGCCGCGAAGGCGATGGAAGGGGCTTACGCGACCCTGAAGCGCGACGAGGTATCCACGAAGTTCCAGAAGAACATGTTCAGGTTTCAGGAGATGAACGATCTGACCGGCCTGCCCGAGCGGTACCGCCGGGAGAAGGAGTGGCTGTGAGCTTCGCCCGGATCGAACGGCCACGGCCGCACATCGCCGTACTCCTCATGGACCGGCCGGACCGGTACAATGCCCTGTCGTACGCCATGCTCCGGGACCTCCATACGGCGCTCGACGAACTCATGGGCGACCTGAAAAGCCGCGTCGTGATCCTGACCGGCGCGGGCAAGGGGTTTTGCGCAGGGGCGGACCTCAAGGCCGGTGCCACCGGCGAAAACGGCGTCTGGGAGAAAGACCTCGGCAACATCCAGGAAAAATTCCGGATGCAGCAGGCCTATGGCGACCTGATCGTGAAGTTCCGGCGGATCCCGCAGCCGGTGATTGCCGCCGTGAACGGCCCCGCTGCTGGCGGCGGGTTTTCCGTTGCGCTCGCCTGCGACATGCGGATCTGCACGCCGAACACGAAGTTCAACTGCGCCTATACGCGTCTCGGTATCGGCGGCGCCGAGATGGGGTCGAGCTACTTCCTGCCGAAGCTGGTGGGGCCTGCGCTCGCGGCCGAGCTCATGTACACGGGCCGGTTTGTGGAGGCGGACGAGGCGCTCCGGACGGGAATCGTGAGCCGGGTGGTCGAAAGCGAAAAGCTCATGGACGCAGCGATCGATATTGCCGGCGAAATGGTGAAGCATGCGAGTCCATTCGGTCTCCGGATCACCAAAGAGGCGATCAATCTCGTGCAGGGCGGCCTGTCTCTGGAAGAAGCGGTTCATCTCGAGAACCGTAATCAGGTGCTCGCACTCCAGACGCAGGATTTTATGCAGGCGACTGCCGCCTGGCTCCAGAAGAAGCTCCCAGAGTTCAAGGACCGTTAAGATGAAGAGAAATCCTTTTGACCTTTCCGGGAAAACTGCTGTTGTTACCGGCGCCAGCAGCGGTCTCGGCCGCGCCATGGCCATTGCTTACGGCGAAGCCGGAGCCTCTGTGGTGCTCGCTGCCCGGCGAAAGGAAGCACTGGAAGAGACTGCTAAGGCCGTCCGCGGGGCAGGGGCCGAGGCCCTCCTGGTGATCGCGGATCTGGCGACGCCCGAGGGTAACGACAAGCTCGCCGCCGAAGCGCTTGGCTGGAAGGGCGGGGTCGATGTGCTGGTGAACAATGCGGGGGCAACGCTGCCCACGCAGTTCCTGGACTCGACGGATGAGGCGTGGCTGAAACTCTTCAATATCAATCTGTTCGGCATCGTCCGGCTGACGCGGGCCGTCGGCAAGTCCATGGCGGAGAAGAAAAAGGGTTCGGTCATCATGGTCGGCAGCGTTCTTGGGCGCACAGCCATGAGCAATACGGTCCCCTATTCGGTCAGCAAGGGTGCCATCGAGCAGCTCACCCGGGCACTCGGCGTGGAATGGGCGAAATATAATGTCCGGGTAAACCTGATTGCGCCGGGGTACTTCGAGACGGAGATGACGGAATCAGCCCAGGAGCCCGGAAAGACCTACGACTACATCGTGAAGCGAACGCCTATGCGCCGGTTCGGCAAGGCGGAGGAAATCGTTAGCGCTGCGCTCTATCTGGCCAGTGACGCTTCGAGCTACACGACCGGCTCCATCGTCCATGTGGACGGAGGCTGGGCGGCGGGCTGAGGCCGTTCAGACTTTCCGGCTGAAGTTCTTGAGATTCGCCGGCTGGGCGAACCGGAGCATCCGGAAGCAGACCTTGAGGTCCACTTCTTCCGGGTCCAGCTGCCACTGAAGGAAGATCCCGTCGTAGACGGCGAGCATGAGCGTCGCTACCTGCCGGGCGGTCTCGGGCAGGAGCCCCGGAAGCTCCTGCGTCATCTCCCGGACGATGGCCTCGCGATACCGGCGATAGATGCCCCTTAGCCGGTCGCGGACCCGGCTGTCCTCGCCGGACCGTTCCATGGCGAGCTGGTGGATCACCCGGAGCGTTTCCGGCGAATCGATCATCTGCTTCTCGACAGAGTTGAGGAAAATCTCGAACCGCTCCTCGATGCTCCTGCCGTTCCGGATTTCAGCGAGGACCCTGTCCACGTAGGTCGCCGTACTCTCCTCGATGACGGCCAGCAGGATGTCGTCCTTGCCGCCCTTGAAATGCCAGTAAATGGAAGAGGGAGATGCCTTCGCCGATTCGGCGATTTCGTCCACTGAAGTGGCCGAATAGCCCTTGCGGGAAAAAAGCTGTTCGGCGGCCGCCAGCACCCGTTCTCTCGATCCGAGCACCGGCTTGTTCCGCCGGGTCCGGGTGCCGATCCGGTTCACGCCGCGCTGCCTGCCATCCGGCGGTTGTAGGCCATGATGGACTTCTGCATGTTCACGCCCATGCGGTACTGGGGGAGGTTCATGGCATGCGGGGCCCGTTCGGGAACTGCCTGCACGCGGTTCCAGTACTTTTCCTGCCGGGCGGGATCGACCATCCGGCGGGCCATGGTCATGGCGTGGCGGAAGGCCGTCGTGAACCCCAGCGGGACGAAGACCATACCGCCGAGCAGCCGTCCGCCGGAGCGGGCGATCTGGAGCGCCGCCGCCGGAAGATCGACCTTTCCGCCGGGGTTTCGGGCCTCGATCTCGAGGCCGCGGCGTTCCAGCAGCCAGTAGTCCATGGCCAGGTGGCGGGACTCGTCGATGTCGATCCGGCGGAACACTTCCGCCTGCAGCGGATCTGAAATCATGGTCTTCAGCGCCGGAATCAGGATCGCGTCGAGGCCGATCTCGAACAGAATGATCTGGGCACTTGTGAATTCGTAGAGCATCTGCGTCGGCTTCTCGAAGTTGCCTCGCAGGTAGCGGAACATGAGCCGGGTTTCGAGGGGCAGATCCTTCCAGCCCACACCGTACCGCTTCGCCATGAGCATCTCGGCGTCGGCGTGACGGGTTTCGTCGAGCTCGAACAGCCGGTAGATCTCCTTCGCCCGCGGGTCGTCCACGTACTTCGCGCAGAGGGCGAAAATCTTCGCCGCCTGGCGTTCCAGGCCGGCGGTGAAGACGATCATGAGCGCGGCGTCGCGCAGTTCACGCTCGGACAGGCCTTCGATTCCCTTCAGCGGCTGGTTCCAGTCGAAGTCGTCCACGGACCACTGGCCTTTGCGGGTGGCTTCGAGAACATGGTCGAGATCGATATCGGGCATGGCAGGACTCCTCGGATTGGGTGAGCGGATCGCGATCATCCATCGCTGGAACGCTCGTTCCAGAAAAGTGTAACGATCGTTCCAGATGCATGCAACTGCAAAGTCATAAACTATTGTAATTATTAAGTTATTTACGGAAGCGAAGGAGCATAAGTGCTGTGAAAACTGTCAGGAAAGCTGCCGGTTCGGTAGGATCCCGCAGCATGAGCCACCAGAAATGCAGGATGCCGAGGGCCGCGACTGCGTAGGTAAGCAGGTGGAGTTTCGCCCAGTTTCGTCCCAGTTTTCGGACCATTGCATCCGTGGAGGTCGCGGCCAGCGGGATCATGGCCGCAAACGACGCTGCACCGGCGGTAATGAACGGCCGCTTCACAATGTCTTTCCAGATATCCGCCCAGTCGAAGAACTTGTCCAGCCACATGTAGGCCGCAAGGTGCAGCGAGCCGTAACCGAAAGACCACAGCCCCCAGGGCCGGCGAAGTTTCAGGAGTTCCGGGCGCCCGAGCAGCCGCCGGGCCGGTGTCACGGCGAGGGTCGCGCCAAGCAGGAACAGGCACCACCAGCCGGTACGCTGGGTGATCTCCTGGATCGGATTTGCGCCGAGTTCGTGGAACAGGCCCTGTTTGGCGTTCCACAGGAGGGGAAGGACCGGCAGGACGAATCCCGCCGTCCGGAGCAGGAACGCCGGTACCGGTTTCTTCACGGTCAGTAGAATTTCTGGAGATCCATGCCTTTGTAAAGGGAGGCGACCTCGTTCGCATAACCATTAAGCATGAGAGTCTTGCGCTTGAAGAATTCCCCGATGCGCCGCTCGCTGGCCTGGCTCCAGCGGGGATGATCCACTTCGGGATTCACGTTGGAGTAGAATCCGTATTCGCTCGGGATCGCCAGGTTCCAGGATGTTGGCGGCATCTTTTCCTGAAATCGGATCTTGACGATCGACTTGATGCTCTTGAAGCCGTACTTCCACGGTACCACCAGCCGGAGCGGTGCGCCGTTCTGGTTCGGCAGAATCTCGCCATAAAGCCCCACAGCCAGAATCGTCAGCGGGTTCATTGCCTCGTCCATGCGGAGCCCTTCCCGGTAAGGCCAGTCCAGCACGTAGCCCTTCTGGCCGGGCATTTCCTCGGGTGCGAGTTTGGTTTCGAAGGCGACGAATTTGGCCCGTGACGTCGGCTCGAACCGTTTGAGGAGATCGCCGAGCGGAATTCCCGCCCACGGGATCACCATCGACCACCCTTCCACACACCGGAACCGGTACACCCGTTCCTCGATCGTATGGGGTTTCAGGATATCTTCGAGCGCGTAATCGCCGGGCTTTCCCGCCTCGCCTTCCACTTTTACGGTCCACGGCGAAGTCTTGAGCGTATGAGCGTATTCGGCGGGGTCTTCCTTGGAGGTCCCGAATTCGTAGAAGTTGTTGTAGGTCGTGACGTCCTTGAGCGGGGTCAGGTCTTCATTGACCCGCCAGCGGAGCTCCTTTTTGAGGTTGTCGAGTCTTTTGCCGGCCTGTACAGCGCCCGCCATGCCCAACACAAGGCTGCCGGCGGCAAGGCCGGCGTCCCGCATGAATTCCCGGCGGCGCAGGAAGACGGATTTTGGCGTGATCTCGCTGGATGGTATTCCGCTATGGAATTTCATGAAGATATCGCTCCGGCAGGCGGGCCTTTCAGGGACAGTCCGCCTTGCGCACATTCCGTTACAACGGGCTAGAGTCTAGCCGCACGGACAGCATTCCTGCGACGGATGCCCGTCCGGATGCGGAATGCCTGGACACAGTTTCATCTCATTGACGGAAGGCTGCCATGATCGAAAAGCTGGAATCCCTCATTCCCGGAACCGAGTACGACCACTGGCTGGTGTTGCTGGTTCTTGCATCTGTGGTGTTCGCCGTTCTGGATTTCATCCGGACTCTCGCGGCGAAAACCCTGAAAAAACTCGCATCGAAGACGGAAACCAAATGGGATGATCTGGTTGCGGAACTGATTCTCGGGATGAAGCACTGGGCGGTATTCATGCTCGCCCTTGTGCTGGCGCTGCCGTTTTCCAGGCTGGAGCCCCGCCCGGCGGGAGTCATTCACAAGATCGCCATCGTGCTCGCCTTCGTTCAGGTCGGCCTCTGGGGCGGGATGGTCGTAAACCAGTGGGTTGCCGGGAAATCGGCCAGTTCCGACGGGCAGCAGGCGAGTCTTACTGGCTACAAGGTGCTCGGAGCCCTGGGCAAGGTCGTGCTCTGGTCGATTCTGCTGCTGCTCACGCTGGATAACCTCGGAGTAAATGTGACCGCCCTCGTGGCCGGTCTCGGTGTCGGCGGTGTGGCTGTGGCCCTCGCTGTTCAGAATATCCTCGGCGACATCTTCTGTTCCTTCACGATCCTGCTCGACAAGCCCTTTGAGGTGGGCGATGCGATAAACGTGGGAGACATTACCGGCGAAGTCGTCCAGGTCGGTATCAAGACCACGCGGATCCGCAGTATCACAGGAGAAGAGGTCGTATTGTCGAACGCAGATCTCGTGGGCAGCCGGATCCGCAATTTCCGCCGCATGAACGAACGCCGGGCGATCTTCGCTCTCGGAGTCGTTTATGGAACCTCGCGCGAGAAGCTGGAGAAAATTCCCGGCCTTCTTCAGGGAATTATCCAGGCGGAATCGCAGGTTCGTTTCGACCGGAGCCACTTCAAGTCGTTCGGGGTGTCGTCGCTCGATTTCGAGACCGTCTACTGGGTGCTGGACCGGGACTACAAGGTGTTTATGGACGTTCAGCACCGGATCAATCTGGAGATATTCCGCCGGTTTGAGGCAGAAGGAATCGAGTTCGCTTACCCGACCCAGACGGTTTACGTGAACGGACAGCCGGCGAAAGCTGCCCTTTGACCGGCGGTGTGTCAGGCCTTCAGGAATTCGCGAAGCAGCCGCCGCTCCGGAGCAGACGCTGCGGTCCCGTAACCCAGCCGCAGGATCGCGACCGGACTGAAGCCGCCGAGGCCGAACAGCGCATCCATTTCCCGGCGCGTTGTATCCACCTGGCAGGGCGCGTTGTGGTATGAGCTGAGGATCCCAAGCTGGGCGGCCAGGATCTGAAACCGCTCGGCGGTCTCGCCAGCAGAAATCCAGTGCGGCCGGTCGTCGGCTTTCGCGCTGATCAGGGCGATGTGAGAAGCACTTTCCAGGGCCGCGATGTCACGCGTGGCCTGCTGTTCAGCCGTAATGAACTGCTTGACGTATTTGCGGCCCATTCCGGCGCGGAGCCGGGGTACGCGGACGGAGTCGGGAGCAAGGCCGTCTGCCGCGCGCTCCGCGTTTTTCGACCCGAACCGCGACCACTGAAGAAATTCGTCGAGGAAACCGGGGTCCTGAAGCTGCTCGGTGTGGGCTTTCAGATAGAGGTCACGGTATTGAAGGGCTTCCTTGCCCGCAGGAACGATCGTGATTTGTATCCCGGCGCCAGGTTGCAGGGCTTTCAGTTCGGCGAGCCGTGACGCGACGATCGTTTCGCCGGAAAACAGCGTCCGCGTCGTCCGCCGTGCCTTGAGTGCGCGCAACGTCAGCCTGCTGTGACCTCCCTGTTCCGGAATCAGCGAAAGCCGCAGACCGGACACGAGGCCGCCTTCCTCGAGCGTTCGTGCCATGACGCCATACCCGGCATGCGACGCAGCGATACGGATGTTCTCCGCCACGGCTCCGAGACTAAAGAACAGCTCCCGGTTCATAGGATCTACCACCGGGCGGCTGCGGGAGAAGTCCGGAAGGACCGTAATGTCGTTGCCGGTTACGGCAAATTTCCACGGCTGGGAATTGTATCCTGAAGGGGCCTGGATGGCGGCCTTGAGGATCAGTTCCAGATGCGGTTCGAGGACGGATGCGGGCGCTTTCTGGTAGCCCCAGGCAGCGAGGGGAGAGTTCAGTCCGGTTCCGGTGGCCGTATTTGTCAGGTCCATGGCTGTCTGTTCTCCTGTCCGTATTCGGGTGCCGTGCCTCCCGCCGAAAGCCGGGAAGTCACCCTGAAATCTATTTTCGGCCCTATTGCAGGTCAGTCCTATGACGGACCTCAGTGCCAACCGGCATCCGGAACGCCTATCCTAAACCCGCCAGCCGGCCGGGAGTTGTGGAGAACCCCGCTTGTCACGAGATTGTCGAATTTGCCGGCCGTTATCATGGTGCCCCTGTGAGCGAGGGCGAATCTGTGCAAGCCACGGTAAGTACGGGAGATTTCGCCGTTCGTCAATGGAACGGCAGATTTTTCCAGCAGGGTTGCCGCCTCCCCTCGGCTGCCGGTAGGAATGAATTCGATGAAAGTACTCGTGATCGACGACAATGAAGCCGCCCGCAAGTTTGCCGTACTTGCCGTCAAGCGGGCGCAGCCGGATGCCGAAATCCGGACCGCTCATGACGGACTTGAGGCCCGGTCCGTGGCCCAGGAGTTCAAGCCGGACGCCATGGTACTCGATCACATGATGCCCAAGCTGGACGGGTGGAAATTCCTCGAAGAACTCCGCAAAAGCGACTGGGGAAAACGCACGCCGGTATTGTTCTACAGCGCCATCGATTTGCGGCGGGATGCCAACAAGATCCAGGGTGTGCTCTTTCTGCGCAAGCCGTCCACGCTGGATGAATTCGTTACCGCGTTCCGCAAGATTGCTGTCGGTTAGCGCAAGCCGGTCAGGGCTGGCTGCGTTTGACCGAAGCGAGTGCTTCTTCCGCCATTCGCCGGATGGCGGCCGTGCTGCCTGAAACCGACGCCTGTTCGAGCTGCGGTGCGGCTGCCACCGCACCAGGACCGATTTCCTTGAGCGCCCACGCGGCGCCGTAGGCGGTGCGCCAGTCGGCGAGTGCCGCAGCCAGGGCGGGAACGGCCAAGGGATCGCCGATTTTACCCAGAGCCTGAGCTGCGTCCTCGTTCCCCTGTTTCAGCGATTCCGAAAGAGCGGGAACGGAGGCTTTTGCCTGCGGCCCCATGACCGCCAGCGAACGGGCCGCAGCCCGCCGGATGCGTACGTCGCCGTCGGCGAGCGCCTGCTCAAGAGCTGGCAGCGAATGCGGCCCGCCGATGGAGCCGAGAGCTTCGATGGCCGCAAGACGGAGGTCGTCGGCAGCGGGAGGCCGGGATTTTTGTGAAAGCAGAGAGACGGCTTCGCGGCCCTTTTCTCCAGTCCTGCCGAGTGCTCTGGCGCAGGCCGCCTGCTGGGCCGCACTAGGGTCGTCGAGCCCCTGAATGAGCTGGGGTACGGCGGGTGCGGCCTTGGGACCCATGGCGGCAAGGGCCCGTGCCGCCTTCTGCCGTTCGGAGAGATCGGCGCTGGACAGCATCGCAGTCCAGGCGCCGAGGTCGGCGGGCGGTTCGGTTTCCGCAGGAGCGATGCTCTCGACGACACGGATCGAGAACGGCGGCAGCGTCGCCGGAGGCGACACGCTGTCCGTTACGGCAATCATGATCTTTTCATAGAGGCCGGCCTGCTCGGCCGTGGGGGTGCCGGACAGCCTGCCGGTGATGGCATCGAAGGTCAGCCACGAGGGTTTGTTCGCAATGGCGAAGCGGAGCTGCTGGCCGTTGGCGGTATCCGGGTCATCCGCCTCCGGTGTAAACGTGTAGGCCTGGCCCGCGGCAGCCTCCGGAGCCGGCGTGCCTGAGATTGCGGGGGGGGTGTTCGTCGCTGTCACGACGATGGAAAAGGGCGGCAGGCTGGATGTCAGCCCGCTGTCGGTCGCGGCAATGATTTCAATGCCGGAGTAATTGCCTGCATCCCCTTTGCCAGGCCGTCCCCCAAGGAATCCCCGCTTCGTATCGAAGGTGGCCCAGTGCGGCCGGTTTCTGATCGAGAACCGGAACTCTTCATGACGGGGAACGCCGCTAACCGATGGCCGGAACTCATAGTCGCTGCCTTCGGGCACCGTATCCCGGGGTGATCCCGTCAGGGCGAATGGCTGGGCAGGTTCGGAGGTCGGTTTGCCTGCACCAGGGTTCGGTTGGGCTTCCGGAGCAGCGGCAGTCGGCGCAGGCGTTGGACCGCTTTCTTTCTGACAGGCAGAAAACGAAATCAGGGCTGCACAGGCGGCAGCGATAGCCGGATGCATTGGACCTGCGGCAAATATGAGATGGCGTTTCAGAACGGAAAAGCCCCCTTCGGCCTTTTCGATCGGATCCCGGCGGTTCAACCCCGCAACCACCGGGCTCATCGGGGGCATTGTACAGCGAAACAGACGCAATCTGTCCAGCGGAACCTATTAAAAACCGGTATTCATGGCCGGTTCATGACCGTTTCCGTTTCAGGACGGAACGGGAGGAAGATGCCGGGTTCGGGGTGCGGTCACGAGTCGCACGCAGACGCACGGTTTTGCCGGATCGTACGACCCGGGATCAGCCGCTTCCCGCAGCGGGAAGATCTGGAGCGTCACCGCCGAACGTCCCGGTTCTCCGCCCGGTGCCTTCCAGATGTCGCAGACGCGGACGTGGGCGTTCCCGGTAAACATGGGACGTTTGTAGAGGATGGCGATGCGCTGGAAATACCAGTTCGCCGGGTTGTCGCCCATGGAACCCAGGGCATCCGTAGCGAGATCTTCGGCAGCCCGCACGTACTCCATGGCGTGAACATGATCGTTCGGGTCTGTCCGGTTGTAGGACCAGAACCGTGCCCGGTTGTCGGCGTAGGAGCCGGCTTTGCTCGAGTAAGGTTCCGGAGGCCTTAGGACGTCGCTGCTCTGCACGAACGGCAGGATTTTCCCCGGCATCGTCTTGGTAAATCCGAGATCCGGCGGGAGTTCGCGGACCCGCCGCTGTTCCGGCGGTGCGGACGGCCGGGTCAGGATGTGATCCACAATCATGGTGCCCGAACGGACTTTCTGCGCCTCCTTGTCCAGCCGGTCAAACCGTCCGGTAGAGGGAGTGCAGAAAATGTCCGTCGTGCTGCGGGTGATGATTCGCGGATCGTCGCCTGCGGAGCGGCCGATGTCGAGCTTCACCTTCACGTCGCAGGTCATTTCCCGCGGCATGGCGACCGGGATATCGGTCACTTCCAGCTCGGTGTAGGAGATGATTCCCGCCAGCCCCGTCCGGCCCCGGTAGGCAGCATCGAACATCGCCCGCTGGAATACCGGCCAGTGGACGGGTGAACAGATCCGGAGCAACGAGTTGATCTTGATGGCACAGGTTTCGGTGAGGTCGGCAAAGCTGTACGACGACTCGCCTTCGCCGGTAACTGTCTGATCAGGGTCTTTGAGGGGGTCATTCATGGCCCGGCGATCCTAGCTTGGCGCACCGGCGAACGGCAGGGCCCGTTTTGCAGGCCGCCGGGGATGGGGTACCGTTAAGCATAGTCCATCGTTGCTGGCAATGGTGTCCGGCGTGATGCCGGTCGGCCCGGAGACCCAGAGATTGAGCGCGAACGGCCGCGAAAGCGGAGGTGACATCATCGGTGAGAATTCGTTCTGGCGGAAGATGGCCCGCCGGTTCGGAACCCCGCTCGACTGGTCAAACATGGACAAGTGCGCCGCAGGCGGAATGCTCGCCTTGCCTTTTCTTGTCCAGGAAACGGTGCTGAATTTCCTGTTCATCAGGCGCAACCCGGCAGTCTCATATCTGGAACCCGGTTATCAGCATTTCTACTCCTGGTCCATACTGTGCATCACCGTCGTCTGGATGGGAATGATCGGGTACGCACTGTATCTGAGGGGACGCGATCCTGATAACATCTTTGTCACCCGGCTGATGATATTCTACAGCAGCTGCTATCTGGTATTCGTCGTATACTCCTACGGTATCTTCACAACCCCGATGTTCACCCTGATTCCATGCGTCGGAATTCTGGGAGTGCTCCTGTTTCCGAGGAAAATAAGTATCCAGGCGTATTATCTCGCCTTCGGCGCACTAGCAGTGCTTGGAATACTCGAGCAGTTGAGGGCGATTCCCTATGCTCCGCTGCTCCGCCGGCAGCCGTATTCCTTCCACCGGCTGGATTCGGCCTGGGTGCTTAATTCCGGAGCAATCACGTATGTTTTCTCGCTGGCCGTGATGGCGCTTTGTGGAGCCATGTTCGATCTCTGGCGGGACCGGGAATCCCGGCTGGCTGAATCGACCCGGGAACTCGAGCGCTCCCGAGACATGCTGGAAACCCATGTCGCGGCGAGAACGGAGGAACTTGAGAAATCGAACCAGTACCTGCTTGAGGAGATCGTCCGCCGCCGGAAGGCGGAGGAGGCCAGACTCGCCATCGAGCGCAGGATGCTTGAGGCTCAGAAACTGGAAAGCCTGGGAGTGCTGGCTGGCGGAGTCGCCCACGACTTCAACAACCTGATTTCCTCGATTCTGGGGAATGCCGAACTTGTGCAGGCGGATCTCCTTCCTGGCAGTGCGCAGCTGGAGAGCGTCCGCGCGATCACCCAGGCCGCCCGTCGGGCGGGCGATCTCACCCGCCAGCTTCTTGCGTATGCAGGCAAGGCGCAATTCAGCATCGAACCCGTAAACCTGAACGAACTGGCGGAGGAAATGGTCCAGATCCTCCGGGTATCGATTCCGAAGGACATAAAGGTCGAGTTCCGTCTCGCACCGGACCTGCCGGCGGTCGAAGGTGACCCGACGCAGCTCCGGCAGGTGGTGATGAATCTCATCACCAATGCGGCGGAAGCGATCGGGGAAAACGCAGGGACCATTACGATCAAGACGGACTTCATGAAGCTGGACGAACATGCCCTCGCCGACGGCTACCGGCCTTCGACGCGGCCGCCCGGCAATTACGTCAGTATCGAGATCCGGGACACGGGCTGCGGTATCGGCGCCGAAACCCTGGAGCGTATCTTCGACCCGTTCTTCACGACCAAGTTCACGGGACGGGGGCTTGGGCTTCCTGCCGTGCGCGGAATCGTGAACGGCCACCGGGGAGCGGTGAAGGTGACGAGCCGTCCCGGCGAAGGCTCTGCCTTCCGGGTTCTGTTCCCGGCCCTGCCGGGGGCAGCTCCGCGGAAATCGGAGAGCAGCGGCGACCCGCTCGCCTGGCGCGGCTCGGGCCGGATTCTCGTGGTGGACGACGAGGAACCCATGCGCGCCGTGATGCAGCGGATTCTCGTGCGGCTCGGCTTTGACGTGGACGTGGCGGCCAGCGGTGCCGAGGGACTCGCCCGGTTCCGGGATCAGGGCGGCGGATACCGGTGCGTGCTGATGGATCTCGTAATGCCGGGGATGACCGGGCTGGAGCTGCTCCAAGAGGTCCGGGCCCTCTCGAGGGAAGTCCGGATCGTCCTGATGAGCGGGTACAGTGAGGACAGCATTGCCACGGGACGGGATCCCCTGACCGGTTTCCTGCAGAAACCGATATCCATCGAGGATCTTGCCCGCACCATGCGGGACATCTGCCGGGATTAGCTGGCGGTTCCGTTCGAGCGGTTCCGGGCGCGCAGGTAGCCGATGATACCGGGCAGAACGGACAGGAAGATCACCACAAGAATGACTTTCTCGATGTGCTTGTCGATGTTCGGGACCAGCGTTCCGAGAAAGTAGCCCGTACAGGTCATCGACAGGATCCAGAAAGCGCCGCCAAAGACGTTAAATGCGGCGAAACGGCGGTACCCCATATCTGCAATTCCGGCGGCGACCGGGATAAATGTCCGGAACAGCGGCATGAACCTGGCAATGACGATGGTCTTGCCGCCGTGCTCCTCGTAGTAGGCGTGAGCCGCTTTCAGGTGTTCGGGCCGGAACAGGAGCGACCGGGGGCGGCTGAACAGTAAGGGCCCGCTCTTCCTGCCGATCCAGTAGCTGACGGCGTCGCCGATGATGGCGGCCGGAACGAGCAGCAGGTTCAGCCAGAGCATCGAGAGATCTCCCTTGGCCGCATAGAGCCCGGCCGTAACGAGCAGCGAGTCTCCCGGCAGGAAGAACACCATGGCTCCGGTTTCGAGAAAGATGATCAGGAAGAGACCCGGATAACCGCCCCAGCGGATGAGGTCGCCGGGCTCCCGGATGAAGTGGATGATCTGTTCGAGCATGCCCGGCAGTAGCATGCCGCCGCGTCAGGGGTCCAAGCCGCCATCTCAACAAAAAGGAACCCTTCTCTCCCCGGCGGGAGGGGAGAGAAGGGGGGACGGAAGAAAGATGGAGGATGGTGAGTGGACCCGGAACCCGGCGCCTTAAGCGCCCTGCTCCGGAGTGCGGAAGCGATCGGAATCCACGGAGAGTGCCTTGCGGGTTAGGCTTTGTGGACTCCTTTCCACTCCGACGCACCGCCATACCTATTACACAACCTGTGCCATGTGAGCGGGATCATCCGGGGACGGGAGTAACCGGCATTTTTGCGGCTTCGGGCTGGAAAATCCCCTGAATCCGGTGCTCCGCTTCCGGTCCCCTGCGTGGCAACTGCCCGCCGTGTCGGCAGGCTGTGCACCGGCTGCCCAAGAGGTGGCCAGCCTGACAGGCTGGTGAGAGCTGGCGGACGGCTTCGGTCAGGCGGCTCCGGCCGGGGCGCCGGCCGCGGCTTTTTTGGCCGCCATCTCGGCCTGCATCTTCGCCATGCGCCGCTTCATCATCTCCTGGAACAGCTCCGTGAGATAGGGATAGAGCTCCTGGTTCAGGTTGATCTCGGGATAGAGGGTCCGTCCGACGCCCTCGGAGACAAGGAGCCCCACGTTCACGACCGTATAGGCCGCGTTCACCCGGACCCGGTGCTTGCGCAGAATGTTCACCATCTTGGCGACGGCGATGGAGATCTCGATCTCGTTCAAGGGTTTCCCGAAGAATTCGTTCACATGGGCCGCGACGTCTTTTGCATATTCCTCGAAGTTCGTGATCCGGTGGGAAGGGGCGAAGTTCATCATCAGCTCGGCGACCTTGCGGCCGTCGTTGTTCGCCATCGCCATGAACGCTTCGATGAAGTTCTCCCGGTCCTTGTCCGTCAGGGATGCCACCATGCCGACGTCGAGGTAAGTCACATGGTTGCCGTTGTTGAACAGGAAGTTGCCGGGGTGAAGGTCGGCGTGGACGAAGCCGTCCCGGTAGATCATCTGGAAGATCGCCCTGAGGCCATGCCGTGCCAGTTCCTTCGGGTCGCAGTCGGTCTTCGCCACATCGTCGATGTGATAGCCCGTGACGAACTCCATGACGAGGATGTTCTCGGCGCAGTAATCGTCGATCAGCTTCGGGAAGCCGACGAACTGGTTGCCCTCGAAGTTCTTGCGGAAGCGGCGGTTGTTCGCCGCCTCGTTGCGCAGATCAAGCTGGCCCTTGATGGCGTTGCCGAACTCCTCGACCGACTCGACCGGGGAGGTGACCTCCACTGACGGGATGAAGGAAATCGACTGCGCAAAAATGCGCATGACGGCAAGGTCGTATTCGACCTTCTGCTTCACGCCCGGCCGGCGGATTTTCACAGCGACCCGCTCGCCGGTCTTGAGCCGGGCCTCATGGACCTGCGCCACGGAGGCCGAGGCGATGGGCTTCTCACTGAACTCGGCGAAGATCTCCGCCGGCTGCTTGCCGAAGGCGAGCTGGAACTCGCGCGGGATGAGCAGCGGGTCGAACGGCGGGACGTTGTCCTGCAGGTTCTTGAGTTCCTCGATGAAAAACGGGGGGAAGATGTCGGGCCGTGTAGACATGATCTGGCCCATCTTGATGAACGTCGCACCGAGGTCCTCCAGCATCCGGCGGAAACAGTAGGCGAACCGGGTGAAGGCGTTCTCGTTATAGGCGTCCTTCTTTCCGCCCGGCAGGAACCGGCTGATGGTCAGACCAGTGAATATGAATCCGTACTTGATGACGAGCAGATAAATCGTGACGAGGCGGAGTGCCGAATAGAAGAACTTCTTCAATGCGCGTTTCCTTCCGGCGCGGCAGACCCGGCAGGGGCCGTGCTGCTGACGGATCTGTCAGGAAGGCTTTTCTAGCCAACGGGGGTGTGAAACCGCAAACCCGGCTTCAAAGCGGTGTGAAAGCAGACGCAGGCTCTAGCGCTTCAGGGCGGTGCCCACGAGAAGGTGCCGGACGAGGCCGGGGCCCTCCACGTCGATCTCCCTGGTGCCGGAAGTATCGAACCCCGCCGACCGGAGAAGGGCCGGAATATCCCGGTCCAGGGTGCAGCCCAGGAAAACCCTCTGCCACAGGGGGTTCCACCGCTTCTGCCACCGGACCATGCCGGGATCGTCCGAGCGGATGTGCTCGAGAAGGAGCCACTTGCCGCCGGGCTTCAGTACCCGCTTGACCTCGGCGGCGGCTTTCTCGGGCGTATGAACCGAACAGAAAACGAGCGTCGCCGCCACGGTGTCGAAGCTGCCATCGGGGAAGGGAAGACTCTCCGCTTCGCCGAGCTTGAGCTCGACCGGCACGGGTGCCGCTGCGGCACGGCCCTTGGCCCGTTCGATCATGCCGGGCGAGGGCTCGATGGCGGTTACCTTCGTGACCGCCTTGGGATAGTGGGCGAAATTGAGCCCCGTACCGGCTCCGATCTCGAGAACCGAACCTGACGCCCCCTCCAGCGCCCGGCCGCGAAGCGGAGCAAAGGTCTCTGTGGCGAGGTCGTTCAGGCGGGGGAAGATCTTTTCAGCATAGAAAGACATGGCGGCGAGTGTAGCCGCCCGAAGGCCGGAGGCCAGCGGTGACGGGTCACCACTCCGCCGTGATCCGGGTGGGGGACCAGTAGAGCCGGACGCCGGCGGGCAGGTGCCGGCCGGGGTCGGCGGCGGCGAACCAGCCCTCCAGCGGCGTGAACTCCTCGATCAGGGTGCCGAGCACCACGCCGCTCGCGGCGAAGATCAGCGGGTCGTCGAGCGCCACGGGGGTGCTCCAGGCCTTCACGGCGAATTCCCGGGCGGTGAGGGCGGCCAGCAGGAAGACCGCCGCCCCCGCGCGCGAGTACCCCCGCTGGCGCAGGGCGAGGTAGGTGGCCGTCGCCGCCGCCGGGTGGAGCAGCGCGTCGGTCTGCCACCGGTCGCCGTCGTAGAAGCGGAAATCGCCGAGGTTCCGCCGCCAGTTACCGCCCCGGGGCCTGAGGACCCCGTCCGACGCGCCCCGGTCGATGCCGCTCGCGGCGAGGGCGAGCAGGAGGAACTGGGCGGCATCCTCGCCGAACCGGTCCCGCTCGGGGCAGACGGTGCAGTAGCGCCCGAGCTCGGTCCGGGCGAACAGCCCCCTGAGGACGAGCGGGTCGGTCTCCTCGGGCAGGGTAATCCGGTAGCGGGGCGGGGGAGGAGGCAGCGGCTCCGCCTCCGCCCGGAGCGGGCCCAGGGCGAGGGCAGAGAGGACGAGAGCGGCGCCGAGGGTTCGAAGGGTCTGGAGGATAAATTTCACGGCCGGTACCCCCTTTCGAGAGGTACCCTTCCCCGCAGGCGCACGGGGCGGCCGTTACTGCCGGAGCTCGATGCACCGGCGCGCCACACTCCATGATGCGCCTTCCGGCCCCGGAGGGGGAGCCGTTACCCCTACGGTGAAAGCCTTTTCAGGCGGCGTTCAGAATTCTCCCGCCCGACTGGCGGCCCCCCGTGATTTGGGCCATTCTTCCCGGCACGGACAGATCATGAAGCTCCTCCGCGGACTACTCGCCCTCGTGCTCCTCGCCGCCGCCGCCCTTTCATCAGGCGGCTGCGACGGGTTCCATTTCGGCGCGAAGGGCGGGGACAAGCCCAAGTACGATCCGGTGGAGCTCCTCATCATGGCCCGCGTGGCGGACCTGCGGAGCACCGAACCCGACATCTGGCGCCAGGCGATGACGGCGCTGGAGGGCGTGGGCCCCCGCGCGGTGCCGAAGATCGTCCCGCTCCTCGCGGAGGAGAACGCCACGATCCGGAGCCGCGCGGCGGAGCTCCTGGGCCGCATGGGCCCCGCCGCGAAGGACGCCCTCCCGGCGCTGCTCGAGCGCGTGAAGCTCCGGAACGACCGGGACATGGAAGCGGTCCTGAAGGCCATCGGCGGCATCGGACCGGCGGCGGGCGAGGCGGTCGCCCCCATGGTCGAGCTCGTGCGCGACAAGTCGGCCCGCAAGGAACACAAGCGGCTCGCCGGCAAGGCGATCGTCAAGATCGGCGCCCCGGCGGTGCCCCGGCTCATCGAGGCGCTCTCGGACCCGGACCCCGGCTACCGGTACGGCGCCGCCCGCGCGCTCGCCAAGATCGGCGGGCCGGCCGAGCCCGCCCGCGAGGCCCTCGGCGGCCTCAAGAACGACCCCGACCAGAAGGTGAAGTTCTGGGCCCGCAAGGCGCTCGAGACGCTGGACCGCGCCAAGACCGAAGGCGCCACGGCGCAGGCGCCCGCGGGTGACGGCGCGGACGACGCCGAAGACGGCGACGAAACCGGCGAGAACTGACGGCCACACCCCGCCGGACCAGACTCTCCCGGCGCTTCGCGCCACCCTCCCTATTCAGGGAGGGTTTTTTGCCGCTTGACCCTTCGGCAGAGCCTGTCCTGAGCAATTTCGAAAGGCTCAGGGTGAGCGCGGCATCCGGTTCCCCCTCCCTGTGGACAGGGAGGGGGCGAGGGGGAGAGTCTCCGCGGGCCTCAGATGTTCTTGGGGACCTTGTCCAGGTCGCACTGGCGCAGGGCGGCGCGGATCAGCGCGCTCTTGTTCGCCTTGGTGTGCCCCTTGGCCTTCAGGTCGGCGACCATCTTGTTCAGCAGGTCGATGTCCTCGGTGTAGAGCGAGATCGAGACGATCTTGTAGTGCAGGGGGCGCGCCTCGTCGTCGTCGGCAGGGCGGCGGTAGAACGTCGTCTGCATGACGTCCTCGGTGAGCGGGTTGCTGCCGAGGGCGGGGGCCATTGAAAGGGCTTCGTGCTTCTTGTGGTCCATGATCTCTCCGTGGGGTCGAATCCTGCTCTGGGGTGAATCTTTCTCGCGCGTCAGGCCGAAGCTCCGGCCGTCTGCGCGCGGGGTTTCTCGCGGCGGTCCCTCAGCCGTTCCTCCACGGCGGACACCAGCTTCTGGTAATCCACCGCGGCGGGGCACCGGGGGTCGTATTCGAAAATCGTCTTCTTGTAGGACGGGGCTTCCTTCAGCTTCGAGTTCGCCCGGATGGGCTCGAACATCTGGTCCTTGAAGTAGTCCTTGAGGCTCGCCATCACGTCGTGGGTGATCCGCGCCCGCGGGTCGTAGAACGTCGGCAGCACGCCCAGGATCTCCAGCGGGTGGACGAGCTGCTCGCGCACGTAGCGCACCGTCTTTAAAATCTGCTTCACCCCGAACATGGCCAGGAAGTCGCACGACACCGGGATCAGCACGTCGTTCGCGTAGGTGAGGGCGTTCTGGTTCACGATCGAGAGGCTCGGCGCGCAGTCCAGCACCACGTAGTCGTAGCCCGTGAGCGCCTCGAGCCGCTGCTTCAGGAGCCGCTCGCGCCGCTTCATGTTCACGAGCCGGATCTCCGCCGCCGCCACGGTCTCGTCGGAGGTGATGATGTCGAGGCCCGGCCGCACCGGCACGGCGACCTCCTGCGGCGCGGCCGAATCGATCAGGACGTGGTAGATCGACCGCTCCCCCCGCACGCCGAGCGAGGCGCCCACGTTCCCCTGCGAATCCATGTCGATGAGCAGCACGCGCTTCCCCGAGGCGGCGAGCCCCGCGGCGAGCGTCACGCTGGTCGTCGTCTTCCCGGTGCCCCCCTTCTGGTTCAGCACGGCGATCTTCTCGAGGTGGTGGTTCGCCGTCGCCGCCTTCACCAGCTTCGTGCGGCACTCGGGGCTGCACACGCGGCGGGTCTGGTTGCCGGCCACGAAGATCTGGCCGAGGTAGGCGACCTTGAACGGTTTTCCGCACTGGTCGCACTGGACCGGGGCGTCGGCCCCGCTGGAGACCACGCGGCCCGTCTCGACATCGACGAGCTTGGGCCCCGTGGACGATTCCTCGAGGAGGCAGTTCGAGCTGCAGTAGTAGCGGTCCCCGCCGGCCGTCTGGCGGCGCTGGAAGCTGAAAGTGAGCTCGAAATTCCGGCCGCAGACGCAGCAGGTCTTCTGTTCGGAGCGGGCTTCCTGGGGATTCAAAACGGGCCGCCTGACGTCGCCAGAGGCCCTCACCTTGCTGAAACGTCACTAATATAAGGGGGTTATGGAACTCCTGTCAACCGGAGAATTTTACAAACGTGCCGGGCGGCCCTCCGGAAGGGTGCCGGACCGGCGCGCGGGGAGGCCCCCCCCCCCTCTGTTTTTTCCCGAACTCATCCCGGCGCTCCCCGCGCCACCCTTCTCTGCCAGCGCAGAGAAGGGACCGTTTCAGTTAACGGGGTTAGCTGGATTCCGGCCCTCTTTACGTCAGTAGAGAGGGCAGCCCCGGAGGGGCGGGTGAGTCCGTTCTGCGCCCGCCAGTGAGGTGTGCCGTTCCGTGCCGTTCCGTGCCCAAGTGTGTTTATCCGTGCTGACCTGTGCAGGGTACCCCTCCCCCCCCCTGTTTTTTCCGGACCCATCCGGCCTCGCGGCCACCTTCCCTGCACGCAAGGAAGGCGCATCCCCAAGGCATGATGGCTGACGGGATGGCCCTCTTTGCTTGCAGAGAGGGTGCCCCGGAGGGGCGGGTGAGTCCGGTCCCGCTATCAAAACCCCAGGGGTTTCAGCCGGTTAACCCCGATAACGAGGAATAGGGAGGAAAATCCCCGCGCCGCCTGCCGTTAAGGTTTCCAGGTCCGGGCCGGGCACGGGGCAAACGGGCTCCCGGCGGAGCCCCAGCCACCGGGATTAGTATAGGTTATATGACGAGAAAGGCAAGGGGGAATCGGCAAAGCGCAAAAGGGCATTGCCTCTAAGTTGAGTCATTAGGCCTGATTTTAGATTTTATTTTGGGAATCAATCCGCTAGCATCTTTAGGGCATATGGCAATTGCAAAACCAAAACCGGCGAACCGGCGGGTAATACCTGCAATCAAGGTTCATCAGTGGCTACCTGAATGGGACCGAATAAAATTTGATGCTGAAGGTTGGCAGCGCAAACCAGAAAAGCGTCATTTCTACATTTTCTCAATTAAGGCCGCTGAATTGAAAGCACTCACAGGTATCCAGCGTAGATCAGCAAACGCAGATCAACCACGAAAACGAGAATTAGGAATTCAGAGGCGACACGAAGAAGAAAGATCTCTGGCGATCAGAGATTTTGTTCGTTACGGCTATCCTGCATGTGATCTCAATGTAGCACAGCGAAAAGAAGAGAAATATCGTCCACTTCTTCGGCCGGGGTGGCTGCCATCGGCAATAATTGTCAATATTCGACCAGAGAACGACGAATTCGGACATATTTTTCAGGAAGATTTAGTTACGGTGATAGATCTACCAGATGGTGCCGCTTCTATCCAATTACCTTATGGTTTTAAAGATTCGCGATGGAGGCCAGAATCAAGTGACCAATTTCCAATTCAGGTAATCGATGGACAACACAGGCTATGGGCTTTTAATGACGTAGGAATCGACGAAAAGGGACAATTTGAAGTGCCAGTTGTGGCATTCGATAATCTGGATATTGGTTTCCAAGCGTACCTTTTCTGGTCAATTAATATTCGTCCTAAGAGGATTAAACCATCCTTAGCCTTCGATCTTTATCCATTGCTGCGATCCCAGGACTGGCTTGATGGTTTTTCTGGACATTCGATATACCGTCAGACTCGAGCGCAAGAAATTGTCGAAAATCTATGGATGTACCCAGAAAGTCCTTGGTATAAATCAATCGATATGCTCGGTGAAAAAACGGGGTATGTTACACAATCGGCATGGATTAATTCGTTAACCTCATCATATATTAAAAGATGGAATGATAAAGTTGATGAAGACGAAACTAGGATTGGTGGACTCTTCGGTGCGCCAAATAAAAAAGACGCATTACTAATAGGATGGAATAGAGCACAACAAGTAGCATTTCTTATTTACTTAGGAAATGAACTCAAATTTCGTGTAGCCAAAAATAGTGACTGGGCAGACAAAATAAGAGATTCGTCGGAAAAGAAAAAACCGGACCCGGCTTTCTACAGTCAAGACTCATTGCTGAATTCTGATCAAGGTGTTCGAGGTCTCTTGGCCGTCACCAACGACATATTCTGCGCTCTCTCAAGAAAGTATAAATTAAAGGAATGGCAGAGTGCGAGTGATGATATTTCTGATATAACAGATGAAGCAATTAAGATTGAATTAGCCAGTATTGAAGATCAGGATTTCAAAAAGATAATTAAAAATATGGCGAATATACTATCGCAATTTGACTGGCGCACTTATTCTGCGGTCCCTGATGATGACAAAGCCAAAGAGCGAAAGGCCGCATATCGTGGTGGTTCAGGATATAAAGAACTCAAAAGGCACTTATTAGAGCATTTATCTGGTGAGTCGTCTGATATTGGGGAAATCGCCAGGGCACTACTTAGAAATCCAAGAAAAATCTCGCATGAGTAAGAAGTTTTCCAAGGGTTCGCCGGACTTTGCAGCGGCAGTTAAAGCAGCCTCCAACGCTCGAATCGGTATCGCCCTTTCTGGACATATTGGCCCTCGATTACGAAAGGAGCAGAGATGGCTGGAGAAACTGAATATCTATTCTACAGATCCGATCAAAGCTATAAAGTCTCATTCGATAAATCATCAACAACTTACTGAGTACGTTGCTGTAGCAGGAATATTACATACGTTTGACGGTTGGTCATATCTGGGCCGGGCGTTGAATGCGCTAATGCTTTCGGACTTTTCTAGATCAATACATTTTTCGTATTATGCCGAACTTCGTGCAGCGCTTTCCATCTTGGCTCTCGAAGGAATTGGAGTTTTTAACGGCAGGAATATTTATATCGATGTGAAAGGGAGATGCCGCCTACATTCCTCACTCCCGACACATAAAGCTGTATGGAGTTATCTAGATAGTTGGGGGCGTTCGCCTAAGAGCGAAATCACCACGAAGCTTTTCAGATATCAGGGTGTCACATTCGAAGATTGGATAATCGCCTCAAAATTATCCACTGGGTCAATTGCACCACATGCATGGCTTTCATGCTGGGGTACAGATATTAAAAATTTTGCCAATGATCACTTAACCCGGAACAATGCGAGTTATCAACCGTCTCCATTGTCAGGAGACTATAAAGTTCCACTGCCTAAGATTTATGATCTAGTATGTAAGATATGGGAGTCTTTCGTCCCGACTATCGGTGGCTATGACGAAAATAGTAATGTCGATCATCTGATTGATATGTATGAATTGTATGAAAAAAATGCGGCAGTAACGAATATTGTTAACGGTCATATCGTTCCAGGGATGCAAGTGTTAGGTATTAATACGGGGATACAAAGACTTATTATAGATCGATACAAAAATAATAAGCGTGGGACACTTGGACTTATCCTTGATTCTGGAAATCCAAATAACAATGAACCGATTCCAGTTCAGATGATATCTAGAGCGACAATGCTACTTAAACTTGCAACATTGATGGCTAGACGCAGTATCGGCTCTTCTATAGATTTCCACAATGATGCGAAATTCTGGTGGATGACAGAGTGTGCCTATCGAGGGTTATGGAATGAAAAATCTCCACCGGCAGATATAAAATTGTGTTGGGATGATATGAAACAGGTATTGGCGGACTTAGTCGCCGGGCAACAAAAGTCGTTAGATCGATATGATATTTCGAAAAATATAAGAGGAACTGAGAAGGTTGAGGCTTGTGAACTAATAGGGCTATACGGAATGGCAGCATGAAATACATGGGCTCCAAACGGGCGATGCTCCAGAACGGACTTGGCGAGGAGCTCGCCAGACGGGTGCCCGAGGCTGTCAGGTTCGTTGACCTGTTCACGGGTTCCGGTGCAGTGGCGTGGCATGTGGCGACACACTGGGGGATCCCTGTTCTTGCCGTCGATTTGCAGGCCTATGCAACGGCATTGGCGGGTGCTGTCGTTTGCCGGGACACGGTCGTCGATGGGGCACAACTCAAAAACGACTGGTTCGACCGCGCGGAGGAGCTTCTCAGCGAAGCTTCCTGCTGGAATGACCTGACGGAGTTCCAGGACGATCTGGGCGAACGGATATCCAGACGCTTGGCTGACGAAGCCCGGCAGCTTTGTGAACTGCTCGGGCCAATCGGTCAGGCATACGGCGGTTATTATTACAGCCCGATGCAGGCTGCGGTCATCGAAGGGCTCAGGGCAACGCTCCCCGAAACTCCGAATGAACGGCGGGTGGCTATTGCCGCCCTGATTCAGGCTGGCAGCCGGTGCGCGGCCTCTCCGGGCCATACGGCGCAGCCGTTCAAGCCGAACAGCACGGCGGGGAAATTCCTGCTGGAAGCGTGGCGTCGAGACGTCTGGGACGAGACTGAAAAGGCATTAAAGGCGATATCATCGCTCGCTGCGAAGGTTTCGGGAGACACGCATCAGGGCGATGCCGTGGCCCTGGTTCCCGACCTCATCCGGGAAGGGGATCTCGTTTTCCTCGATCCGCCCTATTCCGGCGTTCATTACAGCCGCTTCTATCATGTGCTGGAGACAATCGCGCGTGGTGAGATCGGCGAAGTTTCCGGCACAGGGCGCTATCCGGCACCGGAGGAACGGCCGCGTTCCGCCTTCAGCGTCATGACCGAATCGCGCGATGCCCTCGATACGCTCCTTCAGTCGATCAGCGCGGCAGGCGGAAGGGTTATTATGACTTTTCCCGCAGGCAAGGCTTCCAACGGATTGTCCGGCGTCAAAGTTAAAAATACTGCCGAAAAGTATTTCAAAATTCTCTCCCAGAAGATTTCCTCCAGGTTCAGCACCTTGGGCGGCAACCGTGAGAATCGAGATGCCCGGATTGACCGGGGAGAACTTATCCTGACGCTGCTTCCCAAATAGGCTCCTCCCTACTCAGGGAGGGTTTTCCGGTCCCGTCATTCAGCTCCCGGTTCCCCCTCCCTGGGTATAGGGAGGGGGCAGGGGGGAGAGTCCGTTCGCGTCCCATCCCCCCATTTCGCTCCGTCCGTTCGGCTGCGGTATACTCCCTCCCCGATGGAAGCAGAGAAACAGCAGGGCCCCGGTGTTCCGCTGCCGCCGGACGCGATCGAGCGCCGGCTGGGGAGCCCCGGCGTGCTGGCCGGTATCCGGCGGCGGCTGGAGGCGGCGTTCGGCGCGCGCCTGAAGGACGTGATCCTCTACGGCTCCACGGTCCGGGGCGACGACGAGCCGGACAGCGACATCGACCTGCTGGTGCTGGTTTCGGAACCCTACGACTGGGGCCGGGACTGGGACCTGGCCTACGATGCCCTTTACGACATTTACCTCATCGGCGGCCGCCCGCTGTCGATCAAGGTCAAGACGCTGGCGCAGTACGAGACCTCGCCGATGCCGTTCTACCGGAACGTCCACCGCGAGGGGCTTCACCTTTGACCGAGGCGGCGGGAATTCTCTGGAACAAGTCGGTCCGCAAGCTGCGGGCGGCGGAAACCCTTTTTGCGGAAGGGGATTACGGATCGGCGTCGGGCCTCGCCTATTTCGCTGCGTTCAATGCGGTGTCGGCGCTGTTCCTGCTGGATGGGCTTGAGTTCCGCAAGCATTCCCAGGTCCAGTCGGCCGTGTTCGTCGAACTGGCGAGAAAGGGCCGCTGGCCCGAAGAACTGGCACGGGGATTCCGCAAGCTCGGCGAACTCCGCGCGGAAGACGATTACGAAACCGCCCCGGAATGCACGGAGTCCACCGGCAAGGAGGCGCTCCGCATGGCGGAGGCGATCCTCCGGCAGGTGAGCCGGGAGCGTCCGGGCCTGTTCGTTCTCTGGGACGAGGACGACGTGAGCCGATGAAACCATTCAACCGCACCAAGATCGTGGCGACGCTGGGCCCTTCCGCGAACAGCGTGGAACGGATCCGGGAGCTGATCCGCGCCGGGGCGGACGGCTTCCGGCTGAACTTCTCGCACGGGGACGGGGCGCAGCTGGAGCCGCTTGTCCAGGCGGTGCGCGAGGCGGTGAAGGCCGAGCGGGTGCACATCCCCGTGCTGGCCGACATCCAGGGGCCCAAGCTCCGGATCGGCCGGATGCCCAAGGAGGGCGTCACGCTGGTGGAGGGGGAGCCGCTCGTTCTCACCGAACGGCCGCTCCCGGAGGGCAGCGCCCATGAAATCCACTCCCCCTACGAATACCTGACGAAGGACATTAAGGCCGGGGCGAGGATCCTGCTCGCCGACGGGACTATCGAACTGAAAGCCGAAGCGGTCTCGGGCCAGGACATCCGGTGCCGCATCGTCACGGGCGGCCGCCTTTATTCCAACAAGGGGCTCAACCTGCCGGGGACGAAGCTCTCGGTGGAGACGCTGACGGCAAAGGACCGGCTGGACCTCGAATACATCGCCCGGCGGGGCCTCGACATGGTGGCGATCTCGTTCGTCCGGTCGGCGGAGGATGTCGAGCTGGCGCGGCGGCTCCTTGGCGGCGGGCGGAAGATCCCCGTGATGGCGAAGCTGGAGCGGCCGGAGGCGCTGGACCATCTGGACGACATTCTGGAGGCTTCCGACGGCGTGATGGTGGCGCGCGGCGATCTGGGCGTCGAACTCGACTTCGAACGGGTGCCGCTCCTCCAGAAACGCATCCTGGAGCGGGCCGCCGTGCGCGGTAAGTGGGCCATCGTCGCCACGCAGATGCTGGGCTCCATGGTCCTGAACCGGCGGCCCACGCGGGCGGAGGTGTCCGACGTGGCGAACGCCGTGCTGGACGGCGCCGACGCGGTGATGCTCTCGGAGGAGACCGCCGCGGGGAACCACCCGGTCGAGGCGGTGGACGCCATGGCGCGGATTTCCCGCGAGGCCGAGACGGCCGACCACACGGCCCCGGTGAAGTTCGACGCCGACATTGTGTCGTTCGCCGCCGGGGCGGCCGGGGCGGCGGTCTCCGCCGCCGAGCGGCTGAACGCGAAGGCCATCGTCGCGCTCGCGGGCTCGGGCCTCACGGCGCTGCTCGTTTCCAAGTGGCGGCCGCGCCTCCCGGTGCTCGCGCTGTCCGCCCACGAGCCCACGCTCCGCCGCCTCAACGTCCTGCGCGGCGTGATCCCGGTGCCGATCGGCGAGCGCGCCGACATGGAGCGGCAGCTCGAATCGGCCGACCGGTATCTCACCCGCGAGGGCTGGGCCCGGCCCGGCGACACGGTGGTGGTCGTCGCGGCGGTGCCGCTCGGCGAGGGCAAGGAAACGAACTCGATCCGGTTCCACAAGGTGAGGGCGTGAACTCCCGGCGCTTCGCCGCTTCCCTCACCCCCGTCCCCTCTCCCGTGAATCGGGAGAGGGGCGTTGTCCCTCCCGATTCACGGGAGGGACGGCGAGCGCAGCGGGCAGGGTGGGGCGCCGCCCAGGAGCCCGCGTGAACTCCCAGCTCTTCGCCCTCGGTTTCCGGCCCGACGATCCGCAGCAGCTCTACACGCTGCTGTCGGTGGCGGCCGAGCGCTCGCTCCCCGTGCTGGGGAGCCCGAAGGGCGCCGAGCACCGCCTCTACGTGGACCCGAGCGGCGCGGCCCTCGCCGTGCACCGCTCCTCCGGGAAGATCGACGCCCTGACGCCGTGGCTGGAGAGCGACACGGTCTGGCCGCTGGACGTGACCGGCTTTGTCCCCGACCCGGAGACGGTCCACTGGTCCGGCGCGAAGGGAACCGTGCTGGCCCCGGACGGGCCGGTGCCGGGCGTGACGGTTCACATCAAGGATGTTTCCGCGTGGCGGCCGCTTCTCCAGAAGGGCGGCCGGTTCATGCTCCAGATGGCGGTGATCGGGGACGACGTGCAGGTGTTTTCCACGCCGGACGAACTCGGCGCCTCGCTCCGGGCGGCGTTCGGGAAAAACGAGCGGGGCGAGGAACTTGCGCTCCCCCGGAGCTTCATCCTGCCGACGGGCAGCGCCGCCGGCGGCGGGACGGGCCCGAAACCGGCGGGCGGCGGGAAACTCTCCGATATCGCCACGGCGCTCATCGCCGGCACCGTCACCGCCTTCGAGACGCGCGAGAACACGCTCTGCCGCAAACCGTTCCGGGTGGCCCGGATCGTGGCGGCCGGTCTCGACACGGAGGTCGCCTTCTGGAAGACCCGCGACGGCAGGGAGCCCCGGCCGGGGGAGGAGCTCCTCGCGCACTCGTGGCTCGCCGGGACGCCGCTCGGTGTCACGCCGCCGGAGGAGGCCGCGCCGGGCGGGCTCCTGTCGAAACTTTTTTCGCTCCGCGCCCGGTGAGGGCGCATTTTCACGGACACGGGGCCTTTACTCCGGCGCGGCGGTGTCCCTAGCCTTTGCTCCCAGACGGCCGCTCTTCAGCGGCGGAGGGAGAGATTCCAGTCATGGCAAGACCGAGCGAAGGGCAGCAGGCCCCCCGGTTCGAGGGCACGGCGGGCGACGGCACGCGGGTGTCCCTGGACGAACTGCTGAAAAAGGGCCCCGTGATGGTGGTGTTCTACCCCAAGGACGAAACCGCCGTCTGCACGGCGCAGCTGTGCGACTACCGGGACAACTACGGCGAGTTCCGCCGCCTCGGCGTCCAGATCGTGGGCGTGAGCGGCGGCTCGGTGCGCTCGAAGGAGAAGTTCGCGGAGCACCACAGCTTCCCGTTCCCGCTGATCGCCGACACGGACGGAAAGATCGCCAAGGCCTGGGGCATGCGGAATTTCCTCGGCATGACCGACCGGGGCAATTTCCTCGTGGCCGAGGACGGCAAGGTCCTCTACGCCCACAAGGAAGCGATCCCGGTGTTCCGCAGAAAGAGCGACGAGCTGATCGACGTCGCCCGCCGCTACTACGGAAAGCCCTGAGGGGGCTTTTGGGTTCCGGATGAGCCGGGCCGGCGAGGCGGGTTCGGGCGGCCGCCGTCCCGAAGGGGACGCCGCTTCGGGTGCGGGCCTGCTGCCGTTCGTCCGGCGGCTCGCGGCGACGCTCGACCTTGAGCCCGGCAGCGAAAATCTCAAGCGGCTCCTTGCCGAGGGGATCGCCCTCGGGGCGGCGAAGGTGTTCCGGGCGAAGACCACCTGGCCGGAGCCTCTCGCCCGCGCCGACCGGTTCACGCTCGCCCGGCTCGAACGGGAGTTCGCCGCGCAGATCGAACCGGCAGGCGATCCGCTCGACCGGCTGCTCCGGGCGGGCCGTCTCTACGAAACCGTCGTCCAGTCCGGCTCGAAGACCGCCCGCCGCGCATCCGGCAGTTTCTTCACGCCCCCCGGCATCGCCCGCTACGCCGCCGGGGCGGCGTCGGCGGGCCTCGAAACCCGCGATTTCCACGACCCCGCCTGCGGCGCGGGGAGCCTGCTCGCCGCCTTAAGGCTCGCGGGCGGCGTTCCGCTGGAGTGGCTGCACGGCACCGATCTGGACCCCGTGGCCGTGCACCTCGCGCGGGTGCTGCTCTGGCTCGCCGATGGTGCTTCGCCGGAGTCCGTGGAAACCGTCCGTGCGAATCTCCGCTGCGCGGACGGCCTCGCGGGCACGCTCCCCGAAGGTGCTGTCGTCATCGCCAACCCGCCGTTCGTGAAGGGCGTCGTGAAGACCGGCGCCGCCGGGAAGGCCGCCCGGAACGGGCTCCGGCGGCGGCTCCCGCTCCTTCAGGGGGCGTTCGACCTCGCGGCCGCGTTCTGGGCGCTTGCCGATCACGACCAGTGCCGCCGCACCGTGCTGGTGCTCCCGAACCGGCTGCTCGCCGCGGGCTACACGGCAAGGCTCCGCGAGGCGGCGCTGCTCCGGGGCGACTCGGTCACGATCCGGGATTTCAGCCGCCAGCGGGCGTTCGGCTCCGTCGGCGTGTATCCCGTCGTCCTCACCCTGGACCGTGACGGCCGGGGCGAGGGGCTCACGGGCGACGGGCGGAGCACCTTCCGGTGGAAGCCGAGGCTCCTCCGGGGACGGAGCTGGAGCGCGGCGCTGTCCGCCGAGGCGATGAAGCTGCTGGAACGGGACCCGCTCCGGCTCGGCGAGGTCGCCACCGTCACGGCGGGGCAGACCACCGCCGAGGCGTACGAAACCAAGGAAGCACTCGGCACACGGGGCGAATTCCTGTTCGTCACGGCGGGGGCCATCGAACCCCACCGGATCCTGCGCGACGCCCCGCAACGGTTCCTCGGGAAGGACTGGAAAAACCCCCGCCTCGCCGCGAAGGCCATGGGCGCCCGCCGGGCGAGAATTGCCCGCACCCCGAAGCTGCTCGTCGCCGCCATGGGCCGTCGGATCGAGGCGGCGCTGGATCTCAAAGGGGAGATCGCTCCGGCGGTGAGCGTCTTCACCGTGATCCCAAAGGAGGGCGGGCCGCTTGGCCCCGGAGCCCTGTCGGCGCTTCTCAATTCGCGTCCCCTCGCCGGACTGTTCACGGCGCTCCACGGCGCGCAGGCCATGTCGGGCGGCTACATCTCGGTCACGCGGCCGATGCTGGAGGACCTTCCGCTCGCCGTGCACTCCGACCCGGCGCGGATCCGGCGCCTTGAAGCCCTCGGTCTCGCCCTCTCCGAACTGCCCGAAACCCCCGAACTTCTTGAGGAAGCCGACGAACTCGCCGCCGGTCTGCTGGCGGAAGGAAAAACGGGTTAATCCGCACCGAAATTTCTTCTCGCCGGGGGCGGTTCCGGATGCTATGGGAACGGGCGCTTGGCCCGGCCCTTCGCAACGGCCGGATCCTGCACGACAGCGAGCCGACGAACCCCGCCAGGTCCGGAAGGAAGCAACGGTACTCGATACTCCTGTGTTTGCAGCGGTCCGGCTTTTGGGGAGGGCCGAGGCGGGCACCGCTTGAGGACCGCAGAAGCCCGGAGGCCGGGCAGGGAGGGCGCACCGCATGTCGTATCTCGTTCTCGCCCGCAAATACCGGCCCCAGACATTCGAAGAGATCGTCGGGCAGGAGCACGTCACCCGCACGCTCCAGAGCGCCATCCGCCTGAACCGCGTCGCGCATGCCTACATGTTCTCGGGCTCGCGCGGCACGGGAAAGACCTCCATCGCCCGAATCTTCGCCAAGGCGATCAACTGCCTGAAGAACCGCGAGGGCACACCCTGCAACGAGTGCGAATCGTGCACCGAGATCACCCGCTCGGCAGGGGTGGACGTCATCGAGCTCGACGCCGCCTCGAACCGCGGCAAGGAAGACGCCGAGCAGCTCCGGGAGTCCGCCCGCTTCGCGCCGGCCAGGGGCCGCTACAAGATATTCATCATCGACGAGGCGCACATGCTCACGGCGGAGGCCTCGAATGCCCTCCTCAAGATCCTCGAGGAGCCGCCGCCGCACGTCATCTTCATGTTCGCCACGACCGAAGCCCACAAGATGCTGGAGACGATCCGCTCCCGGTGCCAGCGGTTCCAGTTCCGGCGGCTCTCGGTGCAGCAGCAGGTGGCGCAGCTCGACAAGGTGACGAAGGCCGAGGGCCTGAAGTTCGAGACCGAGGCGCTCAAGATCATTTCGCGCGAGTCGCAGGGCGGCATGCGCGATTCGCTCGCCCTCGTGGACCTCGTGACGTCTTCCATCGCCGACGCCTCGAAGACGGTGACGGCAAAGGACGTGGAGCAGCTTCTGGGACTCGCCGACCGGGAGCTGCTGTGGCAGGCGGCCTCCTCGATCCTCAAGCGCGATGCCCGGCAGGCGCTCGCGACCGTCGATACGGTCTACGGCTACGGCCTTGACGTGCGCGACTTCCATTCGAACCTGCTCTGGATGCTCCGGAACGCCATCGTGGTCCGCAACGTGGAGAAACCGGAGGAGATCCTGGACCTCACGGCGGACGAGATCGCCCGGCTCAGGGACCTCACCTCGGACCACAGTCCGCAGTCGCTGGATCACCTGTTCCAGATCTGCCAGCGGACCGAGGAGCAGCTCGCCCGCACGTCGCATCCCCGGGTGCTGCTGGAAGTGATGATGGTTCGGCTTGCGACGCTGCCCGACGTGCTGCTGCCGGAAGAACTCGCGGCGCTCGCCCGCTCGGGCGTTCAGGCCCCGGTGGCTCCATCACGTGCGCCGTCGCCTCAGCGCCCTGCGGAACCCGCGCGGCCCGCTCCTGCGCGGCCTCCGAACCCCAATTCCCAGTACGCCGCGATGCTGAACCAGAAGCCCAAGCCGCAGCACGCGGTGACGGTATCGTCCGAGCGTCCGCCCCAGGCGGCGCCGCGCGCCGCTGAACGTCCGGCGGCGAAGCCCGCCGGTTCTTCCGGGCGCGGCAACGCCTTCGCCGAAGAGGCGAAGAACGAGCCCGCGCTCGGCGAACTTATTGATGTCGTCCGGCCAGTGGACATCCGGATTCGCGGCCCGCATGAAAAATGATTCATTCCGCAACCTGTCTTGACCGTCAGGAACGGCGCTCCCCATAATCCGCAGGTCAGTTACCGAGCGAACCCGTCGACTGGATCGTGCGGCTTTCCGATGACGTTTCCCCGGAGCGAGGCTCCGGCAGCGGCCGGAGAGCGGCAGGACAGACGGCGCGTTTCGCCGGAAACCGGGTCTGCCGTCAGGCCCGGAGCGCCACTGTCATTAAGGATACCCCTGAAGCCGTGACCGATTCCTCCCAGACGACACCCGAACCCCAGCCCGCTTCGCCCGAACTCAGTCAGCCGGTGACGCGCAATGAAGGCCCGCGCTCACCGCTGGCCATCTTCGCCCTGATTGCCGTGGTGCTGGCCGCCGGCCTTACGGTCTGGATGCTCACCCGTCCCAAGGGCGGGCTTTACGGACAGATCCTTATCAACGGCGAGCCGGCCCGGCGCCAGCCGGTGGAACTGGCAGTGGTGAAAGACGGCGGCAAGCCGGAGACCCACAGCCTCAAGACCGATGCCCAGGGCTACTACAAGATCCAGCTCCGCAGCGGGAAATACGCGCTCCAGAATCCCAACAGCGATCCCGGCATGCTGAAAGTGGGCGCCGACACGCTGGAGATCATCCAGAAGAGTTCCCCGTTCGGAAAGACCTTCGACGTTTCTGACACTGTTCTCGACGTGCCGCCGGTCCGGGTCGGACGCCCCGGCCGGATCCTCGGGCCGCTCGAGGGCGCGATCATCATGCCGGACGAACCGTTCTCCTGGGTACCGTACCCGAACGCGAGCCGTTACGTGATCGAGCTGCTCTACTTCGACACCGGTTCCCGGGTGGCGACCGCGTCCATCTATCTGGACGGTGAGCGGGACAGCTGGATCTATACCCTGACCGACGAAGCGGGCCGTCCGATCGGGACGGAATCGTTCCGGCTTCTGAATCCCCAGCACCCGACGCGGTCGCTGATCCCCGGCGGTGTCTACCGGTGGACCATGCACGTCTTCAACGAGGACGGATCCCTGAAAACGACGACGAAGCCGGTCAGCTTCTCGGTCTCGAATACCGACGAGGCGAAGGCAGCGGTCCAGTCGCGCGAGGCGGCCAGCATTCTCGAGCTGAACAAGAAGATGGGCCTCCTTGCGGGCCGGATTACCAAGACCGGGCTGCCGGTGAAGAACGCCACGTTCCACATCACGGTCGACAAGGTCGACCGCCAGACGAACCAGCGGACGACGTTCCCCTACATCAAGGCGTCCACGGACGAAGAGGGCGGGTTCGAACTGCCGTTCGAGGCGGGCGTATACTCCGTTGTCGAGATCCGTCCGCAGCCGGGGGACACGATTTACGACACGATGGGGGACGGGGCGGTCGTCGTCCCCGGCGCCCCGGCGGCAATTTACGAAGTCGTCGCCGGACAGAAGGCGGTGATCCCCGACGTCCGGATCGTGAGCTCCGTGAAGGTGAAATCTCCGAAGAACGGGCAGAAGAACGTCGACCGGAAGCCGACGATCGAGTGGGAGAAGTTCGAGGATGCGAACCGCTACCAGCTCACGCTCCACTACATCGACGAACGCGAACAGCGCTCGGCCGTGCTGATCGTCGTCACGAACACCACGAACTACACCATCGAGAAGGTGAACCTGCCGCCCGAGATGGCCGAGCAGCTCAAGCATCCGGTCGACGGACTGAAGCCCGGCGGCCACTACGCCTACCAGCTCCTGGCCTCCAAGGAACCCGAGCAGGGACTGTTCACCGATCGCAACAAGCCGCCGCCCCAGTGGATCCGCATGTCGGAATCCCTGTGGACCGACTTCTACGTCAAGAAATAGACACGTTCCCGTTCCGTTTCGGACCGCCTTCGTTGCGTGATTCGTGAACGGACGTGAGACTTCCGTCACGCAAGCGGTGCGTGATTTTCCCCGCACTGTCCGCAATTCGCGTCATTCCGGATATTTTGCGTCCGGAACCGTCCCCTTTTCGCTTCATTCCACCGGTCTTTCCGGTTTCCCGGCGGGCTGATGTCCGCGGCACGGAACTTGTTTACAGAAAGGCGTGAGGCGCATCGGCCGGAGATATCCGGCCCCAGACCAGAAGGAGCGCCGCCATGCAACCGGTCCTCTATCTGTCGAATCCTGAAGTCATCGTCCGCCAGCTTCCGCGGCGGGACCGGCGCGACGCGCGGGTCTGGAAGGTCGAGGGCACGCTGGTCCGCGAGACGGCGGCGGCGATCCGGTTCCTCGCCGACGAGATCGTCTCGGGCTGCGAGGGGCTCTGCCTTGACCTCACACATGTCGAATTCGTCGATGGGGCCGCCATGTCGATTCTCCGCCGGATGCAGGCCGAAGGCGTGCGCATCACGGGCCGCGGGCGGATTCCCGGAGATACCCTGGTGACCGATTCGAGCCCGCCGTCCAGGCTCCAGTACGATGCGATTCTGGGCGGCGCTCCCCGCCGTTATCTGGCCTGACCGTTGCCGTTGGCCGGGACGGTCTCGGGCGCTCCCGGCGGAACCTGCACGAAGACGCCGTTCCGGAAACTGTAAAGGCTGATCGTCCTGTCCGCCTCCAGCACCTCGAGGCGGATGCTGTCGTCCCTGAGGCTTCCCGACACGGACAAGACCTCGCCCAGGGCCTTCGGCCGGCCGCTGGCATCGAAGGCATCCGGCCGGTTCTCGACTGCCACGCTGCGAACAGGGAAAACGGCGTCGCGGTGATCGGTCGGCATGACGAGCGCCAGCATCGCGTAGCGGGGCCGTCCGCCGGACGACCAGACGCCGCTCGAGAAATAAAGAGACCGCTTGCCGCGCTGGAAGCCCTCAAGCTCCATCTTCACCTGCGAACGCCTCCGGAGCAGGTCCCGGTAAAAGTTGCGCTCCATCCGGCACTCTTCGTCGGTGCAGGAGACATCGGTCTCGCCCTCCTGAAGCTGGCCGAGCGCTTCCTCGATCATGAGCAGGAAGGAGGATTCGAGCTGGCGCTGGATGGCGGCCGTCCGGCGGCGGGGCAGTTCGGGCTGCACCGGCACCCAGTTCGCCTCGAGCAGGTCCGTGCCGAGCGTCGCAGCGAGATCCGTGCGGGGGAGGCGGCGCAGTCCTCTTGCGGAAGCGAGCCGGACCTCCGCCGACGGATCCGAGAGGTGCGTCCGGACCAGATCGACCTCCATGCCGCGCACCGAAGCAGCTGCATGGACGGCGGCGAGCCGCTCGAGGTCGTCGCCCGCCCCGAGCCGTTCCCTGACCGCATCGGCGAGGTCGTCGCGGTGATGCAGTTCGACCGCCCGCAGGGCGTCCAGCCGGACGGAGCTTTCGGGCGAGCGGGCGAGGGCGGCGATTTCGCTTCGGGCCTCGCTGCCGGGGATTCCGCCCATGGCGATGATGGCGGCCGACCGGACGGGGGCGTCGGCGGATTCCCGGGAGAGACGCTGGAGCGCCGGGAACAGGCTGGCGGAGCCCGATTCGCCGATCAGTTCGGTGGCGGCCCGGCGTTCCTCGACGGTAGACCCCGGTGCCTCGACGATGGCGAGCAGCCGGGTGTCGGCGTCGGCCGGGGCGGTCTGCTTGAACTTGGCGTGGTAGCTGCGGCGGGCGGTTTCGCTGCCGGCTCGGACGTAGCCCTCGAAGTAGCTCTGGAACGTATCCCGCCGGAGCGCGGCCCAGACGCCCGACAGCGCCCCGAAGCAGAGCAGGACGATCAGCACGGCCATCCCGGCGGGCGTAACTTCCCAGGCCAGCGGTCCCGGCTTTTCCCCGGCGGCGATATCCGGTGCGGTCATGACGGCGCTCTCCGGATCGTTTTATAGTCTCCCCCGGAGATCAAAGCGATGGCGACACAATCCACCGGCATCACGGCGGCGCTCGCGGCCCTCGGGGGCCTCGCGGCGGGGGCGAGTTTAATGATCTGGCTGGGCGGCGGCCGCCCCGAGGCGGCGCCCCGGCCGGAAGCAGCCCCCGCGAAGGCGCAGGCCGGTGGCGGCCGGGTGCGGGAACTTGAACGGGAACTTGAGAACTGCCGCCGCGACCGGGAATCGCTCGTTCAGGGCGTCTCGGGCTGCATCGAGGACGGCAACCAGACGGCCGAGGGGCTCACGCGGCAGCTGGAGAGCGCCACCTCGGCGCTGGACCGGTTCCGCCGGACGATCGAGTCGCCCATGTCGGGCGCGCTGGACCGGCTCGCGCAGGGGCTCGTCTCCATCATTATCCAGTTCAAGGGGAACGAACGGCTGAAGCGTTGCACGGGGTATCTCGTCCGCCGGGGCGACGATGTGCGCCTGTTTACCGCCGGACATTGTGTGGCGGACCTGGACGGCGAGGCGTGGCTGCATCTCGTGCGCTACCGGTACGACGCCTCGAATGCGCTCCTCATGCCGGAGCTCCAGAAACCGCTCGTTTCCTTCGAGCACACGGTCTGCCGGCGGGACGGCGTGGAGAACCCCGAGGGCACGCTGGCCGGGCGCACGGGGACGGTGGACCTGGCGAGCTACGAGCTGGTGACCGCCGGGCGGGCGTCGCGGTGCCTCGAGATCTCGGCCTCCCGCGACGCGCCGAAAAACAGCGGCCGTGAGCCGCCCGCGCAGTCGGCCGCCGCGCTGCTCGAAGCTGCCCGCACGGGCGAGGTGCGCACGCCGAACGACTACGAGCAGGTCTACTTCGTCGCCCACGTCTGCCAGCGCCCGCAGGCTGCCGAGAGCCAGTGCACGCCCTCCACGGACGGCTGGTCGTATCTGCCGATGGTGGCGACGGTGCTGGGCCGCACGCAGGACCGGATGCCGTTCTTCGCCCTGAACCAGCGGGCGCGTCCCGGCGATTCGGGCGGCCCGGTGATCGCCCTCGACGGCTCGCTCCTCGGGCTTGTCTCGGTCACGCACCTCGGGAACTCGCTCTCCTTCTTCACGCCCGTGTCGGCGATCTGGGAGTGAGCACGAGGCGGAGCGATTGCAGTTCAAACCGGCCTTTGTGCAGCGGATTTTGCCGCAAAAGCGGCTCATCCGCCTGGTTTGGGAGTGGCTTTATTGCGACGCGCCGCGTTGTAATCAAGAAACGTAAAGTACTGGGTGCAGCGGTATCGTCCGCCAAACCGGACATGAGTCGCCCTGCGTCAAGATTGGTCAGGCAGTTTCTGGCTCCAGGCGACCGGCAGAATCCGAAGGTAACTCATGGAGTTAGGCATGAATCGGATTTTCGAGGAATTCACGGGCCCCATTGGTATTGAAATTGGATGAATGCAGGGTGAAACGCCCAGCCCGATGCGTCATTTTAACGCGCCCCGGATGAGGCGTATCACGTTGAAAATATTCGTAAAGTAGGGATCGGAATAGTCCTGAATTTCTTTGCATCGTTAACGGGGCCTCATATAATTTCCTTATTGAAACCAGAGCCTTCCGGCCGTTCCCGGGCGAACTCCGTTCGTCCGCGTGCGGTTTCAGGAGCGCTTCAAGGTTCCGTTTCAAACGGTGTTGCCGGGAAATCGCGGGTGCTATTTCCGGCAACCCCTGAATGATGGAACGGGCCGGTTCGACGGATCCAGATGTCGTTTTAAAGGAGCAGCAAGATGGGCGCGAAAAACAAAACGGAAGTCCGTGAAGTGAAAGCGCCCGCTGCTCCGGGGATGGTAACAGCCATGATGAAACGTTTGTCGATCGTTGCCGCGCTCGCGGTGGTGCTCTCGGCCTGCGGTACGCCGTCGGGCAACGGGAACGATTCCGCCGACGAAGACGGCCAGGGCCTCGTCACCACGACGCCCGATACCGTGGGATCGGGCGTCAGCATCACGGTGGGCGGCATCGAGAAGGCCACCATCAGCACAATCTCGAACACGTCAAGCGGTGGCTTTGTGGTGCCGCTAACGATTCAGAACAATCTCATTGCCATCGGCGGCGGCATGAACGGCTTAGCGGTTACGACCAGTGGGCCCTCGCTGCAAAATGTCGTTCGCGTGATCGCGTGGCTGGACCGGCCGCCGTATCAGGGAACGGTTGCGCAGGATCTGGGTACGGAAGACCGCCGCATCTTCGACACTGGAAATACGGTTGTAACCAGTCCGACCAATGGCCTTTTTGAGAATGGTACATGTCCGGCCATCGCCGCTAATATACCTGCGAGTTCGGCAGGCGTCGGCCCGGGTACGCCCCCGGTTGATTTTGCCGGTGGCTGTATTGGCGCCAACGTCAGATCAGCTAGTGCGGGTAACCGGTCTTACGGTACCGTCAATCCAATTGATCTTTCGGCCGATCCGGCGGTGGCGGCCGACACGCTGCACCTCATCCGGTTTGAATTTTTTACCTGTGCAAGCAGCTTGTGCAATACGCATACCGATGTCGTCCGCATTGCGACGACAGTAAATTATTCGACCCAGAATCCGCCATTTGCGGTTCCGGCCGCACCGGCGGTGGGCGACATCGTGCTCTCCCGCGACTCACAGCCGTCTTTCGTGCTGAACCGGCAGTTCGACCGGGCTGCCTGCAGCGTTACCGTGGCAAACTCGGATTTCGACGGCACCGAGACGATCACGATCGGCAACATCACTCTGACCGCGACCACCGATTTCACTGAAGCTGCGGACAGCGTCGCCAACCGCCAGCTGGTGGCGAGCCGGATCGTCCAGGCGTTCAACACGAAGGCGCTCACGAGCGCCGCCCCGCCCAACGGCAACGGCAACACGATCGCCAGCTACAACGACACCAACGTCATCACATTCTATGCGCTGGCGCGTGGTGCGGCGGGGAACTCCGTTACCTATGGCGACGAGAGCAGTGCCGTCACGAACAACATCACGAACAACGCGCCTAACTGCTTCGCCGGTACCGGCGCCGGTGTGGACGGCACGGCCCTCGCCTCGCCGTACCTGATCGGCGATTTCCCGGTGCAGGTGCCGTTCGGACCGGTGGGTTACCTGCACCACTTCGACGGCCTGACGGTGACGACAGGCGGAAGTGCGGTGACGGTGACGGATCTGAGCTTCGCTGCGCTGAACGCCGCGCAGAGCGACCTCCTGCTCGTCGAAACAGGTGCCAGCGGTGGCAAGGTCCGCAGTGTGATCCCGGCGCTTCCGAACCCGAAGGCGTCGACCAGCACGCTCAATCTGGTCAGCGCGCTGCCGCTCTCCAGCGCGAACTCCACCTACAGCATTCATCATGCCGACGCGCGGCAGCTCCGCATGACCGAGCGCGGCACAACGACCAAGGGACAGGGCTATACGGAGGTCCGTGCCGGTTCAGTGGACAAGGCAATGGTCTCCGGTGTCATCTGGGACGGCGGCACGGCGACCCCGACGGCTCCGCTGTATGCCAACGACGGTGCGGCCCAGATCGCCACGATCTGCAACGGCGCCTGCGGCGGCAACAACGACCTCCTGATCCGGGCCAACGGTCCCGGCGGCTGGGGCAACAGCGTGACGGTCCAGGTGATCACGGGCGGCGGCGCGAACAGCGTCGCGGTGACGGGCCTTGCCATTGCGCTCACCCTCGATGGTGCAGCGACCAACAACTCACAGGCGGTGATCGACACGATCAACAACAACCCGGCGGCCCGGGCCCTCGTGACGGCTTCCTGCCAGTCGGCCCCGCCCTGTTCGGTGGCGGGCTCGGCCAATGCAGGCTTCGCCGTACTGGCCGCCACGAACCTCACCGGCGGCCGCGGATCGAACGTCACGAACGTCGTGATCCGCGCGACGAATCTCACGAACTCGACGACCACGGAGACCACGACGCTGGTTTCCCGCAGCGCCACGGCGGCGACCTATGCGAATACAGTTCTGGATTCGGCAGCGGTCGCGGACGATGCGATTCTTCTGTATGCACTGACCGACAACGTCGGCGGTGCAGTGACCAACGTGAACGGGGCCACGGCGACATACATCGCCCTGGCTGCCGCGCCTTCGCCGCTGCTTGTGACCAACACGGGCAATAATATTTCCATCCGTCTTGAACGGCCAGACGCTCCGGCGGTAGGGCAGTCCACAGCCGAAGAAGTGATCGAGGCGATCAATAAGGGACACCGGGCGACCCGGTTCGCGGGTACCGGCAACAGTATGGTCCGGTTCCAGGCTCGGACTCCCGGGACGACGCCGACGACGATCAACGTTGCCATAGTGAATAACGTCTCGCCGTCTGTGGCGGTTACCGAAGGTGGCACTATCGATATTGTTATCAATGTGCCGGTTGCGAGCACTACGGCGAACACCGTTGTCAGCATGGTCAACGCCAGCTCGGCGGCTTCGAAATGGATCATTGCCAAGGTGCCGAACGGCACAAATGGAACGGGTTTGATCGCTGCGCTGGCCAGCGGTCCTCTGACCGGCGGGGCAGCACCACTAGGATGGATCAAGGCGATGCCGGCAAGGGGGAATACCGGTAGCGGTATCCCGCTCCAGGCTACGACAGCGGGCGTGTTCCGCGGCGGCGCCACGAGCGGTCAGCTCGTCTCTTCGAACCCGAATATCTCTGTCGGTCTTTACTGGGGCGGCGACTGCCTGCCCTCGAACGTCACGCTGCCGCATGAGCTCATCAGTGCTCCATATGCCGCCATTTGCTACATGGCGCTTCTGCCGCTCACCGAGGGCGACACGAAGTTCGAGGTCCGCGCGACGGACTCCGCCGGCAACCCGACCAACGACAACACCTGCCCGACGGCGGGCGCCCCGCTCGATTATTGCGACTATCCGGCAGCCTCGACCCTGATCGTGGACAGCACGCCGCCCATGCTGCTGTCCCAGTACGGCGGCGGCATGCAGGCGGACACGACCTTCCAGAACGAGAAGGTGTGGGTCCAGGGCGCCTCGAACCCCGGCGCCGGTGCCTACCAGACCTTCGCCCAGACCGTCTCGATCCGCGGCCTCGTGAAGGACTTCCAGCCCGGCACAACCACAATCAGCGACACCGGTACCCGCGATTCGGGCCGCACCTATGTCCGCGTCCAGTCCGACTACACGGCCTACGATTCGTTCGCGACGTCCGGCGGCACCGACACCCGCGGTTCGCCGATTCCGGCGACCGATGCGGATACAGCGACGACGGCTGACCGCGGCTACTACCAGTACGACAACGTCCCGCTGCGTCCGGGCGGCATCACGAGCTTCACCGTGACCGCCTGGGACCAGTCGGGCAATTCGGTGACGACCAACTTCCAGGTGCAGCAGTTCCTGGCGAACACGACCACCCCGCCGCACTTCACGGTGGACTGCGTCGTGGACAACATCCCGGCGACCTCTGCTGGTGTCCAGGTCCTTGCCTGCGAGGACGACGATTTCAGCCCCAGCCCGAACTCCCCGCTGGTGATCCGCACGCAGGAAGAGGAAGCGGCCGCCGCCGCGGGCGACCCCTACCAGAACGACCCCAGCCTGAACGGCCGTTACGGCGATTCGGGTGAATCTACGCTTGCGAACCGCTTTACGGCGCCGGTCACCGGCACCGTGCCTGCGGCGAGCGAAATCATCGTCGCCGCCAACAAGGTCTCCTTCTCGGGCCGCTTCACTTCGCTGGACGGCCTGCCTCCGACGGCCCTCGTGAACGGCTCGGGCGGCATCTTCTCCGTGTTCGACATCATGCCGCGCGGCTTCGGCGCGGGTCTCGACGTGGTCGGCACGGTCACGGCGGTGAACGGCGCGCAGATCACGCTGAGCACCAGCGTTACGGGCGACAACCTGCGGCCGGGCGATGCCATCGTCCTGTCGTCGGTGGACAACGGCCAGAGCTCCAATATCGGCCTCTACGAAATCAACGGCTGCACGACCGATGCGGCCGGCGCCTGCACGGGCACCGTGCTGACGCTGAACCGCTCGCTCCAGTCCGCCACCGGCACCCTGTTCTATCAGGCGGCCTACATCTGGATGGCGAACAACATCGACGTGCCGTCCGAAGGCATCAACGGCTTTACCTTCAGCGCCACCGATTCGCTCGGTAACCTCCGGACGGTGTCGTTCCCGGTGCTCCGCGACCGCGACCCGCCGTCGATCGTGATCCAGGGCGTGTTCGTGGACCCGAACTCCACCGAGCCGGTCGAGATGCAGTCGGTGAACCCGATCGTGTTCCTCACCGACGCGACCATGTTCTTCGGCACAAACCTGACGACGCCGCGCTCCTACATCAGCGTGCTCCGCAAGGATTCCAACGGCGAAGGCCAGGAGTATACCGTCACCTCGGTAGGCGCCCCGGCCAACACGACGTTCACGAGCACGACGGCGGGCAACGCCTGCTTCCGTGCAGTCAATGAGTGTGCCGACAAGGTTGTCATCTTTACCGCCGGCACGGCGGCCAATCTCGGCGTCAGCCGTTCGATCGCGAGCTCCACGGTCGGCGGCCAGATTATTGTGTCCTCAGCGTTCCCGGCCAACGTCACGGCAGGCGACACGTACATCATCGTTCCGGCGACCGAGCATTTCGTCTACACCGGTTCTCCGACAGGGGTCGTTCAGGGAGCGAACCGCTCTTCGAGTCTTGATCCCTGGGACAACAATGCCGGCACGGGTGCGGCCAACTACTCCTGCTCGAATGGCTTCAACCTGAGCGGCGTGAACGCCCTCGGCCAGGCGACGGCGGCGACCCGCTCGTCCCCGACCGGCGCGAAGACGCTGACCTGCGACTTCTCCTGCTCGGACAAGGACGGCACGACGACGAACCAGTGTATCCCCGGCCTGCCGCTGACCTATCAGGTCAATGTGTTCGCCATCGACTACGGCGGAAGTCCGGCCTCGGCCGACGTCACGTTCTCGCTGGTGGAAAGCTCGGCGGGAGCCTTGCTCGGCGGCGCGCTCGGCATCCTCTCGCGCAACCCGGCCGTCGTGGCCACGCTCAGCGACCCGACGGGCCTGCGCACGCTCACGATCGACCAGCTGTCGAACTCGGGTGTGCTCTACAACCTGAACTACCGCATCGCCTCGCTGCTCGGCGACCCGAACCAGCCGCTTTCCTCGACGGTGAATGCCCGCGCGAACTTCTATATCGACCAGCGCGAGAGCTTCGGCAACCTGCTCGGTACGATCCTGGACGATCCGGACGGCGCTGGCACCTCGCAGTCGACGGCCGTGACGCTCTCGAACGTGGTCCGCATCCTTCTGGATAACGGCGTGTTCGACGACCTGCTGCCGATCCTGGATAACACGCAGATCCTGGATCCGAAGGGCCGGACCAACTTCCCCAATACGCCGGTCCAGGGCGACGCCAGCAAGATGGCCGACTTCACCGAGCAGCTGTTCCGCTCGCCGACGGCGACGCCCTTCAGCTGCAACACAGGCTCCCACGCCGAAACGACCTACACCTGCTACAACCAGGCCGGTCCGATCAAGGAAACCTTCGACGCGATCAAGGCGACGCTGGACTTCAACGACGCCCTGCGCTCGAAGAACGCCTCCACGAAACCCCGCGTGTCGGGCTCCGACGCCAATCTGGCGGCGACCACGATCACGTCGGCTACGGCCCAGTTCCGCCCCGTGGCCGGCACGCCCACCTCGCCGGTGAACG
The DNA here is from genome assembly GCA_964621525.1 of uncultured bacterium. Classification (GTDB taxonomy): domain Bacteria; phylum JAGRBM01; class JAGRBM01; order JAGRBM01; family JAHCIT01; genus CAZMGV01. The sequence goes on from CAZUMS010000011.1 coordinate 76,792, forward strand.
TGCAGGTTGGCGACATCGTTACCATCACCCAGATCGGCTCCATCTGTAACGGCGCGACGGCGACGGTGACCTCGGTTTCGTCCTCCACGGTCCTCAACACGACGTCGTGGGGTGCCTGCGCCGGTGTGTGCGCGGGGGCCTGTGACTACACGGTGACGCCGCCGGCGGGTCCGTCGCTGAACACGATCATCGAACTGGCCGATGTCGCCCTGTTCGCCGACCTCGACCGTGACGGCACCGGCGGCGAGCGCGAGGCGATCCAGGCGATCCTCCACATGATGGAGGAAGCCATGCGCAACCGCGAAACGGCGCCTTACACGAATATCGGCGATTACGACCGCACCTCGCTGGTCTGTCCGTACAACTATTCCGGCGGCGCGGTCGACAACTGCCGTCCGACGGGCTCCGGCGGCCTTGGCGCCACAACGGCTGCCCAGATGACAGATAGCTTCCTCCGCAGCCGCAACATCCAGGGCTCCATGGACCTGTTCGCCGAACTGGCGGACAACGGCGTCGCGGGCGACGGCGAGGAGTTCATCTCCCAGCTGATGAATCTCGTGAACTTCCTCCTCAAGGAAGGCAGCCAGGCCGGTGTGGCTGGCGGCCCGCCGGACGGATCGACCAATATCGAGGCGATGAGCTTCATCACCCGCGACATGCTGAACAGCTTGTTCGTGGAACCGACGTTCGGCGGCGTTGTGCTGGAGCCGATGACCTCCACCAGCACCCGCCAGAACACGCGGCTGAACCTGCTGCTCCGGTCCATCACGGCCCTGTCGTACGACCGGACGAACATCACGATCAATTTCGGCGGCGGAAATTCGACGACGGCACAGAACGCCCTCGAGGCCTCGCTGTCGCTGATCCACACGCTGACCAACGATCCGGACGACAACCCCCGTGGCTGTGCGAACCCCGCCTGTGGCGTACTTGTGGACCCGAACTCCGGGACAAACGCGCAGAAGTCGGTCATGGCGAAACTGGAAAGCCCGCTGAACACGCTGCTCAAGGACGCCCGGTTCCCGAACCTGCTGGACAACCTGAAGGATATCCTGGATCCCGGCACCGGCATCTCGGACCTGACAGCCTTCCAGTATGGCGCCTACGCGAGCGGCGTCTACCCGGCGACCATCAGCGAGGATCCCTTCACCAGCACGGCCCCGCCGAATCCCTACCGGACCAACCCGCCGCTCCTGTCCGTGCTGATGCAGTTCAGCAAGACGACCATCGATCAGGACGCGGAAAACGACCCTGACATCGGTGAACCGACCCCCATCGATATCGGCGTGAACGCGCTGAACGTGCTGCTTACCCCCGTGGGAACGATTTCGGGCGGCGACAACTACAATCCGACGCTCGGGGCGGTCAGCACCGACGTCTGCCGCGAAAACTACTTCGCCGGCACGACGCCGATGGAGAAGCTCCTGAACATCCTCGCCCAGCTCTCCCAGCCGGCCACGAAGGATCCCAAGGATTTCAGCTATCAGAACCGTACCCTGCCCGACTGCCACGCCACCGTGGCGGAAGGCGATCCCAAGTCGGATAACCGCAGCTACATCCGGATCATCCTGGACGCGCTCGGCGACAACCCGGCCCTGGATGACGACGGATCGGCAGCTACCACGACCAGCGTGGTGATGCCGAACGCGTTCTCGACATTGGCGGCACCCACTCCTGACGGTTCAAGCGTGAACGGGTGGGACGATGTGCCTTACTCCGATAATCCGGGTTTCCGCTCCGCGAACCTGGCGTTCGCCACCAACATCACCACCGGCGGGTGCGGACCGGGTGCTTCGGGCTCCCGTACGGCTTCCGGCGGCGACGGCCTTGCCGTTCCGCAACGGACCCTGGATATCCTGCCGGAACTGCTGAACACCATTGCGCGGTACGGTTTCCATCCGACCACCGACCGGCTGACCTCGATATTTGCCGGCTGCACCGGCGCCGCCTGCCTCAAGAACAAGGGCAATCCGGCCTCCAGTGACCGCTACCTCTCGGGCCAGCGTCTGGCGGTCGATCTTGGCCTCATGCTGGACCAGCCGCTCCAGGTGGGCGGCGGCACGACCGGTATCGTGCAGTTCGAGCAGTCGCTGACCCGCGAGTTCATTGAAGCGATTGCCAACCTGTCCACCAAGGACTCGGTGAATGCGATCCTTCTGCTGGCGGACCAGATGGCCGAGAGCATCACGCCGATCACGGGCACGATCAACGTCCCGAACCCGGCCGATATCACCCGCAGCACGTCGCTCGTGCGTTCGCTCGCCGATCCGGACGGCGACGGCGACCCGCTGCCGGACGGCCTCATCGACGACCTGGTTCCGCTGATCCAGTCCGTCGCGGCCGCCGGCATGACCCAGCAGGTCCTGGACCTGCTCCGGTCGATCCGGGCCTGCGGTGTGGATACTGTAAGTGCCAACAAGGATGTCCGGGGCGGCGAGTTCTTCCTCGAAGTAGAAGACGTGACGCTGACCATGCTGGATGCTTTCTCCGGCGCCCTGAAAGACAGCAATATCGGGGGCTTCGTCGCCTACGATCCGACGGCCTCGGGTGGTACCGCTCCATCCGTGAACACGGCGGGCCTGTGCCCGCAGGAAGCTCCGGCTCCCGGCAGTTCGGGTCTCATGGGCGGCATCCTGGACAGCAATCCGAACGGCGCGATTTCCGCGACCTACCCGGTGAACCGCGGCGTGCTCGTGGGCGGCGACGATGTGCGTCTTTTCGCCTGCGATAACGAAGGCGGTATCGGTGGCGCCGCTACCAACTGCCGCGTGTTCGCCGGCAACTGGGCGAGCGTGGTGAACGGCAGCGTGGCATCGGTGGGTGGCAGCCCCGCCTCCGTGTTCGACGCCAGCGGGCTGAGCCTGACGGCCGACCTTTATGTCGGCTCCCTGCTGACGGTCCGCACCGGAAATGCCTCGAACGTGAACCGGTCCCGCGTTATCACCGCCTACACCGTCGGCGGACAGGTGACGGTCGATCCGCCGTTCCCGGCCAATCTCGCCGCGGGCAACACGTTCGAAATCGTGGCTCCGTCCAACAAGTTCGGACAGCTCGGCCTCGGCATCGATTCCTATTTCTGCGTCATGACCAGCGCCTCGCCGTACGACGAGAACTGCGGCCGGATCCTCCAGCCGAACATCGCCGGCTCCAGTCCCTACAGCGTGGCGCCCGTGAACGTGACCGGCGGCTATGTCCGGTTCCAGGATGCGACGGAAGCCGGCAACCTTAACCTTGGCGGTGTGTCCACCTGGATGGACAGTCCCTGCGATCAGCGGGACGCGCCGGCCGGGGTGGGCAACTGCTCCTACCGTATCCGGCAGATGCGCGAACCGTACAACGGTTGCGTCGGCGGCATGCCATTCGGCGTCGGCGGCATGGGTGTGGGCCTCTCGTCGGCCAACGGCTACGATCCGATCCCGCAGAACAGCTTCCGCGATTCCCGGCTCGATCTGATCCTGCGCCAGCTCAACTTCCTGATGAACGGCGGAAACGATCCGAACCTGACCACGACCTCATTCAGCCGCCGTATCGGCAATCTGCTGTCGACGGTCGCGACGCCCGATACCGGCACCGGCGATCCGTCGCTGCTGTCGATCTTCATGTTCGGTTCGTCCGTGGGCGAGACCGGGCCGGTTCAGGCACTCCTGAACGATACCAGCGCCCGGAGTGCCCTCGCGGGTACCCTGAACCTGTTCGCCCAGACCTCGGCTGCTGTCCAGGAGCCGAGCAATGGCCGGAGCGAAGATGTCTTCGACCGCTACCCGAACTTCTCGGATAACACGCTTCCGGGTCCGGTGGGCGGTGTGTTCGGCTTCCCGGAGCCGGTCCCGCCGCAGGTTTCCGTGGCCGGCAACTGCCTCAATACGGCCACTACCTGCGATGGTAACGCCATCCATGACGCGGTCGACTATCAGCTTCTGGCGCTTCAGGGTGTGCTGGGCATCCTCGGTGATCGCGACGGAGCCGACAACACCACCGGCCTCAATGTGACGGCGAACGACTACCGCCAGGCCTGGTCGGACGATCCGAGCGTGCTGTTCAACCTGGCCGCCCAGATGTTCCAGGAGAAATATATCGGAAACCTGTTCCCCGGCCTGCAGATACTGGCCGAGGCGACCACGGCGGTTCCGATGAACTCCATGGATGTGCGCGCCGATCCGGAAAACACGAACGATCCGGATGCGAACGGTCTCAACAAGATCGAGGCCAAGGCGCTCTCCCGCATCACGCGCCGCATCGCCCGCTCATTCAACGGCGGCGAGGAATGCGACCCGACATTGGTGAACAATTCCGCCTGTAACTGGGCGCCGGGCAGCTATGCGCTGAACCAGCAGGGCGGCATCCTGCAGGTCACCGGTGCCGGCGTGAACGAAGGCCCTATCCAGGCGCTCATGCGCGACGCACTCGTCGTGCTGGAAGAGTGGCAGGCCAACCACGATTACGGCACCGGTGCAACGCCGACGGTGTTCGGGAATACGTCTTCCTGGAACAACCACCTGGAACGCAGCCGGTTCGTCGCCCTCGAGGACCTGGCGGGCGTGCTCACCGGCGCCACGGGCGGTCCGAAGCACCTGAACAAGGCGCTCCGGGTGCTCTATGACATTGTCCGCGACACGGAGACCGTACAGACGGCCGCCGCCACGAGAAGCATCAACAAGATCCTCTCGGTGCAGGTGGGCCTTGCACAGCGCGGTGTCGTCGACACGGAAGCGACCAACAAGTCGGCGCTCGACGTGATCGCCGACTTCATCAATACCCTCGTGGAGGATCCGACCGACTGTAATACCGGTCTGCCCGGGTTCCAGCGCGGCAGCGGTACGGCTTCGGCACCGGCGTGCGAAATCGCCGGGGCCGGCGTCGATGCGAATCCGAACGCCGTATTCCGTGACGTCGGGACGCTGCTCGAACGGCCGATCCAGCCGATCCTGGACCCGACGGCGTTCCAGAACCTGTCGCAGATCTTCGCCGGAGGCGACAACTCCAAGATCACCGGGGCGCTCCCGTTCCTGGCGGCCATGGTCCAGGACACGCACGTGCGCGAGATCCAGAACAAGGAGCCGACTTCCGCCAGTCCGACGGTTATCTACCGCGGCGTGGAATACTCGGCTGGTGTGCGGATCGCCGACGCCCTGTTCAACGACCTGCAGGACCTGATCCCGAACAGCACTAACGACGAAAACCGTTACGACCCGCTGCTCACCGATGACCTGAACCGGAACGGCGTTCTGGATGCGGCGTCAACAGTGCTGGTCGGCTTTGGCGACTCCAAAAACGGCGCCGGCCAGCCCTGGTTCTCGATCTTCGACGCTCCGGCGATGGTCGGCTGCACGGCCGCCAACTGTCCGAAGAACGAAGCGGATAACTACGCCTACGACTGCTCGCCGCCGGAAGGTTCAGTGAACGGTACGGCGATCGTTGCCTGCACGAATGCCGTCGGCGATCCTCTCGCTCTCAAGCGGGTGCAGATCGGGTATACGGCCTCCGACGGAGCGGTCACGCTGGGTAACGTCAATGGTATCAACGCGGCCTTCTTCGATTCGCTGGCGGACCTCATTGCCTACGAGAACACGGCGAATGCTGTGAACAACCAGCTGCCCCGGACGAATACCGGCCAGACGATGGACCAGTATACGGCCCGGAACCTGGGTGCGGTGTCGGTGGATCCGTCGTTCAACGACCTGATCACGGCACTGGGAGACCTGCTCCTGGCCAGCAACCAGTAACGCGACGCGTTATCTCTGAATAACCCTGCGGGGCCGCCGGAGTTAAACCTCCGGCGGCCCCGTAAAACTTGGTGAAGGGTGGCCAAAACCGCACTGTTTTCGGGGTATTCTACGAATTGCCGCAAAGGACCGATTGTTACGGATGGTGGGCTCCAGATGCCTGGCAGGTGCCGGGCGTACGCCGTGCGGGTGTATCTGGGGTTCGTCGTCCAGGCCAAGGTCTTGAGGTGAATGAAGCAGCGATTGCGACGTGATTCGGCTTAACACAAACCGTCGCCGGTGCGGTCTGTTGTCCCGTCTCCTGAGGCGGGCTGCCGCATTTGTGCTGCCGCTTGCGGCGGCTTTCGCACAGTTATCCTGTACGGCGACGCAGGTGGATCCGGCTTCCGACGCTCCGACCACGATCGTCCCGGTCACGCTCGTCAGTCCGTTCCGCATGGATTTCCCCGAGCAGCGGGCGGTACCGATTCGCTCGACCACGCTGGTGAGCCTGACGGGCACCACGCTTGGAAACGTGGAGGTCGGCGTCGCGACGGATGCCTTCGAGAAAACGGTCCGGTCATCGGGCGATACCGGATTCTACCGGCTCACCGGCATTCCGGTGAACCGCGAGGGCATCACGTTCAATCTCGCCACGTCGAACCGCGTGGGTGACCGTGCGGGTTCCGCCGTGAATGACGGCAAGCTTCCGATCGAGGGTTTCACCGAGCCGGGGCTCGAGGTGGTTCTCCGGGTGAGCAACAGCTCGGTGATCCGTACGGCCGTGGCGGACACGATCGGGCGGTTCTCGTTCCCCGACGTGCCGTTCAACGAGGGGACCAACACGATCACTCTTGAGACTTCCAACAGCGAAGGCTTCCTCACGCGGGCGGTGGTCGATTTCACGTTCGATACCCGTCCGCCGGTGATCACGTATTTCGATACGGTCCAGGACCGGATTCTGGACACGCCGGTCGTGAATATTTCCGGCGAATCGGACGAACCGTTCAACCGCATCCAGTATATCGACCCGGAGACCGGCGCGAGCGTCGACTTCGTCAACACCGGCCAGATCTTCAACATGCCCAACTTCGCGTTCCAGGAAGGCATCCACTCGATGGATATCCTGTATACCGACCGGGCGGGAAACACGTCGCGCTCGATCCTGAACTTCGAAGTCGATTCGACCCTGCCGGTGTTCGGGCTCATGTCGCCTTCCGCCAAGCGGAATACCTTCGACGGCGCCTACGAGGCGCATGTCGGAAATCCGCTGGAAGAGATCAGGGCCTTTACGGCTCCGGGGGCCGTCGTGACGGCGACGTTCGTGGGCGCCGGGCTGCCGGATTACACGGCCTTCGCCGATTCCGACGGCAGCTTCGCGGTTCCGCCGTTCAGGGACAGCTTCGGCCGACCGGTTCCGTACGCGGGCGGAATCAATACCGTGTCGATCAACATCCGCGATTCCGCCGGCAACGTCCGGCTGGCCAAGGTCAACCTGTTCCTTCCGCCGCCGTTCGAATCGGATGTTTCGCTCTCGATCCTGTCTCCGGCCGAGGGCGTGTCGTTCAAAGCGGGGGAGTTCGTTCTCCCCGATCTCGGCGCCGGCATTCTCACGCCGCAGATTCCGGTCCGGGTGATCTCCGGCGAGGCGCAGCCCTACACGCCGCTGAACATTCCGAGAAATCTCCTGGCCGCCGGCAATGCGCGGCTGTTCGAGATCTCTCCGGACGGACGGCCCGTGGCGATGCCCTCCGGTTCCGCCCGTTTTACTGCCCGGCGTCCCGAGTTCGGCGACACGATCTGCCTGCCAGGCACACTCGGCGCGACGTACCCGGAGCTCCGGCAGGGGCCCGGCATATCGGTCCCCGAAACGCTGCGCGAGAACCTGCTCACGGTGCTGAACGATCCTTCCTGCATGGCTGTCCGCAACAACGGCGACGGGCTGGCGCGGCCTCTGGCGGCGGTGAACCTCTCGGGCGGCACTGTGACGGAACGCGCGCGGGTCGATCTCTTCCCGGCCGGACCTGACAACGATTTCGTGCTGACGGCCGTCGACGCCGGCGCTGCGGGCAACTCGATCTCCTTCGCGATGACCCTCGCCGGAGGCCCCGCCCAGCCGTTCTCGATGAGCGTCGCAGGCAGCACGATCTCCGTGGTACTCGCCACCGACGGCAGCAGCAATCCGGCGACGACGGTCCGTGAGCTGGTTTCCCGGATCAACAGCCAGGCAGGGACCCTTGTCCGCGCCTCGCTGGCGGCTTCCCAGGACGCCGCCAGCGATCCCTACTGCGCCGGCGACGGACGGACGGTCGAGCGGCGGCGGATCGTGGCCGTCGAGTGGAGCCCCACGAACGTCTGCACCGCCGGAGAGACGCCCGTCCGGCTGGCAGCGCCTCTCGATCTCATCACGGAAGGCGTCATCTGCCAGAGCCTTCACCCCGGCAACTGTCCGTTCGGCATCGTGGACCAGATCACCCGGATGCGGGTGGACAGCACCGGCCGGGTCTATCTGGAGGGCGCCGATCTCGCGAACCCCCGCGACGGTGTTCCTGTCCAGCCGGGCGACAGCATCGTGATCAGCGGACCGAACCTCGAGTTCTCCGGCAGCGGCATCGTCCGCGAGGTCGACTACGGCACCAACTCCATGATCGTCACGGGGCTGAAGCCGCCGTCGACGGACACGGTGATCGACTCCCCGGGGTTCTCGATCAAGATCGACCGTAACGTGAGCTTCGTGGTGAGCGACCTCGTGACCGGGGCCGACGGAGAACTTCACACGCTGGCGCCGGCCGTGCCATCGCGACTCGACGTGGATCCCGATGGCAATCCGGCGTCCCAGAACAAGTTCACCCTCGTTGCCCGCAATCCCGGCGTGTCGGCCATCTCTTTCGAGATCGTCGACCCGGGGCTGAACAATCCGGCGGTGGGCATCACGGTGGCCGGAACGCTGATCCAGGCCGCTCCGATGACGGTTGGTGGTATCCCGATGTCCACGGCGCGGGATCTGGTGAATGCAATCAACCGCGATCCGGCGGCCTCCCGGCTCGTGAGGGCGACGCTGACGGCCCCGCTCTCGGTTCCCAGTGTCGGCCCGCTCAACAACGGACTGGATACGGTCGGTTATCCCTACGCGCCTGCGGCGCTCTCCGGCGGCGCAGCCGCTTATGGGTGTCCGGGCGGGGCAGGGTGCCATCCGAAGAGTTCCCAGGGGGCGCTGGCCGTGGCCCGCCTCTCCCAGCCGGGCTCCGAACCGGTGGTCGTCAATGTGAGCGGGGGTCATGGCAGCTCCGCCACCGGAAAGCTCCGGTTCGCGGAACTGCTTCTCGGCGATCCGGTACGACTCGCGGGCCTCGACGTTCAGGCGGCTCCTGCTCCGGACACGGTCTCGTTCGCGGGGCCTGCGTCACTGCCGGGTGTGGACGGTTTCCACGCCGGGGCCCGCATCGAATTCACCTCGGGAGCGCTTCAGGGCGAGATCCGGACCGTGACGGGTTATACCGGCGCGTCCCGCACCTTTACGGTTTCGCCTCCGCTTCCGTCAGCACCGGCGGCAGGCAGTTTCTTTACGCTCACTGACTACAACGGCTCGGTGAAATTCACCGCAGTCGCCCCGGGCGTAAGCGGCACGCAGGCTTCTGTCTATCTCTATTCGAGCGGTCAGCCGGGCGACACACTGCTTGTGCAGCAGCTCGCCAACCAGCTCACGGTGCGGCTCGCCACCGAAAACTGTCCTCTGCCCTGCAGCCCGCAGGTCACGACCACCGCCCGTGAGCTGGCCGACGCCATCCGGGCCAATGCCCAGGCATCGGCGCTGCTCCGGGTGTCCCTGCCCCCCGGGGCTGACGGAAGCCGCACCGTGGCTCCGGTAACGGATCCCGTTTTCCTGTTCCTGGATGCCCGCCGCCCGGGATCGACGCTCCGGCGCAACTTCCGCGTGCTCTCGCCGTCGAGGACCGGGATCGAGATCGCTTCGCCTCCGGACGGTTTCGTCACGGCGGCTTCGGTCGTGGATGTGAGCGGCCGGCTGATCCGCAACACCGAAACCCGCAAGGTCGTCGTGAACGGCCGGGCCCTACAGACCGAAAAGGATGGCCGGTTCCTGTTCCGCGAGCTTCCCCTGGAGCCGGGCGAAAATGTCATCGAGGCGGTGAGCATCGACCAGAACGGCCGGTCCCTGCAGGCCCGGGTCCGGATCTACCGGGCGACGGGTGCTGACGCCAGCGTCGGAATCACCCTGAACGGCGATCCCGTCCGTGATGGCGTGCTTGGCACCAGCTTCTCCGTTTCCGGTACCATTCAGGACGGTGTGGACGCCGCAGGGCGGATCATTGCTGCCGGAACGGTCGGGCTCGGCGGGGCGTTCGTTCCCGGCATCGGCGCCGGCGACCTGATTGTCAATCTCATCGAGCCCTCATATGCATCGCTCATCCGGACCACGCTGACCCGGCCCACGAACCCGACGTTCGTCTATGCCTTCGACGGACCGGTGGCAGGAACGATTATCCCGGTGACGGCCTTCGACGGCGCGAGCACGATCACGGTCGGCATCCGCCCGCCGTCGGGGACGCGGGTCGCGCTGGTCGAGCGAAATCTCCTGCTCCCGAGCCCGGGCGATCATACCTATCTGGTTTCGGGAAGCATCGGCAGCGTGCTGGACCGCCAGTGGAATCAGCTGAACACCTTCTATTTCCCGGCAGCTCCGGATCCCTACAAGATTATCGACGTCAGCTACCTCGCGATGAAGAACAACCTCGCCGGAGCCTTCACGTCCGTGACTGTAGGCGTGCCGCTCGTTACCCGGCGGCCTTTCGTGCGGCTCACCTCGCCGGTCTGGTTCGAGGGCAGCGATGGCGTGATCGCTCCGGACTGGCCGGGTGCAACCACTGGAACGCTGACCTCGGCTTCCCTGTTCTTCTCGGTGGACGCGGCCCCCGCGGGTTTCGGCACGTTCGAGGACATCCGTGTTAATACCGGCGACCTCGTGGTGACCGGCGCGTATCAGGGGGCTCCGGGCCCGAATGACGGCCTGATGCTGTCGGTGATTTCCGATTCCCTGTCTTCGTCAGCCCATCAGATCCGCATATCCACCACGAACGGCAGTGCACTGCTTCCGCAGTCGAATGTCAGCTTCGCCGTTGTCGCCAACCAGTTCTCGGGTCCGACACGGAAATACATTACCCGTGACGGTATCCTCGATGTTTCCGGCTTTGTCAGCGACCCCTCCGCCATCGTGGTCGCCGACGTGCTGGTGGGTGACGTCAACACAAGCGGACTGTCGGTGGGCGGCGAGCAGACGCTTCAGTTCCCGGACGGATCGTTCGTTCTGAACGGCGTCGATCTTTCGGAAGGGATGAACACCGTCTATGTCCGCGCCCAGAACCGGGCGGGGCTCCAGAACCTGTCCGAGAACCAGCGCTCGCTCGTTCACTACGACCCCAGGCCGCCTGCCATCAGCGGGCTGTGTATTCCGACCGGTACTGCCGGTTTCAATCCGAACAACCCGTGCGGGTCCGTGTTTCAGCCGGTTCCGGTGGATGCGTACGGGTATTCCAGTATCTCGGTGAGCCGGCAGTCGTTCGAGTTGCGGGGATTTATCTCCGATGGCAGCGATGGCACCGGCGTCCGCGCGCTCGACATCCGGATCGACGGACAGGCACCCGACGCCTACAACGGACCGACCGGCCTGAACCTTCCAGGCAACGGAGCCTTCACGATCCTGCTCGATCTGCCCCAGGGCGAGAGCCGTGTGATCATCACGGCCACGGATCTCGCGGGCAATACGGGAACGGTGACGCTGTTTATCCAGACGCCGGCGACGCCGCCTCCCTATTTCACGATCGACTGTTTCGTCGACCAGCAGCCGCTGAATGCCGCCGGCCTTGCCCAGCCGGCGCTTCAGCCATACGGCCCCCGCGAGATCCGCTGCGCCGACGACGAGTTCTCGCCGAACCCGAACTCTCCGGTAAACCTGCGCGGGCAGCCGTTCGCCGCGGCCGGCTCCAGAGGTCCGCGCTTCGGCGATCCGGCCGAGTATAACGCCCAGAACCAGACCGATAACTTTGGGCCGATCCCCTCCGCTCCGGCCTTCCTGTCCGCAGAACTGCCGCTGGACCGGAGGCTCGCCGGCCGCAACATCGTCACGTTCGAGGGACGCGGACTCACCCGGTCCGGCATCATCCCGACCGTCCATGTGAACGGGGACCCGACGAAGTTCGTGTCGCTTGGCGAGGATATCGGCAGCGGCGACACCCTGATGCTCGGTCCGGGAAGCGGCGGCGGATCGTCCGTCGTCCATTTTGCCCTCCCGCCGCTCGCCGAATCCGACCTCCGTGCGGGCGACGCCATCGCGCTGTCCAGCCTGAACCCTTCGCAGTCGTCGAACGTGGGCCTTTACCGGATCGTCCAGTGCGCGGAAGCACCGGTGCCGCCGCCTCCGGGCCCGGGCGACCTGCCTGACCCGGCGCTCTGCACCGGGACGAACGTGATTCTGGACCGTCCGCTGCCTTCGGATGCGAGCGGCATGTTCGTGCGCCTGCCGTTCCGCTGGAAGTCGGTACCCATCCAGCTTCCGCAGGAGGGCCTGAACGCGGTATCGTTCATTGCCGAAGACGAGAGCGGTGTCCGCTATTACAGCGTCTTTACTGTCGTTCGCGACACGCAGCCGCCGTCGGTCTCGATCTCCGGCATTGTGAACGGCTCCGAGACGTTCCATGCCTCGCCGGCCGTCATCCTTACCGACCAGAGCATCTTCTTTGGCGGCCTCGTGACGGGCAGTCTGCTCGGCCCGGCCACCGTCCCGGCGAGCATCATTAGCCTCGAGCGGCTGGATGACCATGGCGAAGGCACTGACGGACTTTCCGCCCAGGAAGAGTTCGTGGTCTATGCGTCGAGCGATGCGGCTCCGTTCGATACCGTACGTCCCGGCCTGAGTGCTGACGGCACGGTGAATTTCCGGACGGCAAACCTGGACGACGCCGACGACGCGGCCGGTGCGCCCTATCTGTGCAACGATTCGGTTCCTGGCGCTACGGAACCCCCGTACCAGGTCTCCGCGGTGACGCAGCTTGGAATTATCCAGGCGTCGTATCTCGTGGCCGACGGCTCGACCGTCGCCGCCCGGCCCGCGCGCTGCGACTTCTCCTGCAACGACAACGCCGGCGACGGAGCCGACCAGTGCCTGCCCGGCAGCCCGATGACCTACCGGCTGCGGGTGGAAGCGCACGACCGCGTGGGATTCAACTCCACCGGACAGGTCGAGTTCTCGATCGTCCAGACGGCGGAAGGACAGATCGGGCAGGGCCTCATGGGGCTCATCAGCGAGAACCCGGTGCTGACACTGCTCCTTTCCGATCCGACCGGTCTCGACTCGCTGCTGCTCGACCAGCTCTCCATATCAGGTGTCCTTTACGGACAGAACCTGCGGCTCTCGGAGCTGCTCGGAAGTCCTTACGACACTCCGGTGACGAACCCGCTGGCGCATGCCTTCGAGCCGTCCCGCTCCAGTCTCGGTCTCCTGCTTTCGGAACTGCTCCATGAACCGGTGCCAAATGCCCTCGGCGGTTCGATCGGGGCGGACGGGGCGGATGTCGTGCGGCTTCTCCTCGATCTCGGTGCCGGCGACGACCTGCTGACGGTGCTCGACACACCCGACCTGCAGGCTTCCTACACCCGGGCGAACTACGCACTGGGCGGTCCGGTGGTGGAGGGCGATCCCTCCCATGTGTCCCGGTTCCTCCAGGACCTGCTCGCGGACCGGGAGACGAATCCGGCCGGTTTCCGGGTGACGCCGGGACCGCTCCGCCGGGCGATGCCGCTCGTGGCGGCGCTGCTCGAGTTCCAGGATTCGTTCCGTATCCGGATGGATACCGCCGCCCCGGGGCGTAACGACACGCGGCTTTCGGGCACGGACCTCACCATCGATCCGGCCGACTACTGCACCCTGTACACGGGCGTCCTCAACGGGTTCTTCCCGTCGCAGGTGAATGTGCTCTCCGAATCGAACGTGCAGCCGGGCGACCGGGTGACGATCCGGTCGGGACGCTGCACGGGCACCAGCCGCGTCGTCGAGTCGGTGAACTTCGCCGCGGGCACGATCCAGACGGCCTGTGCGGTCCATCCCGGCGGCCCGGAATTCATCGACCTCGATACGGTCCGCTGGCCGGACGGCAATGCGCCCTACGATACCGACCAGGATTGCGCGGCGGCCGCCGCCGATGCCTGCCGGCTGGGAGGTGCAGGCTGCGATTTCACGATCACGCCGGGCCCGGGGCAGGCGTTTGTTCCGGTCATCGAGCTGGTGGACATACTTTCCTATGCGAACAAGGACGGCCGCGATGTCCTGAATGCGGCGTCCCCGCTGGACGGCGTACTGGTGGGCGGCGAGAACGACCTGCTGCAGGCGCTGGTGCACCTGAACGAGGAAAGCTTCCTGATGAGCGTTCCGGGCGAGCTGTCCATCGTCTGCGACGCGGGCTCGCCGTGCCCTATCGATCCGGACAATCCCGCCGACCGCGACGCGCTGGACGACGGCCCGACATTCCAGGCGCTTGCGGACCTGCTCTACCAGCTTTCCAGTGACGATGTCCCGGCGAACGGCAGCGAGTTTATCCCGCAGGTTCTGGAACTGCTCCGGTATCTCCTGCAGCCCTACGACCGGGAGGCGGTAAACCCGCGGGCTCCGGCGGGAGCGAGCCGCACGCAGGCGCTCCTGTTCGTGATTCGCGATCTTCTGGAAAACACCGCCGCGTCTTCCGGGCTTCTGTCCGAACCCGTGCTGAACCGGCCGGCCGCGGCCTGGGCTCCAGGCGACGGTCCGCTCCGCTCCCAGTCGGGCCGTCAGAACACGCGGCTCAATCTCCTGCTGCGCAGCGGCTGGTTCCTGACCGAGCCGATGAACTTCCGGGCCCAGTATGACTACGGCAGCCGCGACGGCCAGCTCGAGGCGAGCCTCGATACCGCCATGGCGGCGCTGATCCCGGTGCTCTGGCAGCTCACTGACGATCCGGACGACAATCCGCGCGGCATTCCGCTGCCGCCGGGTTCCCTTCCGCAGCGGAGCCCCCTCGAGAAACTGCTGGAACCGGCAGGACTCCTGCTGAGGGACGAGCGCACCGAGGATGTGATCCTCGCGCTCGCCGATCTTCTGGATCCCGGAACCGGTGTGAGCGACCTCACGGCGTTCGCCGACCATGCGGGCATCGATCTCGGCCGCCAGCCGTTCTGCGATCCGGGCGATCCCCTCCGGTGCACGGTCAACTATCCGTTCCTCACGTCGCCGGAACAGTCGAATCCGTTCACCGTGAACCCGCCGCTCCTCCGGGTGATCTCCCAGATGTCGGGGGTTTACCTCGACGTGAACCGGAACGAGGTTCGCGATCCGGCCGACCAGACCGCCATCGACGCAGCGGGCGAGGCCCTGAACGTGCTGTTCCGCCGCATCGGCATCCAGACCAACGATCCGGACATTCTCGAAGACGGCAATCAGGACCCCGAATACGGCACCGTCCGCACGGCAATCTGCAACGAGAACTACTTCAACGGAGAGGCGCCCGTTTCGCTTCTGCTCACGCGTCTTCCCGCCTTCTTCTCGACGGTGGCCATCGATCCGCGCGAGAAGGATTTCCGCGACGACGTCACCGTCACGGATCCGGACCCTGCGAATCTCAACCGTTCGCCGCTCCGGATCGCGCTGGATGCGCTTGTGGACGATCCCGACGTGAACGAGCCGTCGCTGCCGGACGACATCGACGAATACCCGCTGAACCCGCTGGCGGACGGCGCTCTGCCCGTCGGAACGCGCGGACACCTGGGCGGCGACGGCCTCACGGTGAGCCGCCGCTCGCTGGACCAGATCTCCGAGGCGCTGAACTCGATGGCCCGGTTCGGCTTCGACGAAGAGGACCGGCTCACGTCGATCTTCGCCAACTGCACAAGCGTCGCGGCCGGATGTCCGAAGAACAAGGGTTATCCTTATCCGTTCAGCCAGGCGCGGCTCCTTTCCAACCTGCGCCGCGCGAACGACATCGCCTTCCAGCTCGACGGGCCGTTCCAGGTCGGTTCGGGCGTCACCGGCATCGTCCGGTTCGAGCAGTCGCTGCTGCGCGAGGCGCTGAAGAACATCGGACGCCTTACGAAGACCCAGGCCGTGGATTACGCCGTGCTCCTCATTTCCCGGATCAGCGACGATATTTCGCCGATCAACGGCTCGACCACCATCGTCTCCCCCGAGGACGTGGCCAAAGGCGCCGCCGCCGCCCGGGTGTTCGCCGACCCCGACAACGACGGCGACCCGTTGCCGGACGGCCTTCTCCAGGACTTTGTCCCGATCGCCCAGGCGCTCGTGGCCAGCGGCCTCACCGATCAGATCGTCGATCTCCTCAGGGCAGTGCGGGCTTGCGGCGTCGTGACTCCGGAAGAGGACGTCCTGAATTCGCTGAAGGACATCCGGGGCGGCGAACTCCTGTACGCCCAGGAAGACCTGCTCCTCTCGCTGCTCGATCCGCAGAGCGGCGCGGTGGCGGGTAACTGCCCGGCCGATGCCGTGGGCCTCGATGGCCGCGGCAACCGCTCGGGCGCTTTCGACGGAAACCCGCTGGTGGGCGATACCGACATCCTGACGCCGGGCGTGCAGACCAGATCGAATTCGAATTCCGGTGTAGCGGTGGCCGGCGACCGGCTCCGCCTGATCGAGGCGGATACGGACGGCACCGGCCCCGACACGGGCCGTGTCTATGCCGGTATCTGGCAGGGCGCCATCGGTTTCACGGTTTCCGGGGCTGCGACCGGCAGCACCTTCAGTGGCGCGTCGATCCCGCCGTCCATCACCGATCCCACGGGTTATCTCGTCACGTTCACGAGCGGCGCCCTGCTGAACCAGTCACGGGTCGTCGATTCGTTTGCCACGCCTCAGTTCACGGTCTCCCCGCCGTTCCCTTCGGCGCCGGCGGCGGGCGACACGTTCCAGATCGTCGCACCGTCGGAGAGCCTCTACGGCTCGGGCATCGGCCCCGGTGCGTCGCTGTGCGCCGTCGTCCGGCAGCCGGACGAGCCGGGCGGGTATCTGGAAACCTGTGCGGAAGTCGTTTCGCGCCCGGCCGTGAATTCGGGCGAGGCGGAGTTCAACGACAGCTTCGGCGGCAACCCTGCCGGCGTGAATGCCGTGTTCGCCGCCGATTGCAGCCTGCCGGCCGGGACCTTCGACACCTGCAGCTTCCGGATCCGGCAGATGCGCGAACCGTTCAACGGCTGCTTCAGCGGCAACCGGATCGGGCCCGCCCCGGTGCAGACAGGCTACGGCCCCGGCCTCGGCATGACGCTCGGCGCGTTTTCGCCCATCGGCCTCGAGGTCCGCGGACAGGTCGAGACGGCGGGCGGAGCCTCGTCGTTCACCGGCGACAGCAATTTTGCCGCCCGTTCGGATGCCGCCTACACCGGAGGCACGGTCCGCTTCGGCAGCGAAGTCCAGCAGATTCTCTCGTTCGACGCCCTGAGCCGGACCTTCACCACGACGCCGTTTACGGCGGCGCCTTCGGCCGGCGATACGGTCATCGTAAACCGCCCGGTGCTGGAGCCCAACGTCTGGCGTGACGGCTATCTGGATCTTCTGCTCCGTACGTTCGCCGATCTCGGCGCGGGCCTGAACCAGGTGGATACGAACACCGGGCTCGGGACCTGTGCCGGCCTGAACGGCGGGGCTTTCACGGCGGACGACGAGCGGTACTGCCAGAACGCCCTGGACCGCATCGAGACGCTCGCGAACTACGCCATTACGCAGGATGCACCAGGGCAGCTCTCCATCGCGGGCAAGCTGCTGCTGGGCGGCGAAGGCCTCGGCTACGTGAATGAAACGCCGGTGCAGGCGCTCCTCAACGACCCCGATGCCCGGCAGGCCATCGCCAATCTGCTGGCGCTGCAGGGCCTCGTTACGGTGTCGGCCGACAACCCGGCGATCCCGGCGGGCACCCCTCAGGGCCAGGACGGCAGGGACCGCTACCCCTGCAATGCGGAAGTGACCGGCACCGACCACATCAGCTGCCAGTTCTCCCAGACGGACTGGACGCCGGTTGACGGAAACCTGTACGAAGGCAACGGAGTTAACGACGGGACCGACTATGCGTTGCTGGCGCTGGAAGGGGTGCTGAGAACTCTCGGCCGCCGTACGGGCAGCGACGGTTACCTGAATGCGAACCCGGATCCGGTTTCGCCCCGGTTCGAGTATTCCGACGACCCCGGAATCCTGCTCGACTTCACGGCGGACCTGATCGAGGCGGGCTATGTGACGCGGCTCCTGCCGGGGCTCCAGATCGCCGCCGAGTCGTTCGATTCGGTGCCCCAGTATGATTCGACGGACACCGAACGGATCCGCGACCTTGAGTCATCCGTCGTGGACCAGAATAACCCCCGGTTCAATTCGGATGTTCTGGTCGCCATCAACCGCCGTGTTACCTCGTCGGCGAACGGGGATGAATCGGGCTCGATCTGGGCGGACAACACCTATCCGGACGGTTTCGGAGCGCCTGCGGCGACGGTGCCTCCGGGACAGAGCGCCATTGCCTATGGTGTGGCGGACGCTCCTGACGTCACGGAAGGACCGGCCCAGGTGCTTGCGCGCACGGCGAAGCTCGCGCTCGACGAATGGGCGGCGGGGATCGGCAAGCGCCGGAGCCGTGTGGTCTCGGCCGAGCGGCTCGTGGCCCAGCTCGCCGGCGCCGGACCCAGGCCATCGGACAACACGCTGGACGAGGCGCTCACGATCCTGCGGGCCATCAACAGGGATTTTGTCACGACGGCAGCCCACGACCGTTCGATCGATATCCTGGCGCCGGTCATGGCTTCGGCCGGGGACCGCGGCACGTACCGTCCCGGCACCAACCGGACGCCGAACGATCTCCTGACCGATCTCCTCGCGCTCTGGATCGAGGACCCGACCGACTGTGACCGCCCGGACCATGTCGATCCGGCAGGAGCGACGCTGGGCGTCCAGCGTGGCAGCGGTTTCGGCGGCAGACCCGAATGCACGGCGGTGACGGCGGCCGATCACGCCATGTTCGACGATGCCGATGTCACGACGGATGCGAGCCAGCACGACCGGATCCTGAACCGCCTCTTCCGCCAGAGCCTGTTCCGGAACCTGCGTCCGCACATCTCGGGCGATCCCGATTCCCTGATCGTCCGGAGCCTGCCGTTCCTGGGCCGCGCCGTTGGGGACTCCTCGAAGCCGGTGGTGGACCGGCCGGGCATGGTTTATTCCGAATACACGCCTGGAGTCGCCGTCGTCGACGCACTGGTATCGGACCTGAGGACCCTCGTACCGGATGCGGCCGAGAACCGGCTCGACCCGCTGCTCACGGACGACCTGAACCGCAACGGCTCGCTCAGGGATAACGGCCTCGCCGGCACGGGCCGCAGCCGGGCCTCTGTGCCGGGGACCGCCCGTTACTCCGTTTTCGACGACTTCGGCGTCGTGGGCAACCTGCAGGAGAACGAGCTGAACGAGGTGATTCTCGCCGGACGCCTGATCAACCTGAACGACAATATCGTCTACGACTGCTCGGTGCCGAACGGCACGGCTCCGAACGTCCTGCCGGACCTGTGCACCGGCAACACAGGGGCTCCGCTGACGTCAGCCGATGCACCGGCCTTCCGTGACCGCCGGATCCGGATCGGCTTCACGGCCACTGACGATATTGTCACGCTGGGTAATGTTCAGGGCCTGAATGCCGCCGTTCTCGACGGACTCGCAGACCTGATTGCTTCGAGCAATGCGGGCAGGGCGGTGAACAACCAGCTTCCGCGAACCTATTCGTCCCGCCGGTTTGCGGCTGAGGCCCGGGAAGCGGACCTTTATACCGAGCGGTATGTAGCGCCGGCGAACCCGGTTTCCGGGGACTTCCTGCTGCTGATGGATGCCTTGGGCCGGGTCCTGTTCCAGAGCAACTTCTAACGCAGTGCGATGAAAGGGCCTGAGTTCCGGGCGGTCAGAAGAATTTTTGTCACAAGCGGGACGGACAAAGCTGACGCGTTGCTTCAAAAGTCACCGGATAAAGTCTTATAAACACGGGATTTACAAGCGTTAACTTGCCGGAAGTGGAGCAGACCTGCCAACTTACATGGACCAGACACAGGTGACTTTCGGCACACCAAGGGTTCGCAGCCTTGATGGCAAGGCGAACTGGCCCAAATGCCGATGTGACACGGAACCGGAATCGCGGGCCGAAGCGGCCCAGCGTCTCCGGAGCCTGTATTGAACGGGTTTCAGAGTCCGTCACGAAACCAAGCGGGACGGACCATGTTGATAAAGATGTTACTGTCGTCGGACGCAGGGCACGGAAGGCCCGGAAGCGGACCGGGACGGACCTGGAGGAGCAGAGCGATGAAATACGGAATGACACGTTGGCTGGCCATGGCAGTTGCCGCAGCGGGTCTCTCGGTGAGCGGTTGCAGCCGTTCGAACGAGAGCACCTCGGCGACCCCTCTCGACAATTTCACCAATCCCGGTGAAGACACGACAGGCAGTCCGATCTCGATCAAGGACGAAACGACGAACACGACCGAGATCGCCCTGATCACGGCCCCGGCCTACCAGACCAATCCGCTCGTTACTCCCGAGCAGATCATCCCGACCCGCGCCACGACGACCAATGTGGCATTTGCCGGTATTCTGAAAGGCCGTGTTACGGAAGCGAGCGCTGCCGACCGCATGCTGGTGTTTGTGGACCGCATTCCGTGGAGCGACACGGATCTCGGCTCGAACGGCGGCGATTCGTCCGTTACCTGCATCAACTCCGACTGGCTCGTGATCGATACGGGCACCATGAACGCTGCTGCCGTCGATCCGGACGCTACGGATGACGGTGTGTCCGCCTGCGTGACCACGGCGACCCCGGGCTGTGTGGCAGCGGGTGCCGGTTTCGGCACCTTTTCCGGCTTCATGCACCAGACTGCAGGCGAGGGCTATCCCGTTAACCCGGCGGGCACGAACGCCAGCGGTAACGGCGCGAACCTCCCGGCGACGTCGGTCGGTTTCACCGGCGGCGTGGCGGCTGCTGACATCTGCGAACGCACCGTTCCGGTCCGTGTGATTCCTTCCGGCAGCACGAACCGCGCCTTCTCGACGCTCTCCCAGTTCCCCGTCCCCCTCTCTTCCAGTGACTTCTGGGTTACCTTCCGCTTTGAGTTCTACCGCGGCGCCACCCGCCTCGCCCGCACCTACTCCGCCTGCACCGGCGTGGGCGGCTGCACCAACCCGGCGCAGACGATCTTCGTTCCGGAAAATCCGCTCGGCACCAAGCGGGTGGGCGACTTCCCGTTCAGCTTCGACTCCCTGCCGCCGCGCATCGACGTGACGGCGTTCAACCGCCAGAATGCCACGGTTGATTTCGCCATCGGCGGTGGCACGCTTTCGACGGCTGCGGCCAACGTCGCTTCGTCTATCACGGTGAACGGCACGCAGTTCAACGTGGTGCAGGAACCCGGTCCGGTCGGCGTGGGCACTGAGCAGACGGATTTCGTCTACATCGATACGAACAATGACAACGTGATCGATGCCGGCGACCTTCCGGCGAACATCCAGGCGTTCGCTGACCTGATCAACCGCCACCCGGCCACTTCCGGCGTTGTACGGGCATATGCGTCGTCAGCGACTCAGCTCTCCGTTGTCGCGATTGACCGGGGCGCCCAGGGGCTGACCCTGGCAGCGGCCGATCCGGTAACGCCCGGCCTCGACTACACCGTCAACAACACAACCGCTACCGTCATGGATGACGGCCAGGACGGCCCCACGGCAGTCTCGTCGCTCGTCACGGGCGGCACGCCCCGCCAGGTTCCCTACGGCCCGATCGGCTATATCCAGCAGTTCTCCGACCTCAGCACCGTTGCGGGCGGTTCGGGTGCTGCCTCGGGCGGCCAGAACTTCACGGCCCTGAATGCCCAGAACGGCGACATCGTCACGTTCCTCTCGGCGGGCAACAACGGCCGCACGCGCAAGATCGCCGACGTTGCCGTCGACATGTCGATCCAGGCGACTGCCGGTTCGACGACCTCCGTGACTGCCGCCACGACCGGCCTCAGCGCCAGCCCCGACTACTACGTGGGCGGCACGCTGACGGTGACGACCCCGACGGCTGCGGCCTTCGGCCAGACCAGCACGATCGTCGACTACGACGGAGCCGGTGTGTTCAACGTTTCGCCGGCGTTTACGGCGGCTGTTGCGCCCAACGAGGTCCTCCGGCTCGATCTTGGCGGCGCGGGCACCTCGCCCAACGCGGCCTATCTTGCGTCCCCGGCTCTTGCCGACTCGTCGGCGGCCTCGTTCCTGCTGGTTCATGCCGACATCCAGGCGCTGCGCCCCAGCGAAGCTGGCGATGCGGTTGTCTATTCGGCGACCCGCACGGCATCCTCGAACTCCGCCCTTGTGACGGCGGTGGTCCAGGACGGCCGCCCGGCATACATTTATTTCGAATCCGATGTGGGCGCTACTGGCCTGAACGGCGACGAGTTGTTCTTTGTGACGACGCAGACTGGTACGGCTGCGAACCGCGTTCGCGTGTCGCTTGAGGACACCGGTGGTGCTCTCGGCCTTGCGGTCGAGGTTCCGGGCGTGACTCCGCCTGCGGCCGGCAACTACTACGTCGGCAGCCCGGACAATCTGGCGACTGCTACTGACGACGAAGGCGATGCCATCATCGGCATCACCTACAACAGCGGCACCGATACGCTCGGCGATATTATCAACCTCGTGAATTCCGATATCGTCGCGCGTCAGTTCGTGACGGCTGTTCTCGGACCGGCGGCCGCCGCCGGCCATGCGATGCAGAACGGTCTCGGACACATCATTCCGAACTATCCGGATGCGGATTTTGCGAACGCGGTGGCGGCGCCGGCCGAAGGCGGCATCATCCCCGGTATCGGCACCGACGTGTCGAACGTGACGATCCGCGGCATCAACCAGTCCTCCGGCGCGGTGACGAGCCGTTCGACGGTGATCTCCCGGAGCACGGGCGCGGCCGACACGACCGTCGCCACGGCGGTGACGCAGGATATCGACGCTGGCGGCGCGCCGATTGCCGATACGGCGATCCGCTTCTACGCAAAGAACAGCGGTTCGGCGGGCAACGGGATCACGGTTTCCCTTGCTGACGCGGTTTCTCTCGATATTACGGACGGCGTGGGTACGGTCAGCATCGAAGTCCCGGCCGGTACGACGGCCGAGGAACTGGTCGACTTCATCAACGAAGGCACGGCCGGAACAAGGGCAACGCTCGGCGCGGATGCGGCCGCCGGCGGCCGTAACGACATCACCTTTACCAACGTGACCGCGGGCTCGCCGGCAGCGACCAACTTCGACATCATCGTCAATGTGGTTCCCGGCGCTGGAAGCCCGACCGTCACGGTCGGCCAGGTTGGCGGCGGTTCGGGCACGATCGTGACGATCACGATCAACCCCGGTCTTCCGGCGGTTTCCGCTTCCCAGATCGTGAGCCTTGTGAACGCCGACCCCGAGGCGAAGCTGTTTGTCCGGGCGTCGCTCACGGACGGCCCGACGACGGCGGACACGGTTCAGGTCGCTCCGGCTCCGACGACGGCGACCTTTGCCGGTTCAGCCGCCCTCGTGGCGACGGCCAACTGGTATGTGGGCGGCACGGTAACGTTCACCTCCGGCCCGAACGCGGGCATCACCCGCTCCATCACGACCTATACGGCGGGCCGGCTCATCACGGTTTCCCCGGCGTTCCCGAACGCGGTGACGGCGACCGATGCCTTCAATGTGTATAACGCCAACGACGGCCAGCTTGCATGGGGCCAACCGGACGACGCCCCGGCCGGACCCTTAGGTGGAGTCGCCCTTGACGGCACGGGCCGTTCCGAGCGGGTTGCAGCGATGCACGACGGCGCCTCGAACGGCGCCGGCCAGTACGACCTCACGGCCGGTGCGCCCGCCGATGTCATCACCTACGGCGGCGCGACTCCGGATCCCGACATCAATGCGCTGCTCAACGTGACCGGCAAGCTGGTTTCCAGCAACGTTGCGATGACGGTCGGCCAGTTCCAGGGCGGCCAGTGTCTGCCCTCGTTCATCAACCAGACGTTTGCCAGCGCAGGATCGCTCTGCGTGACGGTGAATATCCCGGTTGCCGAAGGCGAGACCCGGTTCGACGTTCAGGCGTCTGACGGTTCCGGCAACATCACTGGCGACGGTCTGACAACCTCGCTCCTCAACCTCGCCACGCTGACCTCGCTCGGCTCCTGCTCGGGCGGTGCGTTCGGCTCGGCTGACCGTTGCGAAATCCTCGATCAGGCGGGCGCCGCCCTCGGCGTGACCCGCGACGTCACCCCGCCGGTCCTCGTTTCCCAGCCGGAAACGGC
>CAZUMS010000012.1:0-95542 GCA_964621525.1 uncultured bacterium
CCCCCCCCCCCCCCCCCCCCCCCCCCCCCCCCCCCCCCCCCCCCCCCCCCGGAGAGAAAGGACCTAATCACTACATAAGAACCGTCCGGTTGTAACCGGTGTCACAAAACATCGCCGGATCCGGCCCCGGTTCCCTATCTTTCGGATATTGCTGGGCTTTACAACAACTGACTCCGACCGGTAAGCTTGTCGTGATAGATTCCGCCTAAGGGTATTAAGGGGATTGGCGCGGCACCTTCGGGCCGCACCCGGTTTTATGAGCAAAGCCATCGGCATCGACCTCGGCACCAGCAACTCCTGTGTCGCCTACTGGACGGGCAGCGGCCCCGAGGTGATCCTCGATTCGAAGGGGTACAACACCACCCCGTCGTACGTGGCCGTCAACTCGCGCGGGAAGCTGATCGTCGGCCACCTCGCCAAAAGCCAGGTGATCACGAACCCCTTCCAGACCGTCTACGCGGCGAAGCGCCTGATCGGCCGCCGCTACACGGACGAGGCGGTGAAGATCGCCAAGCAGTTCATCTCCTACGACATCCAGGAAGGCCAGCACGGGGACGTGCAGATCAAGCTGGTGGACCGGGCCTACTCCCCGATCGAGATCTCGGCCCTGATCCTCAAGAAGCTGAAGAAGGTCGCCGAGCAGCAGGCCAAGGAGAAGATCACCAACGCCGTCATCACGGTTCCGGCCTACTTCAACGACACGCAGCGCAAGGCCACCAAGGACGCCGGCGAGATCGCGGGCCTGAACGTCCTGCGCCTCATCAACGAGCCGACGGCGGCCGCCCTCGCCTACGGCTACAAGGACGACGAGGACAAGAACATCGCCGTGTTCGACCTGGGCGGCGGTACGTTCGACGTCACCGTCCTCTCGATCACGAAGGGCGTCTACGAGGTGCTCGCGACGGGCGGCGACTCGTACCTGGGCGGCGAGGATTTCGATAACCGCCTCGTCGAATACCTGATCAAGGATTTCAAGAAGAAGTCGGGCATCGACCTCTCGGGCGACAAGATGGCCCACCAGCGGCTGAAAGATGCAGCCGAAACGGCCAAGCGGGAGCTGTCCTTCAAGGAGACTACCACCGTCTCCCTGCCCTTCATCGCCCCCACGTCGGAGACATCGCCCCACCTCGAGATCACGCTCCAGCGGTCCCTGTTCGAGGGTCTCACGCGCGACCTTATCGACCGGTGCGTGCACATCTGCGACCAGGTGCTCGGCGAATCGGGCCTCAAGACCAAGGATCTCGCCGACATCCTGCTCGTGGGCGGCCAGACCCGCATGCCGCGGGTCCGCCAGCTTATCAAGGAGTTCTTCGGGCTGGAGCCCTCGAAACGGGTTCACCCGGACGAGGCCGTGGCCCTGGGCGCCGCTATCCAGGCGCACATCCTCTCCAGCGCCGGTACCGCCGTCTCGGTACAGGTTCCCGCCGCGATCCAGGGCGAAGTTTCGCCCCAGCGGCATCCGACCCCGGCCGGTATCGAGGCGTCGCCGGTTCCGGTCGAACCGGAGGAAGCGCCGCTCGACCTTGGCGAGGCCGTCAGTCCGGAATCCGCGGCGCCCGCCGAGGATCCTTTCGCAGCCCTGCAGGACCTGCCGCCGCTCGACCTGCCTCCAGCGGCTCCGGCAATACCGCCGGCGCCGCGCCCGGCACCCGCCGCTCCGCCACCGGCAGCAGCGCCGACACAGGTCGCTCCGCCTCCGGCTCCCGTGCCGCCGCCCGCGCCGGCCAAGCCTGCACCGTCCCGCGGGCCCACCGGCGACGCCAACGTCAAACCGTTCAAGAAGGTCCTGATCGACGTGACGCCCATGTCGCTCGGCATCGCCACCTTCGGAGACATGGCCTATGTCATCATTCCGAAGAACACGACCGTACCGACGAAGAAGTCGAAGATCTTCACCACGGTCAAGGACAACCAGGAAAACGTGCGGATCATCTGCACGCAGGGCGAATCGAAGACTTCGTCCGAGAACACCTTCCTCGGCGAGGTCGTCCTCGACATGCCGCGGCCGAACCGGCGCGGCGACCCGCAGATCGAGGTGACGTTCTACCTGAACTCCGACGGCATCCTGAACGTGTCCGCCGTGGACAAGAAGACCAACCGCAAGAAAGAAATCCGGATCGAAGCCGAATCGACCCTCTCGGCCGACGAGGTCAAGGATCTGGCCGCCCGTTACCGCGACATGGACTTCTCCGGCGACTCCGAAGAAATCTCCGCCATGTGACGGCGGGCCGCTTTTGCGGCCATCGCCCGCCCGAAAGAAGAAGGCGCGTTCCCGGAGGAACGCGCCTTTACTTCACCGTTCCGGTCTACCCGTTCACTGGGGCGGCGGCGGAAGGTCGTCGGCCGGAGGAGGAATGTCCGGGGGGCGCGCCGGAGCTGGCTCGGCCGGCTTCGGAGGTTCGGGAGCCGGAGCTGGCTCGGCTTTCGGCGCCGGTTCGGCAGGTGCCGGTGCGGGCGCGGGCGCCTTGGGCTCGGCGGGTGCCGGCTTGGGCTCCGCCGGAGCGGCCGGTGCCACGGGTGCCGGTGCAACCGGATGAGCCGCTGCCGGTGCGGCAGATGGAGCCGGTACTCCGGCAGCCTCGCTCTTCAACTTCTCCAGGGCCTTCCTGGCACGGGTTTCCTTGGGGTTTTCCAGAAGGGCCGTGTCGTACTGGGCACCTGCTGCCGCCTTGTCGCCGGCAATCCGGTACATCTCTCCGCGGTAGTAGTGAGTCCCGCCCCGCATCGACGGCGTCAGCTGTGCACGGTAAGCGGAGATCAGCTTTTCCAGATTCGCGGTAGCTTCGGGGTACTTCTGGTCCTTCACCATCTGCTCGGTCGCGATGAAGAGTTCCTGCACTTCCCGGTCCGTCAGCTTGGGAGGAGCGGTCTGAACCAGCGGATCCGGGGGCAGGTCCTTGAGCCCGAGGCTGTCAGCGAGCGTCCTCGCCTTGCGGTGCGAGGGCGACAGACCGATCGCTTCGCGGACCAGGGCTTCGGCTTCGGCCGACGCACCGCCGCCACTGCCGGCAATCCGCGTGGCCAGTTCGACCTTGGGTGGAACGTATCCGGGTTCGAGCTCAATGGCCTTGCGGTATTCGTCGAGCCCCGCAGGATCGGAAAGTTTGGCAACACCGTAGAAATAGCGGACGAACGGGTCGCTCGGATTCCGGCTGGACTCTTCCTGCGCAACCTTCTGGGCCTCGGTAAAGCGTTTGGACAGGAGCAATCCCGCGATAAACGTATTCCGCTTCGGAACCGGCAGGTTTCCAATCTGGGCCGGGTTATCGGCGGCAAGCAGCGCCTGGGTCGCGTAGGTCTCGTCGTTCCGGGACAGGGCCGACAGGGCGAGAACAAACCCATGAAGCGCGGCGGCTTCAGGTGATGGGCTTTCGCCTCCTGCCAGAGGTTCAAGGGCCGCAATAGCCGCCTTGTAACCATCTTCGCTGTCGGGAAGGACCGCCTTCAGGGCCTCGAGAATCGGTCCCGAGGCAGGGCCTTCTTCCTTGGGCAGATATCCCTCGGTGTAGTGGCGTTTTTCCGCCGCCTCCCGCTGGGCCTGTGCCTGCTGCTCAAGGGTCTCCTTGATGGCTGCGTCCATCTGGGCCTTTTCTTCCGGCGATTTGTAGTCCGGCCTCAGGGACTGGACGAGCGGTTCCACGACAGCCCGGGCGGGGCTTCCATAGAAACGGTCCAGAAGATCGTCGCTCGGCAGAACGATGAAATAGAACAGGCCGCCCAGCACCGCGACAATCAGACCGAGGCCGATCGTCGCATTCAGCACCAGGCTGCCGCCCTTGGGCGGAGCGCCAGCGTCAGGAGTGTCGATCGTGTCCAGCTCGAAACCCAGCGTCGACGACTTGCGGGGAGCCGGGGGAGCCAGCTTTACCGAATCCGGTTCCGGCACGACGGCGGCTGCGGGTGCAGACAGCTTCGGCGCAGCCGGTGCGGCCGACGCCCCCGGGCTCACCGCATCCGGAGCAGCCTGCAAGCCAAAGAGGGGGGCAACCTCCGTAAACATCTCGGGACCGGACCATTCGGAGCCGTCACGCGAATAGGCATCCTTGGCATTGATCCGTTCGTTGGAGATCCAGCTCTGGACCGTGCTCAGGTCCGCCGGGCCGTATATCAGGCCGAGGCCCTGCTTTTTCACCCGCCACTTGGCGCCCGAATCGGACACCGGCTGGGAGGCAGCTGCTGCTCTGGGCGCGGCCGGCATGGCAACCGCTGGCGGAGCAGATTTCGGCGCGGGGGCCGGAGCAGCGGCAGGTTTTGGAGCCGGAGCTGCCGGTTTCGGGGGAACGGACGCGGCAGGCGGAGGAACCTTTCCCAGGTCGTGAAGCTCTTCCCGGTACTTCGGGGCCGAGGCGGGGGATTCGTCTGAGGCCGTATCGGACATGGCGATGGGTTCATCATCAACGATTGAACTGCTCTTGGGTACGGCCTTGGCACCTCCGTGAATCGGATCTTCTTCCTTCGGACGGGCCGGAGGCGGAGCCGAGGTTTCGCCCTCCGCCTTGCGCTTGACGACAAAGATGTGCTGGCAGCTGCTGCAGCGGACTTTCGTCCCCTGAGGCGAAAGCTTTTGCGGATCCAGATTGTACTGGGCCCCGCACTTCGGACATTTCACCCGCATAGCCATGTTGAAACTACCCTATCCTCGGTCTGATTCACGGAGGGACCGGCCACTGCCCGGTCCAGCCATCCAGATCCAGCAATCCGCTTTCCTAGCGCCCATCAGGTTACGATCCAAGTCCGGTCACTTCGCCATCAGGTAGTCGACTTCCTGCCCGTTATAACCCAGATTCCTGAGATTGCGGGCGATTTCATCGTCTCCCGTTCCCTGTGACCGCATCTCGCCGATCACGTCTTTCTTGCGCTTGTCAGATAATCCCGCTTGCTTGCGGAGCGCCTTTCGCCAGTTGTCCATTGCGGCCTTGACGTCGCTCTTTTCATACAGCATTCCGTACCCAAGCTGGACATAGGCTTCGCCGAGATTCGGATCGTTGCTGACGGCCCGTTGGCAGTGGACCAGCCCGTCCTTATAACGGGTCTTGTCATTGGCGATGTTGCAGCGATAATAATGGGCCTTACCGTTGTTCGGCTTGAGAGCAAGGCACCTGGCCAGCGTCGCGTCGGCGACATCCGGCTTGTCGAGCTCGTCCTTCTCGACGTAGCCCATCGTGCAGATCCCCTCCACCTTCGTATCGAACAGGAATTTCTTCCGGTCTTCTTCCCACTGGGCCCAGCGCCTCGGGTGCCAGTCCATCATCTGCTCGGCAAGGGAAGCGGTATCCGGGACAACCCTGAACTTCCCGCTGGCGGCAAGCATCTTTTCTTCCTGCTCGATCTTCGGCAGCACCAGGGCATACTGGGCATGCGCGTCACGCCATTTCTCCTGACGGACGAAGATCCGGGCCTTGGCGATCTCGGGATCCAGGAACGTGGACCAGCCTTTCGAGGAAAGTTCGGCGACCTTCTTGATGGCGGTATCCATCTGGACGTGAGCGTTACCGTAATCCCTGAGCTCGGCGTAGGATTCGCCCCACCAGTAGGCGAGCAGGGGATTGCCCCGGCTGTGGTAGTCGCCCTTGGAAAACTCGCCCTGGGCAGCCTGCAGGTCAGGCTGGGCAGCAGCCGGATCGGACTGGGCCTCCTCCCTGGCCTTCGCCAGCAGGGCCCGTGCGTGCCAGAAATAGGTCTGGGGTTCGGACTTCTTGATCTCGTAGGCCTTCTGCATGTCGGCGATTGCTTCCGTGTAGTTCTTGAGGAAGAACTTCACGATCGCACGCTCGAGGTAGAGGCCCGAGTTCTGCTCGCCTTCCTTGATGAGCTGGATCGCCTGATCGAACGACGACAGGGAGGCGGTGAAATCGCCCGTGTCCCAGAGGAACCGGGCCAGCTGCTGGTGGGTCGCCATTTTGAGGGGAGCGAGCTCGACAGCCTGACGGGTGCGTGCGATGGCGTTCGTGACGTCACCAAGTTCCCAATAGGTCTTGCCGATGGCGATGAAGGTATCTGGATTCTGCGGATCGAGTTCGATGGCCTTGTCGAATGAACCGAGTGCATCCTGGGTGAGCCCCTGAGTCAGCTGAAGCTGCCCGAGTGAAACGTAAGCATCGGCATTCTTCGGGTCCAGCCCGATTACAGCCTCGTATTCCTTCTGGGCGTCTTCCAGCTTTCCGGCCTTGGCATATGCCTGCCCCAGCATGACGCGGCCGGCGAGATCGCTGGGATCCAGCCGGACGGCCTCTTTCAGGGCTGCTTCCCCCTTGTCGTTTTCGCCGATTGCCAGATGGGTTTTCCCGAGCCGCTGGTGTCCCGGCTGATAGGTTTTGTCCAGCTTGACCGCTTCCTGGTAGCTGAGGAGTGCCTCGGACACCTGTCCGCTCACAAACAATGCGTCGCCGATCGCCGTTTTCGTTTCCGCCGACGGGAAGACGCCGTCCGCTTCCTTCGCCTTGGCCAGGGCCTCACCAGACTGTCCGCCGGCCAGCAATACATTGGCGCGGGTAATCAGCACCTTTGACTTGAACGGCTTGACCTCGTTCAGCTTGGCGCTTTCAGCCGCCTTGAGCAGCTCGATCGCTTCGCTCACCTTGTCCGGCATCCGGTTCAGGATGAAGCGGGCCTTCATCAGCCTCGGGTAGAGCGCGTTCTGGCGCGCGGCGATGGCCTTATCAAAAGCGGCCGCGGCGCCGGCATAATCCTTCTGCATCTCGAGAATCCGGGCCTGCACGAGCAGGGCAAGCTGGTTATCCGCTCCGGCCGATACCGCCTTATCCACCGCCGCCTGAGCATCTGCAAGCCGGTCGCTTTTGCCAAGCAGGGCGTAAGCAAAAGCCGTCTGGGCCTCGGCCGAATTGGGATTCACGGTCGTGGCATGCTGTGCGGCCGCGATCGCCTCGTCAGTCTTGCCCGCGACACGGTTCGCGTGGGATACCGCAATCTGCGTGTAGTCGGGGTTGGGATCCACGCTCTTGACGACGTCGGCGAGAGCGAGGGCTTCCTGCAATTTGCTCCGGTCGCCGAGCATCTCCGACCAGAAGGCGTACAGGCGCACCAGCGTCGCGGCCGCCTCGAAATTCGAGGGATTTTTCTGGATGGCGGTCTTGAGATCCCGCTCGGCTTCAGGGAACTGCTCGACCAGCAGCGCCTTCACCACGGCTTCAGCTTTCTGAAGGGCCTGCTTGGAGGCCTCTTCGCGGGAACCGGTCACACTCCGGCGGCTGGAGATCAGTTCCTTCAGTTTGGGGGTCGTGAGCTCGGCCAGATCGACCTCGCGGGAAAGATACCACCAGTACCCGCCGCCGCCGGCGATCAGCAGCACAACGACGCCGATCACGACGCCGATCACCAGCCGGATATTTCCGGCGAACCGGCCGGCACTGAGGCCGCTGCGGCCCATGGCTTCCTCGTCGAAACTGAAGCCTCCGGCTAGAGCGCCCGACTTTTCGGCGCTGGCCGTCGCGAGGAACTTTTCGAGGTCTGTATTGTCGACATTGGTTTCGAGAAGGATCTTGACCGAAAGCCAGGGGCCGTCGTTGCGGGAGATTTCGTCCTTCGCACCGATTTTCTTGCCCTTGAGCAGCTCCTTGACCTTGTCGATGGAGAATGGGCCCGCCGACTGCCCCTTGGCGTTCTTGATCATGTACTGGCCGGCGGCGACCGATGCCGGATCGTAGAAGGCGTCAGCGTCGAGACCGATCGTGGCGCTTCCGGCCGCAGGCTTGTTCCTGGATGTCTTGACATCCTTCTCGACCGCACGGTCGATGGCGTCCAGTTCGTCGAGGGCGCTGCCGCCGCCGTCATCGCCTCCACTGTCCGCTTCGTCGAACGAGAAATTGCCGTCCGCCTCCTGCGTGGCAGAACTACTGGAGAACTCGGAGGCACCTTCGAACTGGGGGCCGCCGAGATCGGCATCTTCGGCGAACGGATCGTTCATCGCACCAGCCCCGGCGCTCGGGGCGGCCTTCGCTGCAGGCTTCGGCGGCTCGGGCTCAGGAGCGGAGAAATCGGGCACTTCCGGTTCGGGCGGAGCCTCGGTCTCGAAGCTGTCCGACGGAGGCGGAACGGCAGCGGCCCCTTCCACCTCGAGACTATCTTCGGAGAAACCTGCGAACGGGTCATCCCCGCCGCCGAACGGATCGTCAGCCGCTGGAGCTGGAGCGGCAGTCTTCGGAGCGGGTGCCGGTTTGGGAACGGGTGGCGGAGCCTCTGGCGCCTCTGCTGCGCCGTCGCCTGCACTTCCGCCCTGCAGGTTTCCGTCCGGAAGAATGACGATGACCGCGCCGCAGCTCTTACACTTGACGCCGACCTTTTTGCCCTTCGGAATCTTGGCGTCGTCGACATTGAACGCTGAGTTGCAAGACTGGCAGACGATCTTCATCCCTGCTCCAACCCCCGGTAGCAGAATTTCCGGCCGCCCGGAGGTCCATCAGCGCAGTTCAGCAAGACCTTAGCGCGGACGGAAATCAGGAAACGGCGGTTAACGTCGGAGGGACAGCGAAACTGCCCAATTTCTAACATGGGAGGACCGAGGGCGGCAAGAAAAGCCGAAAGAAAACAATAGCTTCGCCGTATTTCACTCCGGGAGGAGCCCAAACCCGGAGGCCTTCCAGCGCCCGCGGTTCAGTTCGGAGCCAGGCACTCGTCCAGATCTTTTTTAATCTGGTTACGATCCAGGTTCTTTCCGATGAAAACCAGCTTGGAACTGGGCGATTCCTTGCCCCAGGGACGGTCGTAATTGGCGGTGAACCGGTTGCCGACCCCGTGGAAGATCACCCGCTTGGGTGAGCCCTTGAAGTTCAGTATCCCCTTGCAGCGGAACAGGAACAGCTTTTCCGATATCCGCTCGAGGAACGCCTCGAATTTTTCCGGCACGATCGCATCATGGAACAGGAAACTGACCGAGTTCACATCCTCGTCATGATGGGCATGACGGTGACTGTGGTCATGGTCCGGATTCGTGCAGTGTTCGTCATGGCAGTCTTCACCATGCTCGTGGTCGTGATGATGGTGATGGTCCGGATTTGTGCAGTGCTCGTCGTGGCAATGCTCTCCGTCTCCGTGGTCATGGTCATGATCATGGCCGTGATCATGATCGTGGCTGTGGGTCTCGGCACCGTCCAGGAAGTCCGGGTCCTCTTCCAGCACACGGTCCAGCGAAAAGGCACCCACGTCCAGCAGAAGCCGCAGGTCCACGGCTGAATGCTGTGAACGCAGAATCCGCGCGTACGGATTCAGCTTAAGAATCTCGGCCTCCACTTTTTTGGTTTCGGTCTCGCCAATCAGGTCCGTCTTGTTCAGCAGGATGATGTCGGCGAAACCGATCTGCTCGCCCGCCGTCTGGCTGTTCTCGAGATTGCGGCGGAAATTTTCGCCGTCCACGACGGTGATGATCGAATCGAGCCGGGTGATCTTCTCCATCTCGGGCATGAAGAACGTCTGGGCCACGGGCGCCGGGTTTGCGAGTCCCGTCGTTTCGATAATCAGATAGTCGAACTTCTGGCGGCCCTTCATGAGCTTCTTGATGCCCTTGATCAGGTCACCGCGTACCGAGCAGCAGAGACAACCGTTGTTCAGTTCGATGATCTCTTCATCGGCCCCAACGATCAGGTCATTGTCGATCCCGACCTCGCCGAATTCATTGACGATCAGGGCTATGCGTAACCCGTCGTTTTTCTTGAGGATATGGTTCAGCAGGGTGGTTTTCCCGGCGCCGAGAAACCCGGCGAGGACCGTAACCGGAACAGGACTGGTGGCGAGCTTCTGCATACTGCGGCTTTCCTTCCCGGAAAGTCCGGGATACAGGGGGTGCACCCTGCGCACCACCGGAGCCGTTACTTCATCACTGAAGGGCGGCGGGTCAAGGGCCGTGACCGTCTGCCCCTGCCCTCCCTGACTCCCGTCCGGAGCCGGAAAGTCCCGGGAACCGCAGGCCGCAGGCCCCGGAGCGGACCGGCGGGCTTACCCGGTCCTTGTCGCAATCTTTTGCATAAGCTGTTGTCAATTCCTGCAAAACCCGCCTAGATGGTGCCGGGACGACCCGATGAACCTCTGGACCGCTTCCATAATCCTGGCTTTAGCCCATCTGGCGGCAGGACTGCTTTTCCTGCGGATCCGGACCACGGGCCGCCACCTGCGCTATTTCGTTGCTTTCTCCGCGGGCACGCTGCTCGCCATCAGTCTGGGACATCTCCTGCCCGAATCGGTTGCGGCACTCGGCGAGGGCTCCGGCCTGCCCGTTCTGGCGGGATTTTTCGCCCTCTGGGCGGTCGAACATCTGGTCGGAAGCCACGACCACACCGACGAGGTACACGATCACGCCCACGATCATTCCCATGGCCATGAGCATGGTGCCGAAGGAGGCCTGACCGGGCTTTCGGTTCTGGCGTCGCTGGTGCTCCTGCTGCACGGGCTCGTAGACGGCATGGCCCTCGCCGCTGTCGGAAGCGATGCCGGATGGGATAGCGCCATCCTGATCGGCCTGGCTGCTCACGCCCCCGCCCTGATGCTGGCACTGGTGACCGTGCTGAGGCTTTCAGGGCTCGAAGATATCCGGGCGGTGGGGATTGTCGTCGCAGCGTCGGCGATCATACCGGCAGGAGCTTTCCTGGCCACGACGGGAATGGCGGTACCCGAATACCTCTGGATACCCCGCTCGGAAGCGTTCATCGCTGGCGCCCTGATCTATCTGGCGACACACCATCTGCTGCCCGCCGTCGAACACCGCCGGGCTGACCGGATGGCCATTTACGGGATCGCCCTTGCAGGTGCCGCCGCCACCCTGCTGCTGGCGGACCTGCACTGAAGGTTCAGGGTTCCAGTTCCGGACCGCCCCGGATTTCGACTCCGTATTTCAGCACCTTGCGGGCGCAACGCAGGCAGTAAGTCATGAACTCCGCGTCAGAGACGATCTCCACGTATTGTTCTGCCCAGTCGCAGTCCGGGTTCTCGCAGATCTTGTAGACCTTCGCGCCCTTTTCCCGGAGCTCGAGGATACGCCGTTTGGGCATATCGACCAGGTGATATTCATGGATGACCGAAGGCACGCGAAAGGTCTCCCACCCGGCCCGGCTGCACGGTTCAGTGCCGGAAGTGCCGGAAACCGGTAAATACCATGGCCAGCCCGTACTGGTCCGCCGTCTTGATCACTTCCTCGTCGCGGACGCTGCCGCCCGGCTGGACGATGGCCGTCGCTCCCGCCTTGGCGACGACCTCAAGGCCGTCCGGAAACGGGAAAAACGCATCGGAGGCGCAGACAACCCTTTCCGTTCCGAGCACCGACCGCTCGACGGCGAGCCGCGCCGAATCGACCCGGTTCATCTGCCCCGCGCCGATACCGGTGATCTGTCCGTCCCGGCCCAGCACGATGGCATTCGACTTTACGTGCTTGCAGACCTTCCAGGCGAAGGCCAGCGCCCGAAGTTCTTCCGGCGACGGGGCACGCTTTGTCACCGTCTTCCACTCCACCGGAGCAGAATCACCGGAATCCCAGTCCTGCACCAGCATGCCGCCCGAAATCCGGCGCAGCTCGAACGACCCCACGCCCGCCTCGGGCTGGGCGCGCCCCGAAGCGGGGAACTGCACCTTCACGAGCCGGAGGTTCTTCTTCGCCGCAAAGATATCGAGGGCTTCGGCCGAATAACCTGGCGCCACCACGCACTCGAGGAATATCTCGCTCATCTTCCGCGCGGTGGCAGCATCGACATCCCGGTTCAAGCCAACGATTCCGCCGAAGGCGCTGACCGGATCCGCCGCATGGGCCTTCACGTAGGCTTCTTCGAGAACTTCGGACGAAGCGCAGCCGCAGGGGTTGTTGTGCTTGATGATGGATACGGACGGCGGTCCGAATTCCCGGACCAGTTCCAGCGCCGCGTGCAGGTCGAGCCAGTTGTTATAGGAGAGTTCCTTGCCCTGAAGCACCTCGCCCGCTGCCAGCGAATACGGCG
This sequence comes from uncultured bacterium, assembly GCA_964621525.1. Taxonomy (GTDB): domain Bacteria; phylum JAGRBM01; class JAGRBM01; order JAGRBM01; family JAHCIT01; genus CAZMGV01. The sequence continues at coordinate 11,934 of CAZUMS010000012.1, forward strand.
ACGGGGACTTCTCGCGGTAGAGGGCCGCCTTCTGGTGGGGGTTCTCGCCATAGCGCAGTTCCCGGACGCGTACGAGCGGCACGGAAAGCTGCGACGGAAACCGGGAGCTTTCGCCCTCGATCCTGAGGGCGAGCCAGTTCGAGATCGCTGAATCGTAGGCCGCCGTGTGCTGATAGGCCTTCACGGCCAGCCGGAACCGCGTTGCCCGCGAGGTCTGGTTGCCGCCGGTGGTCAGCTCCGACACGACCGCCGCGTAATCCGCCGGATCGCAGATGACGGTCACGTCCTCGTTGTTCTTCGCCGCCGACCGGATCATGGCCGGCCCGCCGATGTCGATATTCTCGATGGCGTCTTCCATGGTGCAATCCGGCTTCGAAACTGTCTGCTCAAACGGATAAAGGTTCACGCAGACGAGGTCGATGGCCTGGATCGCGTGCTGTTTCATCGCCCCGCGATGGGCCGGCACCGACCGGCGGCCGAGCAGACCGCCGTGCACCTTGGGATGCAGGGTCTTCACACGGCCGTCGAGCATCTCGGGAAAGCCCGTGTGCTCGGATACATCCCGGACCTTGAGTCCCGCGTCGCGGATCGCCTTTGCCGTCCCGCCCGTGGACAGCAGCGTCCAACCCAGTCCGGAAAGGGCCCTGGCAAAATCGACGAGACCCGTCTTGTCGGAAACCGAAAGCAGCGCGAGGCGTTCGGACACGTTCCCCTACTCCCCGGCCGGGAGTCCCATCCCGGGCCCCGGCATCGTCAGCGATGGGAGTTCAGGTAGTTGCCGGACGGGGAAAGCGTCAATGCACGGGGATTATTTGGATTCGCCCAGCTGCTTCACCAGTTCCCGGATCTGGGACCGGAACTCGTCGAGCCCCATCACCGAATCTGTGGCTTTCACCGGAGCGGAGGACTTCACTCTGGAATTTTTCGGTGCATCCACGGCGGTCCGGCCATCCGGCAGGCGGATAACGGACTTCACCCCCTGGGACAGGCCCGCGACGATCCAGCGGCCTTTCAGGAACTTCAGGAAAAAGAATGCCCGTTCGCCCGGAGCGAATCGCGGGGTTCCCGGAATGCGGACTTCCGTGTCCCCGATCCGGCCGCCGGGAACGGACACCACCAGCCGTGGCGGAGGCAGACCAGCGAACACGTCGGTAACTTCCAGTTCGTAATCCGTGTGGACAGCACCCTTGGGCCCCGCCTTCGCCTGATAGTCCACGACGACGGCCTCCACGATCAGGTCAGCCTGCGCGACGAGATCAGACGTACTGAGCGGAATGACACTGGTGGCGAATGAAGGGCCCGCTACGGCCACAAGCGCCGCCAGCAGCGGCAGGGTCATCCGGCGTACGTGGCGCATGGCAGCCCGTTGCCGTGCCGGGCGGCGGCGCAGGTGCATCCAGAAGGCGCCAAGGATAACGGCCAGGAGCGGCAGCAGAGCCGTACCCGAACCGGCCGAGCAGCCGCCGCTCGAGGAGCCGCCACCTCCGCCACTGGCATCGGCGATAATCTCGCCGAAAACCTGATCAAGGCCATCGAGATCCCGCGGTTCCAGGGACCGCTTCGTGTTCTGCCCCTCGTAAGTGATCCAGAACATCGTCGTCTCCGAAACCCCGTCGATCGGGTCGTCGACCTCACGGGGGAACTCTCCCGCATGGTTACAGGCGTTGCGGTCACTCGACAAAACGTCGTCACATGGGTGTCCGAAGCCGAGGAAGTGGCCGAGCTCATGGGTCACGACATTCTGGATGTCGTACTGGTTCTCGTACGTAACGCCGCTTGCCACATAGCAGAGAGGGACACCGCCTGCCGCTGCGGGAACCGAGCTGGTATCTGCCGCCGAGGTACCGGGCTTGTCGCAGTATGTCGGAGAGGTATTGATCGTCGGGGTCCTCCAGACCGGGGTTTCCGGGCAGCCCAGCGGGCATCCGTCCTTGAACACGCGGATTTCCTTGCCGTTTAGCAGGATATCCGCCTCGACGATTTCCGCGTAGTTGTATCCGCCCACGAGCGCACGCGTCACCGTAAGTGCCAGAGTCGTGTCCGGATCGGCCGCGTAATCCTCTATGGAGGCCTGGTAGTTATGCTCCTCGATGTAGATCTCGTTCTTGCCGTTTCCGAACGACTGGATGAACCCGTTCGAATCCCTTACCGGCTGGACGGATGTCGGATTGTCTGCCGGTCCGGTCACGGTTAATGGAACATATAGTGAGCAGAGTTTGGTTATGGTTTCGATGCAGTCGCCGTGACCGGGCGTCCGCTGGCCCACGACGGTCCCGGAGTCATCGTACACGTAGCAAACGTAGTTTCCGCCCGTATCGTAGGCATTGAAAATGCAGGTCTGACTATTCGCCAGCGGCGGGTCGTTCAGTGGGTCGTCCCCGTCCGTATCGGGAACGGCCGGGTACCAGTTTTCGAGGGTCAGCGTAAAATCGATCCCTTTAGCCGCAAGCGCGTTGTTCCAGGTGGCGACTGAATTATCAATCGCAGCGGAATACCCCCCGAAAGTCATGCCTGAGTCGTTGGGCAGATTCATGGACTTCTGGATCGTCGCGCCGCTCACGAACCAGCGAGCGGGATATCCGCCGACCATCAGCGGGGCAAACCCGTCATCCGCATCCGGGTCGAAAGCCTGGGCACTGAATGCCAAGGGGCCGGCCACGAGCCCGATCAGGACGAGAGCCACTCGAGAAAAGACAGAATAGCGTTTCAGCATATCACCGTCATTTTAGCCGGAATCCCGGCCATCCGCCCGTGATCCGCTCCGCCTTTCGCAAAATAATTGTAAAGGGTTAACCCCGCTTCATTTGGGAGGCCGGAACTTCGGGGCCAGCTCGATGCCGAGGTCCGCGAGGTGTTTCTGGAAGTCCAGAAAGTCCTTCTTGTAGCGGTCGTCGAAATTCTGTGCGATCTGGAAATGGGACGATGCGCCCGCATAATCCTCTTCCTTCTCCAGCAGCCGGGCGAGCCGCACATGCGCCTGTGCAAATGACGGATCGAGCTGGATTGCCGTACGGTAATAGTCCTTCGCGAGGTCCGGACGGTTCCGCAGCTCGAGTATCCGTGCCAGCTCGAAATGCGCCATCGGATCGTTCGCTGCCGCGTTCACAACCCGGTAACCGAGCCGTTCGGCCTCTTCAGGATCCCCCGTCCGGAGCTTCGCGCGCGTCTGGAGCCGGAGCACCTCGACCTGGTTCGGCGCCCCGTAATCGAGCGCCAGCGAATAGCAGCGGAAAGCCAGCTCGTAATAGCGGACGTAATCTTCCTCGAGCCGGTGCCGCTCGTCGAGCCAGTCATTGCGGCTCTCCCATAACGCCGGATTGAAATCCCGGATCACCGCCGGATCGATGGCGTACATCTCGTAAATACGGCCCATGAGCTCATAGATTTCCGGACGGGCGGAGTCGGCCCGGAACGCTTCACGCGCAAAATACAGGGCTTCCCGGGGTTCCCGTTCCAGCCGGTACGAATCGGCCAGATTGTACAGCGCCTCAAAGCGCTTGGGACTGTGTTCGGACAGGAACTTGAGCTCCGTCCGGGCGACCTGGAGGTTCCGGTTCATCTGATCCACACTCGTCCGGTCCCACAGCGTCTGGTTGAACGCCTGGGAAATGGAGAGTGAGGCGATGTTCAGCCGCGCCTCGTAGTTCATCTGATCCGCCTCAACGGCTTTCACATATGCCTTGACCGCATCGTCCTCGCGGCCGGCGAGCGCATAGGCCACTCCCAAATTGTACTGCACCCGGGATTTTCCGGGAGAGACCATGGCTTCCGCCTCCCAGAGCGTGACGGGCGAGCTCCAGTCGGCAATGCGTGCCTGGATGCGGGCCGTCCAGGTTCCGAGCAGCAGCAGGGCCGCCGTTGCGACGAGAACCCGTTCGCCCGTTTTCCCGACCTCCCAGAAAAACCGGGCTGCCTGCACCAGCAGCAGGCCGACGAACACCGTACCGGCGTACATCCGGTTTTCGACCAGAATGTCCTTGAGGGGCGTGATGAGGTTCGTCGGCATCAGGGTGACAATGGCCCCGAATACGGCAATGGCGGTGACCGGGGACTTGTGACGGCGCCGCCAGGCGAGACCTCCAAGCAGGGCAAGGCCCGTGGCAGCGAGTATGGTTCGCGGGTTCAGGAAGCGGATTTCGTACGCAAAGTCATGGTCAATCGCGAGATGGACCGGCGCAAGCCACAGCCAGAAGTAGTGCCAGTAGGATTTGAGATTCGTGGCGAGAATGCTGAACTCGCCAGGACGGACTTCGAACCCTTCCGAGCGACCGAGGACCGAGATCCGGAAGACAGCAAACACGCCCGCCGCCAGAAAGAACGGCAGCAGGAACAGTATCGATTCCCCGGGAGTCCTCGTCTTTCCGCCTTCCGCGAGACGGTTCGCCGCCGGAGTGACGATCCACCGGTCATACAGGAGCAGCAGCACCGGAAGCACAACGGCGGTTTCCTTCGAGAGCAGGCCAACCAGCGCCAGCAGCGCCGCCAGCACGTACTGGAGCGGATCGGTCCAGCGGGGTTTTTCGCCGAGAGCCTCCCTCACCAGCAGACGTTCGATCGTGAGCCACGACAGCATCATGAACAGGAACGCCAGCGAACTCGACCGCGCCGTGATGTAGATGGCCGGCTCCGACTGGACGGGGTGAACGGCGAAAACGGCAGCCACAAAAGCGGCCGCATACACGGGGGCAAGACTCCCGTAATCGGGCCTCAGTCCCTCGAATCCCCGGCGGCAGGCGGCAAACACCAGCACCGCATTGAATGCATGAAGCAGGTAGTTGAACGCACGGAACAGCTCGGGCGTACCGCCGCCAAAATGATTGTTCAGGGCAAGCGAAATAAAGAGCACCGGACGGAAGATGTTCTTCTCGAAGATGGCGTCCGCGTATTTCCAGAGCTCGATCCAGCCGTGCGCCGAAAGCAGGTAGTCGAAAGCGGAGATACCGGGGTTGCTCAGGATCGTGAACTGGTCGTCGAAAACGAGCGGCGCGGAGATGGCTCCGATATAGACCATAACGGTGCCGGTCACGATCAGCAGCATCGTGAGCCACGACCAGTTCCTGTAAATCCGTTCCTGCATGGGGCTTAAGTGAAGGTCAGCTTACCGAAGCCGCTTCCCGGCGACAATCGCCCGCCGGCTCCGGCGGGAAGCCTGACAAGATCGCCGCGCTCGAGCGTCTGAATCAGTTCCCCGAATTCTGGCGTGGCTCGCATCACACGGTCCAGCGCATCCCAGCCGGCGGCCTGCCCCCTTTCGTCGCAGGTAACGAAGCGGGTCCGGCCTTTCTCCCGGCGGATCTCGCTGACCACCCGGGCCGCCCTGATCTCCGGCAGCTTCTCCCGGCCCAGCACCAGAAAGGAGTACCGGAGCGCGTCCTTTTTCAGTCCCGCCATCTGGTCGATCCGCCGATGGTACTCGGGCTGCCGCCAGTCGCGGGTCTCGTGGCACCAGTCCCGGTCGTTACGGAGCATCGGGCAGGACTCCTGTCCCGTACAAGGCGCCAGCACCCGCCACCCGGCAGCGATCATCTGGTCGCGAATCGAATGGAGCGCCCGGGTCGGTTCCCGTAGCGCCGGCTCGATCACCACGGCGATTCCGTCACGGGTCAGTGCAGATCTCAGAATCCGGTCGAGGGCACGGGCTTTCGCCACCGGATCTCCCGTCAGTTCATTGATGACGTTCGCCGCCAGCACCACGCCATAGGCAGGAGCCAGCGGAACCTGTCCGATCTCTCCGCAGATACGCTTCACCGGTAGCGCTTCCACCGGAAATCCCTGCTCCGTGAAGGAACAGCCCGCCCAGGTCTCGTCGGAATCGAGCCATACCGCCTCGATCTTCCAGTCCGGAAGCGCCATGCAAAGTCCCGCCGTCGCCGAGCCGGGCCCGGCACCGGCGTCGAGGACACGGGCCTTGCCGCCGGTAAAGCGGTCTGGATACCTCAGGCGAAGTTCCCGGAAGATCTCCGCCGTTTTCAGGGCGTTCAGCGGGGCGTAATAAGCGAGATAGGCTTCCGCCCGGGCGGCATTCATGGCCCGGATGGCCGACTTGCCGACGTAGCCGTCTGACAGTTCCCGCACGAAGGGCGCAAGCCGGCGTTCCTCCCCCATGAACCGGGCTTCCAGCGCTTGTTCGAAGGTTTCCGGCAGTTCCAGGAGTCTTGCCATGGCGGCGGACGATAGCCCCTTGCCGGGGGCGGTTCCAAAAGACTACGCAGACCGCCTTATGTCTGACGTCCGCACCCGCTTCGCCCCTTCACCGACAGGAACCCTCCACATCGGCGGCGCCAGGACGGCGCTGTTCAACTGGCTGATCGCCCGGCATTACGGCGGAAAGTTCCTGCTGCGGATCGAGGACACGGATCTCGAACGCTCGAAGCCGGAGTTCATCGACGACATCAAGCGCTCGCTCGAGTGGCTCGGCCTGAACTGGGACGAGGAATACAAGCAGTCGGACCGCTTCGAGCTGTACCGGCAGCGGGCGAAAGAACTGGTCGGGAAAGGTCTCGCCTACCGGTGTGTCTGCACGCCGGAGGAGATCGGCCAGAAGCGCGAAATCGCCATGAAGCTCAAGCGGCCGTGGCGCTATGACGGAACCTGCCGGGAGAAGAACATCCCCGAAACCACGGACAAGCCGTGGGTCATCCGGCTGAAGAGCCCGTTCGAAGGCGACACGACGATCGACGACCTTGTGCGCGGGACCGTGACGGTCGGCGCCAAGGAACTGGACGACCTCGTGCTGATGCGCGGCGATGGCATCGCGACCTTCCAGCTCGCCAATGTAATCGACGACGTGGACATGCGGATCACCCATATCCTCCGCGGCGAGGACCACCTCACCAACACCTTCCGGCAGGTGCACATCTACCGGGCCCTCGGCGCGACGCCGCCCCGGTTCGGCCATGTGCCCCTGATCCACGGCAAGGACGGCAAGCTGTCCAAGCGCGACGGCGCCGTGTCCACGCTCGAATACCGGGACCAGGGCATCCTGCCGGAAGCCCTCGCCAACTTCCTCGTCCGCATCGGATGGGCGAAAGGCGACCTGGAAATCCTGAGCCGTCAGGAGATGATCGAGCATTTCGATTTCGGAGGCATCGGCCGCTCGGCAGGCATCTACAACCCCGAAAAGCTGGAATGGCTGAACGGCCACTACCTGCGCACACTGCCTGAAGACCGGGTCCTCGAACTGTTCGCTCCCGCGATCCAGTCGCGGGGCTTCAAGGTGCCTGAGCGGAAAATCCTGGTTCACCTCGCCAGGGTTTCGCGCGAGCGGGTGAAAACCCTCACCGAGATGGTCGAGATGAACGTGTGGGCCCTTGAGCGGCCGTCCGGGTACACCGACAAGGCCCGCAAGCTCATGGACGCGGCCATGAAGGCTGCACTTGAGAAGGCCCGGACGTTCCTCGCCGCGCAGGAGGATTTCTCCGCTGCCGGTCTGGAAGCCGCCACCAAGACGTGGGTCGAAACGCAGGGGCTCAAGCTGAAGGATATCGCCATGGGCCTGCGTGTCGCCCTGACGGGATCGAATGTGTCCCCGCCGATCTTCGACGTGGTGGAAGTGCTCGGCAAGGCGGAGATGCTCGCCCGGATCGACGCCACGATCGCACAGATCCCCTGACCGGAACGGGTTGCCCTCCGGCCGCGCTGCCGGTCAGGCTCGATCCATGATCCGTTCGCTGATTCTTTCGCTCGCCAACCTGTGGTCTGCCCTCTGGATGAAAATCACGGGGTCGCGAAGCCGTCACCGCTGGCTTGAACTGGACATCCATGGCGTGCTGCCCGAATCCGCCGGCGGATTCGACCTGATGTCGATGCTGACCCGGCGGGGCCCCTCGGGACCGGGTTTCATGGATCTCCTGTCCGTGCTCCGTGCCGCCTCACGGGACGAACAACTGGACACCGTGCTTATCCGGATCGGCCGCCTGGACTGCGGATTCGCCCGTACCCAGGAGATCGCCGCTGCCCTCTCGGAAGTCCGGGAAAGCGGCAAGCATATCGTCGTCGCCGCCGAGCAGCTGGGCCTCAAGGAATACCTGCTGGCCTGCGAGGCAAGCCGGGTCGTCCTCTCACCACAGGGGCACCTGACCATTACCGGCATGGGGTCCGACGTCACGTTCCTGCGCGGAGCGCTCGACCGGCTGGGCATCGAACCGCAGCTGCTTCATCGCGGAGATTACAAAAGCGCCTCGGACCTCGTGACGGAAAAGGAGATCCGCGAACCCCACCGCCGGATGCTCGAAGAACTGCTTGAGGATCTCTACCGCCAGACCCTCTCGGCCATCGCCGCCCGCCGGAACCGGACCATCGAAGACATCCGGGCCCTGTTCGACCGGGGACCGTTTCTCGCCCCCGACGCCCGCAGCAGCGGGCTCGTGGACGATCTCGGGTTTCTGCAGGACGAGCGCGATGCCATCCGGAAGACTGGGGAAGAGCCGGGCTCCGATGCGAAACAGGGCGGCATTACGTTCCGGAAATACCTGAGGATCGCTTCGATCCGGGCCCGGCGCGAACTGAAGCATCCGGACGGCATCGCCCTCCTGCACGTCACCGGCACGATCACATCCGGTGAAGGCGTTCAGGACGCCCGCGAGGCAAGATCCACCGGCAGCCGGTCGTTCGTCCGTGCCGTCGAGACCATCGCGAAGAACCGCCACATCAAGGCGCTGGTTCTCCGGGTGAACAGCCCCGGCGGGAGCGGCCTCGCATCCGACGTGATGCTGCATGCCCTGAGGCGGCTCGAAATCCCTGTCGTCGTCAGCATGGGCGACACGGCTGCCTCCGGCGGATATTACGTGGCGGCGGACTCCCGATTCCGGGTTTACGCCAGCCCTGGAACCATTACGGGTTCCATCGGCGTCATTTCGGGCAAACTTGCCGTCGCCGGACTCTATGAAAAGCTGGGGCTCGGCCACGCACATGTGGGGGTCGGGAAGAATTCGAACTACTTCAGCACGCACACGCCGTGGACGCCTGAGCAGCTCCGGAAAACCAGTGACGACATCGACGCCTTCTACCGCGACTTTGTCGATCTGGTCGCCGGGGCCCGCAGCAAATCGTTCGATGATACCCACGCCGTCGCGCAGGGACGCGTCTGGAGCGGCGCGCAGGCGAAGGGGCACGGACTGGTCGACGAGCTGGGAGGGCTGCGGTCTGCCATCCTGACGGCACAGCGGCTCGCGAAGTTGCCCGAAGGGCCTGTCCGGCTGTTCAGCCGTTTCCAGAAACGCCCCCGGATACCGTTCCGGCTGGCGGTCGATTTCCCCGACGAACCGGTGGCTTCGATCCTGACCGAACTCAAGTCGTGGGAACTGCTGGCCGGGGACCGGGTACTGGCCCTCATGCCCTGGAAGATCCGGATCTACTGAACAGGGACCGGTTCCGGCTTCCGAAGCGACACTACAAGCCAGACCACCAGTGCGAACCAGGCAAATGCGCCGATCCACGCACCAGTCGTGAGCGAGTCCGGTTCGTACACCAGGCGGATCTCGTGATTCCCTTCGGGCGCCAGCACCGAGGGGAACAGCCCCCAGCCCAGATAAATCTCCGTCGGCTGGCCGTCCAGATAGGCTTTCCAGCCTGCCGAGAACGCCCGCCGGTAGACGACCCAGCGGGGCAGCGGATCGTCCTTGGCGATAGTCACGGATTCGTGCTTCCAATGGGTGACGGCGCAGCGGGCGGCCGGAGTCGAATTCTCCGCCGCGATCCGGGGCGATCCGGGGTCCGGAAACAGGACGAGCCTTTCCGGCTCGGGAGGGGCAGACTTCAGGCGTGCCAGAACGGCGTCCATGTCCGGAAGCGATTCGCTGGCCGCCGGGCACACGACCGGCTGTCCGCCCCAAGGCGCACGATAGAGCTGCAATCCCGTCAGGGATGCCTTTCCCAGCGGCTTCCAGTCGGTCTGGTTCATGCGTCCCAGCGCGGTGGAAGTCATCAGGTTGACGCCCAGCAGACGGAGGATGTCGAATTCAGGCAGTTCATGGCGAAGCCGGTAAAGTCCGAAGTGATAGGAATTGTCCGAAGGCCCTACCGGTGATGTGAACCCGTAGATACCGCCGATCCCGCTCTCCATGACTTCCCACGACTGATAGACCCGGTTCAGGAGTTCCTGCCGGAGCATCCGCCCCGAGGGCTGCGGGATCTCTCCAGGAAAGAATTGGGTGCGCTGGACGGTTTCCAGATCGGTGATATGGGCCGCCGGCCCCTGACGGGTGAGTCCAAGCCCGACGGACTGCACCGCAAGCGGTGCCTCCTGAAAGTAATCCAGATCGATGGTCATCATCGGTGCCCGGTTGGCCATCAGCAGATCGCAAAGCGTGATGGATACGACTGCGGCGCGGAACTGATTTCCCGAAAGCGCGCCCCGCAGCAGCACGGCGAACAACACGAACGCGCAGGCGGCCAGACCGGCAAAGGCGCTTTCCCGGATCAGTACCGGCGCCGTGAAACGGAACTCCGGATTCCCAAGTGAAGCCATCCAGCCGGTAAAGGGACCGCTGGCCATGACGAGCAGCAGGAGAATCGAGAACGACAATGCCACCACCACCTGCTTTCGCGTCGCGGAAACGAGTCCATCAACGGAAAGGGCGAACGCGGCAGCCACGGCAAACGAAGGAACGATCAGCAGCCGCTCCGGATACCTGAACAGGCTCCAGCCCGGAAGTGCCGAGTACAGCCACCGGTAGAACGGAAGATGCTGGCCGAGTGCCAGAAGAAACCCAAAGGAGGCGAGGACAAACCAGAATCTCAACTCCCGTTTTCGCGGCGTCCCCGCCAGAAACACGCCCGCGATCAGAGGGATTGTCGCCGCTCCCAGATAGGCAGAGTCGGTGTAGAACCCCGAGCTGAACAGGCCGTCCGGACGTTCGGCCCAGAATGTCAGAGCTCCGATCGAACGGCCGAAGAGATTCGGCGCCAGTAGTTCAAGGAACCGGAGCGGGTGGTAGCTCCAGCGGATGGCGTTCTCTGCCGCGCTCATATGCGAGCGGGCGGATTCCGCCGCAAAGTCGAGCATCGGCAGCAGCACCGGGGCATAGAGCACGAGCGGCGCGAGCCCGAGGATCAGGACCCCAGGGAGGACAGAAAGCGGCCGCTCTCTTCCTCTCCAGAGCAGCAGGGGGCAGGCAATCGCCAGTGCCAGGAAGACCGTCTGGGGCTCCCCCGCGTATAGCATCAGGGCCGCTATACCGGTGGCGAGGGGAAGGCCGGCCTTGGAGCCTTTCAGACAGGCGTTGATCGCCCAGGCGAAACCCGGCAGCCAGGCGTGCGCATAGAGGAACTGATGCGCCGTCGTCTCCATCGACAGGTAGCCACAGGAGGCGTACACGACGGCACCACCGATCGCCGCAAGCCCCGTCGCTCCCATCGACCGCAGGAACCCGTAGAAAAGCAGTTCAGCGAGAAGATAGTGACCTGCAACGATCAGCGTCGTGAGCAGCCGGAAGTCGTAGTTCAGTGCCAGCAGCCAGTGGGGCGGATAAAGGACCCCGTTCACGGGGTCCGCAAGAAACGGAACCCCAAGATAGAAAAAGGGGTTCCAGAGCGGGATCTCTCCCGCCTGAAGCCGTTGCAGCATCAGGGCGCGAACCGGCAGGTAGTTGTGAAAATTATCCCGGGAAAAGAGCGATGCACCCGGACGGTAAAGATCCCAGCAGTTCACCCAGTGGACCAGCATCAGAACTGCCAGATCCCGGATCGTTCCGAATTTTTCCCTGAAGAATTTCAGGCGTCACCTGCCATTACAGAAAATGCACCGGCAGTATTATCCGGTCACACCGGAGTTGTCGAAACGGTCAGGCGGTCTCGCCGGCGGCGTGTCCGCTGGCCCACGCCCACTGGAAATTGAATCCGCCGAGCCAGCCGGTCACATCGACCACCTCGCCGACAAAAAAAAGGCCCTTGACGCCCTTCGCTTCCAGCGTCTTCGACGAAAGCTCATTGGTCGAAACCCCGCCACGGGTGACCTCAGCCTTTGCATATCCTTCGGTTCCCGCAGGAACGAATTCCCACTTCTGGAAGACGGCAGCCAGCTCGCGGGCCGCGGCATCCGGAAGATTCGGCAGCGGCCGGTCGAGAAGCCGGCTGGCTACGAAACTTTCGACGATCCGTTTAGGCCAGAAATTCTGAAGCGCGGACCGGACCAGCAGGCGGCTCCCCGAATCGCGCTCAGCCTTCAGCCACTGCTCCAGATTCCGCCCGGGCAGAAGATCCACCTGGATCCGGCCGCCTTCCTCCCAGTAGCTGGACACTTGGAGGACTGCCGGTCCCGACAGCCCCCGGTGCGTGAACAGGATACCATCGGTGAACCCGTGTCCTCCGGTCGTGACTGCTGCCTCGCAGGAGACACCGGCAAGCCCGCCGAACTTCGCCTGGTCCGGTTCTTTCCAGACAAACGGAACCAGCGCCGGCCGGGGCTCGACCACCTCAAGACCGAACTGGCGCGCGATCCGGTACCCGAGGTCTGATGCCCCGAGCCGCGGAAACGACAGGCCGCCGGTGGCGACAACCAGCGACTCGCATGAAAAATCCCCAATCCCGGTACGGACCTCAAAATGTCCGCCGGGTGGCTTTGAGACGGCATTGATGTTGGCCCGGGTGAGAATCTCCACCCCGGCGGAGTGGCACTCCGATACAAGCAGGTCCCGGATCTCGCTCGCGGTCCGGTCGCAGAAGAGCTGGCCCCGGGATTTTTCATGCCAGGGGATCCCGTGCTTCTCCACGAGTGCAATGAAATCAGACGGGCTGAAGCGGGCCAGCGCCGATTTCATGAAATGGGGGTTATCACTCAGGAAATTCCCGGCCGAGACGTCGAGATTCGTGAAATTGCACCGCCCGCCGCCGGAAATCAGGATTTTCCGGCCGGGTTCGCTCATATGCTCGAGGACGACGACCTTCCGGCCTCTGCGCCCGGCGGTCGTCGCACAGAAAAGACCCGCGGCGCCGCCGCCCAGCACCACGACATCAGCGGAAATCATGGCCGGGGAGCCGCTGCCTTGCTCAGCCGGTCAGCGACAGCAGCATCGAGGCCGCCGCCATCCGGAAGCGACAACACAAGCACGTCGAGCCCAAGCGCGTCCGCCTCCCGGAGCATGGCGTAGAGCGATGCGGCCCGCTCGCTGGCCGTCGCACCGACAGGGAACCTGACCGCCCCGGACGGTACACTTCCGTTCGTCCAGACGCCCGTCTTGCGGCCGGCAGAGAGTTCTTCGGCGGCCGTCTGTTCCAACAGTTCAGGCGCCGCGGTCCGGACCCTCGCCCGCGGGGCATAGTGGCTCTCCAGCATTCCCGGCGTCCGGACCCGCCGCTCGGGTTCCGGAGCGACAGGTGCCGTTCCCAGAACGCCGGCGAGCTGTTCACGGGACACGCCGCCGGGCCGGAGCAGACTGGGCACATCACCCGATAGATCGACGATGGTCGATTCCACGCCGACCGTGCAGGGACCGCCGTCCAGAACCAGTTCCACGTCCCTGCCAAGATCGTCCCGTACATGCTGCGCCGTCGTCGGACTGACCTGTCCGAACCGGTTGGCGGACGGAGCCGCGAGCCCGCCGCCCAGCCGCTTCAGGAGTTCGAGCGTCACGGGATGCGCAGGCATCCGGAGCGCCACCGTTTCCTGGCCGCCGGTGACTTCGAGGGGCACTCGGGGATTGCGTTTCAGAACCATCGTGAGCGGCCCCGGCCAGAACCGCTCCGCCAGCCGGCGGGCGGCGGGTGGAACCTCGGCAGCCCAGTCCTCGAGCCGTGCGTCCCTGCCCACATGCACGATCAGGGGGTGCGACGGCGGACGGCCTTTCACCCCGAAGATCTTCCGCACGGCAGCGGGGTTCAGGGCGTCGGCGGCGAGCCCGTATACCGTCTCGGTCGGAATGGCGACCAGCCCGCCTGCCTTGAGCAGCCGGACGGCATTGTCGATGTCGGCTTCTGTCGCCATGGACGGCCCTGCCACCCCTTTTCACTTTCGCCGGATGCCGGGTTATGGCCTCTGGCGGACTGCAAAAGGCAATAGTGACCGTCCGTCCGGGACGCAAGATGGGCGCCGCGAGCCCGACTCCCGTATTCTTTAAGGAAGATCATCCCCATGAAGCGACTGCCGGTTCAACCCAGACTGACCGCCCTCCTCTGCCTGATCCTCCTGGCCGCCTGCGCGCAGTTCAGCCCCCGGAAGCCGGAACCTGAAACCGACAACATCTATCAGTACCAGACCTTCGGCGGCCTGCTGGCCGGTGCACTCGAAGGGGTCCTCCCCTACGACGTCCTCCGGGAAAAGGGCGACTTCGGCATCGGCACCTTCGACGGACTCGACGGAGAGATGTGGGCGCTGGAAGGAAACTTCTACCAGATTCTTTCGGACGGAAAGGCCGTTCCTGTCGCGCCCGGCCAGAAAGCCCCCTTTGCGACGGTCAAGCGCTTCCGGGCTGACCTGACCGTCCGGTTCGACGAGCCGCTTTCCTGCGCGGAACTGTTCCAGAAGCTGGACGCGCTGCTCCCGACGCAGAACGTCCCCTACGCTGTCCGGATCGGCGGCGAGTTCGCCGGTCTCAAGACCCGCAGCGTGGCAAAGAAGTTCCGGCCCTACCCCGGCATCGAGGAAATTCTCAAATCCCAGATCGAGCGGGAGTCCGGGGATGTGCGCGGGGACCTCGTCGGCTTCCGGTTCCCCGGCTATCTCGCCGGGGTCCAGGTTGCCGGGTATCACCTGCATTTCCTGAACGAAGCCCGCACAGTGGGCGGGCATATGCTCGACTGCCGGATCCGGAGCGTCACGGTCAGCGTTGACCGGGCCGCAGGTCTGAAAATCGCTTACGGAACCGGAGGCGAATTCGACGCACTGAAGTTACAGCCATGACGGATCCCGTTCAGATCTTACGGGCGTAGCCCATGTAGGACGAGGAAGTGTCTCCCGACTCCCGCATCGTCACCCGGCGGCCCAGTTCGGCGTAGCTGATCCGGCCCATCTTCTTCAGAACCAGTGCCGACAGCATGGCCAGCGGATTTCCCGCCGGCGAAAGCCCCCGGTATTCGGCGCATCTAAGGCCGTTGCGGGAGAACACCGCATCCAGTTCCTCCGGCTTGATGAACATCTTCCAGTCGTGGACGTCGCGGGGCAGCAGCGACGTCAGCGGAAAGTTCTGGAAAATCTGGATGGCGAGCAGCCAGCTCTGTGGCGTCCGGTTGATCGTGTCGAAGAGATAAATTCCGTCCGGCTTCAGGACCCGCGAAGTCTCCGCGATCACCCGGTTGAGATCGCTCACATGCTCCAGAACATCGCAGCAGTACACTATGTCGAAAGTCCCGTCCGCGAACGGGAGGCTCTCTCCGGAACCGTGCATGTAGTCGATATCGAGCCGCTCCTGCTTTGCGTGGGCCCTGGCAGTCTCCAGCGTCGGCAGCGACGGATCCAGCCCGGTTACGCGGCAGCCGAGCTTTGCGAACTCCTCGGAGAGGTATCCGCCTCCGCACCCGATATCGAGGACTTTCTTCCCCGCCGGGTTCACGTTCAGCTTTTCGGAGAGCACTTTGCGAAAATATCCGAACCGTCCGGGATTCAGCGACGCCCGGATCGTGTAAAGGTAAGAGTCCTCGTTCCACCAGGTGCCGCCGTCCCGGTTGTAGAGATCGTTGTTCACCGCCATGACTTCAAATCCCCGCTTCCACCGCCTAGCTTTATCCGTCTTCCGGAGAGGTGCCAGCGATGAAACGAAAAGTGGCGGTAGCCTGGAGCGGTGGCAAGGACAGCGCCATGGCGCTGTGGGAAACGCTCCGGGACCCAGGTTACGAAATTGCCGCCCTGCTCACGACGGTCACGGGCGAATACGACCGGATCAGCATGCACGGCGTCCGCCGGGAACTGCTCCGGCGGCAGGCGGCCTCGCTGGGACTTCCGCTCGTCGAAGCCGTGATTCCCCCGGCCTGCTCCAACGAGATTTACGAGTCGGAGATGTCGGCCGCCTGCGGCCGCCTGAAGGCGGAGGGTGTTACGGCGGTCGTTTTCGGCGACCTTCATCTGGAAGACGTCCGCAACTACCGGCTCCGTCAGATGGCGAAGGCGGGCCTTGAACCCCTGTTCCCCGTCTGGCTCCGACCTGTGGAGTCGTTCGCCAGGGAAATCATTTCCAGCGGAATCAGGACGACGCTCTGTTGCGTGGACTCCCAGCAGATAGCGGGATCGTTCGCAGGACGCGATTACGACGATGCCCTGCTTCGCGAGCTCCCGCCTTCGGCGGACCCCTGCGGCGAGAAGGGCGAATTCCACACCTTCGTCTGGGACGGGCCGTTTTTCAGGGAACCGGTTCGGTTCACGAAAGGCGAAATCACCGTCCGCGAAGGACGGTTCTACTACTGCGATCTCGTGCCGGCCTGATGGATCTCAGGCGGCCGTGATGACCCGCACGACTTCGCGGGAATCCTTGCGGTCGGCGGCGGTGAACTCTTCCTTGGGCATCCGAAGTAGCCGGAGCGCTTCTTCCGGGCTCTGGCACATCTGCTCAGGCCGGTGGGTGACGCAGAACTCGACCATGATGCCATTTGGATCCGTCAGGTAGACGGAGATGAACGCGCCGTGGTCCACTTCCATGAGCTGCGGGATCCCCTTCGACAGGAGCCGTTTCTTCATCGCCTCGAGTTCTTCCAGGCTGTCCAGCTGGAACGCCACGTGATTCACCCAGACCGGCATGCCGAGCCCCACCGAAACCTCGGTCTTGTAGTCGGGCTTCTCGCCGATATTGTGGATTTCGAAGAAGGCAATGCATTCGCCGTTACCGATGTCGAAGAAGAAATGCCGGAACCAGCCCTTGTTGTGCGGGTGATTTTCCACATGGACGAGCGGGAAGCCCATCTTGTTCACGTAAAAGTCGTACGTGGCCTCGGTATCACGACTCGCATAAGCGACGTGGTGCAGGTGTTTCGCCGAACTTTTCTGGATTCCCATCTTCCGTATCTCCCGCTACCGGCACACGGTCCCGAAGCCGGTCTCGCTGCTCGTCACCTACCTAGCTCGGACTTGAATCGGGTTCAAGTTCAGCAGGAATTCCCGTCGCACAAGGGTGCAGGAACCGGTTTCATCGCCCCTTAATAAATTTGCGTCAGGGTCCGTCCGGATATTGCCGTCTGGGTGGCAGGCACTACTCTCACCGCCCCAGTCGTTCCGCAGGTGGTATGCATGAAACTCGACCGACAGATTCTTCTCGGCGCACTCGTCCTGTCCGCCCTCGCGGGATCCTGTGCGTCCAAGCCCGAAGCCGCAGCGGCCGCCAAGGCTCCGGCACCGGTGGTTCGTGAACCGCTGAGTGCGGGCTTGGAAAAGTCGTGGCCCGACGGAACCCGGCTCTGGGTGCTCCCGACCGGCCAGACCGTGATCGTGAAACCGATCCCGGGGAGCCCCAACGTCACGATCAACACCTGGGTCCGTGTGGGCTCGGCCGACGAGACGGAAGAAATCAACGGCGTCTCCCATTTCCTCGAAC
Source organism: uncultured bacterium (assembly GCA_964621525.1). Lineage (GTDB taxonomy): Bacteria > JAGRBM01 > JAGRBM01 > JAGRBM01 > JAHCIT01 > CAZMGV01. The sequence goes on from CAZUMS010000012.1 coordinate 29,387, forward strand.
ACCTGCTGTTCAAGGGAACGGCGAAATACGGGCCCCGTGATCTCGACGCGGCCTTCGAGGGCATGGGCTCCGACATCAATGCGTCCACTTCAGACGACTTCACGAACTTCCACGTCACCGCCCAGGCGGCCGATTTCGAAAAAGTCCTCGAGATCCATGCCGACATGATGCAGCACGCCCTCCTGCCCGAACACGAGCTCGACCAGGAGCGCAAGGTCGTCATCGAGGAGATCAACCGGGCCAACGACAGCCCCATGCGCAAACTGTTTCTCGCCCTGAACGGACTGGCCTACCGGCAGCACCCCTACCGGCTGGACACGCTGGGACCGGCCTCGAACATCGCCACGATCCCGCGGGAGAAGATCGTCGCCTATTACGAAAACCACTACGCCCTGAAGAACCTGATCACCGTCGTCGCCGGGGGCGTCGATCCCCAGCAAACCCGGCAGCTCGTCGAGAAACAGTTCCAGACCGGCCGCAAGGGCGGTGCCGAGCCGTTCAAGGCGGACCCCGAGCCCTGGCCCACGGCCGAGCGACGGACCGACGAACGAATGGATCTCTCGAAGGCCTACGTTGCCGTCGCCTGGCGCGGCCCTGCGGCTGCGAACATGGAAGACGCCGTCGACCTCGACGCCGCGGCGGTGGTCGCCGGTCAGGGCGCCTCCTCCCGGCTGTACCAGCGCCTCGTCCAGCGCGAGCAGGTCGCACTGTCGGTCCAGAGTTTTTCCCAGAACCAGCGTGACGACGGGATGTTCGGCGTGCTCGCCGTCTGCGACCCTGAAAACGCAGGCATCGTCGAGGCAGCCATCAAGGAAGAAATCGCCCGGCTGCGGAGCGAAAACATCTCCACGACCGAATTCCGGAAGGTAATCGAGAAGGCCCGCCGGGAATTCATCTTCGACTCGGAGACGTCCGACGGCATGGCGTTCGCCCTCGGCTGGTATGCGACAGCCTCGAAGATCGAGAATTTCTTCGGCTATCTCCCCGCCCTGGAACGCACGACGCCGGAACGGATCCGGAATACCGTGGCGGCCTACCTGCGCCCGGAACGGACGATGGTCGCCCGCGTGCTCCCCGAAGCGTTCGACGTGGCTTCGCTGAAAGCTGCTCCGGCGACGGCCTCTTCGAAACCTGCCGCCGTTCCGGCGGCAGCCCCGGCTGAAGCGCAGCCCGAAGCCCAGCCCCTGCCTCCGGCCCAGAAGTTCGAGACGAAGGAATACCGGCTGAAGCTCGGCGGGACGCTCATCGTCCGCTCGAACCCCGCCAACGACGTGCTCGCCATCCGGGTCATGTTCAAGGGCGGCGACCGGCTCCAGCCGAAGGCCGGGCTCTCCGACCTCCTCGCCCGGGTGCTGACCAAGGGAGCAGGCTCCCGCGATGCGGCGGAGTTCGCCGCCTACGTGGAGGAAAACGGCCTGCAGATCCAGGCCACCTCCGAGCCCGATTATCTGGAAATCACGGGCCGGGGCATCGGCGCGGATTTCGAGCGGATCCTCTCCCTGCTTGGCGACATCGTGTACCGCCCCACGCTCACCCAAGACGATATCGACCGCGAGCGGCGGCTCATCCTGAAATCCATCACCTCTAGCCGCGACCGGCCCGAAGCCTATGTCACCGAGAAGCTTCTCCTCGCGCTCTATCATGAGCACGGCTATGGCGACGTGGGCGAACGCGTCGAGAAAGAACTGCCCGGTATCACCCGAAAGGACGTGATCGAGTTCTACAAGGCCCAGCTGAATCCTGCCGCCATGGTCGTCGCCGTCGTGGGCAATGTCGAGGCCGCCAGGGTGCGGGACCGCATGGACGAGACGTTCTCGCTCGAGCGCCATGGCGCCGGCGAGGGCTACCAGACCCTTCTCACGGCGGCCCGCAAGCCGGTGAAACCTCCAAAAGCGGACGTCACCGTGAAGACGCCCCGGCCCACGGAACAGACACATCTCATCCGGGCCTACCTCGGTGTTCCGGTCATGCACCCGGATTATCCGGCTCTGAAGGTGCTTTCCTCCCTGCTCGGGCAGGGACTCTCCTCGCGCCTGTTCGTGGAACTCAGGGACAAGCGGGGCCTCGCCTACACGACTTCCGCCAGCTTCCCGCACGGTCTCGATCCGACCGGCTTCCAGCTGTACATCGCCACCGACCCGAAGAACACGGACGCCGTGATCCAGGGTTTCGACGAGCAGATCAGGCGCCTCATGAACGAGCCCGTGTCGAAGGAAGAGACGGCTTTTGCCAGGGACAAGTTTACCGGCAAGTTCCAGCTCGCCCACGAAACCAATCTCGAACAGTCGTTTTATCTGGGCTACTACGAGCTCGCCGGCTTCGGCTGGGACTACGACAACCAGTTCCCAAAAAAGATACAGGCAGTAACGCCTGCGGACCTCACCCGGGTGGCGAAAAAGTATTTCTCGCGGCCGTCGGTGACGAGCCTTCTCGGCCCGCCCGCCGCTATCGGCAGCAAGCCGAAACCGTAACGGCGGCGGATCACCCGTCCCGCGTGGTGCGCCACCAGGCGGCGGTGCGGTCCAGCGCCTCGTTCAGCCCTGTGGATGGCGCATACCCGAAATCGCGCCGGGCCTTGTCCGACACGAACCACAGGTCCCGGCGGGGGACACTGGCCCGGTAGGTCGTGATCAGCGGAACGTCCCTGCGGCCGAGTTTCGGCCAGGCCCACTCGATCGCCCGGGCGAGATCGGCTGCGGGACCTCCGGGAACCGACATCCGTGGCGGCTTCGCGCCAATCCGGATCGCGATCCGGTCCATGAGGTCGCGCCAGCTCACCGGCTCCGCGTCGCCGAGAATATAGATCCCGCCCGCCGCCCGTTCCGAACGGGCGGCCTGCACCATCCCAGCGGCCAGGTTTCCCGCATACGCGGTCGTGAGAAGCGCGCGGCCGCCGTTCACGTGAACGTAGAGCCCCTTCAGGAGCGCATCCGCCAGCGGCAGGAAGGATGTCCGGTCCCGTTCACCGAAGGGGAAGACGCCGGGACGGATCACTGTCACGCCTAGTCCGCCCTTCGCCGCGGCGGCACATTCGTCCTCGGCGAGCATCTTGGAGCGCCGGTAGGGGTTGCCGCCGTGTTCGCGGGGGGTGTTCTCGTCCGCCCCGCGCCAGCCGGAGTAAGGATGCACCGCCAGCGAGCTCATGACGACGACCCTGCTCACGCCGCAGAGCTTCGCCGATTCGAGCACGTTGATGGTGCCCTGGACGTTGATCCGGTCGAACGCCTCCCACTCGCCCCAGTCGATCACGAGGGCGGCGAGGTGGAAAACGGCATCCATGCCGTCGCAGGCGGCTTCCACTTCGGCCGGTTTCGTGAGGTCGCCGCCGCAGAACTCGATGTCGAGGCCCTTCAGGTTATCCCGGTTCGCCGAGGGGAGATCCAATACTCTCACTGTGTAACCGGTCCGGAGCAGTTCGCGGACCAGATGGCTGCCGATAAACCCGGCTCCGCCGGTGACGAGGGCTTTCACTGCTGTTTCTTGTTCCGCGCGGAAAACCAGTCCGTCAGAATGCCGAGCTCGTAGTGGAGCAGCATCGGATACACCCAGGAGTTAGTCGTCCGCGCCAGCCACGAGAACATCAGTCCGCCGGGGATGGCGGAAAACGTCTCGGTGGCGGGTTTCCCGATATGCGCCAGCGTGGAGGCCATCGTCTGGAACCACTTGGCCGCATCCGTGCCGCAGGCTTCTTCCACGGGCTTCTCGAGGAACCCCCGGAAGAAGCTCTCCCACGCCACGTAGTAGAACGCTTCCGACAGCTCCCAGACGATGAAATCAGTCCGGTCTGTGGCCGCCGAGGGGGGAAGCGGGTACTCGTTCATCACGCCCTCGTCCCGGGCCCCGGTCCAGGCGAAGAAGGCGACGAGCGGCATGCCTACGCCGAGCAGAGGAATCCCGATCCACCAGCGGCCGGGACGGGTACGGATCGCGCACGGGCTCCGCAGGTTCACGAACGTATTGAACAGGTGCGGTGCCACGAACAGCCACGTAAAGGCCGACAGGTTCTGGTAAAGCTCCGGGGCCATCCGTTTCAGGGGACCCTCTGGAAGCAGTGGATCGATCACCGGCGCGAGCTTCTTCCGGTAGAAATCCCGCTGCCCCGGATAGAGATAGATTGTGAGGAATACGGTCCCGGCCGCCATGGTCCGGTTCGCGCGGGCACGGGCCCGCCGGCGGCGGCAGCGCCGGATGAAGCCGGTCATGACGCGGCAGCCTCTGGCGGCCTCAGTGTTTCAAGGGCGCCCGACGGCGCGAGGATCACCTGCGCGGGCCAGCGGGCAATCACTTCGGTCCGGATGCGCGGCCAGGTTTCCGCGTAGAACCGGCGGGAGGCCTCAAGCTCCGCGGGAGCACGTGTCCGGATCTCCTCCACCACCCGCTTCTCCGCGAGCCCCTTGAGGCCCGGTAGCGGGAGCCGGATGGCGATTTCGAGGCGGGAGATCCGGGCACTCCTGTTCGCGCCCCTTGGAACGATCTCGAACCGGCTCCGGTAGATGAACCGGTCTCCGAGGGGCTCGGTCACGATGTCGTAGCCGCCCTGGTGCGTCGTCCGGTCGTACCACATGGTCTGCCGGGAGAGCCCGATCTCCCTGCCGATCATCTTCTGCAGCCAGTGGGGCACGGCGATACCGGCGTGATAGAGAAATACCCGGCGAAAGGCCCGTCCGTCATCCCGCCACTCGACGATCTCGCGGCCGCCGTGGCTGTGGGCACTGTCGATGGCCCGCTCGTGCTCCTCGCAGGCGAAGGCATATTCCTGTTCCTCGCGGGGGAGGTCAAACTCATGATCGATGTCGAAAATCATGCCGCCCTCCGGAGCCGGCCCCATTCGTTGGCGATGTAGTCCGCCCCGCGGCTCGCCAGCATCATGATCGTCTCCTGGGGATTGAGCCCGATCGGCGTCGGCACGATGGAACCATCGGCGATGAACAGGTTTTTCACGTCGAACGTCTCGCCCCACGGGTTTACGACGCCCCAGCGGGGATCAGCCGACATGCGACAGCTCGACATGGCGTGCACCGTGAGGAGCTCGACGTCAGTCGGCTTCACACCGAGCCGATAGATCTTGTGGATCTCGTCCGGCGAATCGAAATGCGTAAGCCCGTGGATCGGCAAATAGACCCGCTTCGCCCCGGACGCGAACAGCATCTCGGACACGAGCGCGATCCCGCGCAGGACCCGTTCGAAACCCACCGGATCGATCTGGTAGGTCATCAGCGTCGAACCCATGGGACCCGGCCGGATCGTGCCGGTGGTCGTGTCTTCCACCAGCACGCCGGAGATCACCATGCGGTTGATGTTCTCGAGAAACTCCAGCATTTCGTCCCCGGCGAACGGCATGCTCATGGCGAGCAGCGCGGGCGGCACGAAGACGGCGGCGAAGATGAGCCCCTCGTTCAGGAACTCGTGCACCTGTACCGCCTGGTGGACGCCCTTCCAGCCGTATATGTCGCGGTCCATGACGGCCACAACCTTGGCGTTGGGGTGGCAGGTGAAGTTGCGGCCCACCTGGCCCGAGGAGTTGCAGATCCCCTGCCGCTGGAGCAGCACCGGCGTCTGGGTCGCCCCGGCGGCCAGCACCGTGACGGGAGCCCGGACCGTAACGGGGTAGAGCGGGCGGCCGGTAGCCCGGTCGATGACATCAGCCTCGAACCCCTGCGCGCGCCCGTTCTCGACGATGACCTTGCGGACCTTCGTATCGGAGAGGATCGTCGCCCCGCGGGTCATGGCCCTCGGCAGGTAGGAAACGAGCATCGACTGTTTGCCGCCGGAAGGGCACCCGAAAGCGCAGTTGTTCGTCCCTACGCAGTGAAGCTGGTTCCGGGTGTTCCATTCGGTCTTGTAACCCAGCCGGTCCGCTCCGGCTTTCAGCGCCAGATCGTGCGGGCTGACCGTGTCCGGGTCCTGACGGGCGACGTTGATGTTTTTCTCGACCTTCTCGAACCAGCCGGCGGTCTCCTTCGGGGAAAACCCGTCCAGTCCCATTTCGAGATACCAGCGCTTGAGCACCCGCTCTGGCGTGCGCCAGCACATGCCGCCATTAATGACCGTAGAGCCGCCCACGCAGCGGCCTTCGGCGAAGATGATGTTGGGCTTGCCCATAATGACAGAGGTTCCGGCATCGCGGTAAAACTTCTGGATCATGTCCGGGGCGTTCGTCGTGATCTCTTTCGTTTCGTGGTAGCCGCCTTCTTCCAGCACCACGACCCGGAGGCCGGCCTCGGACAGTTCCGCCGCCGTGACCGCGCCGCCGGCACCCGAGCCGACGATGGCGACGTCCGCCTCGATCTCGAGCGGTCCCCGAACGTTGTGACCCTGGATCAGTCTGCCGGGCATGTCAGGCCGCCACTCCCGCCGGGGAGGTTTTCCGTTCGCGTTCAGCGAGACTCGCGGCTGCCGCTTCGGCGGCCCGCCGCGCCGACTCGATCTCGGTACCGCTCGCCTGCGTGTAGGCCGTCCGGAAATCCACCGGTTCGCCGCCTGGACGGAGCTGTTCGTCGAAGGCTCCGTTAATCTCAACTCCCGCCGGGCCGCCTGGCAGGGCGGCGATGGCCGCGAGATCCGGAACCCGGAGCCCCCAGCGCGTCACCCGCTCGGCAACTTTCTGATCGACCCACTCCTGAGGGAAATAGCCGAGATGCTCCTGCACCTCGGGGTGCGAATAGAATCCGAGCAAAATGATCGAACGGAGCCCCTTAACCCCTTCACGGATGGCGAATACGGGGCTGCCGCCGATTTTTCTCAAATACCGCTCGCCTTCGTCGGCGGACATCATCGTCAGGGGTTTGCCCGCGAAGAACACTCCGCCCCAGTTGATGAGCCAGAGCCCGATGGGAAATACCAGCGCGACATGTCTGGGGAGAAAACCGATGAACCGGTCCACAAACCGGGTAAGCTCGGCACCGGCATCGAACGTGAACTTCACCCTGCGGGGCGCAAGGCTTTGGGCCATGGCCCGGACAATCGCCTGGCTTCCACGGCCGATCCGCTCACACATGGCTTCTTCCTGACCGACTGGTTCCGCCACCGGCACCACCCCCGCACCCGGAGAAAATAACGGGCCTGAGCCAACTGGTCAAGTGGTTTAACCAGTTGAATCTTACTCATCAAGACTCCCAGACCCTGGTGGCTCCAGCAGGGCGTCCTGAGGACAGTGATTCAGACGGGGGGAATCAGACCCGGAAGCCGAATCCCAGGGTGAAAGACACGTTGCTGGCATCGAAATCGGCCTTGGTTCCGGGCGGGTTCGCGGTCAGTTCGCCGCGGTTCATCTTCCAGCCGGCTTCCGTCCGGATGATGAATGTCTCGCTGGCAAAGATGTCCAGCCCGCCCGCAATCTTGAAGCAGAGCGTGGGGTCCAGATCGACGCTCACGCCCGCGAGCGCCGCCCCTTCCTTGAAATAGTTGAGGTTCGCCCCGAGGCCGCCGATCAGGTACGGAGACACGGGCAGATCCTCCTCGATGTACCGGAGCTCGGCGACCGGCAGCAGCGAGATCGTGTGTACGGTCCCAGCCTTGATGCCGGTTCCCGACTGGTTGATGTCGTACCACTCCCATTCCGCCTGACCCCCGACGCGGAGATACGGCCGGATCCGGTAGAGCCCGGTGAGCCCGAGCTGGAAGCCGTAATCCGATTCCAGTCCGGCGGAGGAATCCTTCGTCGGAAGTACGAGAGCTGCCTTGAAGCCGAGCGAGAACGGGTTGTCGCCCGAATCCGCATGGGCGGGAACAGCACCAAAGACCGCCAGCAGGAGCACCGCCGTCAGAAACAGTTTCTTCATGGGCTGAATAGTGGCCGCCCGGCCGCTGGCTGGCAATCGGACCGGCTCAGGCGGCGTCGAGGTCCTTCAGGGAGTCCAGACGGTCGCCGGACGGTAGCAAGGTCCACTTGAACTTGCCGGTGGAGCCCGGCGCGAGTTCGTCCGCGAAATCGATCCGCATGACCTGTCCCTTGCGGAACGGGATGGAACTCCGGCCAAGGAGCTGCCCGGCAAGCTGTCCCATTCGAGGCTCGTGTCCCACAATGGCAATTTTCTCGCCGCGATGGGCGGCGGCGAGCCTGAGAAGGAACTCCATGGTCCGGCCGCCGGGAGCTAGCGCGTCGGCGGCAATCACCTCGCCCTTGTAGCGAGTACCGGCGGCCAGCAATTCGGCCGTCTGGACGGTCCTGACCAAGGGGCTTGAGACGATCAGGTCCAGTTTCACGCCGAGCTCATGCAGTTCATCTGCCGTCTTCTGGAATACCTTGCGACCCTTCGACGTCAGATACCGCTGCTCGTCGCCAGCGGCATCGGACGCATCGACTGCCGCCGCATGCCTGACCAGATAGATGTCCGTGCTCGATCCCATACCCGCCCGCCGGAGCCGCCCTCAAAACAGCTCCCCCATCTCCTTACAGTATAAACGCCCGTCAAGACGGTTTCAGTCGGCTGCCTTGTGACTTGCTTGTGACAGGACGCATGCCAGCCGTGCCGGAGCGGCAGCCGGGCTCGCGGTTTTGGACCGGGGCCAAAACCGTCTAACCTGACCCCGCCATGTTTCTCGGAGCACACGAATCCATCAGCGGCGGCATCTTCAACGCCTTCACCCGGGGCAAGGAAGACGGCTGCGAATCCCTCCAGATATTCACGAAAAGCGAGCGCCAGTGGACGACGAAGAAGTTCTCCGCCGAGGACATCGCCCTGTTCCGCAAGGCGAGCGAGGAGAGCGGCATTCCGCTCAGCCGCGTCCTCGTTCACGATTCCTATCTCATCAATCTGGCGTCCCCTGACCCGGCGAAACTGGAAAAGGCGAAGGCCGCCTTCATCGAGGAACTTGAGCGCTGCGCGGCTCTCGGCGTACCCTATCTGGTCACCCATCCGGGCTCCCATGTGGGTTCCGGCGAAGAGAAAGCCATCGAAACGCTCATCGCCAGCTACAACGACTGTATCGCCCGGACTCCGGACTGCCCGACGGTGATCCTGCTCGAGACCACCGCCGGGCAGGGCACCTGCATGGGCTACCGGTTCGAACATATCTCGGCGATACTCGCCGGAATCCGGGACCAGTCACGAGCCGGCGTCTGCGTAGACACCTGCCATATCTTCGCTGCCGGGTACGACATCCGGACCGAAACGAACTACGAGGCCGCCATGCAGGAACTGGACCGGGTGATCGGCGTGAAAAGGGTCAAGGCGTTCCACATCAACGATTCCAAGAAGGAGCTGGGCTCCCGCGTGGACCGGCACGAGGAAATCGCCGAAGGGTTCATCGGCGCGACGGCGTTCAAGTGCCTCGTGAACGATCCCCGCTGGAAAGACACCATCGGCGTCATCGAAACGCCGGGCGAGGATTACGCCAAGAACCTGAAGCGGCTCCGGAGTTATCTCGCCTGAAAGTCCTCTTCTTCAACGACTTCGACGTCTACGCGGGCGCCGAAAGCGCCGTGGGCTACCTGCGAAGCGAGCTGGAGAAACGGGGACACGAGACGCGGCTCGCCACCCGGCTGGATACCGGCGAGCGCGGCACTGTGAGCCCCGGCGACCGGGTGAAGCGGGCCCGCGACATCATCGCCGGTTTCCGGCCCGACGCCGTGCACCTCAACAACACGCTCGCCATGGGCTGGTCGGCCGCGCGCGCAGCCCGCAAGGAAGGCGTCCGCCGGATCGTCTGGACGTTCCACGATTACCGGTTCATCTGCCCCAACACGCTCATGCTCCGGCCCGACCTGAACCAGTGCGACGATCTTTCCTGGTGCGACCGGTGCGCCGCCCTGCCGAAGCTGGCTCACTACGATCACGGCCGGATCCGGAAGAACCTTGAGGGGATCGAGCTCGTCGCCATCAGCGAGGCCCAGCGCGAAATTTACCGCTGCCAGCTCGACGTGCGCACCGTCATCCACTGGGACGCGGATCCCGGCGTGCTGGCCGCGCCCCCCGCTCCCGACGGCAAGCCGTTTTCGGTGCTGTTTGCCGGCAGAAAGGACGTCGAGAAGGGGTTCGATTTCTGCCTTCAGGCGGTGAAACGCCTCCAGCCCCGGTTTCCGGAGATCCGGCTGCACCTCGCCGGCCGGTCCCGGTTCGGCGACGAGCGGCAGCGGATCGAGGCCTACGGCCTCTCGAAGACGGTGGTGGATCACGGTGCGCTGCCAAGAGACCGGTATCTGGAGCTCCTCCGGCAGATTCAGGCTGTCGTCTGCGCCAGCGTGTGGGCGGAACCGTTCAACCTGTCGCTGCTGGAAAGCATGGCGGCGGGAAAGCCGGTGGTGGCGACCCGGTCCGGGGCTCAGCCCGAAGTGGCCGGCGCCGACGGCGCGCTGCTCGTCGACGCCCGGAGCTCGGCGGCGCTTATGAACGGACTGGAGCGGATTTTTACCGAGCCGGAACTCCGGCAGAAACTGGCAGATGGGGGACGCCGGCGGGCAGCGGAATTCCGGGGCTGCGTCGGGCGTTACGAAAAGCTGCTCTTTGCCGCCTGAGACCCTTTCAGGTCCGGCTCATGCGGTAGGAGTCGCCCTGCTCCACCCGGAGGCGCTCGATCGCCCCCGGCGGAAGCAGCAGATATTCAGTCACAGGCGAGGGACTCAGCACGACCGACGGCGCCGAACTCTCTCCGGCGGCCTTGAGGCCGGAGACCGATCCGATCACGGTGAACCCGTTCATCCACACGAGATCCACGTCCATCTTCATTTTCTCTGTCGAGAACCGGCCGGGGACGGACGAGCCGATGGCAACGAGAAGTCCGCAATTCTCGCAGAGTGCGTAGAGATCCGCCGGGGCCTGATCGCGCGCCGCTTCGGTCCTCGCGATTTCCACCTCGAGCTGAATCCCGTTCTTCATGACCAGGGTGCCCTTGTCGAGCTGGTAGCGCTCCGAAGCGGCCGTCTTCTTTTTGCCGCCGGAGCACCCGCCCAGAGCGGCCGTCAGCACCAGCAGGGACACCAGCAACAGGCGGTCAGCGTTTCGCTTCATGGATCTCCTCCGCAAAATGGCAGGCGGCCTGACGGCCGGGGCCGACCTCCCGGAGCTCCGGCAGTTCGGTACGGCAGCGGTCTTTGGCATACGGGCAGCGGGGATGGAAGGCGCAGCCCGGTGGCGGATCGATGGGCGAAGGCACATCGCCCGTAAGCGTCATGCGGTTGCGCTTCCGGGCCGGATCGGGCGGCGGCACGGCGGACAGCAGCGCCTGCGAGTACGGGTGGTACTGGCTTCTGACCAGCTCGTCGGCGGGCGAGAGCTCGACGACCCGGCCCAGGTACATGACCGCCACGCGGCCGGAGATGAACTCGACGATCCTGAGGTCGTGGGCGATGAAGAGATAGGAGAGCCCCAGCTTTTCCTGGAGATCCAGCAGCAGGTTCACTACCTGCGCCTGGATGCTCACGTCGAGGGCCGACACGGGCTCGTCGCAGACGATGAACTCGGGGTTCACGGCGATGGCCCGCGCGATCCCAACCCGCTGGCGCTGTCCGCCTGAAAACTCGTGCGGATACCGTTCCATGGCATCGGCCCTGAGGCCCACCAGTTCCAGCAGCTCGCGAACGCGGTCCCGGCGGTCTTTTTTCGAGGCCGTGAGTCCGTGGACTTCCAGCGGTTCCCCGACGATTTCCTCCACCGTCATGCGCGGATTCAGACTCGCGTAAGGGTCCTGAAAGATCATCTGGATGTGCCGCCGGAGCGGACGGATCTCCGGCTCCGGCAGCGCGGCAAGGTCCTTCCCCCGGAACCAGATCTCACCCTCGACCGGCTTCACGAGCCGGACGAGCGAGCGGCCCAGGGTCGATTTCCCGCAGCCCGATTCGCCGACGAGGCCGAGCGTCTCGCCACGCCCCACGGTAAGGTTCACGCCGTCCACAGCGCGCACCCAGCCCTTCAGGGTCGAGAACACGCCGCCCCGGATGGGAAACCACGTCTTAAGATTCCGGATATCGATGACCGGTTCGGGCATGAGCGGTGGAACCTTAGCCCTTCTGGCCTCTGGGCGGCAATCCGTACTGATGGGCGGCCTTCCGGTGGTCTTCCTCGATCCGGGCGATGAGGGTTTCCGGTTCGAGAACTCTCGCGTCGGGGCCGAACCCCAGGATCCAGCTTACCAGTTCCGGAGTCACCCCCACCGTCATCTCGAGAACGGCCGACCCGTCGGCGGAAAGTTTCAGTTTCTGGGAAGGATCGTACCGCCGTTCTGAAACGTAGGTGGCGACACGCGGCGAAAAGCGGATGGCAACCTTTTCCGGTTCCCCGCGGATGATGCCGAACGAACCGGAGCAGTACCGGGCCGGGGAATAATCCTCCGGGTATTCGAACGAGGCGCCCCGGTTCACCTGCGCCGACTCGATCCGGTCCACGGCGAACGTCCGGATGCCGCCGGCGGTCTCGGACCGGGCGATGAGGTAGAGGCCCTCCTTGAACGTCAGAAGGGTGTAGGGATGCAGCCGGTGTTTCGTCTTCGGCTTTCCGTCCGGCGGCCGGTAGATGATATCCACCCCGTACTGCTTGATGAGCGCGTCGATCAGGTCGTCCAGCAGGTCGATCTGTTGTTCATAGGACTTCGGGGCGTCAGGCAGCGGGTAGAACTTCCGGTCGAAGCTCCGGAGCTGCTCGCGGTCCTTCTCGCTCATGCCCTTTTCGAACCGCTCGAACAGCAGGTCAATGTCGGCCCTGAAATTGGTGCCCGACAGGAAGTGGCTCTGCGCGCGGATCACATACAGGGAGATCGTCTCCGCGAGGCTGAGCGTGAGCTGGGGAAGATTCGAGAACCCCGGCCGCATCCGGATATACACGACGCCGTCGGACCGGGACTCCTTGACGATCGGGAACCCCTGGGCTTCGAGTGCTTCAAGATCCCGGTAGATAGTCCTTCGGCTCGCTCCGTAGAGTCCGGCGAGATCGTCGACCGAGAGCCCGTGCCGGTGTGCGAGCGTGCGGGAAAGATCGGTCAGGCGGGCTGCCTGCTTAATGCCCCGCTGGCGCTGGCGGGTGCGGCTCGCCCCGATCGTTCCCGAGCGGCCCCGCCGGCCGCCGCTCGCTCCAGCCGTCAAGGCAGCTTCACTCCGTCGTCAGTGAGCGCCACCGCGAGCGCGGCGATGCCCTCGGCCCGGCCCAGCGCGCCGAGGCCCTCGTTGGTGGTCGCCTTGATACCGATCTGGTCCGGCCGGATGCCGAGAACCTTCGCCATGGCCTCTTTCATCGCTCCGGCGTATTTCATCACCTTCGGCTTTTCGGCGAGCAGGGTCGAATCGATATTGACGATGGTGTGGCCTTTTTCCCGGATGCGGCGGCCCACTTCCTCGAGCATGACGAGGCTCGAGCAGTCTTTCCATTTCGCCTCGGTGTTCGGAAAGATCTGGCCGATGTCGCCCAGGCTCGCCGCTCCGAGTAGCGCGTCCATAATCGCGTGAATCAGGACGTCGGCGTCCGAGTGGCCGTCAGGCCCCACGTCGGAGGGTATTTCCACTCCGCCCAGCACGCAGCGGCGGCCCGCCTTGAGGCGGTGAATGTCGTAGCCGTTTCCGATCCGGTACATACTTTCACCTTCCCGCCGTCAGGACGGCAGCTCCGCCAGTTTCGCGAGGCCGCCCTTCACGAGCGCTTCCGCCATGGCGAGGTCCTCGGGCGTCGTGATCTTGATGTTTTCGACGTTGCCTGGCACGAGCCGCACTGTCCGGCCCATCCACTCGATGAGCTGGCAGTCATCGGTGCCGGGCTGTTCGCGGGTGGCCGCCCGCTCATGGGCCCTCCGGATCCATTCGGCCCGGAACACCTGCGGTGTCTGCACGGTCCAGAGCGGTGAGCGGTCGATGGTCTCCATGATGATGTCTTCGGAGGCCGGCCCGATCTTCTTCACCGTCTCGCGCATCTTGAGCCCAACGGTGGCTGCGCCGGACTCTTTCGCCTTGGCAACGACGGCGGAGACGGCGTCAACGGACACAAGCGGGCGAACGGCATCATGGATCAGGATGAGATCGTCCGGGGCGGCGGCCGTCAGCGCTTGAATACCGTTCCATACCGAGTGCTGCCGCTCGCTTCCGCCCGCGACGACCGACACCGTCTCTTTCCAGGAAACGGGCAGCATCTCCCGGACCTTTTCGACGTCGGCAGCAGGTGCCGTGATGACGGTACGTACCGGCCGGGCGCTCTCCCGGATCCGGGCCACGGAACGGAGGAGAATGGGTGCGCCGCCCAGTTCCAGGTACTGCTTGCGGACCGAGCCTCCGAAACGGACTCCGGAACCGCCGGCGACGATGACTGCGTAAAGGTTCATGCCGCGCCGAGCGTAGCCCGCCGAAAGGGCGCGGGGAAAGTGCGCGCCCACCCTCGAAAGCATGAAAGCCCCGGTCAGGGACCGGGGCTTTCGATTCCGTACGGCGGAGCCGGCGGATCAGGCCGACGCGACATGCACCGTGCGGCGCGCGCGGGTCTGCTGGATCGGGATCTTCGCCTTGGCCGGCCGCTTCACACCCTCGGTGGAGGCGCGCTGGGCGGTCTTCTCGAGAATCTTGTCGATCTCGGCGGCGATGGCTTCTTCGGCCTGCTTCTTGGCGATGGCCATCTCCTGCACGAGCAGCGAGCGGGCTTCGTCCAGCATCTTGCGCTCGCCGAAGGAGAGATCCTTCTCGATCTTCATGATGCACAGGTCCCGGAGCACTTCCGCGATCTGGAAGGCCGAGCCGGTCTTGATCTTGTCGTTGTACTCGCGGTAGCGGCGGTTCCAGGTCTGCGTGTCAACCGAAATTTCGCGCTCCTTGAGGATCTTGAACACCCGGCTCACCTGATCCGAGCCGATGACCTTGCGGAGTCCCACGGCAACGACATTGTCGATCGGGATCATCACGGTCATTTCGCTCTTCAGAACCCGGAGGATGAAGAACCGCATGCGGGTGCCGGCGATTTCGCGCTCTTCCATGCGCTCGATCTGTCCCACGCCGTGTCCCGGATAAACCGCCAGATCCTTAACCTTGAATGTCTCGCCCATAGCGCTCCTACTTTCTAATCCGCCCCGACAGCCCTGCGTGCCGATATCTCTGGAACCCGGACCTAAAAGCATCCCCGCCGGTAAAAACCGCCTTTCGGCTGCATGCCGCCGGGGAAGTTATTTAAGACCTGCTCCCTGCCGCCCGCAGGTAAGGTAGAGGAAGATTTAAGCGGCTGTCCTTCGTGCTTGTGTATCAGAGCCTCACGAAGGGGCCGCTTAGCTGGCCACATTTTTACCATTTAGATGCCACAAAGTCAACGAAAGAGAGTAGGGTTCGGATCTCTCAGTTACCTTGGAGCCGAAGGCGATTAGATATCTAACTAGCTGTAATTTATACAGTTTTCATCGCAAATAAAACGGTTTACAGCGAACCGGCAAAGCGCAACGCGGCGCGCCAATCACCCGATCGGCACGCCCGCCGGATTGGTCTTTACGCCTGCGGGAGCACGGCCCATCCAGACAATTCGCTGAGGTTCCCCGTCGGGGGTGCACTTGTACTGATCAAAGTCCTTATAGCCCACCGACCGGAGGAAATCCTCGTCGAGGAGGGCGTTGCCGGTGAAGGTTTTGGGCTCTTTCCGGACAATCTCGAAGGCCGCATCAGCAAGAATCGTCCCTTTGCGCCACTGTTTGGGTCCGCCCAGCCCGAAATTGATCGTCGCCTGGCTCTCGATGATGGTCACGGGCCACAGGGCGTTCGCCGCCACGTTGTGCTCGGCCACTTCACCCGCGAGCCCGTGGGCGATCAGGGTCATGCCGAACTTCGAAATGAAGTAGGCGATGCGTCCCGGGACATGCGAGAGGTCGATCGGCGGGCTCATCATGAGGATATGGCCCCACTTCTGCTGGACCATCCCTTTCAGGAACGCATGAGTGACGATATAGGCGCCCCGGGAATTCACCTCGTGTACCAGGTTGTACTTCTTCACGTCGGTCTCGAGCATCGGCTTCCACCAGAGGGCGCCAGCGTTGTTCACGACGATATCGACATGGCCGAATTTGTCATAAGCGGCCCGGGCCATGGCCTCGACCGATTCCGGATCCCGGACGTTGCAGCTCACAGGGAGCGCCTTCACTCCGAGCTTTTCCACTTCCGCGGCGACCGAGTGGATGGAACCTGGCAGCCGGTCGGTCGATTCCGTCGACTTCGCCGCCACAACGATATTGCAACCCTCGGACGCGAACTTGAGCGCGATGTCCCGGCCGATGCCGCGGGAGCCTCCGGTGATGACTGCCACCCTGCCTTCGAGCCGTTTTTCTTTTGCCATGACGGGTTCTCCCTGCGGTACCTGTGCTGCGTGATCCTTAGCGTCCAAGTTCGCCCGGCGCCAGCGGGGGCTATTCTTTATATATTAAATAAATCGGGGCAAGCCTCGGCCAAGGCCGCTCCGCGACGGAGAATCAGGGTTTGGGACTGGAGGGACCGGAGGATCCGGATTCCGTATCCGGGCGGCCCAGCATCTTCGCCGCAACAAAGCCGCACAGGAACCCGAGGAACGACCAGCCGGTCAGGAGGCCGACGAGGGGAACTCTCGCGTCCCAGAACAGAAAGTTCACCTCGACTGGATCGCCGTTCTGGAGGATGACGACGACAAAGAGTCCGAAGATGCCCAGCGGGATGGCTACTTTGCGGGCCATGAACCCTCCGGGGGTCAGAATTCGACTTCCGCGTCGGGAGCGATCTTCCGGATGTCGGAGGCCGAGAGGTACACGGACGGAGCCCGGTCCTTCACGCACAGCACGCCTTCCGTCAGATCATTTCCCGGCCACAAAACCCGGACCTTAAGATCGAAGCGGAGCATGTCCGGGGCCCGTTCCAGCACCTTCGCCTGCTTGGCCCGGCCCTTCAGTTCGTTCGAGACTTCAGTTGTGAACAGGCGCCAGTTCCCCGAAGGCCGGACCGGCGCAGGAGGTTCGGCCGGGATCTCCGGCACGGAAGCCTGGACAGGTTCGGGTTCCGGGGCCGGTTCGCTGGCTACCGGAGCTTCGGCCGGTTCGGGAGCTTCGGCTCCGGCCCCCTGCGCTTCGTCGCTGAAGAACTCCTCGGCCGACATGATCGAATCCGCTTCGGCGATCGCCTTCGCAGTGGCCTCTTCGGTATTGAAGTTCGTGTACCGCAGGTCCGCGGCCGCTTCCGAATCCTTGTCCTGGCCGTTGCCCGCTTCCTCGGGGAATTCGGAACTCGCCAGTTTCGTGACCTTGGGTGACTCGCCGCCGAAGATGTCTTCCGCGTTGGAAACCTCGTCACCCACCGGCACGGCTTCGTCGTCGAACGCTTCCGGCGCGCCCTTGGACCGAAGTTCGTCGAACCGGTTGAGCGCCGGAGCCGTTCCACCATCCAGTTGGCGGACATGGGCGGAACGAATATCGCCCGCCGTGGCTGCATCCTTCGGCAGGCCGTCCAGATAAGCTACATCGTCGTGGGCGAAAGCGTTGTCGTCTTCAGCCGGGACTGGAGCGGACGGCAGCGGCTCCTGCTTTTCCCTTGATTTCGCGAACAGCTGCTCCGGGTCGGTCAGCGCTTCGGCCTCGCCGAGCGCCGCTTCGGTTTCATCGGCGAACATGGGCTCGTCATCGAAGCCGCCATCCGCCGGAATGCTGCCATCGGGCGGCTCGACCGCGGCCGGAGCGGCGGCAGCGGGAGGCTCGACATCCACCGGAGCCGGAGGCTCTTCGATAAGGGACCCACCATCCGATTCACCCGCCACGCGGGCAGCCATCTGGTCGGCTTCCTCGGAGAAATCGCCCATCGCCACGGGCTCTTCAGCTTCGGGGGCTGGAGCCGGGGCGGAGACGGCGGCGGCAACAGGAGCTTCGGGCTTTTCTTCCTCGAATATCGAGCTTTCCGCCGCCGGAGCCGCCGAGGAAAATTCGTCTGACTCCGGTTCAGGGGCCGGAGCGGCTTCGGGTTCCGCCGCCTTCACGGGTTCAGGAACTGGAGCCATCGGGGCTGGAGCTGCCGGATGGTCGTCCGAGAAATCCCAGCCCGGAGTATCATCCACCGGCGCGGAAACGGCCGCTAGGCTTTCCGGCGCCGGGGAGCCGCCGTCACCGGAGGGTTCCACCGCTACTGACGCCGCCGTCGCAGGAGCGGCATCGAGGTCTTCGAAAGGATTATCTTCAGCAACGGCCGGAGTGGGCTCGGGAGCTGCGGCCGCCTTCGTGTCCAGCTCTTCGAACGGATTGTCTTCCGGAATCGGCTCCGCATCGACCGGTGGCGCCGAAACCGCCGCCAGCACCGGCTCTTCACCGCCGAACGGGTTCTCGTCGGCAGCGGCCACAGGCACTTCCGCGGCCACCGGAGCTTCGGGTTCTTCCGGCAGAACCGCCTCTTCCGCAGGGATTTCCGGCTCGGCCGGAACCTCGAGTTCGGGCTCGGTGGGTTCCAGCAGCTCGCCAGCGACCGGAGGCTCCGAAGCAGGCTGCGGCTTCGCGGCGGCGGCCTCGTCGTCCAGCGACCAGGTCCGTCCACCGGTCTGCACCATAACGGGATCGTCGGAGAGGTCCGACAGGAAACCCGTGTCCTGCGGAACCTTCACGCTGCTGCGGATGAGGCTTGGCGCGCTGGAGGTCTCAAGCTCGTCCTCCGAAGGAGTGGAGAGGAAATCATCGTCCTCCGGCGCGGGAGCCGCCTTGGGCTTCTCGCTCTCGTACTTCTGGAAATCGAGGCTCTCGCCGCCGCCATCCAGATCGGAAAGATCCGTCGAGGCCAGCTTGCCGGCGGCGGGCTGGGATGCAGAAAACTCGTCCTCCGCGCTGTCGGACCCCAGATCCGTTGCCTGGGCCTTTTTAGGAGCCGGACGGGCGGGCTCGTCGGGAAGCACCGCCTTTTCCACCGCACTGGCTGATTCTCCCGAAAGATCGGAGAAGTCGTCGACCGGCTTGGACAGGGGCTTCGCCTTGGCCTTGATCGTCACCGGCCGCGTGGGAACCGGCGCGTTGGACCGCTCGGCGGCATCGGCACGGGCTGCATCGGCAATCAGTTCGGCGGAGAAGTGTCGACTCGAAACCCCTTCCTGTCCGGTCAGCTTCTGCAAGTTCTCGCGCCCGTTGGCGATAATGACAAGGTGGAAGCCGTGTTGTGAAGGACGTCCGCCCGAAATGATCCAGACGCAGCGGGCCGACACGATCGACCGGTCGGGCATGAGGAAATCGAGCGGCTCATTCGAAATCTTCGCAATGTAGGACTTGTACGCCGGGTTCTTGAACGGACCGCCCGGCGAACCCGGCGACTGGAACATCAGCCGGAGCAGATTGAAGCCCGAGCCGACCGGAAGCCACCGGAGTGGTCCGCTGCCGCCCTGCGATCCGCCTTTTTTGTTGAAAACTGCCATCGGCGCCTGCCGGATGCCGCACGTCCGCAACTGCGGACGGCCTCCCTTGCATTCGGTTCAGGGGAATCTCTCCCTGTCCCGGCAAACATAGTGCGCCGGGCAGACAAAGTTCAAACTTCGGAGGCAAGAATCCGGCCGCTACGGGATCGCGAAACCCTTATCTGAACCGGTCTGAAACAGAAGGCCCGCATCCCGGAATTCCCGCCATGGCCTGACGCCCCCCGACTGGGTATGCTCGGGCCCAGCATGCGTATCCGGAACGAAAAGACTGCCCGTATCGCCCTTCACCAGAGCAGCCCGCGCCTCGGCGACGTCGAGGCGAATCTGGAAAGTCTTGCGGCTGCCTCGGACCGGGCGGTCCGGGAGAAAGCCTCGCTCCTCGTCGGCCCCGAACTCGGCCTCACCGGTTACCACCTGAAGGACGCCGTTCCCGATGCGGCCATCGATCCCCGCTCGAAAACCTGGAAGACCCTCGAACGGCTCTCGAAACGGATCGATATCGTCGCTGGCTTCGTCGAGAAGTCGGACGAACAGCAGTATTACAACGCGGCCGCCTGGTTCTCCGGCGGCAGACTCCTTCACCTGCACCGCAAGATCTATCTTCCCACGTACGGCATGTTCGACGAGCAGCGGTACTTCGCAAGGGGCGCCCGTGTCGCCACGTTCAACACCCGCTTCGGAAGATCCGGCCTCCTCGTGTGCGAGGACCTGTGGCACCCCTCGGCCGTCTATCTTGCCAGCCTTCAGGGCCTCGAGTTCCTGGCCGTGCCGTCCAGTTCGCCGATGCGCGGCGTCCGGAAGGCCTCGGTGAAAAAGGGCAAGGCGGCCAGCTCCGTCGTTTGGGAAGAGATGAACCGGACCTATGCACGGATGTATTCGACGGGACTCCTTTATGTGAACCGCGTCGGCGTCGAGGACGGCGTGGCGTTCTCGGGCGGGTCGCATCTGCTGGACCCCGCCGGCGAGACTGTGGGGCAGGCCCCCTGCGGCGAGGAAGCGCTGCTTATGCTCGAGTTCGATCCCGGCCATGTGCGCCGCGCCCGGCTCCAGACGCCGGTGATACGCGACGAGAATTTCGAGCTTACGTTCAGCGAAATGGAACGGATCCGTCAGGAAAAGTGGGGCCGGAAGCAGCCGTGAAGCGGAAACCTGCCCCGCCGGCGGCGGTCCGCTTCGACCCCGCGCCGTTCCTGCCGCTCCTCGAGCTGGACGACCGGCTCGCCGTCCAGATCCTGACCCTGTTTCTCCGCGAGGAAGTCCGAAAGACCGGTCTCGGCCGCGTGGTGCTGGGCCTGTCGGGCGGCATCGATTCGGCCCTTGTGCTGTACCTCGCCGTGCAGGCCCTGGGCCCGAAGAACGTCCTCGCCGTCACCCTGCCCTACAAGCAGTCGAGCCCCCAGAGCCTCGCCGACGCCCTGCTGGCGGTGAGAGACACCGGCTGCCGCCACGAGGTCATCGAGATCACCCCGCAGATCGATGCCTATTTCGGGCGCTACCCGGACGCCTCGCGGCTCCGCCGCGCCAACAAGATGGCTCGCGAGCGGATGACCGTGCTCTACGACCTTTCGGCGCGCGAACCGGCCCTCGTGCTCGGGACCTCCAACAAGACAGAACTCCTACTCGGCTATGGCACCCTCTATGGCGACATGGCGAGCGCGCTCAACTGTATCGGCGACCTGTACAAGACGCAGGTGTGGCAGCTCTCGAAGCACATCGGCGTGCCCCGCCCGATTATCGCAAAACCGCCGACGGCCGACCTATGGGAAGGCCAGACCGACGAGGCCGAGCTGGGATTCACCTATGCGCAGGCGGATGCCGCACTCTATCTGCTGGTCGAGGAGCGCCGGACAAAGGAAGAAATGGCGCAGGCCGGAGTGCCGGAAAACTTCGCGGATCTCATCGCCCGCAAGGTCCGAAATTCCCAGTTCAAACGCAGGCTTCCGGTCATCGCGAAGCTCGGTTCGCGCACCATCGACCGCGACTTCCGCTACGCTCGCGACTGGGGCTTGTAACCGTTATTCCTTGACACGCTGTCCAACTTTCTTCATGGTGATCCCCGCAGGCCGCGGGCGAAAGCCGGCGTCCTGCAATACAACCTGAAGTTCTGACGGGTTCCCGGTACGCGACGAGCGGTCTCCGGGGAGCAAATGGGAAGCCGGTGAGAATCCGGCGCGGTCCCGCCACTGTCAGGGGGATAACGGCTTCGTCCGGTCCCCGGTCACTGGCAGCCTTCGACGGCTGCCGGGAAGGCCGGGAAAACGACGGACAAGGTCAGGCCCCCGAAGCCAGGAGACCAGCCCCGAGGAACGGTTGATGATGATCGACCCCCCGAGGAGGGCCACTGGTCGGTGCGGACCCGTTCGCACATACCGCGGCCCGCTTCCCGGATGGGGAGCGGGCCGATCGTTTCGGCGATGCTTTGCGCCGCGCTCGCGTGCACTCCGGCGCGGCTGCACGCCGAAGCGCCGGCAGTCGAGCTGCCGCCGGTCGTTGTGGAGCGCGAGCGCGCGGCCGCCGAATCCGAGAATCCCCGCGACGCTACCGGCACCGTCACCGAAATCCCCCGCGAGGAACTTGCCCGGCCCGGCGAGAACCTTGATGCCGCCCTGGACCGGCAGGCGGGCGTGAGCGCGGTGCGACTCGGCGGGCTCGGCGATTTTTCCGCCGCCTCGATCCGGGGCGCGTCGTTCGACCAGGTGCTCGTGTTTCTGGACGGAATCCCGCTGAACGCCGGTCTGGGCGGTGCGGTCGATCTCTCGTCGCTGCCGCCCGCCCATCTGGAAAAAGTCGAAGTCTTCCGGAGCTTCTCACCGGTCGAAGCCAGTGGCAGCACGCTGGGCGGAGCGCTGTTCCTCACTTCCCGCGAGATCCGGGATAACCGGTTATCGGCGCGGGCGGGCTACGGCTCGTTCAACACCATCGAGGCGGGGCTCTCCGGCACTGCCGCCGGCGAGAAGACCCGTCTGCTCGCCGGGCTCGACTATCTCCATTCCCGCAGCGACTTTTCGTTCCTGAACGACAACGGCACTCCGGGGAACACGGCCGACGACTTCGCCCAGAGCTACAACAACCGGGACTTCGACCGGCTCGGCACGCTGCTCAAGGCCGAGCACGACCTCGATTCCGCCACCCGGATCGTGCTGCTCCAGGATCTCTTTTACCGTGAAGGCGGCCTCCAGCGGGGCGGCAGCGTCGTAGTGGACCGGACCCGGCTCCAGTTCTTCCGCGCGATCACGGGGCTTGAGCTTCAGCGGGATGGGCTCTTCGCTTCGACTGATTCGCTCCGGCTCCAGCTCTACAACACGTTTGCCCGCTCGGAGATCGAGGATTTCAGCGGCGAAATCTGGGGTTTCCCGCAGAACACGGTGAAGAAGTCGTATACGCCCGGCGGCGCGGCCACCTGGCGCGGCGAGGCCGGGCGGTTCGCCTTCACCGGGCACCTAAACTACCGGTTCGAGCGCTACGCCCCCCGGCACCGGATCCCGACCGTGTTCACCGACGGGACCGGCGACCGCCACGGCTTTACGTCGGCGGCGGGCGGCGAACTGGAGATTCCGGAAGCGAAGCTGCTCCTGGCTCTCCAGTACCGGCTGGAACACAATCGCAGCAGTTTCCGGCCCGCCAATACGTCGAATCCCCTGAACCCGCCAGTGGTGAAAAACGACGAGACCGGGCACACGGTCCGGGGCGGCGTGCTCTGGAAGCCTTCGTCCTCGTTCAAGGCCCGCGCGAATCTCGGCCGGGGTCTCCGGTTCCCATCGATCTACGAACTGTTCGGGGATACTGGTTTCGTCCAGGGCAACCCGAAACTGAAGCCCGAGGAAGGGCTCAACGCCGACATCGGCTTCGAGGTGGACCACAGCTCCGAAGATTTCGAGCTGAAGGCCGGCTCCACGTTCTTCTACGCCAGGACCGCCAACCTGATTCAGTACGCGCGCTCCACCATCTACTCCAAGGCCGAAAATGCCGGCACTGGCACGATCTACGGGGCCGAGACCTCGCTCTCGGCATCCGTCTTGAAGACCGCTCGGCTCGAAGCGAATCACACCTTCCTCGATACGAAGATCAGTTCCGCGATTCCGTCCCGCGACGGACGCAAGAGCCCCAACCGGCCGCCGAACCAGTGGTTCCTGAAGTGTTCGCTATTTCGGGATTCGCCCGCTCCCGTGCTCGACCGGGCGGAGCTGTGGACCGAAGCCGAATTCACCTCGGCCCATTTCATCGACGGCAACAACCGGATTTCTGTGCCCGAGCGGCACATCCTGGGTGCCGGACTCTCGCTCCGGCTGCTGGAGCAGCGGCTCGAGGCCGTTTTCGAAGCCAAAAACCTGACCAACGAAAACGTGATGGACGTGATGGGGTTCCCCCTGCCCGGCCGTCTCTTTTTCGGACGTCTCGAATGGAAATTCATCTGAACCGCCCGAAGGAGATCCTGTCATGAAGAAACTGAACACCATTTCGGCAGCCGCTCTGCTCTTCCTTGCCGCCGCCTGCTCGGGCGATGAAGCCGCCCAGCGGGGCCCTGTTGTCCTGGAGCCGGGCTCCTACCTCGCCGCCATCACGACGGACTATACCGTCAGCGCGGTGAGCGTCATCGACCGGGACACCGGCGAGCTCGTGAACGAAAATGTGTTCGATTCGTCCTCGTCCGACCCCGGCGTGTCGCTGCCGCTCAGCGGCGACGTGGTGCTGCCGAACGACCCGCCGATGGACGGCACCCTGATGATCGTGGACCGGGGCACGTCAAACAACAGCGTCACGCTGCTCGAGACGACCAACATGACCGTGCTCGGTCAGATCCAGACCGGCCCCAGCGCCTCCGGCCCCTGGGCAGCCAATCCGCACGACGCCCTGCTGTTTGATGGCGCCCGGCTCTACGTAACCCGGTTCGAGAAGAATCCCTCCCCCTCCGGAGCCAGTTCCGATTTCGACGAGGGGGACGACGTCGTCATCTTCAATCTCGCCACCCAGGAGATCGCCGAGCAGTTCCGCTTCAATACCCTTGTGGACGGCGGCTCACGGGCGGCCCCCGACCGGCTCGCGCTGGCAGGTGATTACGTCGCGGTCACACTCCAGCACTATGAGGGCAGCGGTTTCACCGGCGCCGACGACGCCCTGGTCGCCTTCATTGACCCGGAAACCGAACAGCTCGTGGATACCGACAGCTCCACGGGCGGGATCCAGCTCCTGCGCATCGAGGACTACAAGAACTGCTCGAACATGAGCTACCTCGAGTCCAGTAACATGCTGTACATCGTCTGCTCGGGCCTGTTTGCCGACGGCCGGGAGGACCAGATCGGCGCCTCGGCCGTCGTCGCCGTGGACATGGACAGCGTCGCCTCGGGCGATGCGGATTACGAGATCGTGCTTGAAGGCAGCCACGGGGACATCGAGCAGCCGCTTTCCGCCGTCGTGATCGTGGACGAGAGCCTCGGGTTCGTCCTGACCTACGGGAGCTTCGATCCTTTCGAGAATGACCAGGTGATCGCCTTCGACCTCTCTGCAGGGGACGGCGATCCCGATCCGGTCTTTGAGTCTTCGGGACCGTTCCAGCTCAGCTCCATGAGCTACGACCTGGCGGCCGATACGCTGTACGTGAGCGATGCGCCGTTCGGCGGCCCTTACGCCGTCCGCCGGTTTGCGGTGGATGCGGCCGTCGAGGAATTGGACCCGGTCGATCCCTCGCCGGATGGGGGCCTGGGGCCCACGTCGCTCGGCCAGTTCGAAGTGGAGTAAGCCCGAAAGGGGAAGCTGACGCACCGGCTCCGGAAGGGGCCGGGACGGCGGCCTTGAAGTGGCGGCGGGATCCGGAAGGTCCCGCCGCCTTTTCTTTGCAGGGGCTGTGCGGCTCAGCCCGCGCGCTGGCGGCGGCGGATTGCTGCTTCGTATTTCTTCTCCAGACCCGCCTTGCCGGGCTTGAAGAGCCAGATCAGCGACTGGTGCATGATGATGTCGCCGATCAGCGAACCGACGATCGTCGTCACGGTAAGAATGCCGAAGTGTACCACCGGGATCAGGTCGGAGATGCACAGGATCGCGAAACCACCGACCAGGATCGCCGATGAGAACATGAATGCCTTGCCGCGCGTGATTGTCGTGTAGTCGATAGCTTCCTCGTAGGTCATGCCGTCCTCCATCGACTGGTTGAATCCGATTAGGTAGTGAATCGTGTTATCCACGAGCCCGATCGCGATGGACGGTGACATGCAAGTGGCGAGATCCAGCGGGATTCCCAGCATGCCCATGACACCGAAGGTGAACGCCACCGGCAGGATATTCGGGATGAAGGCGATCATCGCCCGCGAGAAGCTCCTCAGCACGATCCAGAACTGGATAAACATGACGAGCGCCGAGGCGGACAGCGAATAGATCTGTGACCAGGTGACCTTGTCGATCATGTTGGACATGAGCCGCACGACACCGGAGACCCTGCCGGTAAAGTCGGGCTTGAGCTGCTTGTTGATGTAGATTTCCGTCGCCTGAATCAGTTCGTTCAACTGCGTGGACGTTAGCGCCTTCACCCGGGAGGCAATCCGTGCGGCGGTGGCGTCCGGCGTGATGAACCGGGTCAGCACCGGCTCCCGCCGGCGGGCGAGCGGAAGAAGCTGGAGCACGCCTTCCACCTCCTCATCCCGGGACGGAAGCGTCCGGGGCCCGCCGAACAGCGCCCGCTTCACCTCCGCCATGACGTCCGAGGGTCCCAGAACGCCGGTGATCTCGTCCCGGCGGTCCAGGAAGTTCGCGATCTTGTCCATGTCCCAGTAGTCGCGGACGTGGTTCAGCTTGAGCCCTTTCTCCTTGGGCTCGATGAATACCTCGAACGGGATCGTGCCGCCGAGGTTCTCCTCGAAGAACCGGTAGTTCCGGGTGAACTCGGTTCGTTCGGCGAAGAATTTCACCGGGTTCGTCTCGACGGTGATGAGCGAAGCACCCCAGACGGACAGGCCGAGCAGCGCGAAGGAGGCTACGGCGACCGCCACCGGACGCTCGCGGTTCAGTTTCGAGATCGCCCGCAGAAGCCGGTCCATCGAGCCGCTTTCCACGTTGTCCCGCACTTCCTGCCGGGGCGGCGTCGTCAGGTAGAGCAGGATGGGCGTCAACGTGATGGAGGCGACGAACGCGGCCATGATACTCGCCGCCGTCAGGATGCCGGTCTGGATCACCGGCAGGACGTCGGCCGTGGCGAGCGACAGGAAACCGATGGCGGTCGTCAGGCTCGAGTAGAAGCAGGGGCGGATCATGCGGCCCATCGTGACGACGACCGCTTCCTGTTTGTCCGAGTATTCCTCCAGCGTGTGGTAGTAATGCGTGATGATGTGAACGGAGAAGTTCACACCGATGACCAGAATCACCGGAATCACGACCGAGTTGGCGATCGTGATCGGCACGTTGCTGAGCGGCAACCCGGTCCAGCCGGATGCCGAGTCGATGGCGGAAGCGATGACCGGTACGTTGGTCACCGCGAACAGGCCGAGCAGCCAGATCGTGGAAACCACCATGCTGAGGGACGGTATCAGCACGCCGAGCAGGTTCCGGAACGTCAGAATAAGGACAATGATCGAGAACGCGAGCACGATCGGGGTGAGGACCGTCAGGTCCTTCAGGATCGACCGATAAAGTTCGGTGGCGTAGACCGGCGTGCCGGCCAGCCGGACGGTCCCGGGCGGCGGGCCCGCCCCCTCGATCGCCTTCTCCATCTTCTTCGTGAGTTCCATGCGGTAGCTCGGGTCGTCGGACCGGCCTTCGATCACCACATAGATGAACGCCGTCTTGAGATCGGGGGAAACGAGCAGGTTCCGGTAGACGTTCGTCCCGTTCAGCTTGGCAAGGACGTACCGCTTGTCGGATTCGGACAGCTTCGTATGCCGGACGATGGGCTCACCGAGTTTCGGGATCGAGCCCGACAGGTCCACCGAATCCAGGTCCGTCGCCGTCGCCGCCGCAATGGCGGTGATGACGCCGGACTCCCGCTTGATGCGGTTCACGGCTTTTGTCACCCACTCGAGCGAAGCCTCGCCGAGGGCATCCTCGTCCGTGTGGGAGATGATGATGAACTCGTCGGCCCCGAACTTTTTCTGGAGTTCCTGATAGGCGACGAGGTCCGGATCGTCCTTGAGGAAAAAGTATTCGAGCTCGGTGACGATCTGGAGCCTGGTGGCTGAAACGGCCAGGGCGGCCACGGTGATCAGGATCTGGACGGCAAGCACCCAGTTGCGCTTGCCGAGAAACCAGCGCGCCATGCGCTCGTAACGGTTCTGTTCTGGCACGAGGGAAAAGCCTCCGCCGGCTCCCGTTCGGACGGTCGCACGGTGATTCCCGGGGAAACAGGATCAGCACTGTTTTTCACAGGCTGACGGGGAAGGCAACAGAAACTGGAGAGACTTAACGAGGCTTCATGTTCGGACGACGAACCGGTAGACGGCCCGCCGGATTCCGGCGCCAAGGCCAAGCGTCCGCACTGCGCCTTCGAGCAGGGGCGGCGCGGCGGCAGCCGCCCGCCATACAGCCCGGCCCATCGGGACACCGTCCAGCGGCTGCCGGCCGAGTCCCTCTTCATAGGCCGGTAGCGGATTTCCCGGGCTGGAGAGCAGCGCCTCGGCCGCCCGCCGTCCCGACTCCACCGCCTGATAGATTCCCTCCCCCGTCGTGGGGCTCGCGAGAGATGCCGCATCGCCCACGAGAAGCACCCTGCCTCGGCCGAGGAGGGTTCCCTCCCCCGCCAGCGGAATCGGGTGCCCGAGCAGGCGGCCCACGGGCACTCCTCCGTCCAGGAGCCGCCTTGCCGGTTCGTAGGATTCACTGAACCACCGGTACGCCAGCTGTAGCGTGATCCGGTCCGGGCGCTCTGGCGGGAAGTAGCCCACCCCCACGTTCACCCGGCTTCCGCCCGCCGGAAAGATCCAGCCATAGCCGGGGATCAGTTCCTTCGGGAAGAAAAGCCCGAGCGATGCCGGCGGCGACTTCACCCCGTTGAAATAGCCCCGGATCGCCACGCTTTCGTGGGCGGGCTTTCCGAACAGGTAACGGCGGACGACGGACAGCGCCCCGTCGGCGCCGATCAGGGTTTCCGGCTTCACGGTCCGGGGGCGGCCACGGTCATCCAGCTCCAGTTCCGCCGCGCTCCCGTCCCAGCGGACCTTCATTACCGTGACGCCCGACCTGAACGAAGCCCCCGAGCGGACCGCGTGGTCCAGCAGCAGGGTGTCGAACTCCGTGCGCGGGACGACGTAGGCGCTCCTGATATGCTGCCCGTCCGGGGTGAGCCGTTCCATGACGGAAGTCCCGCCGTAGGGCCCCGTGAGCCACATGCCCGGAACAGACTGGAAGCCTCCGAAACGGCTTTCGGGGATACCGGCAGCAGCGAGCGTTTCGAGAGCGCGGAGCGAGACGGCGTCGCCGCAGGACTTGTCCCGCGGGAACGCGGCCCGGTCGGTCACGAACACCTCGCGGCCGGCCCTCGCGAGCACGGCGGCCGCTATCGCCCCCGCAGGCCCCGCCCCCGCCACCAGGACACCCGGCCGGTCTGGAATCTCCGCCTCGCTCATACCGCCCCAATTCTGGGCGATAGACTCCGCTTTGGCGATCACTTTGTCCCCGGAAGCACAACGGCCCGAACGGGAATTCCTTCCGGGATACCTGCCGCCGACCCCTTGCCCTCGGGGCCCCGGAACCCCTAGGGTTCGCCCCCTGACTGGCGAGTCAATCCCGCCGTCACCAGAACAAAACTCCGGATAACAGAGGAAGGGATCAGGACACCATGGCGAATCTTCTCAAGGGCAAAACGATTGCGATCACGGGCGCGGGCGGCGGCATCGGCCGGGCCCACGCGCTGCTGGCGGCGAAGGAAGGTGCGCAGGTCGTCGTGAACGATCTCGGCGGCGCCCGCGACGGCTCGGGCTCGGGCTCTACGACGATGGCCGAGAAGGTCTGCGAGGAGATCCGCGCGATGGGCGGCCAGGCGGCCCCGAACTACGGCAACGTGGCGACCGCCGACGGTGCAAACTCCATCGTCGAGACGGCAGTCAAGACGTTCGGCAAGCTGGACGGCATGGTCTGCAACGCCGGCATCCTGCGCGACAAATCGTTCAAGAACATGACCGACGAGCTGTGGGACCCGGTCTACAACGTGCACCTCAAAGGCACCTACTACTGCGCCAAGGCCGCCTGGATGCACTTCCTCGAGAAGCAGATCAAGGGCCGCCTCGTGTTCACGAGCTCCACGTCGGGCCTGTTCGGCAACTTCGGCCAGACGAACTACGGCGCGGCGAAGGCCGGCATCTGGGGCCTCATGAACAGTCTCTGGCGCGAGGGCGAGAAAGCCGGCATCACCGTCAACTCGATTTGCCCCGTGGCGCTCACCCGCCTCACGGAAGACCTCGCCGGTTTCAAAGGCGAGAACTCCCCGATGGCCGAGCTGAAGCCCGAGCACATCTCCCCGGTCGTGATCTGGCTGCTCTCCGACCAGGCGGCGAATGTCTCCGGCCGCACCTTCCTCGTGAAGGGTGCCGAAGTGGAACTCCTCACGCTGATCCGCGAACCCGGCGCTGTGAGCGCCTCCAAAGACCCGTGGGATCCCACCTCCCTCGGCCAGAAACTCCAGGAAGCGGTCAAGCAGTCGAAGTTCAAGGCGAGCTGGTCCGCCTGATCCGGCTGACCACACGCCCGCCAACAAAAACGGGGCCGGAAACGGCCCCGTTTTTTGCTGATGCCCGCGGATGAAGAAGGTGAGGACGAGAAACCGGGGCCACGGGAGTGTGTGCTCCGCAACGCCCTATCCCGGCAGCCGGAACTCGGCTTCGAGGCCTCCGCCGGGAGCGTTCCGGAGCCGGAGCTCGCCCCCTTCGGTTTCGGCGACGGCTTTGGCGACCGAGAGTCCCATGCCGGTTCCGGCGGACTTGGTGGAGTAGAACGGCTTTGTCACCTGCCCGAGCAGGTTTTCGGGGATGCCCGGTCCGTCATCGGCGACGGTGACGAGGAGCGAACCGCCACTCCGGTCCACGAGAACCGAAACCCGGTTCCGGGCGGCGTCGATGGCATTGTGAATCAGGTTGAACAGTCCCTGGGAGAACCGGTCCGGGTCTCTGGGTTTCAGCTCCCGGGCCGAAGGGGTGAGCACCCGGACGTCGAGCTGGACGCCGGCACTGGCCGCCCGGGGCATGAGGTGTTCGGCTTCCGTCTCGGCGATTTCGGCGTAGGAGAGCACCGGCGCTGCCGGTTCCTCCTTCCCGCCCTCGGGACCGTCCATCCGTTCCTTGAGAACGTCCGTCAACATGTGACTGAGGCCGTCCCGGGCCTTTTCGAGCTTGGCGAGTTCGGCGAGCACGGCCTCGCGGTTCTCGGGCGGAAGCGGCCCAAGCTGCCGCTCGATCTGGTGGAGCCCCATGCCGATGAGTCCCAGCTCGTGCCGCGTCTGGTGAGCGATGCGGGCGGACACTTCGCCGACGGCGGCGAGCTTCGACTTGAGTTCGAGTTCGCCCAGCAGCCGGACGATCTTCTCCCGGCGCTGGATCAGCATCTGGAGGGCGAGGCTCACGTAGAAGCCCCACAGGAACCAGCCGATGGTGGTCAGCGGATACCGGTCCCGGTAGCTCTCAAGCGCGGCGAAGTTCACGGGAGCGGCCAGGATCGCGATCAGGAAGTAGATGACGAAATCGTGGTTCCAGACGCTCCCGGACCGGAGCGCTTCGGGCTCCGGCGGCCTGCCGCGGTTTCTCAGCCAGATACCCAGCTCGCTGACGGCCAGATAGGTCATGTCGATGAAGCCCAGCATCAGGGCGTACTTGAAATCGAGACCGGGGCCGCCGGTGGGAACGGGATACGTCCCCGCCCCCGTATTCAGATAGTAGGTGTGGGCGACGAAGATGGCCACGATAAAGCCCGCCATTGCCCAGGCGATCGAGGCCGGGTGATTCGATATCCGGTGGATCTTCCATTCGCGCCAGCGACGCGGCCAGACGGTGTAGAAGATCAGTCCCCGGACGAGGGTGGACGCCGTCACGATCCAGATCACCTTCGGCCCCATGATGAAGTAGCAGGCAATGGCGACGACGCCGGTCCCGAAATGGACGTACCGCTTGGGCGGGATATCGAGCGGAAAGAGGCCCGTGATGACCATCATCGCGAAGGCGGTGAGGATAAATCCCGGTGATTCCGGCCATGACCTGAGCGGCCACCAGTCGCCCATCCAGTCGCCGAGGATGAGCTCGTTCCAGCGCTCCAGAAACTCGATGATGAAGTTCAAGACGCGATCCCGTACCGGTTGGCGATGACGGCTAGTCGGGTCCGGTCAGGAACCTGGAGCGCCTGGAGAATATGGGTGACGTGGTTTTTCACCGTGCCCTCGCTCAGAAAGAGCTTGTCGGCGATCTCCTTGTTCGACCGGCCCTCGGCGATGAGCGCGAGGACGTCCCGCTGGCGGGGCGTGAACGAGGTGACGATCCGGCGGAACTCCCGCGAGTCGGGGTCGGTCCGCATCGCCTCGGCGAGCCTGATGGCGAGATCGGCGCTCATCACCGTCTTTCCGCCGGCGGCATCGCGAATGGAACGGAGCAGTTCCTTCGGGGCCGCATCCTTGCGCATGAATCCGGACGCACCGGCGTCCAGCGCCCGCTTCACCCGCCGGGGGTCGTCAAATGCCGACAGCATGAGCACCGGCTGCCGTCCGATCAGTTCCGGTAACGCCTCGATGCCGCTCCGGTCGGGCAGTTCCACGTCCAGAACGAGTAGATCGACCGGGTTCGACGCGAGCAGCGGTTCCAGTTCGGCGATGCTGCCCGCCTCGACGGCAACGTCGATATCCTCTTCGGCCGACAGGAGTCCCTTCAGACCGGAGCGGAAGACCGGATGGTCGTCGCAGATGGCGATTCGGAGTTTGGGCATGAGCATATATCGCTTCTTAAAATAGGCCCGTTACCACCTTAAAACCACCTGAACCGCCCGTTTCCATGCAACGCACCGCGTTAAATCGCCGTTATGCCTGTCAGAAAATGACTAAAGTCACGGGAGAACATGACCCCCGGTATCTGAAATATAACGCCATTAGACCGTATCCTCGTTTCATCAAGTTAATCGAAAGCTGCCGCCACCGGAGAGGTCCGGACCGGCAGGGGAAACGAGGAGAGAACCATCATGTTCCGCAAGCTTCTGATCATCGCCGCCTTCGCCGCCATCGTCTGCTCGCCGGGGAGC
Organism: uncultured bacterium; assembly: GCA_964621525.1. Lineage (GTDB taxonomy): Bacteria > JAGRBM01 > JAGRBM01 > JAGRBM01 > JAHCIT01 > CAZMGV01. Next base: position 61,858 of record CAZUMS010000012.1, read on the forward strand.
GCCCTTGCGGGCGGCTCGCAGCCCAAGGTCGGCTGCAAGTATCCCATCGTGCTGGCTCACGGGTTCAGCGGTTTCGATTCGCTGCTCGGCATCGAATACTTCTATGGGATCGCCAGCGCCCTCAAGGCCGAAGGTCACAAGGTGTTCGCCACCGAAGTGTCCGCCTTCAACTCCGCTGAAGTCCGCGGCAACCAGCTTGCCGACCAGGTCGAACAGATCCTGGCCATCACAGGCGCGCAAAAGGTTATCCTGCTCGGCCACTCCATGGGCGGCCTCGATGTCCGCTACGCTGCGAAATACCGCCTCGGGGCGAACAAGGTCGCCGCCGTCGTGACACTGGCGTCTCCGCACCGCGGCGCCGTCATTGCCGATCTGACCTACGCGATCCTCAACGGTGCCATGACCCTTACCGGTCCTGTCGGTGACGCAGTCAATGCTTTTGTTTCCCTGCTCGGTGGTACGATCCTGAGCGGGAAGATATATCTCCCCCAGGACGTGGTGCTTGCCGTCAAGAACCTGACCACCGCCTACCTCGCCGGCTGGAACACGGTCGTCACGAATGTCCCCGGCGTCACCTACTGGAGCTACAGCGGCACGAACGTCGTCAACGTATCGCTGGATCCTACGGACGCCCTCATGTTCGTGACGAGCCTCGTCGATTCCACCCCGAACGACGGCCTCGTCAGCCGGACCTCGGCCTCCTGGGGCGTCGCCAAGAACCTGAACCTGAACGCCAACCATCTGGACGAGGTGAACCAGCTCCTCGGCTCCACCGGCGTGTTCGATGCCAAGAGCTTCTTCCGGGGCGTCGCCTCCGAGCTGAAGAGCAAGGGCTTCTAAGACAGACCCATTCCGGGGAGTTCCTCCTCCCTCGGCGGCCTCCCCGGCAACGGGGAGGCCGCTTTTTTAACTTCCGCCCATGAAACCCCGCCGCTTCCACCCCGAAGCCCCAGCCGGGCCAAAATGACGAATTTTTCGTTTGCGCTTGACCGCCGCTCCCTTTATCTATTTAGACAGCACCTGAGTTGAAGAAAGCTGGTTACCTGAAGCGTGGCTTTTCTCGATAAATTGTACGGCCTGTTCAGCGACGACATCGCCATCGACCTCGGCACGGCGAACACCCTCGTGTTCGTGAAGGGCAAGGGGGTCATCGTGAACGAGCCCTCCGTCGTCGCCGTCCAGAGAAACGCCCAGGGACGCTACGACGTCCTCGCCGTGGGCCGCGAAGCCAAGAACATGCTGGGCCGCACGCCGGGAAACATCCAGGCCATCCGTCCCATGAAAGAGGGCGTCATCGCCGACTTCCAGGTCGCCGAGAAGATGCTCGACTACTTCATCAAGAAAGCGCACAACCAGCGCACGACGCTGGTGGCCCCGCGCATTGTGATCTGCATTCCGAGCGGCGTGACCCAGGTGGAAAAGCGCGCGGTCCGCGAGTCGGCCCTTCATGCAGGCGCCCGGCAAGTGTTCCTCATGGAGGAGCCCATGGCTGCCGCGATCGGTGCCGGACTTCCGGTGACGGAGCCCTCAGGCAACATGATCGTGGACATCGGCGGCGGCACGACGGAAGTGGCCGTCATCTCGCTGGGCGGCATCGTCTACAGCCGCTCGGTCCGCGTCGCCGGCGACAAGATCGACGAGGCCATCCTCCAGTACATCAAGCGCAAGTACAACCTGCTGGTCGGCGAGGCCACGGCCGAAATGATCAAGATCAAGATCGGTAACGCCTACCGCAGCGAGTCTCCGCGCGACATGGACGTCCGGGGCCGCGACCTCCTTGCCGGCATCCCGAAGACCCTGACCATCAACTCGGACGAGGTCCGCGAGGCCATGTCGGAGCCGATTCACGCCATCGTCGAGGCGGTGAAGATCGCGCTGGAGCGTACGCCGCCCGAGCTAGCGGCCGACGTCGTGGACAAGGGCATCGTGCTGGCCGGCGGCGGCGCGCTGATCTCGGGTCTGGATCAGCTTCTTGTCGAAGAGACGGGCCTCCCCGTCATCATCGCCGACGATCCGCTCACCTGCGTCGCCCGCGGCGCCGGCATGTCGCTCGACAACCTGGATCTGCTCCGCCAGGTCAGCGTGCAGGACTGATCCGGCTCCCTTAAAAGCAGACGGGGACTCCGACTGGAGTCCCCGTTCTCATTCGGTCAATTGCACGGTCTCACGGCACGAGCAGCACCTTGCCGACGTTTTTCCGGTCCTGGATGTAGTGGTGGGCCTCCGGGGCGTCGTCGAAGCTGAACGTCTTGTCGACGAGCGGTTTCAGGATGCCGTCCCGGTATAGCCCAAGCATCTCCTCGCCCCAGCCACGCAGCCGGTCGACCTCGTCCCACATGTGCCCCATGTTCACACCGAAGGCGGACTTGTTCTCGTTCATGAGCGTAACCGGATTGATCTGGAGCCACGGCAGCCCGGCTACCATCTTCAGCAGGCCCGAAATGCTGCGGCTCTTGCCGGTAGCCGCCTCGGACATGCCGAACATCCCGAGCCGCCCCGTGGGCGCCAGAATCCGGAAGCCCTTCTTGAAGGAATCCCCGCCCACGGCGTCCAGAATCAGCTCGACGCCCCGGCCCTTCGTGATCTCCTTCACGCGCTTCTCGAAATCCTCGGTGCGGTAGTCGATGCAGTGATGGACGCCGATCTCCCGCAGGTAGTCATGCTTGGACCTGGACGCCGTACCGATGATCGTCGCGCCGATCCTCCTCGCGATCTGGATGGCGGCGATGCCGACGCCGCCACCCGCCGAATGGATCAGGACCATTTCGCCCTTCTTCAGGGCTCCCATAGCGACAATCAGCTGCCACGCAGTGAAGTAAGTGACCGGGAAAGCCGCACCCTCGAGCGCATTCATGCCGGCAGGCCGCTCGAACACCTGCTTCACCGGAACGCAGACGACCGACGAGTAGCCCCCGAACCGGGTCATGGCGAACACGTCCTTGCCGGCCCACGAGGCCGGGAGCCCTTCGCCCGCCTTGTCCACTTTCCCGGCAACCTCGTAGCCGGGCACCACCGGAATCCGCGGCAGGTCGGGATAAATCCCCATACGGCCCATGATATCGGCGAAATTGACGCCCGCCGCCTCGACCCGGATGCGCAGCTCGCCCGATTTCGGTTCCGGATCCGGCGCCTCTTTCACTTTCAGAACTTCAGGCTCTCCGGCCTTCGTGATCCACACCTGACGCATGGTTCTTGCCCTCCTGCGGCGGACAATGGCCGCCGGTTTCAGTACAGATAGTTCAGCCCGAAAAAGAACGGTGTCCGGAACGTCGCGTCCTTACCGGGGATCCCCGCCCCGAACATGGCCTGGAAGGTCCCAGAGATCTCAAGCGAAACCCGGTCGGTCACAAGCGCCGAGACCCCGGCGCAGCCGCCCGTGACGAACCCCTGTTCTTCCGTGAGGCTGTCGATCCCAGACAGGGCGGTGCCAGCTTCGGCCCGGGCGAACAGCAGGAAGGCGTCCACCGGGTGGTGAAGCTCGAGGAATCCGGTCGCCGACATGATGTCGAGCGAGACGGGGCCCGGTTTGTCGCGCTGCTTGTTCCGTGAATAGATCACCCGCCCGCCGAAGGCGAAGTGGTTGATCTTCGGATGATAGGCATAGCTGCCCATGAGCGCGAGGTCCGGTTCGAAGGCATCGCCCCGTCCGGCGTATTCATCATTCACGGGAATGTTCAGCCCAAGTGCCCCGCTGTATCGGCTCTTACCGGTGAGCTGGGTGTCCTTCCAGACGAGGCCCTGCGGCTGCTCAGGGATAAACGGCTTCGTCACTGTCGAGATCGTGTCCCGGAACAACTCGTCGATAAATGCACTGCCTTTGGAGAAGATATTCTCCCTGGCGGTTTCGCGGGCGGACCGCGCCTGCTCTCTGGCAAGATCGTAGGCACGGACTATCTTCGGCGACTGGGTTTTGGAATCCACAGTGACTTCAGGATCGAGTGCGAGCGCCTTTACGAACTCGTCCACTGCCAGCTTCTGCCGGTCCGTGGCGGCATAGGTGTAGGCCAGATGCACATGAAACCGGGCCTCGTCCGTGTAGTTCAGGGCTTCCCGGAAATTCGCCTCGGCGCAGGGATAGTTGAGATCCTCGTAGCACTTCTGGCCTTTGCGGAAGATCTGGTCCGCTTTGGCCCTTGCTTCGGTATCCGGCATGGCCTCGGCTGCACGGGACACCGGCACGCCGGCAAGAACGCATGCCGCCAGAAAGGCCAGCAGACCGTTCCGGATTTGAAGAAAAAGTCTCAAGGCGGTCCCATGTTAGGGAGTTCCGCCGAAATGGTCTACTCTTGGGACAACTGTTTCAGGAACGGGCGGCGGCATGCGGGTGACGGGAAGCGCCGCCGGATCGAGGTATCAGCATGGCGGAACACGATTCGGAAGAGCGGGACGGACGCAGGCGGCTGGGCGACCGGCTGGAAGGTATCGTTCCCGACAGTGTCAGGAAGGCTATTTATACCAGCCTCGGCGCGGTTTTCCTCACCGAGGACGGAATCCGGCGGGCACTGGCGGACGTCAAGGTCCCTACCGACGCCATCAGCTACTTCATCAGCCAGTCGAACAAGACCAAGGAGGAGCTGTTCCAGGCGATCGCGAAAGAAGTGGCAAGCACGCTGCTCAAGGACCGCGACCCCACGGAACTGCTCCAGACGGCCCTTCAGAACATGACCGTCCACATGGACGTAAACCTTGAGTTCCGGGCCAAGGAAGACGAGCAGGCTCCGGGTCTCAAGGTAAAGGTGAGCGGCAAGAAACGCTGACATCCTGCGGGCCTTGGCACTCCGGGCACGTTCCTAGTAAGACCCCGCTGCCCGGCTGACGCAGGGTCACGGCGGCGCAGGGGGTTCGCGTGTACCATCCGAACTGCAAGTTCTGGAAAATCAAACCGGGCACATTTACGCCCGAACCCGGCGTGGAAGTCGTCCAGATGGATGCGTTCCGTGACCCCGTGGACCCGCACCGGGCCAGGTTCGGCTGGATGAACCTGCGGGCCCGCGCCGGATCGGTGAACCGGCTCGAGCACATTCTCGAGATCGTCATGCGGATCGACAACACGGTCATCGAGATGGCGACTGCGAGCGAGCCGCTCTACTTCGGCCACAGCAACTGGGGCGACGAGTTCAACCTGCTGTTCCTTACCGGCGACGATCTCGCGGACCAGTTCCCTGCCCGGACGGTCTTCACCGACACGGAAACGGGAGAGCAGCTCGGCTACGTGAAATGCCCGAACGGCTGCATGACCGTGCATCCGGTAGGCATCTCGCACTGGCCGGGAATGCTCAAGGAGCCCCACAAGATTTTCAATCCGCCTGATGAACTGCGGCGCAAGGTGTTCGCCGCCGTCTTCTGCTCCGCGGGACGGGTGGATTACAACGAAACGCTGGCCTCAAAACCGAGCATTAGCCTGGCGGACTGGTCCCATGAGCCACTTCCCCAGTTCGCCAAGTTGAAAACCGGCGAGATCAAGGTGCATCACGACCGGCCGGAGATCACCGAGGGGCGCATCGGCGCCCGGAACCTCCTCGGCATGGCGATCGACTCGAAAAGGCCGCTTGAAGCCCCCGAGGCCATCGCCCGGGTCGGTGCCGTCACCCTCGATTTCATTACGACGGAGGGCACCGGGGAGCGGAGTTTCGAGAGCGCGGATCATTCGTATCTGATGTCGTTCTTCGGCGAACCGGCGGTGGAGTTCACGGATGCTTCGGGAAAGAAACTTGCCCATGCCCAGATGGGGGAGACGGATGCCATCCGGATTCCGGCGGGCGTGAAGTTCCGCTTCGTCCAACCCGCCACGCCGAACCATGCCGCGCTGTTCTGGATGCGCCGTTCAACGGCTGACGAGCCGGGTGCCGGGTTGCCCGCCCCCGCCGCCGGAGGACATCCGCTCCACAAGGTGGTGAACGCATGAGCTACCCCGAGATGAAGCTGGGCGGTTTCACATTCAGTTCCGACGGCGTGACGACGATGATTCGGGGTGTGGGCCGCGAAGCCCGGCTCCCCACCTACTGGTTCCTTCGGGCCGCGTACCGGCTCCTGTGGTTCGATTTCCAGATCGGCCAGTTCGAGTTCTATGGCGGTTTCGGCGTCACGAATGACGACCGGGACGTCTACCTCCTTATGCTCGGCCGCCCCAAACTGGCCGAGAAGGTCAGCCGCGAGGAGGCCCGCAGCTTCTTCCAGCAGATCTACGAAGCCTACAAGACACCGGGTTACAGGGAACTGACCTGACCGCCCTCCGGTGGCGGGCCCTTAAGGGCCTTCGAGGAGGGTCCGCGCCCCGAGTTGCGTCCCCTCGCGGTTCGCGTTAGCCATGACGCCTCGTATGACCACGACTCACGATATCCCGACTGCATTCGATCCGAAGTCCTATGAGGAAAAATGGCTGAAGGCTTGGCTCGACGCCGAAGCCTTCAAGGCCGACCCCAAGGCCGCCGGAAAGCCGTTTTCCATCGTCATCCCGCCGCCGAACGTGACGGGCGCCCTGCATATGGGCCACGCCCTAAACAATACGGTCATGGATGTGCTTTCCCGTTACCACCGGATGCGGGGGCGAAACGTCCTCTGGCTGCCGGGCACCGACCACGCAGGCATCGCGACGCAGTCGGTTGTGGAGCGTGAACTGGCCAAGGAAAAGAAGACCCGCCACGACCTGGGCCGCGAGCAGTTCGTCGGCCGCGTCTGGAAGTGGAAGGAAGAATACGGCAGCCGGATCATCCACCAGCTGAAGCGGCTCGGATCCTCCTGCGACTGGTCCCGCGAACGGTTTACCATGGACGAGGGGCTCTCCCTCGCCGTCCGTGAGGTATTTGTCCGGCTCTACCGCGAGAACCTGATCTACAAGGGTGAATACCTCGTGAACTGGTGCCCGGCCTCCCGGTCGGCCATCAGCGATCTCGAAGTCGAGTACCGCGAGGAGAACGGAAGCCTCTGGCATATCCGCTACCCCTTCTCCGATGGCTCAGGCCACCTCACGGTGGCGACGACCCGTCCCGAGACGATGCTGGGCGATACGGCAGTGGCCGTAAATCCCGGGGACGAACGGTATACGTCCGCCATCGGGAAGAAGCTGAAACTCCCGCTCATGGACCGCGAAATCCCGGTCATTGGCGATGCCATGGTGGACCGTGAATTCGGCTCGGGCGCCGTGAAAATCACCCCGGCCCACGACCCGAACGACTACCGGGCCGGCCAGCGCCACAAGCTCGAGATGATCAACGTGATGAACCCCGACGGGACCATCAACGGGAACGGCGGCCCGTATCAGGGCATGGACCGTTACGCCGCCCGCAAGCAGATTGTCGCCGATCTCGAAGCCCAGGGGCTTCTGGAGAAGGTCGAAAAGCACAAGAACCGCGTGGGCTATTCCCAGCGCCACGGCGTTCCCGTGGAGCCGCTCATCTCCGAGCAATGGTTCGTGCGAACGGGACCGCTCGCCGAGCGAGCACTGAAAGCCGTGAAGGACGGCCGAACGACGTTTCACCCGGCCTCGTGGGCGAATACCTACTATTCCTGGATGGAGCGCATCGAGGACTGGTGCATCTCGCGCCAGCTCTGGTGGGGCCACCAGATCCCCGCCTGGCACTGCGGGGACTGCGGCCACATCAATGTGGAGCTGGCCGCTCCCAAGAAGTGCCACAAGTGCGGCTCGGGTAATTTGAAGCAGGATGAAGACGTCCTCGATACCTGGTTCTCGTCCGCCCTCTGGCCGTTTTCGACCATGGGCTGGCCGGGGAAGACTCCCGAGCTCGCCACGTATTATCCGACGTCGGTGCTCGTCACGGCACACGACATCATCTTCTTCTGGGTCGCCCGGATGATGATGATGGGACTTCATTTCATGGACGAGGTGCCGTTCCGGGACGTCTACATCCACGCGCTGGTGCGCGACGCCTCTGGGCAGAAGATGTCCAAAACCAAGGGGAATGTCATCGACCCGCTTTCGGTTGTGGACGAAGTGGGCGCGGATTCTGTCCGGTTCACGCTGGCAGCCTTTGCGGCCCAGGGTCGCGATATCCGGCTCTCCCGCGAACGGATCGAGGGCTACCGCAAGTTCATCACCAAGCTATGGAACGCGGCCCGGTTCGTCCAGATGAAACTGGGCGGGCCGGTCCCGGAACCGGTTCCGGAGCCGAAGCTCTCGCCCGAGGACAAGTGGCTTCGCCGCGAGTTCGCCCTCGCTGCAAAGGAAGTCTCCCGGGCGGTCGAGGCCTACGAGTTCGACAAGGCGGCTCTCGCCGCGTACCACTTCGTCTGGGGAACCTACTGCGACTGGTATATCGAATTCGTGAAGCAGGACCTCGGCGAGAACGCCGATCCCGTCCGCCGGGAAGTGGCGAAGAGCGTGCTCGGCAACACGCTGCTCGACATCCTGAAACTGCTCCATCCATTTATCCCGTTCGTGACGGAAGAACTGGCCGCATTGCTGAAACCGGGCGGGGCATTCCTCATGAAATCATCCTTCCCGTCCACGGACGTCCCGCCGGAGAGCGAGGACATCCGCCGGGTGGCCCGGCTCCAGCTTGCCGTACAGGCGGCCCGCAATATCCGCGGCGAGCTGAACGTGAAACCTTCCTCCGAAGTGAACGTGCTCGTGCGCGGCGAGGAGGCCAAAGACCTCCTGGGCCCCTTCCGTGGCCAGTTCGCGGCTCTCGCCCGGGTCCGGGAGCTCTCGGAACTGCCTCCGGGTGCGCCCCGGCCCAAGGGCACCGCGCAGGCGGCCGTCGGCGGGCTCGAGATATTCGTCGGCCTCACCGAAGGCATTGACGTCGAGAAAGAGCGCGAACGGCTGATCAAACAGATCGCGGGGCGCGAAGACGAGCTCTCCAAACTGAACCAGAAGCTCTCGAACCAGGGCTTCGTGGCGAACGCCGATCCCGACCTTGTGGATGAATACAAGGACCGGCAGGCCGATCTCGGCTCCGAGATCGAAAAGCTCAAAGGCTCGCTGGCGCGCCTCGACGAGTTCACCGCATGAGCGAACTGAGCCGCATCGAGCGTTCCGTACTGGATCTCCTGAGGTCCGCACCCGGGATCCACTCGTCCGCCGAGCTCACCGAGAAACTCGATGTCACCCGGGCTGCCGTGTCCAAGGCCGTCGCGCGGCTCCGGGACCGCGGCTACGGCGTCGAATCCAAGGCGTCGGCCGGTTACCGGCTCACCTCACTGCCCGACCGGCTGTATCCGGAGCTGGTCCAGCATGGCCTCCAGACCGAATTCACCGGCCAGGAGATCATTCACTTCGAGAAAACCGATTCGACCAACACACAAGCCGCCTCCCTCGCAAACGAGGGTGCCCCGGAAGGACTTCTGGTCGTTGCCGAAACCCAGACTGCGGGTCGCGGGCGCCTCGGCCGCTCGTGGTCTTCACCGCCAAACACGAACTTCTACGGTTCTTTCGTGCTGCGGCCATCACTCCCGCCCATCGCCGCCGCCCAGATCACCCTGCTCACCGGACTGTGTGTCGCCCGTTCGCTCGAGGCCGTCGCTGGAATAAGAGCCCGCATCAAGTGGCCCAACGACGTCCTCGTGGAGAGCCGCAAGATCTGCGGCATCCTGACCGAATCCTCCAGCGAGCTGGACCGGGTGAACTGGCTCGTCATCGGTATCGGCGTGAACCTGAACGTCCGGAAGTTTCCGGAAGAGATCGAGAAGATCGCGACCAGCGCCGCCATCGAGACGGGCAAGCCGGTGGACCGGGCGAGCTTTGCCCGGGAGCTCTGCTCCCAGCTCGAAAGCCACTACCTCAGGTTCGTCTCCGGCGGTTTCGGGCCGCTGCGGGACGACTGGGAGCGGTACGCCCGTATGGCGGGAGAAGAAGTTATTGTCGGCACGGGCAGCGAGGACATCGAGGGCCGCTCGCTCGGGCTTGATTCGGACGGATTCCTGCAAGTAGAAACGCCGGACGGCCGCATCGTGCGGATCGTCGCCGGTGATGTGACCCTGAAGAAGGGTGTCCACCGGAAGTAAGGGCCGGAGAGCGACAGACTACCGGCACCGGAGCTTCCTCCCATGCTTCTCGTCGTTGATGTCGGCAACACCAATATTGTCTTCGGCGTGTATCAGGGCGAGGAACTCGCAGGGCACTGGCGAATCGCCACGAATGCCGACCGTACTACCGACGAAACCGGCATCCTGCTCCACGAGATCTTCAACTTCTCCGGAATCGACATCAAGAAAATCCGCGGCACGATCATCTCCTGTGTAGTACCGCCGGTGCTCCATCAGGTCACACGCATGTGTGAGCGGTATTTCAAGCACTCGCCGCTCGTCGTCGGCCCCGGCGTGAAGACCGGCATCAGTATCCTGTATGACAACCCCAAAGAAGTCGGCGCCGACCGCATCGTGAACGCCGTCGCTGCCCATTACCTCTATCCCGACCAGAACTGTATCGTCGTCGATTTCGGAACGGCGACAACGTTCGATTACGTCACCCGCAAATCCGAATATCTGGGCGGCGTCATCGCCCCGGGACTTCAGGTGGCGCTGAACGGTCTCTTCTCGGCGGCCTCAAAGCTGCCCCGGGTCGAGATCGTTAAACCCTCAAAAATCCTCGGGAAAAACACTGTCCACGCGATCCAGGCTGGAATCTTTTACGGCTATGTCGGTCTTGTGGATGGCATCGTTAACCGCCTCAAGGAAGAGCAGGGCTCCAAGGAATGCCGCGTTGTGGCAACAGGAGGTCTCTCCTCTCTGATCGCCCAGGAATCCGAGACCATTGAGGAAGTTGATGCATTTCTCACTCTCTATGGGCTAAAATTGATCTACGAAATGAATCGCTGACGTCCTTCGCCGCGCGCCTGATCCGCGGCCCGGAGGGCGTGGTGGGGGTGCTCGAAGATGGACCGCGATGACCTCAAGCGGCGCCGCGTGGCGGCCATTGAAACAATCGAAGCCGGGCTCGTGGATGATGCGCTTGTCGAATTCCGCAAGCTGAAAGCCGACGCCCCGGAAGACATGCTTACCTTGTCCTATTTTGGCTATGCCTTGGCAAAGGATGGCAAAGAGCCTGACCGTGCCCTCGAGGCTGCGCAGAAAGCCGCACAGATCGAATTCTTCCGCCCTGAATGCCACCTGAACCTCGCCCGCGTCCATTTTCTTCAGGGACGAAAGGCGCAGGCGGTACAGGCGATCTATGATGGACTTACCGTGGACCGGGACAACGAGGCTCTGCTCCAGATGGCGTTCTCGCTGGGTATCCGTCGGCGGCCCGCTTTCAAGTTTCTGCCTCGCAGCCATCCATTGAACAAGTGGGTCGGCAAGTTCACCTGGTGGATATCCGGCGGCGAGAGTGAGCAGAGAACGGCTTGAATGTGGCGCTCCTTGGACCCCGCTTGACAGCGCCGCCATATACCGCGCAAAATAGCGAAAACCTTGGGCTTTCCGGCTGACTGCCATCGGATCCCGTTCGTCCCTGACGGAATCTGTTGGACGGTTACAGGGCTGGCGGGCACGGTGTAAGAGCGCGGCTGATTGAGGGCTTTCCGGTCTCTGCCGCCGCCGACTAACGGATCAGGAAGCAGGCCCCGACAAATGGCGAAGGACACAGGCGGAGACGACGGACTGAACGAGGCGTCGCTCGACGATTTCTTTCAACCCCCTACCGACGAAGACGGCGCCGTTGTGGATGCGGACCTGTTCGAGGCGCCTCCTCCGGTGGCGGCACCCACCAAGAGCCCCGCAGCCAAGACCCAGACCCCTGCTGCCAAGAAGTCGAAACCCAAGCTCGAAGATCATGAAGCGGTGATGCCTCTGGATGAAAACGTGCCGCCCCCGGCGGCAGCGGCACCAAGGCCCCCCGCCCCGCACGAACAGGAAGCCGATGTACAGGACCTGTTCGGCGATACGGGCGACCGCAGCTCAGGCGGCGGCGAAGAAGAACCGGAAACGCTCACCGCTGTCGAAGAACTGAATTTTACAGATGGAACGCCGGACAAGGACAAAAAGAAAAAGATCCTGATTATCGCCGGGGCGGCCGTCGCGATTCTCCTGCTGCTCGGAGTCGGGTTCCTTTTCTTCGGAGGATCAACACCGCCTCCGCCTCCTGCGCCAGCGCCAAGGCCCCCGCAAGCGAAGGCTCCTCCTCCCCAGTCGAAGGCCGAGGCCCCTCCCGTGGCGGCAGATCCATTCCCCGGCCCATTCGCGCAGCTCGGCGATCTGGACCACACGCCCAAGGGAACCAACGCACAGGCCCGGTCGATATTCGACAAGGAAGGCAAACCGGATTCGAAGGGGCGTGAAGCGCTCCCGCAGCCGGCAAAGAAACAATTCTTCAGCCTCTACTTCGGCACCTATGTGGTGCCCAAGCATCTCGAAGCCGCCAAGGAAAAGCTCCGCCAGTGGGAGCTGAAACCGGTCCAGCGCGCCTCGACAGCCCGTGTGGAAATGGTCCGCCTCAAGGTAGCTGAATTGGGCGACCGCCCGGCCGCTGATCGCCTCATGAACGAACTGAAGGGCAAGGGCTTCGATGCGTTCGTCATCAAGATGCCCGGCAAGAAGTACCCGGTGTACGCAGGTAGCTTCTTCACCACGGAGAAATACGGCGAATACTCCTCGAAACTCACCCAGAACGGCTACCCGCCGGGTGAACAGGAACGCTTCCAGATGGACCGCAAGGTCTATGAACTCTGGGGAGGCGACTTCAAGACGCTCGCAGACGCGGATCCGGTGATCGAGAAGATTCTCAAGGCGGCTTGGAACCCCCGTATCTATCTCGCCGACTGACCCCGAAACGAACGGCCGGTTCTCCCGAAGCCCGTATAGCGGGCGGCTTTTTCTTTTCCTGAGAAAGATTGTTCACAGCGGCCATGGCCTATGGCTAGACTAGGCTGCCGTCCGCATCAGAACCGGTGGACGGAGTGGTGAAGGCCGTTGGAAATCCCCCAGGTACTCAAGAAATTCGTCGGGCCCGATGCACCGGAGAAAACCCGGCTGATGGCGGCCAAGGGCATGGTCCCGCTGAAGCCCGAGGACCTGCTCGTCGCCTTGTTTTTCCTGTCGTTCGATCCCTTGCCCGAAGTGCAGGAGGCAGCGAACAAGGCCATCCACGAACTGCCGGTGGCGCTCGCCTCGTCGACGGTCCCCAAGATCGAAGCACCAGATGTCCTGGATTTCTACGCGAAGGCGGGTCTTCCGGACGAAGTGGTTGAGCGGATCATCACGTCCAAACGGGTATCCGACGAAACACTCATGCATGTCGGCCGCACGGGCGGCCGCATGCTTGTGGACATCGTCTCGCAGAACCAGGAACGGTTGATCGACAATCCGAAGATCACGACCGCCCTGCTGGAAAATCCGAAGATGGACATCGACATCCGCGCCCGGGTGATCGAGTTCCGGCACATCTTTCTCGGCATCAAGGATGACCGCCCTCCCGCTCCTGCAGCCAAAACCGCGACTCTCGCCGAAGCCGGCGACGACGTCGAAATGCTCGAGCTGGACGATGACGCGATTTCCGAGGCCAAACCCGGCTCGGAAGAGTTCGTCGACATGGACTTCCCCGAGGAATTCACGAGCGAGCCCGAAAGTCCGGAGGGCGAGGAAAAGGAGAAAGAAGTCGACCTGATGGAGCTGGCGAAGACGAACATCTACGCCGCCATCGCCAAGATGAATATCGCCCAGAAAATGCGCCTGGCGTCGCTGGGAAACAAGTCCTGCCGTGCCCTACTCGTGCGGGATCCGAACCGGCTTGTCTCCATGTCGGTCATGAAGAATCCCCAGCTGACCGAGACCGAAATCGAAGCGTTCGCCGGCGACAAGAACGTCGATCCATTCGTGCTGGGATCGATTGGCCTCAGTAAATCCTATTCCAAAGCCTATGGAGTACGGCTGGCGCTCGTGAATAACCCCAAGGCCCCGCTGGACATCGGTATGAAATTCCTCAATACCCTCATGCCGAGCGACCAGAAAGACGTCAGCAAGAACAAGAATGCGTCGGCAGCCATTCGCGGAGCCGCAAAACGCATCCTCCAGATGCGCGAGGAAGAAGAACGCCGGAAGAAGGAAAAGGCGCAGAAAAAGTAGTTCCGAAAGGTTTCAGGTTTCAGAGTGGCGACCTTCAACAACCAGACCCGCGAGATCCGCGCCAAGATCGTCTATTACGGTGCCGGTCAGTCGGGAAAAACGACGAACATCCAGTACGTCCATGCCAAGCTGAAAGCGGATCTTCGCGGTGAGCTGATGACTCTTGCCACCGAACAGGACCGGACACTATTTTTCGATTACCTGCCCGTGGATCTGGGAGAGATCAGCGGCTTCAAGACCCGGATACAGCTGTATACCGTTCCCGGACAGGTTTATTACAACTCTACCCGCAAGCTGGTGCTGAAAAACGCTGACGGGATTGTTTTTGTCGCCGATTCGTCGCGCAAGTTCATGAAGGACAACCTGGAGAGCTTCCAGAACCTGATCGACAACCTCCGGGATTACGGCATCAAGATTACGGACCTGCCGGTCGTCCTGCAGTACAACAAGCGTGACGTGCCCGATGCGGTATCCGTCGATGAATTCCAGGAAAAGCTGAACCGCTACGGCTTTCCTCATTTCGAGGCGACGGCCAGCAGCGGAATCGGTGTGCTGCCGGCGTTTCAGGCAGTCTCGAAGCTCGTGATGAAACACATCAAGGACACGGCTCTGGCGAACCTGAGCGCCGCCGCTGGGCTTCCCCAGCCGCCGAGGCCAGAACCCCCGAAACCTGCGGCCATGCAGCCGAAACCGGCCTCGGGTTCGCTCGACGCCGACGAAGAGGCCCTATTGGACAACTTGGGTCCGCCATCGGCGCCCGCACCCGCTGCCCCAGCGAGACCGGTACCATTGCCGCCGCCTCCACAGCCGGCCGCAGCCGGAAAAATTGCCGCCGTCCCGACCCTGAAAATTCTCGAAGCCGCGGGAATTCAGCCGCCGCCCCAGCTTGTAAGGAATCCGGCTCCAGAGACGGTTTCCAAGGGAGACCCGCTTGCCGTCCGGCTTGAGGTCGTGAGTATTGGTCCGCCGCTTCCCGCCCCCGGCGGTGTGTTCCGGGCACAGGTCCGGCTCAAGGACCCCTCTACCGGCAGGCTTTACGAAACCCGGCTGGATCTCGGCCTGAAGGGTTCCGAAGAGGACGGCTGACCGGCCCGTTCCATCCGCTTTATTGCCTGCCGCAGGGAGGATGCTAGTCTCCGCCCCCCTGCCCGGTTAGGCGCCGGGCACATGACACAGCGGAGCCCGGTCCAGAACCCGCTCCCTGACGAAAGCGCACATCCATGGAACCCACTTCCCGGCCCGCCAAACTCCAGCCCCTTTCGGGCTGGGTACGAACTCACCGCAACCACGAACTTTCGGCCAGGGATGCCGGCAAGGAAGTCATCCTGTTCGGTTGGTCCCACTCGAACCGGGATCATGGCGGCGTCATCTTCATCGACCTCCGGGACCGCTGGGGCGTCACACAGGTCGTGTGCGATCCGGCCCACAACCGGGAAGCGCATCTTCATGCCGATACCGTCCGGAGCGAATATGTGCTCGCCATCCGGGGCAAGGTACGCCCACGCCCCAAGGATATGGTGAACCCGAAGCTGCCCACGGGCGAAATCGAAGTGCTGGTCGACGAGCTGAGAATCCTGAATACGAGCGCCCCGCTGCCGTTCCAGATGGACGACAAGGCGGACGTGAACGAGAACACGCGGCTCCGTTACCGTTATCTGGACCTGCGGCGTCCCGTCGTGCAGCGGCCGTTCATCCTCCGTCACGAGATCATGGCCGTCACGCGGCAGTACCTGAACGAACAGGGATTCCTGGACCTCGAAACCCCGATGCTGACCAAGTCGACGCCTGAAGGCGCCCGGGATTTTCTCGTGCCCTCCCGTGTGAACCCCGGAAAGTTCTAC
Source organism: uncultured bacterium (assembly GCA_964621525.1). Classification (GTDB taxonomy): domain Bacteria; phylum JAGRBM01; class JAGRBM01; order JAGRBM01; family JAHCIT01; genus CAZMGV01. The sequence goes on from CAZUMS010000012.1 coordinate 77,715, forward strand.
GCGCTTCCGCAGTCGCCGCAGCTGTTCAAGCAGATTCTCATGGTCGCCGGCTTCGACGGCTACTACCAGATCGTCAAATGCTTCCGCGACGAGGACCTGCGAGCCGACCGCCAGCCGGAATTCACGCAGATCGACATTGAGAAGAGCTTCCTGACCCGCGAGCAGATGTACTCGCTTATCGAGGGGCTGCTGCAGCGGATCGTCAAGGCGACGCACGGCACCGAGATCCCCGTCCCGTTCCCGCGGATCACGTATGCCGAGAGCATGCTCCGTTACGGCAACGACAAGCCGGACACACGCTTCGGACTCGAACACGCGGATGTCACGCAGCTGTTTGCGGGCTCCGGCGTCAAGGTATTCGCGAGCCAGCTTGAGACGGGCGGCATCGTCAAGGCGATGAATGCCAGGAACGGCAGCCAGCTCTCGCGCAGCGAGATCGACAGCCTGACCGACCTCGTAAAAACTTACGGCGCCAAGGGTCTCGCGTGGATCAAGATCAACGAAGGAAACGTCTGGCAGGGGCCCATCGACAAGTTCCTCTCGGAGAAGGAGAAGGACGGACTGCGGGCGGTACTGAAGCCCGAGCCCGGCGACATCCTGTTCTTCATGGCGGACAAGCCGCCGGTGGCGCATGCCGCGCTCTCGGCCGTCCGCCTTGCGCTCGGCGAGAAACTCAAGCTGATCGATCACAACCTCCTCAACTTCCTCTGGGTCACCGATTTCCCGATGTTCGAGTATGACGAGCAGGAAAAGCGCTACGTCGCCCTCCACCATCCGTTCACTTCGCCACGCGAGGAAGATCTTCATCTTCTCGAAAAAGAACCGATGAAGGCGATCGCGCAGGCGTACGATGTTGTGCTGAACGGTTTCGAAATCGGCGGCGGATCGATCCGTATCCACCGAGAGGACATCCAGCAGCAGGTGTTCAAGCTCCTCGGCCTGTCGGACGAAGAGCAGCGGATCAAGTTCGGCTTCCTTCTCGACGCGCTGCGCTATGGAACACCCCCTCATGGGGGTTTAGCGCTCGGGCTCGACCGGACCACGATGCTGCTCGCCGGAATGACCTCGCTGCGCGATGTCATTACCTTCCCCAAGACCCAGAAAGGCGTCGATCTCATGACCGATGCTCCGGGTGAAGTGGATCAGAAACAGCTCCTGGAACTCTCTATTCGCGTACATCGCCCCTGAATCACAGGTTTTTTTGCCCTTCTCATTTCAGACGCAGCGCGTCGTGAGCACAGGGTGATTTTTCCCGCGCACGAAGCGGCTGCCGGACTGGAAAAGTTTACGCCCCGGAAGACTGAAAAGCCCTCAGAAAATTCCACAGGTAAAGAGATGTAAATGCCTGTAATTCAAGGGTAATTCGGCAATTTCTCGTTGCGCGCCTGAAGCGCCAGTAAGTAGTCTTTAATGCGAATCATGGCAGAGCACCGTGTCCGGCTGGGGACTGGTGTGTTCCGGATAGGGACGAACCGAAAGGTCGAGTCTTGTCCGGCATATCGTTGCGACGGTGGGCAATTCATTGTTCACCATGCGGGTCGCGGACGGCACCCTGCCTGAGAGGCGAATCACGAAGTGGAACCGGTGGCGGGTTCCAAAGCGAGCGGTTGTTACGGGTGGATAGCCAGATAACGGATATGAAAACCAAGCTCTCCGCAGGCCTGAGAGAGCTTGGGTATTTTCTCCGGCGCTCCGCCCGGACGATGGCTGCTGGTCTGGCAGCGGCGTTGCTGCTTTCTTCTGGTGCCTGCGAGAACAACAACAAGGCCAAGCCGCTCTCGGATTCTCTTCCCCCCGGAACGGACTTTCACCGCTCGCCGCCGGCCCAGGATATCCTCGTGCAGTTCACGGAACTCGCGCGCGCCGGCCAGCTCGATGCACTCGTTGTCTCCTTCCAGTCGATCTACCGGACCGGCGGCCTGCAGGACCTTATCGATGCGCTCTCGATGATCATGGACACGCAGCGGGTCGATGAGCTCTCCCGCGTGCTGAACTCTCTGATCGACCGGGGAACCGTATTTCAGTTCACACCGATTTCGACCGACCTCCTCAAGGTGCTCGCTGCCGACCGGAATCCTGCCAAGCCCGGTATCCAGTCCTCCTACGATCTGGTCACTGTCCTGTTCGAGAGCGGTGCAATCCAGGACTTCCTGCCGGCACTCAGAAACCTGCTCGCCCCGGAGTTCCGCAACGACGATCCCCGCTTCTCCGACCCTCGAGTGGAAGTCGTCGGCATCCTGCTCGGCCTGAACGACAAGCTCGGCTCGCAAGGTATCCAGAATATTCTCGACCAGCTCAATCTCGGCCTTGTGCCGTTCTCGGAAGTGCTGCCGCCCGACCAGGCATTCCTCGACCGGAGCGTGAACGGCGTTTACGCCCAGCTTTCGGCAAGCGGCAACACCACAGTTCTGGCCACCGGAGAGCTCACGTCCGTCAGCTCGACGTTCCAGCTGAACGGCCAGAGCCTGATCCCGGTCCTTCCCGGAGCCTGCACACCCGCCGCCTCGGTTAACCCGCTGTTCCCGCAGGCGGTCCCGCTCGACGACTACCGCCGTTCCTTCCGCGTCCGGTTTCTCTCGGGCGTGAATGCCGGCCGGATTTTTAACATCGCCGGCGTGCCGAGTCCGACTGGGCTCACCCTTTGCACAAATGCCTATGAGCCCGGTTCCGTCAGTCCCGCCAATGTGGGGCCTGCGTTGCAACCGGATCTCAACTTCCGCTTTCAGGTTCTGGTGCCCTCGAATGTCCGCGCAACGGACGTCGAACCGGATGACCTCGTGACGTTCCCTGCCACAATCCGCAACACATTCGACTATGCCGTGGACTCGACCCCGGCCGGCGGCGTGGTCTACAGCTTCCATGATCCGGCAAGCACCCTGGCAAGGGATTTCCGTGAAGCCGGAATTACCGCCGGAGATGAGGTCCGGTTCACCAGCGGCGTGAACTCGGGCCTGTTCTTCCGGGTCGTCGCCTCTGCTTCCCCAGTGCTCAAGATCCAGCCCCGTTTCCAGCCGCAGGAAATGGTCGATGCCCAGGTATTTGACGCCACCTACGGCGCGCAGCTTGCCGAACTGAAGCGGAACCAGCGCCTCACGGTGACGTTGCCGGCCTCAACCTATACCGGCGACATTCTCTACATCGCACCCCAGTCGACGACCGGACGCTTCCCCGCCGGTAATGACCTCGACTCCTCCAGCAGTTTCTACGTCGCTGACGGCGGAGACACCACGCTCGCCTACCGTGTCGGCGAACTGAACATCGTCCGCGACCTTCTGCCGGTGATCGAGCGCATCATCAGCGGCAAGCTTACCGAAAACTCGCGGACGATCCTCGACATCCTGCTGCTCACTGACCTCATGCCCGGCAACCGGTTCTATGGCGACGACTTCGTCACCCCGATCGAGCTGATGACGCTGACGAGCGTCCGGACCGACCAGAATCGCGACGGCGTGTTCAACGCTCTGGACAATCTGGACCGCAACGGGGATGACTCATGCCTGTCCGTGGGTGACATCGTCGAAACAGTCGACGTGCCGGCCAACCGGCGAACCGATACGGCCCGGTCCGTCGACTACCTGTTCGATTTCCTCGGCGGGCCGCCGTTCTGCAAGCTCGATTTCCTCGACCTGAACAACGACGGCACCGTTTCCGACGGCGAAAATTTCGATGTGAATGGCGATGGACTATTCGACCTTCGGGATTTCTCGTTCGATGTGCTGTCCAACCCGCTGTATCAGGACCGGGCCAAGTTCTTCGACACCGACAGCGACGGCATTCCTGACTGCAGCCTGTTCACGGAGCCTTTCGACTGCCGCCTGTTCGATACGAATCTCGATGGTGTGCTGGACAGCGCCGATCTGTTGCCCGCGGTGATCGACCGCAACGGGCGCGTGAACCTCGTGAACGGTTTCTCGATCGCGGACCGTTTCCCCGACGGCGCACCCGACGGCGTCATCGACTACCGGGACATACTGAACACCGTCACGATTACGCCCGACGACTTCTACCAGCCGCAGAACGCGAACCCGTTTACCCGTAACGACAATCTGCCGCGTCTGCTCGAAGCGACCCTCGATGCGGTCCAGCTGGCCTACTCCACCGGCCTCGGAACCTCGCTGGAGCGCGGCGCATTCGCCCTCGCTGAAGGCATCCGCAATCCGCTGAAGCTGTTCATCAACAAGCAGCAGGATGACGGAAGCATCGTCCAGGAAGGCCTTCCGACGGTCATCATTCAGGACATTGGCCGCGCGATCCTGACCCAGGATCTGGTGAGCAACGAATACTTCCTCGGCCCAGCCCTCCAGGCGGGCTACGCGCTGCTCACCGACGGCCCGCTCGGCTACCAGTCGTTCCGTGGCTCTTACGAAGAGCGGTTCGTCACCGAACTGGAACGCCAATACGTGCTCTCCAGCGGCCAGTTCATCGGCGAGAACGTCCACCGCGTGAAAGGCAGCGACGGTTCCACCGTGCTGCAATCACAAGCGCCCATCAACCTTCTGACCCAGCCGCTGACGATCGTCACGCCGAACGATCCTGAGAACCCCTTCGGGCGCGTTTATCCGTACGGCATGCTGGAGTTCGTACTGCGGAACTCGCTCGGAAACCTTGCGAAGGACCCTGTAGCGTCGATCGACTCTCTGTTCATCCGCACGGCTCACAATCACCGCGAAGAGCAGCTCTGCCTGCCGCCCGCCGGCTGCGAAGCAGTACCGCTGCCCCAGATCATGCAGCAGAGTTCCATCAATCTCGAAAACGTGGCCCTGTCGACGACGGGCGGCGACCCGGGCCGCGATCTCGTGCCCGGAAACGGGTTGCGCATGTTCGGCTTCAAGCGCGCCGACGTGCTGCTGTCATGGAACGCTCCCAAGGGAACATCCTGCACCGCCTATGTTTCAGGCGGGGTGGTCCCGCTGGGAACCGTCGCCGGTCCGGTGGGGGCACTGAACCTGAATCCCTCCCTTCTGGTGCCCACGAATACCTATACCGTCGTGTGTGATGGTCCCGGCGGTCCTGTGGAAGCGTCGACCACGGTCGAACTGGTCAGCGGCGCCCTGTCGGTTCCCGTCATGGCCTTCACGCCGAGCCCGTTCGTGATTTCTTCAGGCCAGTTCGCCCAGATATCCTGGAGCGTTACGCCGGATGTCACGTCCTGCTCGATCGACCAGGGAATTGGAGCCGTTGAGATCCCGTTCGGCTCGGTGGCGGTCAGCCCATCCTCGACAACTGTCTATACCCTGACCTGCCAGAGCGTAACGGGAGCTGTCACGGCGACGACGACCGTGACCGTCGGGACGGCCGCTACGGACGTTGGAATTAGCGAGGTGCGGGCGGAAACCGCTTCCCGTGCTAACATCGCGAATTTCCTGCTGGCAGTTCCAGGTGACATTCTTGTCGTCGCCCGGACACCGATACATCAGGCCATCTGCGCGCCCGATCCCGATGATGGGCCCAATACGCCGCAGGTCTCCGACTTCGTCCGTTTCACGGCTCCAGAACTCGACCAGAACAGCTTCCCGCTGGACCCGGACGCCCTCGACCCCGACAACTGCGACCAGTACCAGTATTGGGATATCTGGTCCCAGCCGGGCTACCCGGTCTACCAGGATAACGTTGTCGAAATCGAGAGCCTGGAGCCCACGCCGGGCCTCAGATTCGCGGACCGGCGCAAGATGACGGAAGTGATCTGCAGCAAGTCTTCTGTCGACTGCTACCGGGTCATGCAGGTCGTCGGCGAAAACGGGCTCTACCTCATGGCCGAGGAAGGTCTTGACGACGACATCACGCCGGCTGACGACATTGAAAGCCGGCTCCTCGGAGGCGGACTCTACTTCGGAACGCTGGCGAACTATCTGGAACGGCTGCCGAAGCAGCTATTCCAGATGTACAATTTCCATCAGGAGAACGGGGTTATTCCTACGTTCGACGGCCTGCCGCCCAACTTCGACCTGTCCAATGTCGATATCGAAAATGCCCAGGCCAATGGCGCTCCGGAATTCCGGCCGTCGATCGCCCAGCAGCTGACACGCGCCCTTCCGATCCTCGACCGGCAGGGGGAATTCGCCCTGCATTCGGGTGCGGATCTGCGCCGCCTCAACCCGGTCTCCATGGCTCCCTATTCGCAGGTCTCCATGTCTGCCCTCTGCCCCACCGGATCGGTGCCGGTACTTTCCTGCAGCGGCCGTTTCAACAGTAGCCCGCAGACGGAAGTGAACCATGACAGCAACCAGGACGACCTGGCCGTACTGATCGGCAATGTGACCGAGCGGTACAAGATCACGGCTGTCCCCGCCGATCAGATCCTGTGCGTGAAGTCGGAATCCATTAACGGGATTTCCCTCCCCGGTAACATCCCGCTGGTCGGCGGCCCCGGAGTCTCGGCGGACCTGAATTTCTTCGACCCGTTCGCCAGCTTCACGCCAGGCGGAACGAACAATCCGCCCACAGACATCGACGTTCGTGACCCGCGACAGACCATCTGCAAGATGCCCCCGGCCTCTGCGGCCGCCTGCTCGGTATTCCCGGTATATGCACCGGGCAGCCCCATTCCGATCATTCCACGGAACTACTGCAGCAACGATATCGCAAGCTCCCTTACCTGCGGAGACCCCTATCCCGGCGCCGGCGCCGGCTGCGTGGGGGCGAATACCCAGCTCCCTGGCGGGGCGGTCACGAAATACACCGTGCGCCGGTCGGAGAACATCGTCGCCCAATTCATTCCCCAGCTTGCCCGGGTCCGCACGGCGACTGCCCAGCAGCTGATTGACGACACAAGCGCGTTGACCGCTCCAGTTCTGGAAAGCGCCATGACCACCGAGTCCGACCGTCAGGCGATCCGGGAGTCACTCAAGGCGACCGAGGCGGTGGCCCATACCGGAATCCTGCCAGTGGCGGTCAGGCTTGCACAGGGACTGGTCCGGCCGAACGGACAGAATCTCGAGGTCAACGAGGCGATCATCACGGCTTCAAGAGCGCTGACCCGCTCCCGCCAGCTCGACAACGGCGAGGTAACCAACAACCGGGTTGTCCTGCAGCGCCTCGAACCCCTGCTTGCAGCACTTCTCGACCCGACTTCGCCGCTGGTCCGGGACGCGCTGGACTTCCTGAATGCTTTTGACGAAGTGACTATCCAGAGCGTGAACAACCCGATCCTGGTGCCGCGCATGGACAGCTCGGACGCCCCGGTAATCTACAAGAATCTAATCGGCCTGCCCTGCAGTCTGGAGACCGGCGGCGGCGCCTACCCGTGCGAAAACCGCACCGACGGCATCTCCCTGCTGATCGATTTCGTCCGGGCCGCAACGACTGCCGTTCCACTGCGCAACAACATCGGCGCCATCCAGTATGATTCTTCCGGCAATCCGATCCTGATGCGACCCGGCGACTTCCTGACCCAGGGGGCGGACGACTTCCTCGCTCTCATGGTCGACTGTATCGTCGGCGACGTACCGGAAGTCGGCCTCGGCACACCGATCTTCAACTGCAGTTCCTTCGAGGACCCTGCAGAACTCACGCTTTTCGGCGAGTCCATGACCCAGTCGGTTCTCACGTTCGGCAAGGTGGGCACGGATCCAGAGTTCACTTCGGAACTGGTGCCCTTCATCTCCACGCTGCTCGGAACGGTCGGCGAGCTGTTCGCCCAGCCCCGTGGCCAGCGCAAGGAAGACCCGCTGCTCTCGACACTCCGTCTGTTTACCTCCGAGCAGAGCCTCTCGGCGATCAGCGAAGGCAACAACGCTTTCCAGTCCCTCAACCAGTCGGACCGGAGCAAGCTGCTGGCCTTTATTATTGACCAGTTCGATCCGAACACCGGCGGTGTGGCAGCCCTGATCGACGCCACGGACCCCCTGATCCGCGCAGACAAGGACCTGGTCTTCCAGCGCGGCCTTTCGGAATTCTTCCAGGTGAACGTGGATCTTCCGGCCGTGCTCTGCTCCGATGCTCCGTCGCTGGCAGGCCGTGTTACGGAATGCATCACCAAGGTGCTCGCCGACGTCGAAGAAGAGGATATCCGTTTCCTGTACGATACACTTGTCGAGCTCATTGATACCGGAACGGCCGATGTGCTGGTCGGCGTGATCGCCCAGATGGTTTCGTCGGGGGCTCTGGAACGGCTCACGCCGACGCTGGTCCTGATGGCGGAACAGAACGTAACCGACGAACTGGTGATTTTCATCAGCATCCTGCTCGAAAACGGGGTTCTGGGGGTGGACAGACCGAGATGACAAAGAGACCAACCACCGGCCTTCGAGCCATTCTTTCCGGCCTCCGGCTGGCGGGATGGCTTGTTCTGGCCGTCATCATCTGGCCTTCAGGCCGGGCGAACGCCCAGTCTCCGGCCATCCAATTCGGCCTCGGATCCAGGTCCATGAGCCTCGGCGGCGCCGTGTCCGCCCAGGTCGACGACTTTTCCGCGGTCTTCTACAACCCCGCCGGTCTGGCAAACCGGACCGACATCCAGCTTTCCGCAGGCCCCCAGCTGGTCATTCCCAGCTTCAGGATCCGGAGTTTCTCGGGCACACGCAAAGGAGCCACCAAAACCTTCCTCGCCAATAATTTCGGCGGCGTCGTGCCGATCGGCGGCCCGTTCGAGCGCAAGCTCGCCTTCGGCCTTGCCGCCTACACGCCGTTTCCGACCATCGTATCGATCCGCATCCGGACACCCGAAGAGCCCTCGTTCGTCTTCAGCGAGGATCAGCTCCAGACGCCGGTCATTGCCTTCGGCGCCGCCTACCGGGTGAACCAGTATTTCTCCATCGGTGGCGGCGGCCAGCTCCTTGTGACCGCGAAAGGCAAGATCCGGACGGGTATCGACCTCGCGAATGCCTCCGTCACCCAGCGTGACACGGCCGTCGCGATTTCGCCGACCATCGCACCGATCGTGGGCACCCAGATCACCCCGATCCGCTACCTGCGGATGGGCCTGTTCTACAGGGCCAAGGTCAAGCCGGATTTCAACCTGCCGATCGACGTGGATGCCGACATCATCGGCTTCTCGTCGTCATTCACGAGCTCGATCCTGTTCTCGCCAGCCCAGCTGGGCGGCGGCCTTTCGTTCGAAGTACTGGAGAAGGTGATCCTCTCGACGGACTTCGTCTATGTGTTCTCCTCGCAAACCCCGACTCCCGGTGTTGCGCTCCGCGTGACCCCGACAGCCCTGGTGGCGCCGATCGTCACCATCGACCCCGAGCCCAATTTCGACAATACCTACGAACTCCGAGCCGGTCTTGAATACAAGCTGAACGAAGACATCCGTTTCCGTGCGGGATACTTCCGGCGCACGACACCCGTCCCGGAACAGATCTTCGACACCAGCTTCCTCGACTCGACGGCCAACGGGTTCTCGCTCGGGGCGGGCGCCACACTGAAGGATCCCACGGAAATCCTCGAAAAGCCGTTCAGCGTCGACTGGCATTTTCAGTGGACGCAGTACCAGAAGCGGACATACCAGCGGGCCTCCCCGCTGCATCCAGTCGGCGACCTGACCTTCAAGGGCCGGGTCTTTAACATCGGCACGACATTCACGGTGAGGTTCTGAGCCATGAAGAAACACCCGCTCAGACACGGTTTCCACACGGTCCGCCGGGCGGCGCTCGCGCTGCTCGCAATCGCCATCGGTTCGTGCACCGACCCGAATCTGCCCGACCCGTTCCCGACAGACCCGCAGATCGGCTTTCTGGCCACGCTCGGCAAGGTTCCGTTGTTCGCCGCCGATCCGTCGTTGAACAACGAGCTGGGCTTCATCTACAGCTTTGACGACTACGGTGTCGGAAGCCCTTACGTGCTCATCAATGCGGACGGCACCTACACGATGTATTTCCAGGGTGATGACCAGCCCGACAGCGTCGAGGACCAGTTCGCCTCTTTCGCCATCGGGCGGGCCAATTCGGACACCGAAGGCCAGACCTGGGACACCCGCGAAATCATCCTGGTCCGGCGGAATCTGGCCGACGACCCGGGGCTCGAACCCTATGCCCTTCCGGTACCGGCAGCAGCCGGTTGCGGCCCGGGCCAGTTCCTCGAAAACTGTTACGATGCCAACGGCGTCCTCGATCCGATGGTATTCGAAGACGTGCTCTACTATGTCGGCCCCGGAATTCCCGACGTGGTGCTGCGGTCGGCTGACGATGCAGAGGTCCCTCTCGTTCCCTCTGCCATCGGCAGCACCCTGCTCCCGCCGGTCAACCAGCTCGCCCGGAACGGCACGCCGCTCCTTATCGCCAACAAGGCCATGACGGCCGACGATCCGGTTATCGCCTCCGAGTCCGACGCATTCTTCAACACGCTCGCCGGTTCTTTCGATCCGTTCACGCTGCCCTGCGACCGCAAATCATTCCTGCCGGAAGAATTTGGCAACGCATCCGTGACGGAGCTGAACACCCGCGATTCGGCGGCGGCCCTCAGCATCCGGGCGGGCCCCTATCCCTGGGAATCCGGCGGTGTCAGCTCGCCGTTTCTGATCCAGAACCCTTACTCGCAGAGCGAAACCCTCATGTACTACACGTGTACCGAGGAATACGGTCGGACGGTTGGTAACGAATGCGAGGTCCGGCGGATCGACCGGATCTGCGTCGCCCGCATTAGCGAGGCCGCCGATGGCCGTCTCGTGGCCGAGCGCCTGATCCGGGAGGATTCCGACGTGGCTTACGGCAGCCCGTATGCCCCGAACATCCCGCTTGCGAACAATATCGTGGTCGGAAATGGGAACTTCCCCGGCTTCGATGACGTGGGCAGCTCCGATCCGACGATCGAAATCTCCCAGACAATCACCAACCGGACTGTCATGCGGCTGTGGTACACGGGCACGAGCGAGATCGGCGCCCAGCGCGTCGGCATTACCGGCTCGTTCGACGGTTTCGACTGGGACGCCGACGATGCAACCCTGCGTATTTCCACCATCGTCCCGACGAACCCCGTTCTCGTCCAGGCGGCCAAGGCGGCCAAGCCTGCCTCCATCTTCGATGCGAACAAGATCCTCCGGGTATTCTACGAATCGGCGTCCAAAGGCCTTGCCTCCATCAACATGGCGACCATCGTCCGGCTCGACGACACAATTCCGCCAACGCTTCAGTTCATCTCCCCTCAGGGTGAAAACCAGGTGATCCAGCAGGGCGGATCGGTGACATTCCGTCTCCGGTTCGAGGATTCCGGCGGGTCCGGCGTCGACCAATCGTCGTTCCAGATCCGGGTCACGTCCATTTCCACGACCAGCGGCAGTGCGGGAGCCATTTCTGCCCGGAACCAGATCACGAATGCCCAGATCGGCGATGGAACGCCCCCCACGCTGAAGATCAACCAGGACTTCAACGAAGAGTTCCCGGCGTTCCGGTTCGACGTGGGCGACCGCGCCGAAGTCTCCCTGACGCTCGAGGATTTCAAGATTTCCCCGCCGCTCACGTCCAGCCAGTCGGCAACGATCCGTGTCGAGGCGATCATCTTCGACCGGGCGGATATCAGCCGCCAGCGGGCAGCCAGGAACGGCGTCGATATCACCGTCGTGCAGCAGTAAACAGGGCGGTTTACTTGGCCCTCGCAGGTGGCTATCCAATGCCCGCTGCGGCGGCATCCCGTCGGCGTATGCCCGCATCCTGACTCCCGGAACGCCGGTCTGAAGAGCCAACGATGAAAAGCACGGTCTATGCGCACATCCTGAAAACCCTCGAGCGGGTCACCCGCTCGGGGCAACTCGCCCTCACGCTGGAAGGCGGCATTCTTCAGGGCCCCGGTGGCCTGCGGGTCCCCGTCGAGCTGATGCTTCCCAAGGAAAAATCCCATGGGGATTTCGCGCTCAATATCGCCATGCAGCTCGCCAAGCCGATGAAGACGAACCCCCGGAAGCTGGGGGAGGACCTCAAGGGCTGGATTGAGACGGACGCCCCCTCCTGGCTCGCCTCCGTGGAGCTGGCCGGACCCGGGTTCCTGAATATCAGGATCCGCCCCGAGGGCTGGACCTCCGTCGTCAGCGAAGTTCTCTCGGCAGGGCCGCTGATCCGCAGGGACGGACAATACCGGGGCTACGGAGCGGTCCATGTTCCCTCGAACGAGAAGATCAATCTCGAGTTTGTGAGCGCCAATCCCACGGGACCCATGCATGTGGGCCACGGACGCGGTGCGGCCTTCGGAGACACGCTCGCCCGGATCCTCCGGGCCGCCGGCAACGACGTCACCAGCGAGTTCTACATCAACGATGCCGGGCTCCAGGTGGATAACCTCGGTGAATCCCTCTTCTACTACGCGAGGGAGCGCTCGGGCCTCCATGTCGACGGCCTCGAGATCAAGTACCAGGGCGAATATGTAAAGGTGCTGGCAATCATTCTCATCGTCGAGGCTCTCGCCCCAGGGCGGATTGACGAACTGTCAGGAGCCAGTGCGGATAGCGAATTTCCCGACCTTCCGGCGCGGACCGCCCGCCTGCTCGACATCTTCGAGCTGGCGGTCCGGAGCAAGGGGCCCACGCCCGAACTGAAAGACGACCTGCACGAAGCCGCCCGGAACTTCCTGAATAACCATGAGAAAGCGCTGAAGTTCCTCAAATACACGGGAGCGGCTGTGCTGCTCGGTCATATCCGGCGCACACTCGGCCGGTTCAATGTCGTGTTCAACCGGTATTTCTCCGAGCGGCAGATGGTGGAGTCCGGAGCCGTGGACGCCACGATTGAAAAGATGAAGAAGGACGGCGTCCTGGTCATGAAGGATGGCGCCTGGCAGCTCGAAAAGGATGCCCTCGGCGACGAGAAGGACCGGGTCGTCGTCCGCACGAACGGTATCAAGACCTATTTCGCGTCTGATATCGCTTATCACGAAGACAAGTACCGGCGCGGGTACGGAAGGATCATCAACATCTGGGGCGCCGATCACCACGGGTATATCCCGCGCGTGCGCGGTGCCGTGAAGCTGATGGGTTACGAGCCGGAACGGCTGATCTTCCGGATCCTCCAGTTTGTGCTGCTTATGGACGGCAAGATGTCGAAGCGGCAGGGCAACTACGTGACGCTCGAGGAACTCATCCACGACGTGGGTTCCGACGCCTGCCGCTGGTATTTCCTGTCGCGAAGCCACGACCAGACCATCGAGTTTGACCTCGAGCTTGCTCGCAAACAGTCGAACGACAATCCGGTCTACTACGTCCAGTATGGGCATGCCCGGACCCAGAGCATCCTGCGCAAGGCGGCCGATGGCGGGTTCCCCTTCGACGCCAAGGCACCCGCCGGACTGCAGCTTCTCAAGGCTCCCGAGGAGATCGACCTGATCCGCAAGATGGCCGAGTTCCCGGACGTGGTGCTCGATTCGGCCCGGATCATGGAGCCCCACCACCTCACCTTCTATCTCGTCGAGCTTGTCAGGACGTTCAGTAACTATTATTCTGCAAAGAGTCCGTCGGGAGAGACCTTATATAAGGTCGTCGATTCTGCCCATCCGGAACTGTCCCGCGCGCGTCTGGCTCTCGCCGCCGCCGTTGGGACCGTGATCCGCAGCGGCCTCGAGCTTCTGGGCATTTCGGCTCCCGACCGGATGGATTCAGGTCCAGGTGAGGGCTGACACATAAAGGAGAGCGCATGCGCTCCTTCAAGGATGTCGGCGACCGTCATCTGGTCTCCCTCGACAACAAGCAACTGGCACTGTTCACGTCCGGAGCCGTCGTGGCTGCGGGACTGTTTTTCCTGACGGGGGTCCTGTACGGAACGCGGGTCTCGCTGCCGTCGTCCGGCTCGGGCTCCCTCGCCCTGCGTCTGGACAAGGAGCCCGGCCCTGCGGCCGTGGAAGACGCTCTTCCGGCCGCCAGCGGTTCGGGCAGCACGACCATCATTCCCATCGGAAAGACCGCTCCGGCCGATGCCGAGAAGGAGCGGCTGCTCGCCGAATACGCCCGCGAAACGGTGACGGAACTCCCGGTGACCGAAGCGGCACCGGCTGCCACGTCCGCAAAACCTCCGGCCCCGGCGGCTGCAACGGCCGCAAAGCCGGTAGAGACCGCCGCGAAGCCAACCGCCCCGAAGGCCGCCCCCCTCCAGATTGCAAAAACCGAAGCCGCACCGCCCAAGGCCGCCGAAGGTCAGCCGCTGCTTCGAGGGCGCAAACTCTCCAGCATGAGCGGCAAATACACCGTTCAGGTCGCTGCCTTCACCGACAAGGCTCAGGCCAAGAAGGAAGCAGCCCGCTGGGAGAAGAGCCGGTTCCCGGTGTTCACCGGCACCGACAAGGTGAGCGGCAAGAAGCTCTACCGCGTGCAGATCGGCCGATTCTCCGACAAGAAGGAAGCCGAAAAAGCCCGCGACGCCCTGGTCCGCGACCTCAAGGTGAAGGGCCCCAAGATCATCGATGCCGTGAAGTAGCCGCTTGCTGCATCGCCTCCGCCGGAACCGGCGATACCTTTCCGGGTATCGCCGGTTCTGCCGTGATGGCGGCTGGAGGATTTAAACCGTTGATATAGCTCCGGTTTTTCTGACGAAGACCGCCCCTCTCCTGCCGCTTTCCCCAGCCCCCCGGAACGTCTATATGGTGACGTTCCGGCGCGCCCCGGAACCTGAACGAGACCCCATGCCGACGCCCCAGGAACAGATCCGCAATTTCTGCATCATCGCCCACATCGACCACGGGAAATCCACCCTTGCCGACCGGATTCTCGACGTCACGGGTGCGGTGTCCGACCGCGAGCGGCGCGAACAGACGCTCGACTCCATGGAACTCGAGCGTGAGCGCGGCATCACGATCAAGGCGTCATCCGTCCGCCTCTACCACAAGGCGAAGGACGGCAAGGTCTACGAGTTCAACCTGATCGACACTCCCGGTCACGTCGATTTCAACTACGAGGTCAGCCGGTCGCTGAAAGCATGCGAAGGGGCCGTGCTGGTCGTGGACGCCTCGCAGGGCGTCGAAGCCCAGACCCTTGCGAACGTCTATCTTGCCGTCGACCAGGGACTCGACATCGTCCCGGCGATCAACAAGATCGATCTCCCCTCGGCCCGCCCGGATGAGGTCCGCAAGGAAATCGAGGAAATTATCGGCATTAACGCTTCGGATGCCCTGGCAGTGTCGGCGAAGATGGGCACGAACGTGCCGGAGCTGCTCGAACGGGTGGTCGAGCAGATCACGCCGCCCAAAGGCAATCCCAAAGCGCCGCTCAAGGCGCTCGTCTTCGACTCCTGGTTCGACGAATACCAGGGCGTCATCTGTCTCGTCCGGGTCGTGGACGGTTCCATCGAACCCGGCACGAAGATCAAGATGATGAGCACGGGCGCGAACTTCGAGGTGCTGAAAGTGGGCGCCTTCTCGCCCAAGCCCGGAGCGCTCGAAGGCCTCTATACGGGCGAAGTGGGTTTCGTCATCGCCAACATCAAGGCGCTCGCCGACGCGCGGGTCGGCGACACCATGACGCTCGCCTCGGGCGGCGTGACGGAAGCCTTGCCCGGCTTCAAGAAGATTCAGCCGATGGTGTTCGCTGGGCTGTATCCGATCAGCTCGGACGACTATGGCCGCCTCAAGGAAGCCCTCCAGAAGCTCCAGCTGAACGACAGCTCGATCACCTTCGAGCCCGAAACCTCCTCGGCCCTCGGCTTCGGCTTCCGGTGCGGATTCCTCGGGCTGTTGCACATGGACATCATCCAGGAGCGGCTCGAGCGCGAATACAACCTGGACCTCCTCACCACGGCCCCGTCGGTCATCTACCGGATCCACAAGCACGACGGCACGGTCACGGAAATCGACAACCCCTCGCTCCTTCCCGAGCAGGGCGTGGAATCGATCGACGAACCGGTCATCGAGGTGAACGTCTACACCCCGGCGGACTATATCGGAGTGGTCGTCAAACTGTGCGTCGAACGGCGCGGCGTCCAGAAGGAGATCAAGTACATCACGCCCCAGCGTGCGCAGGTGATCTTCGAGCTCCCGATGAACGAGATCGTGCTCGATTTCCACGACCGGCTGAAGTCGGCCACCAAGGGCTACGCCTCGTTCGACTACAAGCCGACGGGCTACCAGACCTCCGACCTCGTCCGGCTCAATATCCTCGTGAACGGCGATCCCGTGGACGCCCTCTCGGTGATTGTCCACCGGGATAAGGCCTTCTACAAGGGCCGGGACCTGTGCGAGAAGCTCAAGGAATTAATACCGCGCCAGATGTACGAAGTAGCGATCCAGGCGGCCATCGGCGGGCGCATCATCGCCCGGAGCACCGTGAAGGCGCTCCGGAAGGACGTGCTCGCCAAGTGCTACGGCGGCGACGTGAGCAGAAAACGCAAACTCCTCGAGAAGCAGAAGGAAGGCAAGAAGCGCATGAAGAACGTGGGATCGGTCGAGATTCCGCAGGAAGCGTTCCTCGCCGTCCTGAAAGTCGAGTAACCCATGAGCGGCGAAACCCCGGAACAGGCGGTAGCGGACCTGCCCGAGCGGCAGCTCCCGGAGACGGCGAAGGCCTATCTCTCGGAGTCCCGCTGGATCCGGCGCAAGCACCGGAAGATCCTCGCCCCGGCGGTGAGCGGGAAACTCGAGGAACTTGAGCGCACCCTCGAGGAAAAACTCGCGGGCAGCGATCCGGCCGCCGTGCGCGCGGCACTCCTGCCGCTCGCCGTCTCCGTCGAGAAGGATCTCGTCCACTACCGGCGGTCCCATACGGCCGAACTGCTCGAACTGCTCGGCGTTGCGTTCCTCCTCGCCATCCTGATCCGGACGTTCGTCGTCCAGGCCTACGTGATCCCCTCGGAGAGCATGGTCCCGACGCTGCTCAAGAAGGACTACCTGCTCGTCTGGAAGCCAGCCTACGGCATCAAGATCCCGTTCACCCACAACTGGCTCGCCCGGTGGGGGGCACCGGAACGGTGGGATGTCGTCGTCTTCGTTCCGCCGCAGGAGCTGTCCAAGGACTACCTGGACCAGGAAGATTTCATCAAACGGGTCGTGGGGCTTCCCGGCGACACGATCGAACTTGTAGACCGGGTGCTCTACATCAACGGCGAGGCCGTCCATGACGAATGGGCCCACTGGGCGGACGGCCCCTTGAGCGAACACGGGAACTTCGGCCCATTCACCGTGCCCGACGGTTATTACTTCATGATGGGAGACAACCGGGACCGCTCGCTGGACTCCCGGAGCTGGGGAACGGTGCCCGAAGATGCTCTGATCGGTCCTGCGGCGTTTATTTACTACTCCTCCGGCAACGAGGACACCTCGACGGGGCCCCTTTCGGTCCTTAAGTCCCTTGTCCGTGCGCCGCTCGATACCCGCTGGCGGCGGATCGGCCGGATCATCCGCTGAGAAACCCCGCCCCATGAGCGCCACCTTCACGGATACCGACCGCCGGTGGATGCGCCGGGCGCTCGAGGCCGCCCGCAGGGCCGGGGCCGCCGGAGAAGTGCCCGTGGGCGCAGTCGTCGTCTCCAGGTCGGGGGAACTCCTCGCCACGGGCCGCAACTTCCGCGAAAGCGCCCACGACCCCACGGCCCACGCGGAGCTCGTCGCCGTGCGGCGCGCCTGCCGGAAAACCCGGAACTGGCGGCTCACGGGAGCGACGGTCTACGTGACGCTCGAACCCTGCCTCATGTGCCTCATGGCGTTGAAGAACGCCCGGGTGTCGCGGGTGGTTTACGGGGCCCCGGACTTAAAGCGCGGGGCGGCCCGCTACGCAGGGCTCAAGGTCGCCGAGGACGGAAACCTGAACCCCATCAGTTGCGAGGGCGGGCTTGACCGGATCGAGTCCGAGTCGCTACTCAAGGGGTTCTTCCGGGTCCGCCGAAAAGGCTGATCCGGCGGCTCCGACAAGCCCGGAGCCGGTGTTCCCCGATCCCCGGAGAGGTGGCCGAGTGGCTGAAGGCGCCCGCTTGGAAAGCGTGTATAGG